>CAZTDD010000165.1:0-12875 GCA_964612675.1 uncultured bacterium
GGCTTTCCAACGGCGTTTCCGGCCGGCCTCTTCTCGTTTTTGCAACCATAGGGTAGAGACGAGTGTTCCGCGCAGAGAAAAGTGTTTGACGTAGAGCTGAGTGCTCCACGCAAAGACGGGCGTTTCACATAGAGCTGAGTGCTCCACGCAAAGACGGGCGTTTCACATAGAGAGGAGTGCTCCACGAAATCGTTGTTGTCTTCTCCCTCTCCCTCTGGGAGAGGGCCGGGGTGAGGGCAATACCCACCTCCAACCACCTCAGTTGCACAATCCTCCCGAAAATGGAAACTATAGACGATAAGTACTGACACACAGGAAGGATAAATTTCATGGCTTCACCGGTCTATTTCGGAAGTGCCCATCAAACCCAACTCATCCCCGAAGAAACACTCCCCGCCAAACTCGAAAAGATTCTTGAGAAACTCGAACTCGATAAACGAGTAAAAGACGAAGTCGTCGCGATCAAAATGCATCTGGGTGGCAATATCGGCTATTCCACCATCCACCCGGTATTTGTCCGAAAGGTCGTCGAAGCAGTGAAGAAAGGCGGAGGCAAACCGTACGTCTGCGATCTGCCGAATTCAGTCCGCACCGCGTCCACACGCGGCTATACCGCCGAAACCCTGGGATGCGAAATCGTCAATACAAACGGCCCCACGGAACAATACACCTATTGGTACGAACGACCCTACAAAAACATCAAGAAATGGGGACTGGGCGGATTCCTGCAGGACGCGAGTTTCTTGATCGATCTCGCCCACATCAAAGGCCACCCCAGCTGCGGATTCGGCGGATGTGTCAAAAATCTCGCCCTTGGCGGGTTCACCCAGCAAACGAGAGGGCAAATCCACGATACCAATCATTACGTGAAATACTGGTTCAAAGAGAAATGCCCGGAT
The DNA here is from genome assembly GCA_964612675.1 of uncultured bacterium. Lineage (GTDB taxonomy): Bacteria > Hinthialibacterota > Hinthialibacteria > Hinthialibacterales > JAKPRU01 > CAZTDD01. The sequence goes on from CAZTDD010000165.1 coordinate 900, forward strand.
GATGCAACACGCAAGCGGATCATCGAAAGTTGCCCTCTCGCTGCGATCATCGAAGATCGCGAAGATCCCGAGGAGTTGCATCTCCATTATGAAAACTGCAATCAGTGCAAACGATGTCTGGAAGTCGCTCCCGAAGGTTCTCTTAAAATCCTTCCGGAGAATTTTGAAGCTTTTCAGGAGGCGTGTGCCATCGCCACGGATATCGTACTGTCAACCTACAAGCCCGAAAAACGAGTGTTCTTGAATGTGGCAACTCACATGACCCCTGTTTGCGACTGTTTCGGCTTCACCGGCCTGCCGATTCTGCCCGATCTGGGCGTGTTCGGTTCAAATGATATCGTGGCCGTCGAAACCGCCGTATTGGATAAGATCGCGGAATCTGAGGTATTTGCCGATAATCTGCCGCGTGTAATGGAATTTCAGAAAGACGCCGGCCATCCGTTCCAACAAATGCATGGGCCGTACAAAGATCCATATCTTGTCCTGCGGGAATGCGAAAAACTCGGTCATGGTACCCGGGCATATGAATTGATCGATATTATGCCGGTTCAGGAGAAGGGCCTCATGGATACGTACGTTTCGGCCTAGAGCGAAAGGCACAATAAGTCGCGGACAGAACCGAACCGACGAGAGACAGTAACCCATGAACAACAACAATTTCCCCGGCAAAAAACTGAAGCTGCTTTTCCTCTGCACCGGCAATTCATGTCGAAGTCAAATGGCCGAAGGATTGACGCGTCATCTGAAAGGAGAACTCATCGAACCCTACTCCGCCGGTGTCGATCCGCACAAATTAGATCCCAGGGCTGTCGAAGCGATGGCTGAGATTGATGTGGATATCTCGCATCATGAATCGAAACATGTCGACTCCCTGAAACATATTGACTTCGACTATGTCATCACGGTCTGCGGCGGCGCACACGAAAGCTGCCCCACCTTTCCCCGGGCCCCCCGCGTGATTCACATTGGATTTGATGACCCACCGAGTCTCGCCTTGGCGGCCGACACCGAAGAGGAAGCTCTCGATCAGTACAGAAGAGTCCGCGACGAAATCGCAGCGTTTGTCAAACAGCTTCCCGAAGCCATCGATGCGAAATATGCAAGATGACAGCGCGGCCTTAGGACAACCTCATCACAGCATAGCTGGAGGTTGTCCTGTTTTGTGTTAAAGTGACCTTTCTTCTCGCTCACCAAAGACAGAATGATTCATTGAAGCGTCAAGGAGAAAAAAAACATGGAAGTCCTAGGTGTGATTCCCGCGCGCTACGGTTCCACACGCCTCCCCGGCAAACCGTTGGCCTCCATCGCGGGCAAAAGCCTCATCCGGCGCGTATACGAACAGTCGATGAAATGCGAGACTCTCGATCTCGTTTGTGTGGCTACCGACGATGAACGAATCGTCAAAGAAATCGATCGGATCGGCGGTCGTGCTGTCATGACCTCGCCGGATCACCCCTCCGGAACGGATCGAATCGCAGAAACCGTTGAAATTCTCGAACGCGAGGAAGTGTGTCATCCCAAGATTGTCGTCAATATCCAGGGCGATATGCCCTTCGTACATCCGAGGATGATCGATGAAATCGTCGAACCGCTGCGACAAGACGCCTCCATCCCCATGGGAACGTCCGTATACCCTATCCACCGTAAGGAAAACCTGCAAAACCCCGCCGTTGTGAAAGTAGCGATCGATCTGAATGGGTTTGCCCTGTATTTCTCCCGCTCCCTGATTCCATACCCGCGAATGAAAACCGGACTTCCCGCTTACGATCATATCGGCATTTACGTGTACCAAAGAGATTTTCTGCGAACCCTGGCGGGCCTGAAACCCACACCGCTTGAACAGGAAGAATCGCTCGAACAGTTGCGCGTATTGGAGCACGGTTACAAAATCAGGGTAGTCAAGACGGCCTGCGAAGATTCCGAGTTTGTCGGCCATGCCATCGATACGCCCGAAGATGTCGAGCGCGCGGAAGAGCTCCTTCGGGAACGGGGCGCGGATTTGTAATCATGGAAGTTCTCCATAACCCGCAAGAAATGCAGGAGTGGTCTCGGAAGCACCACCGCTCCGGACAGTCCATCGGACTTGTACCGACGATGGGATATCTGCATGAAGGGCATCTCTCACTCGTTCGACTTTCGCTGCAAGACACGAATCAAACCATCGTTTCCATTTATGTGAATCCCACCCAATTCGGACCCGGCGAGGACTTCGAACGATACCCGCGAGATGAAGAACGCGATATGGAGTGGCTCCGCCGGGAAGGCGTCAATGCGGTTTTTCTGCCGACCTCGGAGACGATGTACCCGCCCGGGTACAGCACATTCGTGAAGACCGACGGACCGAGCGAAGGCTGGTGCGGCGCGTCCAGGCCGGTGCATTTCCGCGGCGTCACCACTGTCGTCAGTCAGCTCTTCAATATCGCTCAGCCCGACCTCGCCTACTTTGGCCAGAAAGACGCTCAACAGGTCGCGGTCATCAAACGCATGACTCACGATTTGAAATTTCCCGTTGGCGTCGTCGTCGGCGAAATCATCCGCGAGCCGGATGGGCTTGCCATGTCCTCTCGCAATGCCTATCTCTCGTCGGAGGAACGCTCGGCTGCGCTCGTGTTGTATGAAAGTCTACGCGCTGCACGCTCCGCGTATGAAAAGGGGGAACGGTCGACGGAAAAACTGACCGAAATCATGAACACAAAAATCGAGGCGGAACCGCTCGCAAAATTGGATTATGTCGGTGTGGTCAATCGGGAGACCTTTCATTCGGTGGACACACTGTCCCCGAATGACTTGTTGATTGGGGCGATTTTCGTGGGCAAATGTCGGCTGATCGATAATCTGGATGTCTGCATGCAGCAATACCCGCTGCGAGACTGAAAATCAAGAATTATTTCCTTTTCTTCTTCTTAATTCGATCCATTACAACCATGCCGTGTTTTAAGGGGGCTTGGCCTTTCGATCCCTCATCGGAACGAGACTGTTTCCGTGTCTGTGCGTGGGTGACAGCCGCTTGCTTGAGATTCTCGTCTTTGAATATCTCGTTCTCTATCCATCTGCAGATATTCTCAGCTTCTTCAATCGTCCTTACCAATGCCCTCGACTCGAGCGCCAAATTGCGCAGTTCCTGCTGATATCGTCGAATGGCCTGCCCTTCCTCGGGAGACGGCAATTCCGGCAGATCGTCCGGTTCCTCGAAGAGATCGTCCGTTTGTGCACCGAGGTTATCTCGAATTTTCTGTAATTCGTTCTTGACCAACGAGTCACGCATCTCACACAGCTGCCGTTGCGTGTCCAAAACCCGACCCTTGATTTTCTGAAGATCGAGTCGGTAGTAATACGCCGCATAAGTAAGCGGTTCGAGAGCACGACTGCGAAGCAAATAGTGCTTCTTCTCATGCATCAGTTGTTTCGCCAGCACCGCCGCTTGGGCAAAATCACCGGCTTTCTGCAAACGCATCATCTCCGCCAGCTTGTTCTCATAACTGGCGAAAATCGGCTCGGCGCGCTTCCGCTGAGTCAGCTCGGTCTCCAGATCCATCAGATCTTCTATGCTGCCCTCAGCCTCTTCAAACCGCCTGCGAAGATTTGTCGTGTACTCTTCCGCTTGTTCATCCTCGACAATCCCCTCACGCACTCGCTCGAAAAGAGTCTGTATCGCGAGGTTGAATAGCACACGAATCTCTTCCGCCAGCGTCCGGCTCGAACCACGAAGCGCTTTCTCCAGATTCGCTTTGAAAGAGGCTTCTTTCGCGTTTTCGTCGTCCAGGTCGGCAAGCAGACGCTGGGCTTCATCCGCGGTAAACCACGTCACGCGTCCGTTGTGAATTACCTTCACAAGTGACTCGGTTGAAACGCCTTTTTTCTTAGAAGTATTCCCTCGCTCGGCATTCCAATAACCGAATCGTTTGTTAAAAAAGTAATTCTGCTGTGACTGATCGAAAAACTGATTAATATCTATGGCTGGCATTTACCAGTCCCCCAATCCCATAAACGGCACTCCCCTCCGATTGCACGCCCAAGGCACATAGGTTCACACAAATCATCTTTTAGAATACCGCGCAAATGAACGAAAATCAACAAAACGTAGAAGAAATGCTATATGATTTTGTTTCGTTCATTTACTAATGCTCCCAAGGTAATACACATTTCTAACAATCATTGTTCGTAATGAGGCACACTAATTGCGACCAACGTTAACCAGGGAATATCAGCATACTAGAGCGATTAATTCATAAGTCTCTATTTTACAATTGGTTATCCGTATGCAGGCGCTGAAGGGCCATGAGGATCAGGAGAGGAAAATACTGCCCCCTTCAGTGGGCATAACGGAGGTATCCAATGAGTGAGTCCAACCACATCGACCGTCTGAGAGACATGGCCAAACGATTCCAATCCTACTTCGGGAACCCGGGTCTCGCCGAGACCTCATTCATCACCTCGGCGCGATTTCGCGGATTTTCGCACGTAGCGGTACATCGTGTAGCCGCCTTGTTCTGGCCGAAAGGTCATGTCGCCAAACTCGCGTCCGAGGGAATTATCGATCTGTAAAATAACAACTTACGACAGCCGGGACGGTCGATCGTACCGTCCCGGCTTCCCTCACAGACGAACGTCCCAGCATCAAAGTCGTGGCGGATTCTTCCGTCCTTGCTACACTATAGACAGAACGAAATGCAAGAACAGCGACCTAACCGTCGTCATCGTAGGTGCTTATTGTGGGGTTGTTTAGACGGAAACAACAGATATCGGATGAAGAGTTTCTCGCCAAAGAAAATCCACTGATGACACCCGGTCAGTGGGAGGAAATGCTGAATTCTCGGCGCTCTCTTCACCGGCGGCGATCGATTTCGACCTCGCGGGAGTACCGGAAAGAGTTGAAATTTATCCTCTTCGGTGCTTTGCTGGGCGCCGCAGTCGTGTGGGCGGTCTCCTTTATCGTAACCGGTGTTTCCATTTGGCGGATCGACGGATACCAAAGCTGCGACCCGAACGCCTTCAGCATGATCGAGAAATCGAACCAGCCTCTGCTGCCGATCTTTTTCCGTACAGCGTGGGCGGCAGGCGCCGGAGCATTCGTCGTATTCCTCTTTCGGCGTCTGTGGCGGCGAAGATAGCCGTTTCCGTAAAGCACACATAGAGAAACTCCGGCAGCCGGTACGAACCACCGGCACATCCAATGACAATTCTCCGGCTCACAATACCCCTTAGTCTGTTCTTGCTGCTGCTACCCCAACCCCTGTCCTCACAACCCGTCCGAGAGCGACGAATAACCCACACAAGCTACAGTGATTTCGTTCCCGGCTGGTGCCCGACAGATCAGGCACCTGTCGTTGAACTGAGCGGAGCAGTCAGCGCACAAACCACTTCCTACGGTGGGCGGGCTTTGCCAAAGCCTCAGCTCGACAATGAGGTTGAATTCCGCGAATTCCCGCAGCCCGGCGGACTGTTTGCGATTTCGGACGCGCCATTTGAGGTAGATACTCTGTGGCAATATCGAAGAACGGGAACCTCACGAACGCTGCAGTGGCGTCGGTGGGGACGACTCCCTGTCAGCGATACGCCTCGATGGCTCGTGATTGCCCACGGAAGTTTATGGATTACCGGAGGCGGAGCCGGTGGCAGCACCTCCGTCTATCGTACCGATGCCAATGCTTCCACAAGTGACTGGTCCGTTGCAGCCACCCTCCCACGTGGGACCGTGCCGACCGATTTCCTGCTGACCGCTGAAGACCGACTCGCTATCCCGGCACGAAACCAGAACGGATCTGAAGTCACTCTCCTGGGCGATTTTACGGCTGACGGTAAATCAATCAGTCTGAGCGAAGGACGGATGCGGTCGCGAAGGTTCGGTTCGAGGGATGCACGGCCGCCGGGTGTTTTCATGAATACTTTCTCTCTGTCCGCCTCCGCCCGTGTCACGCGGTTGGAGTGGACAACGTTGGAGGGATCGGAGACCGGCATTCGGCTCCGATACCGATGCAGTCCTGCAGACAATCAACCCTACGGCGGCTGGAGCCGTCTGAGGCGAAGATCCCCGATCCATGTCGGAAGGGTCTGCAAAAATCTCGAATATCAAATCCTGTTTCCGACCCGGGTTCGAGGCTTCGCGTCGGTCGATACTGTGACATTGGTTTACGAAGAACCCCAGGAAGAAATCGCCGAGACACCTGGAGGACAGGAAGCCGGCGGAACAGGGGGGGGCGACTCTGAAGAGTCTGCAGACTCCTCGGTCGCAGAGGATACCGAAACCGAGTCGAGGACACAGATCGCGGCGGCGGAAGACGCTGGCGCCGAGGATTCCAGTGGAGCGGTCCCAGAAAACGCTGCCGATTCTCAATCCGCACCGGGCGCTGAGGATGCGTCCGCCTCATCCGAGCAGCGAGAAACGGCAACCAAGAATACGCCGCCGACATCAAACCAGCCCGGGGAGTCATCCACACCCGATGCGCCCCCGACGGGACAACCGGTCCAGGCGACCCAAGAATCACCTGCAGCCTCTGAGGGAACGCAAGAGCAAGCTCCTTCCGGCCGGCCTCAAGCAGCAGGCCAGGCTGGGGAAGTGCCCGCCGAGAGTGTAAGTCCTTCGCCGTCAACCTCACAAGACAACGAAAGGGGCACTCCCGGCGCAGGGGCACCCGAGCCCGGAGGAGATGCACCAGGTGCCGGAGAGAGTCCGAGCGGAGCGTCAGTTGGCGGAGCCCCCGGAGGCGGTGCCGGCGGTACAGGCGCGGCCGGAAACTCGAGTGGCGGCGCAGCTGCCGGAGGAGGTGGAGGTGCCGCTGGCCTGGGCGGTGTTGCGGATGCCGAAGGGGATGGTGCTGGAATGGCCCCTGGCAGCGGTGTGACCGAGCCCGGGGGATCCATTAACGAGACCGAAGGTGCGGAAAGCGATGTTTCCGGAGAAACCGGCGGTGTGGCCTCCGGCGGAGGGGACACCGCAGGAGGCACAGCCGGCGGCGATGCGGGAAACAAAGGAGGTAGCGGCGGAGGGAGAAACGCGGGCGGTGGTATGGGCGATGAAAACAACAGCCTTCTATTCAGCGAGCGAGAAAGAGAGGCGGGTGATAATTTAATATCCGCATCTTCGGCGCTGGACGCGACGACCTCTCTCTACAGTATTTCGGAAGGCGGATGGATACCGGGTGCGGATCTTCTCAAAACGGAGGACGGTTCCTGGCGGCCGATATGGCCGTGGGTAGCGGGGATCGCCGCGGCCGGGGCCCTGTGGTGGATGATGGCCAGACGGAGAAAACAAAGAAGAAAGAGAACTGAGGTCGTGCGGATGCTGTCAACGCCACGGCCAACAAGGGACTCGCTCGATTCCCGGCTGGATCGCTATATCGAAAACGACGATTTCTCGTTCGACAGAGAAGGGGGCCGTGGACGAAACAGAAATCGTCACTCGCGCAACGACGCGACACTCGATCCGACGCAATGGGAAATGAGCACGCCTTCATCTCCCGTCTCGTTCGCTCCCACCGAAGAACCCCTGAGGCCGCCACCGACAAGCGAAAAGCCCAAAGAAAGAAGACGAAATCCAATCGTCGGCGGACGTGCTCAGCGCCAGGCTTTCCCCGGTCCGGAGGAATCACTGAATCCGCAGAGACCCGCTGCTCCCGCCCGTTCTTCGTTCTTCGGATTAGGTCTGCCACCGTTTTTCTATTTGTTCCGTCGGCAGAGATAGAACAAAGGAGATAAACGACGGGGGAACCGATTGCCAACCAACGGTACCGCAACCTTACGCGACGGACAGGTTATGCAGTAGACTCTGTGTCGCGGATGCGCCGGATTCGGATATCTGCAGGGGCAAAAGAAAGACGTTTCGGAACCACTCTTCAGCAGTCGCCGAGGTTTCCAATATGAAGCAGGACCTTACGAGGATTTTTCAACCGGGACAGGTACTTTGTCGTGAAGGCGAGGCGGGCAAGGAGTTGTATTTCATCCAAGAGGGGAGAGTGAAAGTATCTCGGATGATTCACGGGAAGGAAGTCATTCTCGCCGAACTCGGCTCGAATTCAATTGTCGGAGAGATGGCCGTCATCGATCAAGGACCCAGGTCAGCCAGTGTCGTTGCGCTCGAACCGACCAAGGTGATGGCCATGTCGCCACAAAAATTGAACACAATATTTCGCACCGCCCCCGATATTGCGGTAACCATCATCAAACTTCTCTCGACAAAATTACGTGAAGCCAACAATCAGATCAGCCGCGGTTTCACCTTGAATAACTGGGTGTTCTGGCGTCGGTCAGTCTACCTGATGACTCTGCTTGCCGCTGTCGGCGATCCAAGAGCGGAAAATGTGCGAATGCCCGAGCCCGAAGCCAAGACCAACATGTCTGTCGGTTTGGGTCTTTCATTCCCAGAGGTGGAACAGGTAATGCAGCGAATGCTATCCGCCGGTCTGTTGCAGCAGAGCGGAAACGGTGAGATTACGTTTAGTTTAAACGATATGAATATGTTCTACACATTTCTCGATCGATACTTCGGCAGCGGGCATCACGAGGAAGCGATGGAGGAGGATACGTTCATGGTCGCGTCACAGCTGGTCGAGTTGACCAAGAAACACTACGGTCAAATCGAGTTGGCCGTGTCCACGTTCAAGCGAGCCACTCTACTCGACTTCATTGCCTCTTCGCCCCGCGTTTTTCCAAAGAACAGTGCGGATATGAAGAAGAAACTCATCAATGAACAGCTCATTCAGTTGGAACGTCTCGGCTTTGTGAATGGTGCGCCTGAAGACGAAGAGGACGCGGTTACGCTGGATCTGACGGGACTTGCCCAGCGCGTTCAAGAACAGGAATATATCCAGTCCTGCATAGAGCGCTACAATATCCTTACCGCCTGGCAATAGCATTCCCAATCTCCGATGACGACTCGTTTGTTTGACGAACAGTATCTACTGAGCAGCGACGAATTGTCGCAACCATTCGATTTCTCCGCCCTTTTCAAGCTTGATTGCCCTGTGGAGATCGAGATCGGAACCGGCAAGGGTCGCCTGATCTTGAGTGAGGCTCAACGACGGCGGGACACATGCTTACTGGGAATCGAAAAGGTACCGAAATTTGTCCGCATCACTGCGGAACGCCTAAGCCGCTTGGGACTGAAGAACGTGCGGCTGGTTCGAGAACATGCCGGGTATGTGATCCATCGCCTCGTGCCCGAGAACAGCATCTCTGTCTACCATATCTACTTCCCCGATCCATGGCCGAAACGACGTCACCACAAACGGCGTCTCATCAATCCGGACTTTGCACGGCGGCTTTATGAAACGCTTATCCCGAACGGTAAGCTGCTCATCGCGACGGATCATAAAGAGTATTTTGCTTGGATCCTGAGGGCTCTCGACACGGTCGAAGGATGGAGTCACAGGGAGGTATGGTCGGAGGCGGCACGCGGCCCGAGCGAAGCCGAAGCGACACATTATGAAGTAAAATACAGCGGCGAGGGGCGGATTGTTCATCGCCTGATGTATACGAAGTCGTCTGAACGATCGCCACGATGTCATATTCCGTGATGAGATAAACTCATGACTCATGGCACTCCTCGCCCCCCCCACGATCATTGTTGAATAGCGGGTTTTCGTAGTACTCTGTCGGGTCTTCTGTTTTAGAATGCCGTAGGAGAGAAGAATGACTGTTACCGTGGAGCCGGTACAATCGAAGGAAGACCGGCGGCGCTTCATTGCATTTCCTTACCGGCTCTATCAGGATCATCCGAACTGGGTCCCGCCGTTCAAATCCGAAATTCGGACTCTGATCGATCCCGCCCAGAATCCGTTTCATGAACATGCGGATATCCAGCTGTTCCTGGCGCGTGATAATGGGCGGATTGTGGGACGAATCGCAGGCTGTGTGAATCATCTGTACAACGAATACCATTCCGAGCGAACCGCCGTCTTCGGTCTGTTCGAGGTTGAATCAAACTACGAATACGCACAGGTGTTGCTGAACTCGGTCTCCAAGTGGGCCCGAGAACGGAACATGAGCCTTCTGCGTGGGCCGATGAGTTTCTCGACCAATGAAGAATGCGGACTCCTCGTTGATGGGTTCGAGTCACCTCCTCGCGTGATGATGCCGTACAACCCACCTTACTACCAGGAATTTCTGGCTCGGTTCGGCTTTTCACCGGTCAAAGAGCTCTTGGCGTTCGTGATCGAGCGCCAGGAAATTCCACAACGACTGAGCACCGGTGCCGAGGCGGTCATGAAGCGGACCGGCGCAAGCATTCGAAATGCGAATTTCAAAGAATTCGAGAAGGAGATCCCTCTTCTTCATCGGTTATATAGAGAAGGATGGGGGGAGAATTGGGGATTCTCACCCATGACCGCCAAGGAGTTTCGGTGGCGGGCGGAACGTATGAAGATGCTGGCCGATCCGGATTTCGTGCCGATCCTCGAGGTGAACGGTGAGCCGGTTGGATTCGCCGCGGTCATACCCGATATCAACGAAGCCCTGCGAGGGACGACCAACTGGCCGGATTTCGCACGCCTCGGTTGGCTGGTCTTGCGACTACGATTTATCCAGAATGTTCGTGTCTTGATGCTTGGACTTCGGAAAGAGTATCGTCGTCTCGGGCTCGATACGATTCTCTACTGGCATATCTTCAAGAAAGGGCTCGAAAAGGGGATTCAATCGGCGGAACTCTCGTGGGTGCTCGACAATAACAATCCGCTTCTCAATGCCTTTCGGCATCTAAACGCCAAACAGTCGAAAGTATATCGTTTGTTCGACTGTCCTCTGACGCACACTGCAAAGTAGGGCAAAGGACGAAACGCGTGGACACAACTTCAAGCATGAAAACGCCAGCCGGACTGAGACCCCACGATTGCCTCTTTCTTGTGTATGTTGTCATCACGGGCTGTGTCCTGTTGGCAGGCCGTTTTTCTACAGCGCTGCAGATCGTTCTTTTCGCTGTCCATATTGTGTTGTGTGCGTTGCCATTTGCTTTTTCCCGCGTTCGGGATCGCGAACATTTCTGGTGGCGTTTTTTCGCGCGAACGTATCCCTTCTTTTTACTCTTGTTCTTCTATCGAGAAATCGAGATTCTCAACGATATTGCGGCCTCGGGATATCATGATGAAACGGCGTTGGCGCTGCAGGAAATGCTGGGTTTGACGGATTTTGAAAAGTGGCTGCAAACGACTTTCCCCTACAGCTGGTTTGAAGTGTTAATGAGCGTGGGATATTTTTCTTTTTATTTCTTCCTATTGATTGGCGGCATACCTCTCGCTGTCCAGCGTCGGTGGATTATTCTAGAGAAATTTGTGTTCCAAGTTTTCTTTGGATTCGGCGTGTGCTATATGGTTTACATTTTCTATCCGATTCTCGGTCCGTTTTTCGATTTGCATCCACTGGGGTCGTTTAATGGAAAGGATTATATGACTCAGGTGACGTACACCTTGGTCAACGTTTTCGGGACACGCGGGGCTGCGTTTCCGAGTTCGCATGTAGCGGTGGCGGTTCAGGTATTTCTTCTTTCCTGTCGCTGGTTCCGGCCGTCTGCGTATATTCTGGGGCCTTTTGCGTTTTTGTTGACCTTGTCGACAATGTACGGCGAGTATCATTATCCGGTGGATGCGGTCACGGGAGTCGTTGCGGGTGTAATTTTGTGGGCCGTCGCTCCGTATGTGAATGAGTTATTCGAGCGTTTTTGTACGAAGGGAGAGAATGAGGAATTGTAGTGTGTCACTTATCAACGCCACCCGCCCCCCAAGTCGTGATGTTCCGGCGAAAACTCGTCTGCTGACATTAGAAGTTCCCCTCTCCCGCCGGGAGAACTCGTCTGCTGACATTAGAAGTTCCCCTCTCCCGCCGGGAGAACTCGTCTGCTGACATTAGAAGTTCCCCTCTCCCCCCGGGAGAGGGTTAGGGTGAGGGCCGATTATTAAATTGGATTCGCGTATTATGATTATCTTGTGTATTCACCAGAGACAGCGAATGAATCAGCGGCAAAGGGTTTGGATGATGACAGGGGTCTGT
>CAZTDD010000166.1:0-12484 GCA_964612675.1 uncultured bacterium
AGCCGTACTCTGGCCCTAACCAGTCAAATCAACATGTGCTAAGAAATGTCTGGATGAACCGGGGCGCTACTCCCGGATAAACCGCGGGGCGCTACTCCGATTAAACAAACAGAATCGGCCCGGTTTCTCAGAAACCGGGCTGCTTCTCGCTTGCTTCTCATCTAAGACTATAACAGTCGAGACCTTTTCACACAGGGGATTGCTTGTCGCCTTTCCGGCAGTTGTCAGAGCGAATCCTGCCAATCCGTTGTTCTCCCCGGGGAGAAATACCGGATATCGCCGTTGGATGCAATACCATTCGAGGGATGATAGGTTACCCAATCAATGTCGTGATCCATGCCCACGGATAAGATGTAAATCTCCCACCGCTGGCTGTTCCATTGGGTTCCGTCACGAGGATATCTGCCGGAGGGATCTTCCTCGTTCCACCAATAGTTGTAGAAAATACCTCTTGTGTCGATGATCTCGCGTTGGTCTTTCCGGTGGGGGTCGAGAGGGATGCTGCTCATATACGCAACCGGCGTCGACAGAGCGGTAATGCTGTTCTTGCCTTTGACATAATCGGAGATCGGCGGCCGACCGTTGTCGAGGCGATAGACGGAGATCTGGTCGTCGAGCGTCCGCATGTCTCGGATAATCGTGGTAAGAAGCGCACGGTTCCGCGCCCGGAGAAAATTCGGTGCAGCGATTGCCGCAAGGATCCCGATGATTGCGACAACGATCAGTAATTCGATAAGAGTAAATCCTTTACAAGTACGACATGGCTTTATCATTCTATTTTCTCCTGCTGTCAGGGATCTTACCATTTCCTCATAAAGGTCTCAATTAGGTTTTGCAGAATGTGGTCTTGCAGAATAAGTCTTGCAGAATGGGTTTTGCAGATTAGGTCTTGTAGATTAGATCTTGCAGACTATCCGATGGCGTCACAGGCGCTCTTTGACCGCTTTGTCGCTCAGCTGTAGACTTGAGACTTGACAGAAGGGGTGAGTTGGGAACCCCTCTGCAGATGGAGGAATTCGCTGAAATGATGCTGAAGACGTTCAATGATATTGCCGAGCTGGATGATCGTGTTTTTGCCGCGTGGATGGAACGGGTCGATCCACGAACTTTGTGCATTGCGCTTCACGGCTCGTCGGATGCCCTTCGCGACCGCATTATTGGAGGGCTTTCCCGGTTTGCAAAGAAACTTCTCGATCAGGAAATGAGTCTGATTCCGCGACTGACGCCCGAACTGATCGGTCAGTCTCAGCAGGAACTGCTCGACTTGGCATTGTGCGTCAACGACGGCGAGGAAATCCTGTCACGCCCCAAGAAATCCGAGTGTCGCTACGCTGTGAACGATCCGGTGCAGATTGAGACGGAAGAGAAAGATTGCCTCATTGATACCCTGATTCGTCTCGCAGAAAAATCTCAGAAATACGGTTTGTTGGCGCTGGAAGAAGATTTGCAGGAGATTATGGATCCTCTGCTAAAGGACGGTCTTGAGTATGTTGTGGCTGGAGTTGACCCGGAATTCGTAAAAGACGTGCTTCACACACGTTTAACCTATTTGGAAGACGAATATCGCCGATGGGCTCGGGAGATGAAAGAACAGGCCCGCTTGGAGTTGAGCCGCCGGTTACGAGAACGGGAATCCGCTGTGAAAGACGAGATCCTTCGCGGCGAAATCGTGGTTGAGGCGTTGTTGTCTCTTCGCGAAGGCGAGAACCCGATTCTCCTGCGCGAGCGGTTACGGGCTTTCTTACCGCATTTATGGAAGCGATCAGACCACAACAGGAGCGACAGCAGCGACCAATGATCGAAGGCGTAGAGAAAATTCAACTTGTCCGCCATCCCGACGACCGTGGATTCTTGACCGAAATACTTCGCCGCGACGATCCCCATTACGAAGGCTTCGGTCAAATCTATGTCACCTACCTGCGCAGGGGCGTTATCAAGGCCTGGCACAAGCATGAAAATCAGACCGACTTTTTCTATGTTATCTCCGGGACATCCAAAGTCGGACTGTACGACGACCGAGAAAACAGCCCGACCAAGGGAGAGGCAATGCAGGTCGTGCTTGGGGACACCGGAGAAGACGTGTTGTTGCGTATCCCCCGCCTGGTTTGGCACGGTCAGATGTCCATCTCCGAATACACGTACCTCGTCAACTTGCCTACCGAACCCTACAACCCCGAAAGTCCCGATGAAATCCGTGCACCAGTCGATGCATTTCCCGACATCTGGAGTATCCAGAACCGGTAAAATTCGGGGGACCGATTGTATGGGGAGGACGAGACTCACGAGATCGTTTCTTCCTTGCGGTGTGCTACGATCGACGTAAACAGATGATTGACAAGAAATCCTTGCGCAGAGAAATCGCCGAACGAAGACGACGATTGACGCCGTCAGTCGCCAAGTACCGAAGTAGACGAATCTGCGAACGGGCAAAAGAGATCCTCGAAAAGACTGAGGCGGAGAGTGTACTGACTTTTGTAGGGCTTCCGCACGAACCGGACACACGCTCTCTGCTGGAACATATCATTGTGACAGGACGCTCTCTCGTCCTGCCCCGTGTGGAACGACCGGAACTTCGGCTGTTCCGTGTGCATGACTTGGACGTACAACTCCATCCTTCCGAGCCGTACGGTATTCTCGAACCCGCACCGGATCTGTGTGAGCCCTGGACCGATAAACCGATAGAATTGGGATTCATCCCCGGCGTTGCGTTCGACATTCGAGGGAACCGTATAGGCCACGGGCAGGGATTTTTCGATAGGACCTTGGCTTTGCTGGTTCCTGAAATCGAACGATACGGTTTTTCTTTCGAGTTTCAAATGCGGCGCTCTGTTCCCTGTGACGATCACGACATTGCCATGGACGGAGTGATCACCGAGAACCGTTTGTATCAACCCGCAACAACCCAGCTTCGCTCGTGTTCAGCTGAAGACACTCAGGCACTGGGGCAACGGTTAGCCGAAGTCCTGCCGCGTGAATCGGTACTCGCTTTGAGCGGCCCACTGGGTTGTGGGAAGACGGTGTTGGTAAAAGGGTTGGCTCGGGGGCTGGGAATTCGCGAAGAAATTCTCAGTCAGACGTTCACGCTCGCGAAAGAGTACCATGGTGAAATCGGAAGACTCTGGCATGCGGATCTCTATCGTTTGAAAGGCGCGAGCGATGTCGATTTCGCTTTCTGGTCCGAACTGCTCGACGAGGCTGGGATGAAGGCGATCGAATGGGGTGAGAGGCTGGGCGACAACATACCTCTCGATGCAATCGTGATGGAAGCAGAGATCGATTCGGTGAATGAGCGAACCTGGAATCTGTTCACCTCTGTTCCCGAGCAGAATCGAGTTCATTCCGTCATGGTTGGGGCGACTGAATGAGGTTTCCGCTGTTCGCAATCGCTGGTCCAGGAGTTCAACTCCTGGACCAGCGAAGTTCTGGATCAGCGAAGTTCTGGACCAGCGACAACGCCTGGACCAGCGAAATAGCACATCCAGTTACACGATTTCTTCTTTGATCTTGTCTCTCGATTGGTTGAGGGTCAGCCGGTTGACGGCGTCAAGGAATGCTTTGACGCTTGCGCGTAAGACATCTGTATCTGTACCGCGCCCAACAACCTCTCTATCGTTATGCCGAACGGCGATTGTGGCCTGCCCCAACGCGTCGGTTCCCTGTGTTACCGAAGAGCAGTTGTAGCTCATTAACACCGAATCTTCAAACCCCGACATCTTCTTGATGGTGGAGAAAGCCGCATCAAGCCCCCCATCGCCTGTGCCGGTGTCCTCCAGGGTTTCTCCGTTACATTGAAGAACTACGGTTGCGCGGGGGCCGCTCTTGGCGATTTCGATGCGAAGATCCTGCAGCTTGTACCGGCCCAGCTCGCCTGCACGGGTTTGCTGTTCGACAATGGAGATCAGGTCGTCGTCGAACACCACTTTCTTCACGTCCGCCAACTCCTTGAACTGTTCGAACGCGTTCTGGAGTTTCTCTTCATCCATGCGGAATCCCAGCTCCTCCAGTCTGTTCTTGAAGGCGTGCCGGCCGGAGTGCTTCCCCAGCACCATGCCCTGGCCGGTCCACCCGACGGATTGCGGCGTCATGATCTCGTACGTCGTGCGCTCTTTGAGAATCCCGTCCTGATGGATTCCCGCTTCGTGGGCAAAAGCATTTGCACCGACTACCGCTTTGTTCGGTTGGACAGAGACCCCGGTGAACCGAGTCAACATACGGCTCGTCGGGTAAATTTGTTCGGTGTTGATTCCTGTCTCAAAGCCGAAGAAGTCCTTCCGCGTTCTCAGCGCCATGACTACTTCTTCAAGCGACGCATTTCCGGCGCGTTCGCCGATGCCGTTGATGGTACATTCCACCTGTCGCGCACCTGCGCGCACAGCGCCCAGCGAGTTGGAAACCGCCAGACCGAGATCGTTGTGACAATGGCACGAAACAACGGCTTCATTGATGTTGGAGACATTCTCGAAAATGTAGCTGAACAGTTTCTCCATTTCCCATGGATTCGAATAGCCGACGGTATCGGGGACATTGATCGTTCTGGCTCCAGCCGAGATGGCCCCTTCAATGACGTCGCAGATGTAGTCCCAGTCGGTCCGCGCGGCGTCTTCCGTCGAGAATTCCACGTTCTCGGTATAGCTTCGCGCATGCTCGACCGCCTTGACTGCATACTGTTTTACCTCTTCGCGGGTCTTGCGGAGTTTCTTTTCGACGTGCACGTCGCTTGTGGCGATGAATGTATGAATCCGCGGACGTTGGGAGTACTTGACCGCCTCCCAGCAGCGATCGATATCTTCTTTCCGTGCACGTGCCAAACCGCAAATTTGCGGGCCTTCGATCTGCTGAGCGACCGCCTTGACCGATTCAAAATCGCCGATCGACGAGATTGGGAATCCCGCCTCGATCACGTCTACGCCCAGACGCTGCAATTGCCGGGCGAATTCGATTTTCTCCTGCAGATTCATGGAAAACCCCGGGGACTGCTCACCGTCCCGGAGCGTTGTATCAAAGATGATGATCTTCTCACTCATTGTCGTTCTCCTTTGGTGTTTCGTGGCCCGAGCGGGGCCGTATCAGGTTCCTCAGTTCACCAAGTTCGCCCTCTTCGCTGTCCTGTCTTCGTAGGCCCAACATCGAGACCACCTCCTTTCGAGCGGGACAACAAAAAACGCCCCTGGATAACCAGGGGCGAGGATTCTCGCGGTACCACCCTGTTCAGCAGAACGCTATGTTTCCTTGCGGCATCGGTGCCGACTGCGTTCCGCCCTCGTTTTGACGCTATTACGGGCGAACCCGACCCCAGCTACTGGAAGGAGTGCTCCGTTCACGGGGGCGACTCAGAGGCGAGTTCAGCGTTTTCGGAAACCGGTTCGCACCACCCACCGGCTCTCTGCATTCCCAGGGAACGCCTACTACTCCTCGTCAAAGTCTTTCTCTTGTCAGTCTTCTATTTTCGGCAATGATTCTCAATAAGTCAAGCTAAGTTTGTCCCGCCTAAGTCAAGCTAAGTTTTCATTGTGTTCATTCTTTTCTTACATCTTGATTTATCGTTGATTTTGAGTTTGAATTCTATGGTAAGGCATTGGGGGATAACAGCAGGATTCTTGAGTGGGAATGCGGTACGGGTTGTATTTTTTCCGAGGTGCCAGCCGATTTTCCCGTTGCAAACCCCAAAGGCCTCACTATAATAGTGAACTTTCTGTCGTGGCGAGAGAGATGATTTGTGGTGTGTCGTCGATGAAGTACTCTATATCAGTGGCGATTAGCCGTTTGGCTGTGGCGAGTTTGGTCCTGGGATTGACCGCCCTTTCGGTCATTGCAGACCCGCTCGTCTTCGTTCAGATTCCGCGCGATAACGGTTTCGGTGAAAACCACCCGAATATACGAATCCCTTCCCCGCTACCTTTCGGCAGCCGAATCCTTCTCTACGATCCCGACAAACCAGAGACGCCGCCAATCAATTTGACTGCGGATTTTGTGGCCGCTCAGGATCCGGAAGTCTATTTCAACGGCGAGAAGATCCTCTTTTCCGGCAAACTCACCGAGTCCGACTCGTGGGATATTTGGGAGATGCGCGTAGACGGCTCGGAGCTGCAGTGCCTGGTCAATCAACCGGGGAATGACTTCCAGCCGGTCTACACGGGCTGTCTCAACACGTTGAACGATCCGGAGTTCGATCAGATTCTATTCGTTAGCACGGAGGCCGAACAGCTCACAGAGGACGGTAGCGAGAAAGCGACAGCCCTCTATACATGTAAGCTGGATGGTTCCTATGTACACCGTGTGAGTTACAACCTCAGTTCCGATTTTGACCCCTATATTCTCCAAGACAGCCGTGTCGTATTTACCAGCTGGCAGAGGAACGCGGGCCGATTCCCGCCGAAGGGGCTATTTCCGCTTTTCGCGATGTGCATCGATGGGACCGACATGATGCCGTTTTATGGCAACCACGGCACCCCGCTGATCAAGCGGATGGCACGCGAGACCTTCGATGACCATGTTGTGTTTGTCGAATCGAACGAACTGCGCCCATTGGGAGGGGGACGTCTGGCCCGGGTTTCACTACGACGAAACCTCCACTCGCATGAGGTGCTCGCTGAGGGCCGGAACGACCTGTACGCGCACCCCTGTCCGCTGCCCGATGGAGATCTGCTGGTTTCGTATAAACGTGCCAGTGAGAAAGAAACGTACGGCATCCACCGCTTCGATATGAAACAGCGCAAACTCGGTGAGCGGGTATTCGATGATCCGGAGTGGCATGAGATGGATGTTCAGCGTTTGGCTCCCCGTGAAAAACCGCGAGGGCGGTCGACCGTCGTAAACTATGCAAAGCCGGGCGGGTTCCTCTATTGCCTGGATACATACATTTCCGATCTGGAGCACATCAGCAAGCTCCCCAAGGGAACGCTAAAACGACTGAGAGTCATTGAAGGCGTGCCGCTGACACCTTCGCACCGCCATGAGGAAGACCCGAAAGGCTTCGCACCGAGTAGAATCGTCGCCGATGTCCCAATCGAAGCGGACGGTTCGTTTCACATTGAAGTCCCACCCATGACCCCGCTCAGCCTGCAGGTCCTCGACGAGCATCATGTGTCCGTGGAGACACTCCGCTCCTGGATTTGGGTCATGCCGATGGAGAAGCGGGGGTGTATCGGGTGCCACGAAGACCGTGAATTGACGCCGCCCAACCGGTTTGTAGAGGCGAACAAACGCCATGGGTGGAAGCTGACGATACCTCCCGAGCGCCGCAGAACCGTGGGTTTTCAAGACAAAGTATGGCCGATACTCCAATCGGCATGCGGGAAATGCCACGCAGACCAAATGAGCGGTGGACCGCGCGAAACCTATGAAATGCTACTCAGCGCGAGAGCCGACGACTCACAGCCGTTCGTACAGCCGGGCAGCGCGCGAAACAGCCGGCTTGTTTGGCTCCTGCTCGGACAGCGTCTCGATGGAAGTCAGGACAAGATCCCGGTACATCCGGCTCCTTCAGAGGAGTCCCTGGACCCGTACGACTGTCAGACTCTGATAGAATGGATCGATCTCGGGGCACCCTGGGAAAGTCCTCGGGTGACGACGCCGAACCAGTAACTGCGGGAAAGGTGAAAGCATTTATGGGCCGATTACGACTCATGTTAATTCTTGGAATCGGGGTTCTTGTACTTCCGGCGGTGGCCCCTCGCTCGCAACAAACTTCGCTGCCGACGTTCACCGACATCGCCAAACAGGCAGGGATAGATTTTGTCCATTCGTTCGGCGATGAGGAGCTCAGCACCATTGTCGAAGCGACCGGGGCAGGTTGCGGGCTTTTCGATTACGACAACGACGGGGATCTGGATGTTTATTTATTGAACGGATGCTATATGAAGGGGCTGAGCAATCCCCGGTCGAGGCATTTGGAAGGCAAACTGACCAATCGATTGTATCGGAATGACGGGGACTATACGTTCACGGATGTAACCGAGGAAGCGGGTGTCGGCGACAAAGGTTTCGCGATGGCGTGTGTGGCTGCAGATTACGACAATGATAAGGATATCGATCTACTTGTCACTAACTACGGCCCGAATACCTTTTACCGAAATAACGGAGACGGGACGTTTTCCGATTTTACTCAAGAGGCGGGTCTCAACAACGACCTGTGGGGGATTGGATCTACATTCTTCGATTACGACGAAGACGGTTATGTCGACCTGTATGTAGGAAACTATCTTCAGTTCGATCCGGATTATCGCTTCTATTACGCTCCGGAACATTTTCCGGGTCCGCTCTCCTATGAAGGGCAACCCGATGCGCTGTACCACAACAATGGGGACGGTACGTTCACGGAAGTTACCAAAGAGGCCGGTGTGCACAATCCGGAAGGCCGGGCGATGGGGGTAACATCGTGCGACTTCGACAATGATGGGGACATGGATGTTATCGTAGCGAACGACGCGATGGCCAATTATGTCTACCGCAACAACGGAGACGGTACGTTTTCCGAAGTGGCCCTCGAGGTTGGTGCAGGATTCGGACAGAGCGGCGAAGCGACGTCCGCGATGGGGCCGGCGATGGGCGATCTGGACCGGGACGGGTTCTTCGATCTGATGATCCCGGACATGCGCTATGGTTGTTTGTATCACAATCAACAAGGCGAGTATTTCGAAGAAATGGCGGCGGAAGCAGGAATCGCATCAGTCCTCGGCCAGTATGTGAGCTGGGGAGGCGATTTGTTCGACTATGACAACGACGGATGGCTGGACGCGTTCATTGTCAACGGAGACGCCCACAAACTGATGACCGAAGAGGATTGTCTTTTCCGAAATAACGGTGGAGTATCGTTTACGGACGTTTCGGCAAAATCAGGCAGTTATTTTCAAGCCAAGTATGTGGGGCGCGGCGCAGCCTTCGGAGATATCGACAATGACGGAGACGTGGATGTTCTGATTCTGAATCTCGGCGGCCCGGCTGTGTTGATACGCAATGACGGAGGCAATCGAAACCATTGGTTGAAAGTGAAAACAGTGGGAACCAAGAGTAACCGGGACGGGATAGGTACCCGTCTGCGAGTCACGGTAGGCGACGCGACGCAAATCGGCGAAGTCCGAAGTGGGACCGGGTACCTGGCAATGAGCGACCTGCGTGTCCATTTCGGTCTTGGGTCACACAACCAGGTCGACCGTATCGAGGCCGTCTGGCCAAGCGGCGCGATCCAGACAATGGAGAATGTTAAGGCGGATCAGATCCTTACCCTGGTGGAGCCAAAGGAATAAGGAGGACCGGGTACTGATTATGCGGAGATGGACGGAAAGAGTTGTCGTCGGAGTCCTCGGGCTCATGTGGGTTTCAGCCGGCTGTGTGTGGGCGGCAGAGGAACAGCTTCACTACTATATCGGTGAGAAGGCGTGCCGCTCATGCCATGGCGCGGTTGGGTCAGAGAGTCCGGACGCGGTTTGGCGGTCGTCGGACCATGCCAAGGCATATGGTGTGCTCACGATGCCGGAAGCGTTCGAGATCGCCGAACTTTCGGGGGTAGATGTCCATCCTCAAAAAAGTCCGATCTGTTTGGGATGCCATACGACCGCACCAACCGTCGAGGAGTGGGAACTGGATGAAGGATTTCACCGGCAGGACGGCGTTCAATGCGAGGCGTGTCACGGTCCGGGAAGCGACTATTCGCCCGCCGAAATTATGATGGATCGCGAAAAGGCGATGGAGGCGGGATTGATGATGCCGACGGAAGAAGACTGCATGTGTTGCCACATTGAGAAAGGCACGCATGTCGCAATCGTCGGCTCAAAAGAGTTTGATGTAAAGAAGGCGATGAAGCAGATCGCCCATTCGGCCGGATTGTCCATGGGTGAGGCAAGGCAGGAGGAGAGCACCGTTCCTGCCGAGTCTCTTGCAAAACCTCACTATGTCGGTGTTTGGTCCTGTGCCGAATGCCACAGCAGGCTGATGATCGGGGACCAGGTTAGTGTATGGAAGCGAAACAAACACGCGGAAGCGTACGCCGTGCTTGGAACGGAAAGAGCAGAGAAGATCGCGAAGGAAAAGGGACTCGAAGAACATCCCCAGAAGAGCCCTCAGTGTCTCCAATGTCATTCAACCGGAATCGGAGAGCCGGCGAACAAGTTCGGTCCCGACTATGAAAAGGTCCAAGGCGTGACCTGCGAAGCCTGCCATGGCGCAGGAAGCGAATATCAGTTGGAAGCGATCATGCTCGACCCGCGAGCCGCAGCCGAGGCGGGGCTGTTGAAACCGGACGCGAAAACCTGCAAGACCTGCCACAAAGACCCACATTTCGACTTCGAAGCGATGTACGAGAAAATCGCTCACCCAGTCGAAACAAAGCAGAGATCCGCCAAGGTAATCTATAAGACGCCGTTCAATCTCTGTCTCAATCGAGCCGGCGATAGGCTTTTTGTCGCCTGTGAAGAATCCAACAGCCTGATTATCGCCGACACGATCGCCAGAAAAGTGGTCGCGGAGATTCCGGTGGGGATGCAGCCGCATGATGTTTGCCTGTCGCCGGATGAGACCCTGGCGTATGTTACAAACCGCATGGACGACACCCTCTCAGTAATTGACCTATCGACAAACAAGATTATCGAAAATGCACCCACGGGAGACGAGCCGCATGGTGTATTGACCGATGTTTCAGGCAAGACGATTTATGTGGTGAATACCGGTACGGGAGACATCTCGGTCATTGACGCGAAAACCCTTGAGCCAATCAAACGTCTGGCCGCAAGCCGGGGAGCCTGGTCGCTGGCCCGGTCGCCAGATGGACGGTATATCCATGTGACGAACAACCTCTCGTATTTTATCGAGTTCCGGACACCCGCTCAGTCGGAAATCACCGTGATTGACACAGAAAAACAGATCGTGGTGGATCGGCCCGTATTCACAGAAGCGAATCTTGTACAGGGAATCGATTTCGATCCCAAAGGCCGGTTTTCGCTGGCAACGCTCCTTCGGACAAAGAACCTTGTCCCGATGACGCGGATTACGCAGGGCTGGACAATTACGAACGGGTTGGGATTGGTGTGGAAGGACGGACGGCTGGATCAGACGTTGCTCGACGAGGTGAATTCCTATTTCGCCGATCCAACCGACGTCGTAATCACCCCGGACGGCCGTTACGCATATGTGACCGGCGGTGGAGTGGATGCTGTAGCTGTGGTCGATCTGAATAAGCTCGTCGATCTTCTGGAAAGCAGTTCTGAAGATGTGCGCAAGAACGTCATCCCGAATCATCTCGGTTACCCGGTTGAATACGTTGTTAAACGAATCCCCGTCGGCGCGAGTCCGCGTGGAATTGCGGTTTCGCAGAACGGGAAATACGTGTATGTCGCTAACGGGTTGAGCGATTCTGTGTCTGTAATCGAAGTGGACAAACAAGAGGTAGTTGCAACAATCGACCTGAAAGGACCTGATACAATAACCACGATCCGTGAAGGGAATAAATTGTTCCACAATGCGGGGATCACGTTTCAAGACCAGTTCTCTTGTCACTCCTGCCACCCGGACGGAAATGTCGACGGGATGACGTACGACATCGAACCGGACGGCATCGGCCGAAATCCGGTCGACAACCGGACGCTTCGCGGGATTCTGGATACGGCCCCCTTCAAATGGGAAGGAACGAACCCATCGTTGAGACGGCAATGCGGTCCCCGTCTCGCGGTCTTCTTCACGCGAATCGATCCGTTTACAGAGGATGAGTTAACCGCTTTGGATCGTTACATTTGTACCATTCCACGACCGCCCAATCGGTACCGGGCGCTTGGCGAAGACTTAACACCGCCGCAACGGAGGGGCAAGGAACTGTTCGAACGGACCGTGGACAACGTCGGTCGCCCCATTCCCGAGAGAGACCGCTGTAATTTCTGTCACTCCGGCCCCTATTTCACGAACCGGGAACGCTTTGACGTCGAGACGCAGTCGCCGCTTGACGACGACGGTGTGTTCGATGTACCGCATTTGAACAATATCTATGAGACAGCACCGTATCTACATGACGGGCGGGCGCCGACGTTAGAAGAAATCTGGACGGAATTCAATCCACACGACAGGCACGGCGTGACCAACGATATGACAAAGGATCAATTAAACGATTTGATTGAGTATTTGAAGACGTTGTAGAATACGGATTAGCGATAGAGGGAAAGGAGGCCTCAACCTGTTCTGAATCTCCGCCAGTCTTGGTTGACGGGATAAGAATAGAGAAGTCTTCAACCCCCTCTGTATCTCCTTTACTCGGCCACGCGAGCGTGGCCCGCTTGGGGGAGAAGATGCTGCGGACATGCTCGTTTCTATTCCTCCCCCGAAGATCGGGGGAGGTTAGGAGCAATGTCATTAAGTTAGGAAAGGGCGAAGCCGTTTACTGGGAGGGCGAGGCTCCCGCCGAGCCGAAATGAAGAAAAATGCGGCTCACCAGGAGGTTCGCCCTCCCCTCGCTCCTTCTCTGAAATCTAACTTAATGACATTGAGGTTAGGAGGGGGTTGA
>CAZTDD010000167.1:0-12308 GCA_964612675.1 uncultured bacterium
TTCTCCCCGCGCTTTCTCGCGACCTTCGGGGAGGGACGGGAAGGGTTGGTGGGCTGTTGATGTGGGGGTATGGGATCAACCCCCTCCTAACCTCCCCCGGTCTTCGGGGAAGGAACAAGTATTTTCTCCCCGCGCTTTCTCGCGACCTTCGGGGAGGGACGGGAAGGGTTGGTGGGCTACGGATGTGGGGGAATGGGATCAACCCCCTCCTAACCTCCCCCGATCTTCGGGGGAGGAACAAGTATTTTCTCCCCGCGCTTTCCCGCGACCTTCGGGGAGGGACGGGAAGGGTTGGTGGGCTACGGGCTTTGGTGAATGTTGAGGAGAGAGGGATGGTGCAAAACGACGCCCGTGAGCCCACCCTACAGGCTGCTGATGTGGGGGTATGGGTTGGTTTGTATATCTTCGGGGGAGGATTGCGCTTTCTCGGTTTTATCGACACCAAAGGAGTAGCATCGTGGGAAAGAACACCCTAGTGAGTCGTCGACAGTTCATTCAGAGATCGGGCAGCGCTTTGGCGCTGTGTCTGGCAGCGGGAACGGCTCCCGCGTTCGGGGGCCTGCGGGCCAATGAAAAGGTCAATCTGGGTTTTATCGGAGTTGGAGATCGAAACCGATTTCATCTGCGCCATTTCGGTCATATGCCAGATGTCCGTGTCGCCGCGCTTTGCGACGTGGATCGATCCCAGTTGGACGCAGCCGCCGCTCGGTTGGACAGCAAGACGGCGCGGTTTAAGGATTTTCGGAAGTTGCTCGAAATGAAGGAGATCGACGCGGTTGTGATTGGCACGCCCGATCACTGGCACGCGATCATTACGATCACGGCCTGTGAGGCGGGTAAAGATGTGTATGTCGAGAAACCGCTGGGGCAGAACATTCGTGAGGGACGCGCTGTCGTCCAGGCCGTCCAGGAGCACAATCGAGTCGTTGCTGTTGGTACGCAGCAACGGAGCGGGGTCCATTTCGTCGAAGCGGTTGACGCGATCCGAAGAGGGGAGCTGGGCAAGATTTCGTCGGTCCGCTGTTGGAATGCCTGGGGGCTTCAAGACATACAGAGCGGAAGCATAGAAGGGATCGGGAATCCGCCGGACTCTGCGCCACCCGCCGATGTCGACTATGACATGTGGCTCGGCCCCGCCCCCTTGAGACCCTTTAATTCCAATCGATTCCACCGGAACTTCTACTATTTCTGGGATTATGCCGGTGGCATGATCAGCGGCTGGGGCGTTCACCTGTTCGACGTTGTTCTATGGGCGATGGGAAATAACTTTCATGAAGTGAATACGACGGGTGGGATTTATGTCTACCGGGACAATCGCGAGACGCCGGACACAGCAGAAGTGGTTTTCACGTGTCCGAATTACGTATTGACCTATTCCCTTCGTCAGGCAAACAGTCGGCCCGTTACGAGCGATATGGACCATGGAATCGAGTTTTACGGCACGGAGGCCTCGTTGTTTATCAATCGACGGGAATATCGCATCTATACGGAAGACGCTCCGACGGAGCCGGTCATGGTGGATGGGGCTCCGATGGAGATTCCTCACAAGGAGAACTTCATCGACTGCGTCCGAAGTCGTCAGAAACCACACGCCGACGTGGAAACGGGACATCTTGCGAGCATCCCAGGGCATCTGGCCAATATTTCGTACCGCGTGGGACGTCCCATCCGCTGGGACGCAGAAAATGAGACAATTCTAAACGATGAGGAAGCTAGCGATATGCTGGGGCGGGTCTGTCGACCGCCATGGCATTTGTAGAATAGAAAAACGTTGAGGTGAAGAAGATGAGCAGGTATTCCGTTTTGACAGGCGTTGCTTTGTGTGCGGTTGTTTCTCTCTCGGTGTTCGCAGCCGACCCGATCCGTGTATTGATCGTTACCGGCGGGCACGATTTCGAGCGTGAAGCTTTTTTCGAAATGTTCGATTCGATGGAGAATGTCACGTATCGAGAAGTGATTCATCCGAACACGTTCCAGATGTTCCAGTCGAATAAACGGTCTTCCTACGATGTAATTGTATTATACGACATGAATCAAGACATTCCGGAGCAGGATGCCGAAGCCGCGATGGATATGTTGCAGCAAGGAAAAGGGATCGTCGCACTTCATCACTGTATTGCGAGTTACAATGATCGACCCGAATATGAAGAGATCATTGGAGGCAAATATTTTCTCAAAGAAACCCGTGAAGGCGGCGAGGTTATTCCGCAGTCTACGTACGATCACGATCAAACCGTGAAGGTCGAGGTGTGCGATTCCGATCATCCCATCACGAAAGGGATCGAGGATTTCACGATTTACGACGAGACCTACAAGGGTTTCCGTGTATCGGACGATGTTCATCCTTTACTGAAGACCGATCACCCGAAGAGCAGTGAAACGATAGCGTGGTGTCATAAGTATTGGAATTCGCGGGTCGCGTACATTCAACTGGGGCACGACCATCACGCGTACGAGAACCCGAATTATCGAAAGCTGGTTCACCAGGCGATCGAATGGGCCGCCGGGAAGCGGTAGATTGTTCAGTCGGCTGAGGCCCGCTCCGAATTCACTTGATTGGTGCGGGAATCATGACGGAGAATCTTGTTACCATTGCCAGTTTCAGGGATTTGTACGACGCCCAACTTGCGAAAATCCGGCTGGAATCTGCGGGGCTCGAGTGGTTTTTTGCCGATGAAGCGACGGTTCACGCGGACTGGCTCTACTCCAATGCGATCGGCGGGATCAAACTGCAGGTAAGAAAGGCCGACGTTCAACGCGCGCTCGATGTTCTTGCACGCGACAGCATTGACGAGGATTTTGCAGAAAAGGCGATACAGGAAGAGGTCGAATCCTCGGTTTGTCCGCGATGCGGATCGGAGAATATAGCGTACTACTCCCGACCCGAGGCCGCAGTCACTCTTTTTCTTTTGCTTGCCATTATTCCGTGTGCGATTACTATTTCGTATGTTTTCTGGTTTCTCGCGATTCTCCCGCTCCTGCTTCCCGAGGCAAAATGGGGGTGTGAGGATTGCCGTCATACATGGCGTGAGAAACAGAAGGATACACCGCCCTCCCCGGTGAGGGAGAATGCCGCAGCGGAGAAGTTGCATGACTCCGGCGCGGTGAGCGAGAGTGAAGATTGCTGTCCGAAATGCGGTTCCGAAGAAATCCGCTATTGTCGATATAACCCGCGTGCGACATTTGCCTCCTTTCTTTTGTTACGCGCTGTGATACCGTTTCCGGTACGAAAATGGGAATGTTCACAGTGTGGACATCGTTGGAAGAAACGATAACCATCAGGTAGAATACTCTTTCTTTTTTATCCGACCGGAAACTCTCCTAAGGGCGAAAGGTGCATAGATTATGTTTAGCAGACTATTACAGAGTATGTTTGTGTTGTCCGTCTCGTGTGTCATGTGCGGGCAGAGCGGCGCCACGGATGCTTCAGGAATGCCCAGCGTGGATGTCGGTGTATTCGGTCAGGAAATGAGCACGAGCTATGCGGACTCCGAGGGACTTGCCACAACCAATACGCTTTCGATTCTAGTGGGCGATGACGGAACGGTTTACGCGGGCACGAGCGATGGGATTTTTGTGTTCAATGAAGGAGAATGGACACGGCTGCCGAATGGACCGTCAGGGAATGTCTGTGAACTGACTGGGGACGGCGGACGAATTGTAGCTGTTGTCGGCGATGCCATGTATGCGATTGACGGCGGTAGTGCGAAACGAATGACGGATCTTCCCACAGAAGACGTACGCGATGTCGCGAGCGATGGCGAGGTTTTCTTGCTGGCTACCGATGACGGTCTTTTTCATCTGGAAGACGGTAAGGCCGAATTGGATCAGTCTTTGATCCGCCTTCTTGGCGAGAATACTACGGTGCTTTCAGTAAGTTTGAATACGAACGGCCACATTGCGATCGGCGCACAATCGGGTCTTTTCAGTAAGACGCGAGGCGGCGAATGGAAATCACTTTATCCACAGAGTGACAATCGCAGTTGGCTGCCGCGCGAAGTGAAAGCCGTCGACTACGACAACCAAGGCCGTTTGTGGTTCGCGAGTCAGCAGGGAGTAGGATGTTTCGATGGAGAGTGGACACTCTTTACCGGTGAAGACGGTCTTCCGTTCAACAATTTCACGAGCCTCGAGTGTGGCAAAGATGAATCGGTTTGGTTCGGGACGACAATAGGGGCTATTCGATACAGCGATGGAGAATGGGCCTACCGACAGGGGAAGCGATGGCTGCCCCACGATCACGTCAACGATATTGCTCTATCCGCGGATGGCGCTGCATGGTTTGCTACAGCGGGCGGCGTGGGGCATATCGAATTCAGGCCGATGACGCTGGCTGAAAAAGCGGAGTTTTACGAAGAAGAGATCGAGAACTATATCAAGAGAACCGAATACGGTTATACATCGGAAGTTCATCTGCCGGCTCCCGGCGACAAAAGCCGGGTTATCCGAACGGACAGCGACAATGATGGTTTATGGACAAGTATGTATGGCGCGGGGGAGTGTTTTGCGTACGCGGCAACGAAAGATCCCAAGGCGAAAGAGCGTGCGAAGGAAGCCTTTGAGGCGCTGCGGTTTTTGAGCGTCGTAACGCAAGGGGGCGAAGTGGAACAGCAACTGGGATTTGTTGCGCGCACGGTGATTCCGACAACCGAGCCGGATCCCAATCAACACGAGTCTTTTACCATCGAGGGGATGAAACGACAAAAGGAAACCAGCGACGCCCGGTGGAAAATCATTCATCCGCGGTGGCCGCTCGGAAAGGACGGTAAATACTGGTACAAATGCGATACGAGCTCGGATGAACTCGACGGACACTATTTCTTTTACCCGCTCTATTACGATCTCGTTGCAGAAACCGATGAAGAAAAGCAACGTGTTGAAGAAGTGGTTCGAAACCTAACCGACCATCTGATACGAAACGAGTTTTGTTTAATCGACCACGACGGCAGGCCGACCCGCTGGGCTATTTTTCGTCCTTCATTGCTTAATCATGACCCGTGGTGGTATCCGGAGCGCGGGCTCAATTCGCTGAGTATGCTTTCGTATCTTGCTGTGGCCGAGCATGTAACGGGGGATCCGCGATACGGGGTCGCATCGCGGACACTGATTGCAAAACACTCGTATGACATCAACGCGATGGTTGCGAAGATACAGTACGGACTCGGCTCCGGTAATCAGTCTGACGACGAGATGGCGTTTATGGGCTTCTATAATTTGATCAAATACACAAAAAACAAAGAGCTGCGGGATATGATGATTTTCTCGTTTTATAATTATTGGATTCTGGAATTTCCTGAGATGAATCCATTTTTCAATTTCGCATACGCAGTTCACGGTATGAATTCAGAGTTTACGGATCCCTGGGGGACGCATACACTCCGACCGTGGGAGGGGTGGCTCGAAGATTCGGTCGATACTCTGAAGGCATTTCCGCTGGACCGCATCGATTGGGCACATAGGAACAGTCATCGTCTCGATATCGAGTTTTTGCCACGGCAAACGGCGGTCGAGCCGACGGAAGAGCCACGTCGCACACGCGGGCATCGGGTGAACGGGAAAGTCCTTCCGGTCGACGAACGTCATTTCAATCATTGGAACACGGACCCGTGGAGGCTCGATTACGGGGGGAACGGGCGGACGCTGGCCAGCGGGGCTGTCTACCTGTTGCCGTATTATATGGGTCAGTATTACGGGTTTATTGAATAGGCGAGATCCAATCGCCCGGGATAAACCCGGGCGCCGCCGGATTTTGGATTGAAGAGAGAATTGGGAGTCTTTCGTTAGGGCGAGCTCTTATCTTTGCGCTCAAGAAGGCGTTTGCGCGCCACAGATTCCGCGTGGACCAGTGAATTGTATTTTTCTTTCCGGGCGGCGTCTTTTGGTATTAAAGCGGCTCCGGGCATATCCATTCGCGGGTTTGCGGCAAGTCGTTCTTTGCCTTTGTTAATTATCGCTAGTGCTTCGCGATAATTCGCGTCGGCTTCTTGCTTGAGGGTGTGGCAAGAAGTCGAAGAATCGCCCCTCACCCTACCCCTCTCCCGGCGGGAGAGGGAAACTTCTAACGCCAGCGGCCGAGTTTTTGCCGGCTCGTCTTGCTTGAGGGCGGTCAAACAGGGACTCCATTCGGGACGGGTGAAGTTCACCTGCGATTCGCGGGTTTCCGAATCCATCGAACCGATGTCGATACCGGTCAATTCCTGTAGTCGTTTGATTTCGTCGTTGTTTAGCGGAGAGCGGCCGAAGACATTCTCCGGGTAGGCGCTTGCATAGGAACCGTAATACGGAGCATTCATATCAATCCACGTGACGATGCGGTCGATGCTCTCTTTGTCGAGCCAAACATCTTTGTGACCGCTGCGGATCACATCGACAAGCTTACTTCGGTGCGACCCCCAGGAATACGCGGGCAAGACCTCCGGCGGGCCGTCGTCCACGGCTTTGACAAGAAGTTTCTCTTTGCCGGGTCGATCCGGGTACCAGCGCATTGCCGATTTGGAGCGAAGTTCGTGGTAGGAGGTATTAAACACAAGTCCCAAATCGCCGGATAAATTTAGTGTTTCTCCGGCGGGTTTTCCATAGTCGTGACATTGAACACAATACTTATCAAAAATCGGTTGAATTTCGGTCAAATAATTGAATAGACGCGGTTCTCCGTACCAGGGATCGAGTTCTCTCGGCGGTCGTTGTGCGGCAAGGGGAAAATGGGTATTGGGAACCGAGGTCAGCCGATCTTCATGACAGCCGACGCAGCCGAGCATCTCGCCGGGCTGGACCATAGCGCCGCTGCGCATGGACTGGATCATCATACCGTTCTCATCCAATAACTGGAAAAAGACGAATTTATCGGAGGGGATTTTGAAATAGGCCGATCCGTCCTCTTCGACTGGAACGCGTCCGAGAATGCGTTTGTTGTTTGTGCAATTCCAATTCATTGCGGGAGCCTGCGTTGCATCGACATTCCAGTTTGGATTTGTCCAATAGAGTTTTGGCGGCGCTTCAACTACACGTAACCATTCGATCGCGCCCGGGCGCACATCTTCCATTCCATGTCCGTTGTATGCGTCCACGAGGTAGAAGGTTCCTTCTTCCTTTGTATAATCGACACGCGATGGAATTATGGGCGGGCGATGGCGAACGGATACAGGCATCGGATCGAAGCAGCCCGTATCTTTCTCTTCATGGACGAGGACCTCGTTTCCAAACACATCCAAAAGAAAAATACCGGTTCTTTCATTTTCGATGACTTTTGAGCAGAGAAAATATTTCTCAGAAAGCGGGTAGGGATCTTCATATTTCAAGGGTACTCGCGTGAAATTGTCGATTTGTCCTCCTGCGGGATGGCCGCGCCCGGTACCGTCTCCGTAAAAGCGTCGGCTCTGAAGGTACGGAGTGATGTCCGCAGGCCAGCTTTTGACTACAGGTTCAAGGCCATCCAGGCCACGCCTGCGATCCACGAGCGCGATTGCTCCCCACGGGCGGTCGTGGCACGATCCGAAGGTCGCGACAACAAGATCCGTGTCGGGAACGACCCGTGCGTCCAAGATTGCCCCGGGCGACCACGCATTATTTCCGTAATAGACAGCGTGGTTTGTACCGTCCGGATTTACAGTCCAGAGTCCCTGGGCCGGGCCGAAATGTTTGTCGACATATTCCCAGCGATCGTAGAGGATTCTTCCATCCGGCATCATGCAGGGATGGCCTTCGAAAAGAGTATTTTTTCCGATTTGCCGTATGCTAGAACCATCCGGATACATTTTGAATAGATTCCCCATGATGTGTCGATTACATTGGCACAGCTTAGGTTCCCGGGTTGAGATGAAGACAATTTCGCCGGTTGGTAAATACATTGGATCGAAGTCGGAGATTTCGGAACCAGCGGTCAGCTGTTTCAATCCTGTTCCATCAATATTCATTTTGTAGATATGATAATCGTCGGATTTGTGTTTCCGCATTGAAAAAACGACTGTTGTACCGTCAAAATTGAGTTCGGGATCGCGCGCGATCCCGTCGGGCACCTCAAGGAGGCATTCGACTTTCCTGGTCGGGTGAAGATGGAGGATTTTGATTGCGCCACCGCCACGAAAACTGCCGGTATTGATTTCGCCGTTCTGGAACAGGGTAGCGGTGTTGTGGTGATCGGATACATACTGATCACGGGCTACAAAAAGGATGGGATTCTGTTGCAGGAGAGGATTCGCCAGGAGGGCTTTCTCGCGGAAAGCGTGCAATTCTTCGGAGTATTTCTGGAGTTGTTCTGCGGAAGCGGTGGAACATTGTGTTTCAAGAGAGTGGAGTTTTTGGAGGAATCGATCTGAATTGTTGTATTGGGAAGGGAACGTTTGGGCAAGGTCCTCGATAGCGAGGCGAAGGCGTCGGGCGGTATCATGAAAGGTCGCGTCAGTTGCGATTTGCTGAGTTTCCGCTTTGAGCGAATGGAGTGAGAGATGAGCCAGGAGCAGAAAGAGGAGGCATCGCCGCAGAGGAGTGTACATTGAAACGGACATAACGGTTCTCCGTGTGCCGGAAGATATCGCGGAAGTGTGTTTTCAGCATTTTATCGACATAGTGAATGTTTTGGAGAGTTCTCGCACCAGGCGCATCGCGGGAGGACTTGTCCGGGACTGTGATACGGTTCGCCCGGGAGAGCTTCTATACTCAAGGTCAAATTCGTTGAATAGGAGGAGACGGCGATCCTCTCTCGGCGGACGAGTCCGTCGCGAGAGGATTGCTTTCTCCGATGAAGGCGAAAAGAAAAGGTACGATCCGAGGGAACGAGAGGATTCTCGCAAGGTATGCGAATTGACTTCCGTGGAGGATAGTACTGGGAAGTACGGCTGAGTTGGAGATCGTTCGGATTGTGCTAAAAATGTGGTATCCTACCCTACGGGTGAAAGACGATGAGACTTCGACCGTTTGTGACTCCGCGATTGGTGTTTTTGGATCTCGATGTGGAATCGAGAGAAGCGCTTCTCGAGTTTTTGGCGGCGCGGATGTTGGAAGAGTGTGGGGACCTGGAGCCGGATGTTCTGCGTGGAGCGCTTTTGGAGCGTGAATCTCTCGGAGGGACTGCCATCGGGAACGGGGTAGCGATTCCGCATGCACGGCTTCCGATGCGTTGCGAGTCTTTTGTCGGATTCGCGCGTCTTTCGGAGCCGGTGGAATTTGAGACGCCGGATGACGAGCCGGTGCGGCTGGTCGCATTTTGCTCGGTGGACGCCAAGAAAGCGGGTCAGCACCTTCGTATCCTTGCTCGTCTCTCCCGTGTACTCGGCGATCCCGCAAACCGCGAAGCCCTGAAAAACGCACAGACGCCACAGGAAGTCGTTGACATCCTCGTACAGGATGATGACCCCTCGACCTCGTGAGGAACGGAGTTTCCCGGATGGAGTATCAACTTTTGATTTGCATTGTCAAAAACGATGATGCCGTCGAGGATATCCTGACGGGATTTTTGGAACTGGGTATCGGCGGAGCGACAGTACTGACCGCCCGGGGGATGGCGGAGATCATTTCCGCGCAGGTTCCTTTGTTTGCGGGATTCAAAGATGTATTTCAAGCCGGTGGAACGTCTCGCCTGATTCTGTCGGCGATGCCCACCGATAAAGTGGAAGAGGCGCAGCGTCTGATCGAACGTCTCGTCGAGCCGGACGGGCAAATGTCCGAAGGAGTCAGTTTTTCTCTTCCGATCGCGAGTGACATCGGCCTGCACCGTCAAGCATCCGACGAAGACTAATACGATTCCAATTGCCATCAGAATATGCGACAACTTATTTGTCTGGTGTTGTTAATTCTTATCGCGTATGGGGGCAGCTGGCTGCACCGACGGAAATCGCGACCTTCCTGGCTCGATCATTTTTTCGCAACGGGATTCATTTTCTGCCTGGTGGGGTTCCTGGTGGGACCGGTGGGGCTGGAGTTGATCAATGAGGATATTCTTAGCGAGTTGACCCCTTTCGTGATCTTCAGTCTGGGCTGGGTCGGGTTCCTGGTTGGAATGCAGGCGGATCTCTCGTTGTTCCGTCAGGTGCCGGGGCGGTTTTACGGATTCATGTGTTTGGAGAGTGGGCTTACCATTGCGGCGGTCACGCTCGTTCTGGCTGCGGTATTCCAGTCCGTCGGGATTTCCGGATGGACGTTGTTTTGCCTTTCGCTGCTGGGGGGTGCGTGTGCCGGGGCCTCGTCTCAGGCCCTTCCCGCGTATACAAAAGGAACAAGCCGCAGCAAAAAAGCGTTGTTTCTGCAGGTTGTCACCGGTGTCGACGATTATCCGACGATGACAATTGCGATTATTCTATTTGCATTTATCGGACAGGCGGGGACGATTTCGCCGGTGTGGCTGGGCAGTGTTTGGATCGGCGCTACGTTTTCGCTTGGCGTGGGATTCGGGCTGTTATTTTATTTTCTTCTGCGTACAAAAGCGAAATTCGACGAAACGATGGCTGTGTGCCTCGGTGTGACGATTCTGTCCTCGGGAGCGGGAGCGTATCTGCATTTGGCGGTCCCCGGCGTTGGTTTTGTGGCCGGGTTTATTGTGGCCAATATTCCAATTGCGCGAAAACAGACGTTTTATAATTTTCTTACGGCGGCGGAGCGTCCCATTGTGTTTTTCATGTTTTTGATGGCGGGTACATTTTTGCCGATGCCGAAACGGTGGTGGGCGATTCCGTTAGCGGTTTACGTGGGTGTGCGGATTGTGACGAAGATCCTGAGCGGGAAAGTGTTTGCCCGGTGGCTACCGAAAGAAATCGAATCGCCGGAAAACGTGGGATGGGGCCTTGTGGCATTCGGCCCGCTGTCGGTTGCAATCGCGCTGGACTTTATGTGTGTCCAGCATGGACGTCATGCGGGTTTACTGCTCTGGATTGTGACCGTCGGTGCGTTGGCCGGAGAGCTCGCGGTTCCGCTTGCTGTACGACGGTTGGCACTGAAAAAAGAGGCGAAAGAATAGATACATGCACATTATCGGTTTGCTCTTGTGTTTGGTGCTGATGGCCTCGATTCGAAGTCTGGGGGGCTGGATCGGTGCGCATGAGGAACAGCCGACGCTTGTGCTGGCGCTGGGTTTTGTTCTTTTGACCGCGTTTGTGGCCGGACGGATTTCGCATAGTCTCCGTTTGCCGCGCGCTACGGGGTATCTCCTGCTCGGTGTATTGATCGGGCCGGGAATATTTAACCTTGTTACCGAAGATATGTCCGAGGGACTCCTTTTCATTAACGGCGTCACAGTCAGTTTGATCGCCCTGAGTGCCGGGGGTGAACTGAAACTGGAATGGCTTGGCGATCGGATCAAGGAGATCCTGACGATCAGTATTCTAGGTGCCGTCATTGTATTTTCTCTTGTATTTTGTACCGCCTATTTAGTTATCGATTTGCTTCCGTTTTCGACCGATGGGATGTTGATTCGGGAGATTATGATTGCTGTGTTTATCGGTGTTTTTGCGATAGCGAATTCGCCGATGGTGGTAATTGCAATTATTACGGAAACCGAAAGCAAGGGGCCAATGGCCCAGACGGTGCTGGGAGTGACGATTATCCGTGATGTGATGGTGATTGTGTTGTTTAGTTTTGTGATGACGCTGGCCGATGTGATCCTCGGAGGGAAAGCGATTTCCGCGGGCGATCTCGCGAAAACGTTGGGAATCGAGATCGGCGGCTCGATTGGAATCGG
Source organism: uncultured bacterium (assembly GCA_964612675.1). Classification (GTDB taxonomy): domain Bacteria; phylum Hinthialibacterota; class Hinthialibacteria; order Hinthialibacterales; family JAKPRU01; genus CAZTDD01. Next base: position 11,669 of record CAZTDD010000167.1, read on the forward strand.
CGTTTTGCTCGGATGGGGACTTGCGCTTTGTGCGAGGAATTTCTGGCGGCAGATGCCTTTAATTGTTATGGGGTTTTGTTTCTTTATGGCGCACCTTGGTGCAGATTTCCATTTAGATACATTGTTGATGGGACTCGCGGCGGGATTTTTTGTCGAGAACATTTCACGCCGTGGGGCTCGCGAGTTGATTGCAGGGATCGAGCGGTGTTCCCTGCCTCTGTATTGTTTGTTTTTCGGTTTGGCGGGGATTTCGCTGGATATTGACGCGTTGGCAAGGCTATGGCCGGTGGCCCTTGGGTTGGCCGGTGTGCGGTGTGTGGGGCTTTGGCTTGGTACGTTGGCCGGGATTCGGTTGACAGGCGGCGAGACTCGCATCGCTCATTTGGGGTGGCTCGGATTTATCGCAAATGCAGGTGTGTTGTTGGCGATGGGGACGATTGTCGCTCGGGCGTTTCCGGAATGGGGACCGCCCACGCAGACACTGATTATGGCCACGATTGGTATCAATCTGCTTTTAGGGCCGATTGGTTTCCGGTACGCGTTGATCCGGTCGGGAGAAGCGCAGGAGGTGTAGGAATGAAAATTCAAAGCGCTGCCGGGGGCAGCGCACTCCATATTGGCGGATTCCGCGAAATTAGTG
>CAZTDD010000168.1:0-12009 GCA_964612675.1 uncultured bacterium
CTCTCCCAGAGGGAGAGGGGGAAGAACTCCGCCGGACTTTTTGCGGTCCCGTCAAGAATAGGGCATCGCACTAGTCTCCGCTGTAGCCTCCGCCTTCGGGAATCGAGGTTTTGCGATATACTCGGCTGAATACTCGGAAGGAGACAGAAGAAAGGGAAATCACGTGCGTTCTTGTTTGTTTATGGTTTGTGTAACGAGTCTTTTGTTTGTCGGTATTCCTGTTGGGGCAGTCGAGATCGGGGGAAAGCTCTCAGAGGATGAAATGGACTGGGGACCCCCGGCCAGCGGGGCATCGGTCGAAGGCGATCCGACAATCGATGTAACCTCTTACCTGACAATCGAACCGTCTTTGACCCTTACAATTCGTCCCGGCACTACGATACGTATCGCCAAGAACCAGGAAATCTTCTGCAGCGGACAGATTATCGCCAAAGGCACGGCGGATCAGCCTATCGTTTTCACAGCGCTGGACCCAGACGCCGAAGCGGGTACCTGGATCGCAGTAACGCTTAATGTGAATGGTTACGGATCGGTCTTTGAACACTGCCATTTCGAGAAAGCTTTTCAGGGGATTAGTACGTACCTGGCGTTTCCGACAATCAGAAATTGCGTGTTCGAATCCTGCCTGGAGGGCATCTATGCAGGGGTTTGGGATCAGGAGGATTCCCCCGTCATCGAACAAAACACCTTTATCGATAACACGATCGACGGTCTAACCTGTGCATCGAGCTTGCCGACGGTACGCCGGAACACGTTCCGAGGAAACAAAGTCGCCGTGTTGTGCATGGGTATTTACAAGCCCGACCTCGGAGATGCGGGTGCGGACGATCCGGGGGAAAACCGCTTCGAGTCGAGTACCGACTACCACATCACGGTCGACCGGATGACCGGTGTGGTAAAAGCCGAAGGGAATATCTGGGATGAGGCGACGTATCAGGAGATGCTCGCAAAAGGGTTTCCTGCGGACATCGCGATGCTTTCCGACGACTGGGACGATGACGGCGAGATGAACGACAGCCGCGCGATTATCGATTATGACCCGTTCCGTCCGCTCACAGCGATCCGCGACTGGTTTCTGCGTTTGCCGCGGCCAGAGTCGTTCGGGACGATGTCATCATCCGAGTTTCGCGTCAGGTGATCTTCTCGACAAAGGTCTTCAGTCTCTGCTCCATCGCCTCGGCCACATCGGATTCCTTGGCGATAATGTCCTGTTTTTCTGTTCGGTCGGTTTGGCGGTTGTAGAGCTCGTTCGGCCGATTTCCCTTTGGATGATAGTGATACGCATACTCGCGATCCCGCAGCACCCACTGATGGTTGTGATGGGCGGTGATGACCGAGTCGCGATGAGTATCCGTTTCCCCTTTCAATAGCGGCACCATACTCTTGCCAAGGATCTGAATTGGTGTGCTGCTGATTACGACGTCCTGCGGGAACGTGAGATCCACCGGCGCGGTATACTGCAGCTTCAATTCTGTGGAAACGTTCAGACAGTCGAGGATCGTGCTGAATAGATCCGGCGGCTGGACGAAAGCGTCGATCTTCTTGCCTTGTCCATACCCTTCCGGATGACGGATCAAAAGCGGGACATACGCCAGTTCCTCATATCCGCGAGGATAGGCCTTCCGAACGAAACCGTGATCGCCGAATGGTTCGCCGTGATCGGTTGTTACTACGATGAGCGAGTTGTCATACAGGCCGAGATCCTTGATTCGGTCCAATAGAATGCCGATCCACTTGTCGACGAAGGTGACTTCGCCCGCATAAAGCGACAGGGTGCGCTGAAGCTCACGGTCGGTCATATACCCATCGACCGGACCGGGGACGGGGTCGATCAGCGTTTTCCCTTTGTAGTCCGGATCGTACATGCTCCAGTACGGTTCGGGTGGATCCCAGGGTTCGTGGGGATCGAACATGTCGACCCAGAGGAACAGATTTTCTTTCTGCGTCTGGGACTTATATTCGAGCCAGCGGATGGCTTCTTTCACCGTTCGCGGCGCACAGTAATCTTCCTCCCGGACAAATCGGGAGCGGTTGCGGAAGTACTGTGTGTAGCGCTTGCGCCAGAGATCGTCCTTGTCATCGCCGCGCAGGCGGCTCAATTCCGAGAAATCCACTTTGACCGATTCGTCAACCACCCAGGGATCGTACTCCTGCCCGCGAACAAAAACCGTGGTGTCGAACCCGCGCCCGCAGTTATAGACCGGTTTGTGCATATGGTAGGTGTCGGTGACCAACGCACTTGCAACGTCATGCTCCCATAAGACCTCGGCGATCAGGAGATCTTTGTCGGTGAATGGCTGCCAGCCGCGCTGTGGGAAGAGATGCTGTCCGGTCCACCAAGCGGTTCTGCAGGGAAGAGTGGGCAGGTTTTCGCTGTAGGCTTCGGTGAACTGCGCGCTGTCTTTCGCAAAGGCGTCGATGTTCGGTGTTTTGACCTTGCTGCCGTAACAACCCACATGGTCGGTACGCAGGCTGTCGGCGACGATAACGATTACATTCATTTTGCCATGCCCCCATTTCGGTGCTGTCGGTTCCGCGTGCGCTGTGTTTTTGAAGAGGGCCACGCTCGCTGGAGCGCCCGCCGCCATCGCAGCGGCCCCTTGGAGAAATGTTCTGCGTTGTACGCTGGTGGGATGGTGTGTCTTCATCTTGAGTTTCCTTTTTTATTCGGTAATGAACTTCGGGATACAGTTTCGAATTTCTTGGTCCACGTCGCTAGCTCTCTTCTCCGCGAAGATTTGCCTCTACTTTCTCTTTCTTTTTCCCTGGCTCCTCTTGGTCACGTCGGAATCGCTGATTCCGTTCCCGCCAGAATGCGATCTGTTCTTCAACCGTCATATTCTTCAATTGCTCGTAAACCCTGAGTGAACCTCGGCGTTTCATTTCGACACAGTCAAATTCTTTCGTTTTCATCCTCTCCGAAATACCTTTCTTAATGCCTCATCGGACAGATGTACCACCGCCGGTCTGCCGTGCGGGCAGAAGTCGCGCCGGGGCACTTCGCGAAGTCTGTCTATTATATTTTGCATAGTCTGTCGGTCGAGGGGGTCGCCGAACTTGACTGCGGCCCGGCAGGCGAGAGTGTGTAACGCCCGTTCAGTCTTTTCGGTTGTGTTGCCGTCGTGTTCTATCTCGGCCAAGAGATCGTGCAGAAATTCCTCGGCGGACTCCATATTCAAATCGCTTGGAATCGATCGAATCGCACAGGTGTTCGGCCCGAATTCTTCCACCTCCAGTCCCAGTCGTCCAAACACGTCCACGGCGTTCGAGACGGTCTCCATCTCCGCCGGGGATAGATCCACCGTCGTTGGGAAAAGGAGACGCTGGGAGGGCAGGGGACCTCGCTTCGATTGCGAGAGGAACTGTTCGAAGAGGATTCTTTCGTGCGCCGCATGCTGGTCGATGATAAACAGGCCGGTTTCTCCCTCCGCGAGGATGTAGCTTCGAGCGAATTGGGCTTTGGCAGTCAGGTCAGGGGCTCGGTCTACCGAAGAGGCTGTGAATAGATCGTGGCTCATCGATTTGGCTTCGATGGCTGGGGATTGCGTCGATTCCGGGTGACTCGGTGTATCCGGTTCTTTTGTAGGGTCTGGTGCGGACTGTGACTCGAAGACTGACTGTGTCGGCGGAGTGGAAACCGGCGGAGCCCCAGCTTCTGCTCGTGGCTGGTGGCTTGCTCCTTGAGACTGTGTATCCGGCCTGAGGAGCTTGTGGGTTGCGTGTAGAACATCCGCGGCATGGCCCGATGGTTTTGGATGCCGAGTTCCAGGCATAACCGGTCCGCTGCATTTCGGTGGAGGAGATGAAATTGACGGTTGTTCCGGCTCGGGAGGAGTTTCCTGTACCGGCGACTGTTCCCACGCCTGTTTCACAGCACCGTACACGGCCGAGAAGATTGCGTCCTCATTGGAGAATCGCACCTCCTGTTTCGTGGGGTGGACGTTGAAATCGATTGTTCTGCTATCCGACTCAAGAAAAAGAAACACGATGGGATAGCGTCCGGTCGGCAGGATATTGCGATAGCCATCCATCAGCGCGCGATGGATGGTTTTGTTGCGGATATAGCGATCGTTCACGAAAGTAAACATGTGTTGCGCGTTGTTCCGTGTGGCGGTCGGTCGCGATATGAACCCGGAGACGGAAACGCGTGGTGTATCGAGCGACACGGGCAGGAGTTCATTAATCATTTCACGTCCGTACAGACTCATGATGCGCTCGGCGCGATTCGAGACCCCGGGGAGTTCCAATACGGAGCGGCGATTGTGCGTGAGTGTAAAGTGAGTTTCCTCGTGGGCAAGCGCGAGCCAGGTGACCGCGGAACAGATATGTCCCATTTCCGTGGTCGGTTTCTTGAGGAACTTTTTCCGGGCGGGGGTGTTATAGAAAAGATCGGATACAGCGACCGTTGTTCCCGTGGGCGACGCTGCGGGGCCGCTTGCGGTTTCTATTCCGCCTTCCATTTCGATCCGGGTTGCTTCCCGGTCGTTGGATTGCCTGGTGATCAGCTTCAGATTTGAGACGGATGCGATAGAGGCCAGGGCCTCGCCGCGAAATCCCTTGGTAAGGATACACTCCAAATCCTCTGCAGACTGAATCTTGCTGGTTGCGTGGCGTTGGGTGCAGAGTTTGGCATCCTCGGCCGACATTCCGCTGCCGTTGTCGGTCACACGTATGAGCGAAAGGCCCCCGTCTTCCACTTCGACGGAGATTCTTTTGGCACCGGCATCTATCGCGTTGTCGAGGAGTTCGCGGACGATGGATGCCGGGCGTTCGACGACTTCGCCCGCCGCAATCTTGTTGGCGACTTCAGGTGGAAGGACATGAATCACAGCCATGGGCTATCTTACGCTGCAGGGGTGCCATCCGGGGAGTCTTCTTCATTCGGCGATTCGCCGGGCCGAAGGACCAGGCTCACGAAAATCGTGACCAATCCGCCGATAATACAGAGGGGCGCTACGACACCCGCCCAATTATCCGCCATGCTGTTCACAAAAGTCAGCAGATACAGGCCGAGAAAGTAGACGACAAGCCCTGCAATGAAGAGGATCTTCTTGCCTCGGCGCGACGCGTTTTGCTCGGTGTGTTCGGGTGTGTCCATAGTAGCGTTCATTATCGCAACGAAATGCCCCGGGAGTCCAGCCTCGAAAACAGGTTTATAAAAGCAATCCTTGGGTTCCCTGTTGCGGGGAACCGATTGTCTACTTACCATAATGGCATATCCGTCGGGCTTTCAAAGGGACGATTCTGTATGACAACCAGGGCCGCCGTTGACGATTTTCTCGCTCAAGAGACTTTAGCCGTTGCCGGGGTTTCTCGACATACCAAGAAGTTCGCCAACGTGGTTTTTCGAGAGTTGAAGGCGAAAGGTTATCGTGTGTATCCGGTCAATCCCAGTGCAGACCGTGTCGAGAATGAGCCGTGCTATCCCAGCGTTGGTGAACTGCCGGAGAAGGTCGGCGGCGTAGTGACGATTGTGCCGCCCGACCAGACCGAGCAAGTGGTTCGGGACGCCAAGGACGCGGGTATCGAGCAGGTTTGGATGCAGCTCGGTTCCCAGTCGGAGAATGCCGTCCGATTCTGCGAAGAAAACGGGATCTCCGTGATTCACAACGAGTGTATTCTGATGTTTGCGGAACCACTCGGATTCATTCACCGTGTACACAAAATGATATGGCGGCTTCTTGGCAAACTCCCCAAATGATTCCTTTACCGGATCACGGTTCCAATGGCGGCATCACCTCGGTGACCAGTCGGGTTTGGTGACTGCTTTGCTTTGCGACGATATCTCGTTCCGAGTATGGATACTCTTTCATGTCCTTGAACGGCATCGGTTCGACCGTAGCACCGGCGATTGTGTTGACATCACCGTCTTTCACCCAGCCCATAACATGGACAAGATAGGTGCGATTCCATCCCTCGGGTATTTCGGGCAATGCCGAGCTGTCGAAGGCTATCGCCACTTCATCCCCTTGGTTAAAGACAACGAGATCGTCATCCGCCGTCTGAAGTAGCTCGGTCACATTACCGTAGCGAGTGAAGTGACCGACCTGTAGCGGGAATGGGGAGACGGGATCATAGTTGTCATAGTCAGGCAGCGACAACGCCCTGCCGTCGACGATTCTCTGTTTGCAGTAACCGCGCGGGTGCAGATGGGCCGCTGTGAGCGGTGTGCGGTTCCGTCGGATTTCCGGTAGGTCGGAGGAATTGTCGACAAGAATGCGATCCCAATAGATCTCCATGTTCGTTTCGATTCTCACGCGGCAGTCCGAAGTTGGGAACTTGCCGGTTAAGTCGACGAGCATGGTTTTCATTTTTCCCGCGGGAAACCCGTAGTTCGGGAGGATTTCTTCCCACGTACCGTCGCGGTCTATTACGGAAAACGACGGCCACTGCCCGGGAACCTGCTTGTCCTGGGAGATCGCATACAGACTGCTCGAATAGCCCCAACGCAGATATCCGGTCAGGAGCAGCATGACTCGATCCTTCTCCTGAACATTGCCAAGGTTGACAATGAGCGTTTGTCCTTCGGTAAATCCTGTGTACGGAATGCGTTGACCGGGATCGGGGTATTGATGGTCCAGCCGTTTGATTCTGTCTAATACGTCTTCTCCGTTCGCATTGTATGCACGCACGGGAGGTCGAGCGTTTTTGCCGATCACTACCGGCTCACCGCTGGGGAAGGGCGGCATCGAGAAGCGCTCGTCGGGATAAACCTCCGTGCCTCTCGGGTGATCGATTGCCTCAAGCCACACTTCGTCGAAGTAAGCTAGCTCGCGAAGTTCTTCCGTGAACCGCAACAACAGAGAACCGTCTCGTGGTTTCAGCTGATCACTTGTTATTCGAACGACTTCGAAACCTCGAGGCGGAAATACTTCATCCTGTCCGACCAGAAGACCGAGCGGCGATGTATCGATAACGTCTGTCACGAAGACGAATTCTTCGCCGTTCCATGTGTAGAGATACGGACACGATCCAATTTCGCCCTCACGTTCGGTGGCGTGGAAGATCTCGCCGGCAGCGACTTGCGTCGCCCCCTGTAGAACGCCGTTGGGCCACTGCAGACGAACCACATCGACTCCGCCCATGCCGCCGATCCCGAAGCGCACCAATTCTCGTTCGGCCAGGATTTTTTGATAGGTGTTTCTGACTTTCGCTTCGACTTTGGTTCCGATACCTTCGGTACAATTCTTTGTCCCGTGAAGCATGACCGAGACCCACCGGGCTCCCTGCGTGTCGTTACGGAACATGCGCAGTCCGGCATTCCGATCCAACAAAACCAAATCGGGGTCTCCGTCCCGATCGAGATCCTCGACCGCGCAGGCGTACAGGTCCATATCCGGCGAGACGTGGATGACCTGGTCGGTCCGGTCTGTAAACTCACCGCCGGCGTTGCCGAAGAAGATACGCAGAGGGCTCCGATCCTCGGTCTCCGTCGTTGCGATCACCAGCAGATCCTGGTTTCCGTCTCCGTTGAGATCGGACAGTTTCAAATCGCTAACCGACGTACCCGCTGTCTGATGTGCGAGTCCTTCAGGCTGATCCATGTGTGCGAACCTTCCCGGGCCCGCATTGACTAAAACGACGCAGCCTTCCATTTGCTGCAACACAATGTCCAGAAGTCCGTCATGATTGATATCGGCGGCATCGCATGCCTGCGCGGGGCCGAACACGGAAAGCCCCGCCTCTTGAGTCGCATTTTCGAACCGTCCCTGGCGCAAATTCGAGAAGAGCAGGGGACCGCGAGATGTCGCCAACAGAAAATCGATATCGTCATCCATGTCGGCATCCAAAAAGGCAACATCATTCACCGTTGCGTCATCCGTCCCGGGCAATCCGGCGATCTGAGTGACATCGCTGAAATGACGGCTACCGTCGTTGCGATAGAGTTCGGCGAGCCCCTTTGTTTTCGGTGCTTTGTTGGACGGGACGAGAAGCAGGTCGAGGTCGCCGTCGTGATCTTCGTCGAAGAGAAAAGCGAGGGAATATCGATCAGAGTGAGGGAGACCGACAACTTCTTCGCCTTGCGCCGGCCGCCCGTTTTGGTTGTCGAGCACAGCGACCCCTTTTCCGATCGCAAAGAGATCCCGATACCCGTCATTGTTGAAATCGCCGAACCGTGCGTCCGAGATGGGTTCGGATTGAGCAACACTGTCCGTTAGATTCGATGTCTGGAAACGGAAACCGCTTTGGTTTTCGTACAATCTGATGGACGAAGGATCGGTTCCAGCGCCTTGGGCCACAATGAGAAAGTCCATCCAGGTGTCTCGATTGATATCGGCTACAGCGATACGACCCTCGGAAATGCCTCCCTGAAATACCGCAGCGGAAGGTTGGAGAAGGGATGTGATCTCTACGAAGTACGTACGCGGAGATTCCACAAGAGGCGCACCTTCCGAGCCGAAGCTGGGCCAGATCGCACCGGAATATTTGCCTTTTTCGAGTTCCTTTTCGGATCGTTTCGAATCGGGGACGGTTTTGCGAAGGGTTTGGAATGCTTCCATAGCGGACTTCATTTCGTCGCGCCGCTTCTGCTTGCGGTACAGCGCCATGAGCCGGTAGTACGAGCTGGCGTGGATTGGGTCGAGTTCGATGGTCTGCTTGAACGCACTTTCCGCTTCTTCCATGCGGCCGAGTTGGTCCAGGACGGTCCCGAGTTGATAAAACGTGGTCGCATCTGTCGGGTCGATGGCTATGAGTTTTCGGAACGTGTCGACTGCTTCTTCGAGTTTTTGCAGTTTTTTGTATGTAAGACCGAGGTGGTACAGAATGGTTGGATTGTCCGGATCCATGGCCAGCGCTTGCCCCAGCCGATTCTCAGCCTTTTCAAATTGACCGTCGCCGTACAGCGCCATTCCGAGGTTAGCGACGTCGGTCACAGAATCGTCGGATAACTTGCAGCAACGCTCAAAATAGCCGATCGCCACTTTGAAGTCGTCATTATCGAGTGCGGCGCAGCCCTCGTTTCGGAGTTTTCGTACCTCATCGCCGGGAGCGGGAGTGGGTTCGGGAACCGGGGCGGGCGTTGGTGAAACCACAGCGATTTGCTTTGGTGTACCGGCTTGATCGGTGTCAACTTCTTGCCCCTTTTCGCCGCAGCTCAGTAGGACCGGGAATATGCCGACAAAAAGAAGAATCAAGGGTTTTCTGAGAGATCGATGAAGTGTTTCCAATGTGATTGTCCTCCTATCGAGACCGGCATAACCAGACAGACCGATTGTGTCCAGCCGGTTGAAATAGCCTGAAAACCAGCAATGTACCGGTCTTTTCGGGGATGCGCTACCTCAAGCTATGACAGGTTCGCAAAAAGTCGACGGGATGCGGGAAGTGAGGTGTCAACCCCCTCTGAATCTCCCCCAATCTTTGGGGGAGACTGGAGTTTGGCCCTTTTGAAATGAACCGCTGCAGACACGCTCGTTTCTTTTTCCTCCCCGAAGATCGGGGGAGGTTAGGAGGGTTGAAATCCGTATCCCAGACTTTTTGCGACCCCATCATCTATACCACTCAATTTCCTTGGCGGATTGTTGACGAATCGTGGACAGTCGACAACGGTTTCCCCCGCATAGGGTTGAAATATGAGGTGCTTGTGGATGCTGTACGAAGGGGAAGACTACCCTGAGTGCCGGACCGGTGTGTACTCTTTGTTCTACAGCATCTTCCATGTTGTACCGGAGACGATGTTTTCTGAGGAGAACCGGTGAGTATGTCAACGTGTCGTTTTGGTCCATGTCAATTATGCAGGAAGGGCCTTGAGGAGGGCGTAGACAACCCGTGTTCGTTGGCTGCGTGTCGGTTTGGCAGCGGTTCCGCAGGGGAGATTCCGGAATGTCTACGTTATGTCATTCCCGACATTCTGGGTGAAGGAGTCCTGATAGCGTATGCTCTCGAGGGAAGAGAAGAAATAGTCTTCGTCAATCAACGGTTTGCACAGATGTGTGGCAGACCCGCTCTGGACTTGATCGGAAGATGTCTCAGCGAGCTGTATTCCAAGGAACATTACGCTCAGTTAAAGAAACACCTTTCTGTTTCCGAACCATCGTCCGACCGTGAATGTTATAGTCGTTTCGAGTTTGTTGTTCCGCATGGGCACGACGGTTCCACCGAGGCAATGTTCAGCCTCCGGCAGATTTCTGTTTCCCCCGATCAGACCCTGTTGGTGGTTTGTGTGACGGACGTATCCGATCTAAAACATGCGCAGCGGGCCGTTCAGGACCGCCAGGCACTGCTGGACGATGAACTCGACCTGGCCGCACGTGTCCAGAAGAGTCTTTTTCCCGAACGTGTTGTGGAAAACGGTGTAGAGGTTGTTTCGGTTTATCGGCCGGTTCTCTCGGTCGGTGGCGATTACGCCTGGGTCAGTTCGCATGAGGATGACTCGGTTCATGTAATCGTCGGAGACGTGAGTGGGCACGGGATAGCAGCTTCACTGGTCGCGAATCGTTTGGTTACCGAAGCCGCCCATTACGCGGTTGCGGACCGGAATCCCGCCGATCTGCTTGTGGCGTTGAACAAAGCCTCTTTGGCGTTAATGCGTGAGCCCACAATGTTCTGCACGGTGGCGGCCTTGCGGATCGATGTGAAGAATCGGCAGACCTGCTTCTCGGGCGCGGGACATCCTCCGGCATTTCTTGCCCGACGTTCCGGTGTTGTTGAGCCGATTTACTCGCAGCATCGTATTCTCGGCATCCTCGAGGATATCGGTCCCCCCGGCGCAGGTGTCTGTTGGCGTGTTGAAGAAGGCGACCAACTGATTATGTACACGGACGGTCTTCCCGAGCTGCGAAACGATGCAGGAGAGATGATGGGCTATCAACGTCTCCGCGAGGTTATACGAAATGCGATCGGGGCCACCGGTCAGGAGATGGCGGACCATATCATGAAAGCGGCGGACGAATTCGGCGGAGAGTTGGAAGACGATACAACCCTTTGTGTGGTGACTATGCTCGATTAAGTTGGGTTCTCCCAACAGAAGTTCGATCCTTTCAGAAGCTCGGATTTGCCCCTCTAATGATTACCGGTACTTTAATCAACACCGTCACCGTCACAGTGGGAAGTCTGACCGGCGCGGCGGCCGGCGAGCGTCTCCCGGAGAAGACACAGAAAAGCGTCCTTCACGTTCTGGGGCTGTTTACGCTGTTCATCGGAGTCCAGAACGCACTCGAAACGAAGAACATCCTGATTCCGCTGGGTGCGCTGCTGGTCGGAACGATTGTCGGGGAGGCTATTGGTATTCAGCAATTTCTGGACAATGTCGGCGTTTGGTTTGAGAAACGATTCAAGTTTATTCGCAGCCGAGGGAATGTAAGTCGTGGTTTTCTGGTGGCTTCTTTGGTGTTCTGTGTAGGCCCGCTGACAATTCTGGGCTGTATTGAAGATGGGCTGAAAGGCGACTATCACCTTCTGGCAATCAAGTCTACGTTGGATCTGTTTTCGAGCATGGCGTTGGCATCAGCGCTCGGGATCGGGGTTTTCCTGGCGGTGTTCACAATCGTGATCTACCAAGGAAGTCTGTCTCTGTTTGCATTTGCGATATCGGAGGTCATCACCGATCCGATGATGGCGGAAATGACGAGTGCTGGAGGAATCATTTTACTCGGAAACGGTCTTTTGCTTCTCGAAATCAAGGAGCTCCCTATTGCGAATTATTTGCCCGCCCTGGTTTTGGCTCCGGTGATTGTGGCGGTGGTGGGGTAACTCGATGATGTCGCGTAGATCGGGCTCCGCTCCGGAAGTAAGTTGATACACGATTGTCAGGCGGCATCGGACCGCTTCATCCTAAATTCGGCAGTTGAAAACAGTATGGCGGCTGCAAACCGTTCGTGTTTCACAAGTAGTGATCATCCTTATCTGTCACCCATTTGGTGATCGGTTCTTGAACTTCTCGAAAGGCCGATCACCAATACCCGTGCGGCCCTTCGACGGGCTCAGGAACCGCGCTCGGGTTTCAACTGCCGATTTTAGCCCAAATTCGTCATTTTGGCCTGCGGGATTCTTTTTTTAGTCAGGATCAAA
>CAZTDD010000169.1:0-9948 GCA_964612675.1 uncultured bacterium
GGCTTTCCAACGGCGTTTCCGGCCGGCCTCTTCTCGTTTTTGCAACCATAGGGTTAACTTAAAGCTATTTTCGCTTCCTGTCGCTTCGTTTCCGCCCCGAAGTGTGACGGGGTGGCAAAAAGTGGCTAACTGAAATCATAAGTTCCCTCTCCCTCCGGGAGAGGGGTAGGGTGAGGGTCTTCCTACCCCCCGTTCTCTCACTATCTCCACCGCCACAGTCCCATCAAAATTCTCGATCGGCGGAGTCACTTTTGTCACTTTAATCTGCACTTTCTCCACAAATTCAACTTGAAGAATCTCCGCGGCAATACGCTCCGCGAGCGTCTCCAATAAATAAACCGGCTTCCCTTCAATGACTGTCCGAACCATACTGATAATACTTCGATAATCGAACGTCATCTTCAAATCGTCTGTTTGTCCCGCCTTGGAATAATCCCCCATAACAACGACGTCGATCCGGAACGGCTGCAGGCGATTCTGCTCACCATGGGAATAACCGTGCCTACCGTCTACGCGTATATCGTTGATGATGATTCTGTCCATAATGGTCTACCCTAACGTTGCAAAACTGACTCCTCCTGCCAACATTTCCAAATCTCTCCCCCCGTTCACGGGGGGAGTCGGAGGGGGGGCATCTGGATCGCACTGCCGGTGCTTTTCTCCTCAGGTCCTCAAATATTCATAAACATCTCTTCTCGCCTTTATCCATGCGGCTTTCCAACGGCGTTTTCGGCCGGCCTCTTCTCGTTTTTGCAACCATAGGGTCTAGTCTCCACAAATCGTGTGAATGGATTTCGCCGTAACTTGCACAAGTCTCTCCAATTCATTTTCTGATATACATAAAGGCGGCATGAGAATAATCACATTTCCGAGAGGACGAATAATAACGCCCTGCTTTCTTGCTTCCAGGATGACTTGAATGCCGATCGCTTCTTCCCATGGGTAAGGTTCTTTCGTTACTTTATCGCGAACCAATTCGATGCCGACCATAATTCCGCGCTGCCGAATATCTCCGACATGCGGAAGCGCCTTCAGTTCTTGGAGGAGAGTCGAGAAATACTTGATTTTCGGAGCGAGCTGTTCGAGAGTCTTTTCCTTCTCGAATAGGTCAAGCGTTGCGAGCGCGGCAGCACAGCCCAACGGATTGCCCGTATAACTATGTCCGTGAAAAAAGGTCTTCATTTCTCCGTAATCGGCCCAAAATGCACGGTAGACCTTTTCTGTAACCAGCGTAGCGGCCAGGGGGAGATACCCGCCGCTGATCCCTTTCGCCAGTGCCATGAGGTCGGGCACAACATCTTCCTGCTCGCACGCAAACATGGTGCCGGTTTTTCCGAAACCGGTGGCTACTTCGTCGACAATCAAAAGAGCACCACATTCGTCGCATAGTTCCCGAATTCGTTTCAGAAAACCGCTCGGCGCTGTAATAATCCCGGAGGCCCCTTGAACAAGTGGTTCGATCGCTACTCCCGCAAGAATATCCTTATTTTGGTGGAAAAGTTCCTCGACCTCTTCAAGGCAAGCCATTTCGCAGTCGGGATAATTCTTGTTCAAGTGGCAGCGGTAGCAGTACGGATATGGGGCTCGTAGGGTTTCGAACAAAAGTGGACGATAGGCGGCATGAAACAGGTCGATCCCACCCACGCTGACCGAGCCGACAGTATCTCCGTGATAGGCGCTCGAAAACGCAAGAAACCGAGACCGTTCCGGCTTCGGTGGATCGGTCTGCCGCCAGTATTGATACGTGATTTTGAGTGCCACTTCGACGGCAGTCGAGCCGTTGTCGGAATAAAAGACATGTTCCAAACCCGGAGGAGCAATTTCAATCAAGCGCTTCGCCAATACAATCGATGGAACATTCGCGAGACCGAGCAATGTCGAGTGAGCAAGTCGGTCGAGTTGATCGCGGATCGCGGCATCGATTTCCGGCCGTCGGTGTCCATGTACGTTGACCCATAACGAGGACACGCCGTCGATATACGAGTTTCCCTCCGTATCAAAAAGAAAAGCGCCCTCCCCACGTTCAATAATCAGTGGCTCAACTTCTGCGTATTGTTTCATCTGCGTAAATGGGTGCCAAACATAGCGTTGATCCCATTCAGCGAGTTGTTCATAGGAAAACGGTGTATTCACTGAAGCCATCGTCCAATCGTGTTCCAATCGATATAGGGTTCCACGCGGTCATACATGGAGGCGGGTTCGAGCGTTGTTAAACCGGGGACATAGGGTATCGCCCCGAGAATCTTGACGGAACCGAGGCTTTCGATCGTGACCATGTTATCGCGTTCGATCGGTGTCCAGGATGACTGGGAGCCGTTCTCACCCGCTACTGTGCGATTGAACACAATCCCGGCAATAGTCAGACCGCGAGTGCGGGCCGCGTCCACCGTCAATAGCGTGTGATTCAGCGTACCAAGCCCGGAGCGCGCAACAACTACAAGGGGAAGTCCAAATTCCTGCGCCATATCGAAAACCATCCAATCTTTCCGTATCGGAACGAATAGGCCTCCGACTCCTTCAACGATCATACATGCGTGCTTTTTTGTCAATGATTCAAACGAGGCGCGCACCAGTTCTTTTTGGATTGGCCTGTTCTCCATTTCCGCCGCCAGGTGAGGAGACGCGGGCATCTCGAATGTACAGGAGGACGCAGTAATTTCTGATATCGGCTGGGCGCCTCCGACAGCCTTGTGAAGGATAAGAGTGTCGTCGGCAACGAATTCCCCGTCCCGGCGGTGGGCGCCGGTCGCGACCGGTTTCATCACACCGACATCGCAGCCCCGCTTTTGCAGGCCATACGCAAGGACGGCGCTGACAACGGTTTTTCCGACTTCGGTATCCGTGCCGGTAACAAAAAATCCATCGGTTGGAGGCATCACGAATTCTCGCACGCCAAAATGAACGGTCCCGCTTCCGCTTTAATAAACTCATACGCTTCTGTGAGAAGCGGACGCATCTGTTCGGTATCCACAACGGGATCGTAGAATTGTGCACGATTCTCGATAAAAAACATTTTTGGATCGCGATAATACGGTTCGATCCGCAGATGGAACGTCGAATGTTTCTTGTCGTTGGGAGGGAAAACAAGCCGAATTCCCAGGCCGGAAGTCGGGCGGCTGAAAAGCGGCAGATTCCCGACAACCGGTCGTAGACAGCGATTCGCCAAAAACTCAACGGCGTTCTTCTCGCCCTGGAACGGTAGAAGCAATTCAATGATCGCCTTGCAGTGAAGCCAAACCGGCATCGATAGTTTTGCACGGACAACCGGAAGCACCGCCATCATGTCTTCGAGAAATCCGGAAAACGTGGACTGGGTGAATTCATCCCTGTAAACGAGACGATCGTGAACAATGGTCAAATGCCGGTTGTTGCCCTCTGCATACCGCGCCCCCTGTCTCTCGCCGAGCTGACGGAATTCTGTAAATCGGCACCGACCCGCCAGTTCGAGGTAAACCTCCCGCATCGCGTTATCCGGAAGCCCGAGGGGCGGATAAAACAGCTCCAGGCCGAAAGCGTGAGGGATGAACTCAAGTTGATTCTCGCTGTTCATTCGATGATTTCCTCAGTCGGGAATTACAACAGGATCAACAGGGCAAACAGGGATCCTGGCGGACGGAATGAGCATTCATTATACACCGAGCTACCCCGCGAGTCTCCCGCTGATTCGTCTCATGATGGAGTCGATAGACTCTGCCTGCAAGACCTCCACAACCCGGCATCTTGCAATCGAGGCCTTTCTCGAATGAAAAGAACCAGTCCGGAGGCGGAATGAATCGCTCGAGTTCCAGATTCATCCGGACTCAACACAAAACAGAAAGACCAAAGACCTATGCGGATCGTTTGCTTGTGCATGACGGAATCGCTATCCTAGAACAGCTTTTGAAGTCCTCTGGTGCTGGCGGTTTTGGACGATTCTCAAAGCCGAAGTTCTTCAGATTGGGGGCTTTTGGCAGAGGAAATGCTCTACTGAGATCTGTTGCACACTTCCGTGCGAGCAGGTTATTCTCTGACAAAAAATGTTCCAATTCTGCAAAAAATGCTTGAAATCTGTTCTAGCTACCTGTAGAATCAGGAGTTGAGTCGTCCATGCTGCCGTTGAACAAGCACTGAAAGACTCTAACTTATGGAATAAACGGAAGATTAGATACGATTATGCTCTTTTCTCGTCTCAAAGGCGTATTCTCCAGGGATCTCGGTATCGATTTGGGCACCGCGACAACGTTGGTCTATGTGAAAGGCCAAGGCATCGTTCTTCGTGAACCGAGCGTTGTCGCAATCGTAAAGGGAACGACTCAAGTTCTCTCTGTCGGCAGCGAAGCCAAGAACATGCTCGGCCGAACACCGGGGAACATCGTCGCGATCCGGCCCATGAAAGACGGAGTCATCGCAGATTTCGAGGTTACCGAAGCGATGCTCCGGTATTTCATCAGCAAGGTTCATAACCGCACACGGATGGTGAATCCCCGCATCGTCATTTGTGTTCCTTCCGGCATCACCAGCGTCGAGCGCCGCGCAGTCAAAGAATCGGCAATGACCGCCGGAGCGCGCGAGGTGTACCTGATCGAGGAACCGATGGCGGCGGCGATCGGTGCCGGGCTTCCCGTTGCCGAAGCCTCCGGGAACATGATTGTCGACATCGGCGGAGGCACCACGGAAGTGGCGGTGATCTCGCTGTCGGGTCTTGTCGTGGCCCGCTCGGTGCGAGTCGCCGGGGACGAATTGGACGATTCGATCATCCAATACGTGAAACGAACGTACAACCTGATGATCGGCGAACGAACCGCCGAACAAATCAAAATACGCATCGGGTCCGCGAGTAAAATCGAAGACGATTCTTTGACAGGGTTGAACATCAAGGGCCGGGATCTTGTGACAGGTCTCCCAAAAGAGGTCGCAATCAGTGCAGACGAGATCCGGGAATGTCTCCAGGAGCCGGTAAGCGCTATCATAGAGGCGGTAAAAGTAACGCTGGAAGAAACGCCCCCGGAATTGGCCGCCGATATCATGGAACGGGGGATCGTGCTCGCGGGCGGCGGCGCTTTGTTGCGCGGACTCGACCGGCTTATCTCGGATGAGACCGGGCTACCCGCACATCTGGCGGACGATCCCGAAACCTGCGTTGCGAGGGGAACGGGTAAGGCGCTGGATGAGATCGATTCGCTCCGAACGGTTCTCGACACCTCGGCGGACGGCTATTGATTTCGCCTGAACGAAGGCCCTGTTCTTCCTCCATTGCAACGCAGAGAATGGTTTGAGGTCGGCTTATGATCCTCCAACCGATTACACCGCCGCAACGTCGAAGGAAATTCCGACTCTGGAATCCGACGACCTACACTGTGGTGTTGTTGATCGTCGCCATTGTTAGTGTGGCCAGCTGGAAAATCGAGGAAAGCGGCTGGATGGAAAACCGCTTGACACGATTGATGAGCAGCCCTGTTCGCGTCCTCGAGGGTACACGCGCGTGGCTTGTGGACGTGAGCGACAACATCGACACGGCGATTCGCGCTCGTGAAGAATTGATTGAATTGCGGGATGAAGTGGAGCGGCTTCGGCGTGAAAACCAGGAACTCCGCATCGCCGCCGCAGATGTAGATCACCTTCGAAATCTCCTCAATTTGCCCGATAGAACGAGCTTTCATGCTCTTCCGGCGTTGGTCATCAACCGCGACCTGGCCTATTCGCAGGCCGTGATCATCAACCGCGGCAGCGAACACGGTGTCGCAGTGAATCAACCCGTTATTTCCGGCGAAGAAGGACTGGTCGGACGAATCGAGCGCGTATTCAAAACAACGGCGCGCGTTATGCTCATCAACGATTACGGAAGTGCGGTAGGCGTTCGTGTTGAAGGGAAACCCCTGGAGGCCCTGGTGCGGGGCAACCCCAAAGAACGTGCCTTGAACATGACCGATCTTTTTCCGACTGCGGGAACGGAAGTTCTGCCGGATGAAGGCGACCGCGTATTTACATCAGGCGTCGGCCGCGTATTCCCCGCGAACCTTTTGGTCGGACGCATACAGGGAGAGGTGCAAAACGAAGAGGAAGTGTACCGGGTCGAACCGGAAGTGGATGGGCGGCGGATCTATGAAGTCTTAGTTCTTCTGGGCATCGACCGAAGAGAAGAGATGGAATTGCTTGGTCCGCCGGAGTTCTCCCGAGCGGACAGCGATGAGGAAATGGGCTGATGCAGCTATGGGTCGGCGGAATCATAGCGTTCGTTGCCGATATGTTGTGGCACACCTTTCTGCCGGGCATGCCTCGGCCTCAGTTCATCGCCTTATGGCTTCTGTGTGAATCCGTCCGCCATGACGATTATCAAGTGCCGACTCTCGCGTTTCTCGCCGGAATCGCATGGGACGCCAGCCTTCACGGAATCCTGGGCGGCCATGCGGTCATCTGGCTGCTCTTGGTTCTGCTGGCACGCCGAATGATGACTATCATGTGGTTCGATTATCTGGCCAGTCAGATCTTTCTGGCGATACTCGCATCGATATTGCTCCGGGCGGCGGAATCGGTCATCTGGCTCTCTCGGTGGCCGGTCGATGTAGCGCAGACACGGATATTCGGCGACGCTGTCGCGGGCATCGTGTTGGACGGTATTTTCTTTCCGATTATTTGGCGGCTTCGTCGCACTCCGGAACGGCGAAGCATGTTCGGACCTGCGAGAATATGAGACGAAAACGCTCATACACAGGCGGCGGACTTCCTTCCGAGGAAGCTATTCTTCGTATTCGACGGGTAACCGTCGGCGTATCGCTCGTCGTCTCCATCCTCATTTTCCGCCTCTGGACATTACAATTCCTCGAAGGCGAACGATACAGCAAGGAATCCATTCAGAATTACGAGAAACGAGTCGAGATCGCCAGCCGCAGAGGTTCGATTCTCGACCGAAACCTCGATATCCTTGCCCAGGACGTATGGAACTACAACCTCCTGCTTGACAAAGGTATTCCCGAACCGGAAGAACTCTCCCGTCTCTTGGTCAGCCTGTCGGAAATCACGGGGTATTCGGAAGAAACTCTTCGCAGGAACCTGACAAGAAAACCACCGGACCGAAAAGGAAGGCGGCTGATCGTTCAGGGAATTCCTTTCCGAACCATGGTCGCGGTCGAAGAACGGTCCATCGAACTGCCGGGGATCGTCACGGAAAGAGTGCCGGGACGGGATTATCCCTGCGGCGACCTGGCTGCCCATGTCCTTGGTTATGTCGGCGAAATCGACCGCGATCGTCTCGACAAATGGCGTGACCGTGGCTATAGACAGGGCGACCGAATAGGAAAGCGGGGTGTGGAACTCGGGTATGAGGAATCCCTTCGAGGGAAAGACGGCGTTCAAATCGTTCAACTCGATAGTTTCGGACGGCAGCGAAATGTCCTTCGTGTGGAAGCCCCGCCTCAACAGGGGCAGGACGTCGTCCTGAATATCGATCTCGGCCTGCAGCGCAAAGCGGAAGAGATCCTTGGAGCCTCCCACGGTGTAATAATCGCGCTCGATCCCCGGACAGGGGGTGTCCTGGCGATGGCCAGCAGCCCCCGTTTCGATCCAAACACATACCGCCAGGACCTCGGGCGCCTCTGGAACGACGATAATCGACCGCTGACACATCGTGCGGTCGTAGGACTCTATGCGCCGGGCTCCGTATTCAAGATCTTCGAGTCCTTTGGTCTCGTGGACGAGGGGATTGTCGACGAGAACACCGAGGTGTTCTGTTCGGGGCAGTACGCTCCCTTCGGCGGGAATCAGATCTGGCGGTGCTGGCGCAGGTACGGTCACGGACGCACGGGGTTGGTGAATTCTCTGCGTATCTCCTGCGACGTGTTCTTTTATAAAATGGCCGGACAACGAATGGGGATTACAAAGATCGCCGACTGGGCGCGAAAATTCCACCTGGGGATGCCCACACAAGTCGATCTGCCGTACGAGAAGGCGGAGCCGTTCCCCTCGCGCGCCCTGTTCAAAGCCAGAGGCAAACCATGGTATGAGGGCTACACAATTAACGCTTCTATCGGCCAAGGCGACATACTCGTAACGCCTCTCCAGACCGCTGCCGCCATCGCCGCGGTCGCGAACGGAGGCACGATCTATCAGCCGCAGGTCGCGGCCGGAGTGATTCAATCCACTTCGCCTCGGCTACAGGTTGAACCGATTCAACCCAAGGTGCTCGGGACCATCGAGGCATCGGAAAAGGCCTGGCGACTGGTCCGCCAGGGAATATGGGAAGTAGTGAATGCCTACAACGGCACCGGACGACGCTGCAAGATCGAGGGATTTCCCATGATGGGAAAAACCGGTACGGCGGAGGTAGCCACGAAAGAACCCCACGCCTGGTATGTCTGTTTTGGACCGGTCGACGGTCCTGAATACGGAGACCGGATTCCTGAGATCGTCGTAGTCACTCTGTTGGAGCATGGCGGCCACGGCGGCGAGTCGGCGTCGCCTCTGGCAAAGGAACTTCTGGAGTTTTATCTGAGCGGTGGACACAAGACTATCGTATAAAATAGACTGGCTCTTTCTCTTTAATGTGCTGGTATTGACCGTGATGGGACTCTTGATCCTTGCGGGCGCTACCCACGAACGGACCGGTATGGAGCAGCTCTGGGTCCGTCAAAGCGCTTGGGTTTTGATCGGCTTCACGGGGATTGCATTCTGCCTTCTTTTTCGAATAGAAACGCTGTTGCGGTTCTCATGGTTTTTCTATTTCCTCGGTCTCGGGCTTCTTGTCGTTGCTCTCTTTTCAAGAGAAATCAAAGGCGCTCATTCCTGGATCTTTATTCCCGGTGTGCCCATCGGGTTTCAGCCGTCGGAGTTCATGAAGGTTTTTACCGTCCTGTTTCTAGCTCACCGTTTGGCGCGGAGGGATGGCCATATCGAAGGGTTTTGGGGATTGTTCGAGCCGCTGTTGATCGGAGCGATTCCCGCTGTCCTCGTGCTGGCGGAACCGGATATGGGAACCGCAATGGTCTATGCGCCGATTACGCTGGTGTTGATGTATGTTGCGGGACTGCATCCGGTGTATTTCGTACTCCTTTTTTCACCGTTTCTCGGATTTCTTGGGATATGGGTTCATCCCCTGTATTTCCTGGTCTGGTTGATTCTTGTCTGTGGCGTGTTGATTTATGCGATTGTCAAAGAAGTCACGTGGCCGGTACTCGGAACATTCGGTCTGGCGAATATCGGATCGTATATCGGCATGCGTTTATTTGCTCTGTCATTGTGGGAGAAGATACCGCTCCATTGGAAAAATCGCATCTACGGTTATATGGACCCATCCTTCGATCCCCAGAACATTAACTGGAACCTCAATCAATCGAAAATCGCAATCGGATCGGCCGGTTTTTGGGGTCATGGTTGGGGGCAGGGGACACAGAGCAGTCTCCAGTTTCTTCCGGAGGTCGAGACGGATTTCGTCTTTTCGGTTCTTGCCGAGCAGTGGGGATTTTTGGGATGCGGTATTTTCCTCCTTCTGATCATTTTATTAATCGTGCGCGGTTTGACAAAAGCCGCCGACAGCGAACACCTTGCGGGCTCGTTGGTCATCTGCGGGGTAATGACCCTGTATGCGAGTCATGTAATTATCAATGTCGGCATGTCGATGGGGCTCCTACCAATTACCGGTCTTCCGCTGACGTTTGTTTCGAAAGGCGGGTCGTTCATGCTGACCAACCTGATGGCGGCCGGCCTTGTCATATCCGCCCAATTCCGGAGTCCACGGAATACGTTCCGCCGGTGATTTGGCGCAAACACTGACCTTTTCAAACGCATATAGCAACAATTCCTTGTGCATTCTTTCTTGCCGCTGCTCCAGCAATGGGAGAAGTGCCGGTAAAGGCAATCGAGGGACGGTAATCGGGGAGGGCGAATCTCCCGATGAGCCGTCTGACCGTTTCGCCGCTGGACCAGCAATGGGAGAAGTGCCGGTAAAGGCAATCGAGGGACGGTAATCGGGGAGGG
>CAZTDD010000169.1:10048-11942 GCA_964612675.1 uncultured bacterium
CGAATCTCCCGATGAGCCGTCTTTCCTTGTTCAAGACCAACGGCTCGCTGGAAGCCTCGCCCTCCCGGTTGTGCGTTTCACCCCAACGGGGTGAAGTACTATAGCCAGCGGGCAACGCCCCTGGAGAAGAGAAAGATTGCGTTGTCCGCAATTACGGATGTGTATTCCCCTCAACGTGTGTCGTGTCTTCTCCTATTTGAGGTGCCGTGCCCAGGAGATTGTTGACAATCATATTGCCCTCGCCACCGCTGGCTTTCAGGGAAACCGATGCTGCATCCGTTCGGTCGTCTCGAATCAAGCAATCGGAGATGCGGCTGTGAGTCACATTCCGTAACAATACCCCAATAGTATCGCAATCGAGGATCGTACAGTTCGTTACATTTATCCTGCGGCAATTCTCAATTACCAACCCCGCCGGTTCGTTCCAAACGTTTGTGATGTGCAGACCCGTGAACGTACAGTCGTTGCTATTTCGCACAACGAGGCTGTTTTTCGCATCGAGACTGTTGCCGTAGTTGTAACGCGGATTCCGGTCGAAATTGTTCGGCCCCACGACGATATTCGAGCAATCCTCGATCAGTAGATTGTGCGTGAATGCCATCCAAAATGTATTCCCCGCGATTGCCACGCCACGGCAGTCCTTCAAATGAATATTGTACTCCACGTCGCTGAGAACATTGCCGGTAATCGTCACGTTCCCCTCACGGACCGGATCGAGAACCTCGGTGGGATTGCTGCGGCCAACAATACGGATATTCGCCGAGTCGGGCGACTGGTGGTTGTGTTGAATCGTACAGCCGGTAATCGCCACCTCGCCCGTACCGTGTGTGCTATTCCTGCAATCGATCAAGACGTTCGCTGTGGGCGGGTTTTCCGGCCCCATGTTGCTTTCGATGTCGCAGCCGGTGATGTGGATATTGCGCACGTTTCCCTGCCGGGAGACAATCCCGCCGCCGTCATTGTAGCTGATGTGGCAACCCGTAATGTTGGATTGATGAAGATTAACATTGTCGTAATGGATGCCGATTCCCCGGTTTTCATAGATATGAGAGTCGGAAATGATTACGTTGCGGTTGTTTTCTGACAGGAGAATGCCGTGAAGTGCGTTGCGGACATGAACGCGGCTCACGGTCAGCTGCATGGTGCCGACCGCCTCGATGCCGACCGCCTCCGGATGATCCCCGACAACGGCTACACCGTCCACCAGCGGCATGCGCTGCCGATCCCAGACATCTTCTGCAAAACCTCCCGGATCTGCCGATTTGAAATGCGTACCGACGAGCTTCAAAGCCGGTCCCGGACCCGCCATGACGATACGCGCGACTCCATCCCCGTAAACCGATGTGTAGCCGAGTTTGTCCAACTCGACCACGATCGGTTCTGTAATTCGATAGACGCCTTTCGGCAGTCGAACGACACCCACAGCCGCATCGACCGCTTTCTGAATCGCAGCGGTGTCGTCGGTCTTTCCATCGCCCACCGCGCCGTAGTCGCGGACATTCGCTTCCGGTGCGGCAGGTACGGGAATTGCCGACGCGATAATCAGTAAGAGAATAACAGATCCTGTTCCGAGTTTTTGTGAGCGCATCTCGGTCCTCCTTTTTGATCCACAGACATCCATGCTTCGGAGGTATGATCCAAGCAGGGAAGGAATACTTCAACCCCTTCGGTATCTCCCCCAGGCTTGACGCTGTTGCAAAAAGTCCGGCGGAGTTCTTCCCCCTCTCCCTTTGGGAGAGGGCGGGGTGAGGGATCTTTGCATGTTGCGTCATTCCTCCCTCTGTATTTAAGGAATTCCTGCCATCACAAACACCTTTTGCCTACGCTTGATTTGCTGTGTCTGGCGAATACACAAGCTAATCATACTGCCCGAATCGAGTGCAATGATCGCCCC
>CAZTDD010000170.1:0-10946 GCA_964612675.1 uncultured bacterium
GAGATTCAGAGGGGGTTGACACCTCACTTTCCGCATCCCGACGACTTTTTGCGACCCCGTCAAGACTGGGGAGGGTTCGGGTGGGGTTGATAAGTTAAGTGTTTTTAACCCCATTTGTATCTCCACAGACCACTTCCCGTCACCATTGCTACAGGAAGAGAGTGCCCGGCAATGACCGCCAATAGGCAATCATTGCCGGAAATCACTCTTCTAAATGGCGACATCCGTTCGTAACGCAAATCTCGGGCCGACCCTGTTTCTAAACAGAGGCGAAGCAGACAAGACGGTGAAGAGGAGTTACTCGCCGTTCAGTTGTACCACGATATCGCGGCGGCGGGGCCGATTATCGAAATCGACCACAATGATCTGTTGCCACGTACCCAAAATCATACGACCATTCGAGAAAGGGATAGTGAGAGAGGGGCCGAGAATGGACGCGCGCACATGGGAGTGCCCGTTGCCGTCGTGCCAGGTTTCATCGTGAAAATAGCGAGCCCCCCGAGGCGCAATCCGCTCAAAAGCTTCGGGAAGGTCTCGAATAAGACCCGGCTCATACTCAATCGTCGTAACGCCGCCGGTCGCACCGGGGACAAATACTGTGACCTGCCCCTCGGAGAATCCCGATTCCGAGATCACATCCTGTACACGCGACGTCAAATCGACCATCTCCCCGTCACCTCGGGTGGATATGCCGACCCGTTCGGTTTTCCATGCCATAGCGCTTAGTCCCTTCCGGTCACACCGTGAGTTGTCCCGATTGTTGAGGAGATATCTCCTCCCATCCGGATGGAATCGAATCTTAACGTGCCTCCACGCCGGAAGGAACCGCTCGTTGTACAACCGGTCAGGCTGACGAGAAGCAGAAAAACAAGTAAAAGACGGGTAAAAAAACTTCGGCGAGCCATCGCGTTTCTCTTTCTTCCTCAAATCACCTGCAAACCGGTCCGAGAATCGGAAGGCCCCCGCTCATCAGCTCACCCGTTCCGATCTTTCTCAGTCTCGAATGGGCAAAACCTGAGAAAAGGCAGAGCGATCTGCTCTGCCCATTCGTCTAGCCACCCGCCTTGGCGCTCGGATCGCTCTCCAGCGGAACCCTGTCCTCCGGGGGCAATCAACACAATATCATAAGGACGACTATATCACATGATCCAGGAATGCTTGCATTCCTACTGGTCGTCAAAATTGCGGACAGGTCAGTCCCCGACATCCAAACCACCGAATCGAAAATAGAACTTTACAAACTCGGTCCGTGCGCTTACAGTTTCTATCTGAGGCTTCGCAGGTGCTGTTTGTAAAAGTGTTTTCGACATCGGAACGCGGCTGCAGCGCGGGGTGACGGCAAGAAGACAAGTCTTCGCCTGCAAAGCGCTTGGACGGGATATTAGTTTTTATACGGTCTTACAGAAGGAGAAATCATGTCTGTATCTAGGATGATGGCACAACGTTTTGCAATCGACTTGAACAGTATGGCTCTGGGAATTTGGCAAGCTGCATATCTATTATCAAAAAAGGAAACTCGGAATGACGGGAAAGAGAAGGTGCATTTACTTCAGCAACGTCTGGAAGATTTCAGCCGGCGCTCCACTCTCAGCGATAGTCTTAGAATATATAGGAAAGAAGAATTCAGATACCACGAATTCAACAAGCTCCTGTCCATATTGGCGACTGAAGACAGAAAGGAAATCAAAGAGGCTATCCCCGCGATCGAAAAACTAATTCAAAGCACCCAGGAGTGTCTGAATGAACCAGGACGAGCAAAAGCAGATTTCCAACGGGCTTTATGATGTTATTGATCGATTGAGGTCGTTACGGGAACATCCGATTGTCCCCTTCCAATCGTGGCCAACCATCGAGTCGACTATCACCGCTACGCATAAGTGCTTCTGCAGGGCGATAGAGTGTTTTATCCGCCCGTGTGCGTCATACAAAGATCACCTGAATTCCGATCGCCGTCCATTTCCCATCTGGCAAGCGTTCCTGGCCGATTTGTGGAGCTGTGTCGATTTCCTTCGAACAATTCATAATCGCCTTTTTTGTCATGACTACACAGACGTGATATACCACCACATTTTGATTGAAGAGATGCTTGCCTGTTTCCCTGAGGATTTGCCTGGGGTACAGCTACGGTTTCTTCTATTGCCATCAGGGGAGCTAATGGTTTGGCCTCTTAAAGAGGAATTGGCTGTCCGAGCACCTCTCTGGTTTGACCAAAATCATATAGGAGAATTCGAGACCCTAAAGGATGGCGAGCCGCTGATATGTTTTGAATGCCACCGCGAGAGGAACTTTGAACGTCAGTATGTTCTTGCGCATGAACTGTTCCATATCATTTGCACGAACAACACGTCCTTGGGAGATATGTTTGCCGCTCTCGCCCGATCTGACGATACAGCCGAAGTTTTGGATGCTGAGCACAGAGAGTCATGGCCGTCACAGATTGAAGAGTTATTCTGCGATTACGCCGCAGCCTGGTTCTTTGGACCTATGTATCTGCAGGCATTCGCTGACGAGATGTCCTATTATAGTGTTCATGGATCTGATACACATCCAAGCGGCTATGTCCGGGCTGAAATGCTGTTGAGGAGCAGTTCCAACGAGGCTCCTCGCGGGCATAAAGCCGTCCAACTCTACGCAAAGCTCAGGAAATTAAATGCTGTATCGCCTCCGTCGCAGAAAGTGCTTAAGCGCTGGGGCCAAAATTTCGCGAGAAAATTACGCGAGATCGGCCTTGAGAGATATTCCTTCAATGACCAATGTGCTGTGATTCGCAATTCCTTTGAGGCGAACATCCCTTTTGTTACAGAGGATATTCGAGACCTAATCAACAGTCTGCCTGAAAACCGTTTTGACTCGGAGAGGCTGGAGCACTATTCCGATCTCGTGTCGGAATCTCTAAGAAAGACGAATCTGCTTCGTTTGGCCAAGGAGTACCTTCGAGAACCTGATCGATTGTTCTCAATCCCAGAACCCCTGACTAAATCTCGTTCCAAGGGGAGTGCATAGATGACAGCAGTTTTGTCCGACAACGAGATCAAACAACGTTTGAAAAAGGATCTTATTATCCATCCGATGCTGAATACGGATGGGCAGGTTACTTGCTCAAAAGTGGATTTGCACTTGTCTGGCGTGTTCTACGAAATAAGAAGGACCATCGTTGACTGTTACGATCCCTTGTCAATTTCTAGAGGTCAGGATTTCAGAAGAAAAATAATCCTTCCGCTGGGGCAGTCGTTGGTGCTGCATCCCGGGGATTTGGTGCTAGCTCCCACTTTCGAGAATATCAAGATGCCAAGAGATCTGCTCGGGATTTTGCAGGGCAGGAGCTCCCTAGGGAGACTTGGAGTCATCGTTCACGCGACAGCGAGCTTTATCGACCCAGAGTTCATGGGAGTGATCACGCTCGAGCTTTCCAATCTCGGCCACATGCCGGTAAGACTTTATACATTGGCAAGAGTCGCCGCGCTCGCCTTTCTCAGAATACATGGCAACGTCAAACACGCTTACAGAGATCCTGTACTTTCACCATTTCTTCCAGAAGATGCACGTCTAGACCATTACGCATCACCTATCTCCGAAGCGTCAAAACATCACGAGGATTGGGAATACGAAATGATAAGACAAGTGAAAAACGGCATCTCTACTGAAGTTGATGGCTTTGACTAAGGGTTTGATCCAAAGTACTACCCAAACGTAGACTGCGCTCAAAGCGGAGCATATCTCACCAGGAAGATCTGAGTTACTTCCAATCTTCCGCCGCCAGCGCCCGGATTCGCTCCGGAAGACCGAACAGGTTGATAAATCTCTTGGATTATCGCAAGCGTTCTCGATTACAGGAAGGTGTACACATAAACAACGAGGTTTCCAATGGTAAACCCTAGAGTAGCGAAAGGGATGTTTGTGAGTCCCGGGCCTGTGGTAGAGTATCCAAAGCGGCCGACGTACTCTTCAACAAACTGAAAAACAGGAAAATGAAACCCTCATGTCGAAATTACCCCACCATAATCTCAAACGCAGAAAATCCATCCCCAGCTACTGGAATCCTCCCGATTCGGGCGACAGCGAAAGACTGTATCTTCACCTGGGCGAGAGTTTCTTTCCGCCGACGGATAACGTTGTGGATGCGATTTGCGACACTGCAAACTCAATCAACTATTACCCCGATACAAACGCAGTGCGTTTGCGGCGGGATTTGGCCGAATATCTCGGCGATGGTATAGAACCGGAGAACATCATCGCCGGGAATGGCTCGGATGATTTGATCCAGCTCGTCATTCAGACCTTTCTACCGCCCGGGGGAACAGTGGTTTCGTTCGAGCCGACGTTTTTCTATTACAGTTTCTGTACGGCACGCGAGGGAGCACGCTATGCGCCGATGTTCCGCGACCGCGGCCGCGATTATGACCTGCCGCCCATGGGAGAGATTATTACGCATTTCCATCAGGAGACCCCCGACATCGTGTTCCTCGCGAACCCGAACAATCCAACAGGCGGGCTGATCGATGAGGAGCGGGTTTCGCAGTTGATCGCGCATTCTCCCGGGATCATCGTGATTGATGAGTGTTATTTCGAATTCTGTTCGGAAAGCGTAGTGAGCCAAATTCACAGGTGCAAGAATCTCATCATCCTGCGGAGTCTATCCAAGAGTTTCAGCCTTGCCGGTGTACGCATCGGATATGCCGCAGCCTGTCGGGAATTGATCGAACCCATGGAAAACATGGCACTTACATTCCCGGTTAACGCAATTGCGCAGGCGGCTGCCCGCGCCGCTCTGCGCGATACAGAGACCATGCGGGAGCGGGTGGGACAGATCATCGATTATCGAGATGAACTGACCACAAGAATAAAATCGCTCGGTTTGGAAGTTTTTACTTCCCACACCAACTTTCTTCTGATATCATCCGGCCGTTCCGTCAATTTAGCGGACAACTGTGCAGAGAGCTTGGCGCATAAGGGCATCCTGGTTTCCGACCAGAGCGCGACTCCCGGGATCGAGGGGACCGCGATCCGGGTCACAGTTACCGACCCGGATCATATAGAGCGGTTGGTGGGTGAGCTCCGGCGATGTCTGAAGTAAAAAGCTGAGAGTGTTCACTTCACAAAACATGAAACAGGCCCCGCAACATGGCGGGGCCTTTCTTTTCCCCAACGACGACGTTGCTGAAGAACAAGTTCCGGCTGTATAAACAAGTCCTTTCTTGACAGGCATCGAACGCCTGTGCAGGCTGAACGAGTAGATGAAAGATTCTCGGGATACCCGACCACCGGAGGACAAGACGTGACAGATCGAAGCCGGGGTACAGCCATCGTGACCGGAGCCGGAAGAGGCATCGGCAGGGGCATCGCATTGGAGACCGCCAGGCGCGGGTTCGATGTCGTGATCAACGATATCGTCGCCGAACCGGACAACAAAACAAAAGGCGCCTATGAGGTTCTCGACCGAATCACCGAACTGGGCCGGAAGGGCCTCGTGATCCAAGGTGACATCTCAAGTGCTCAGGACCGCCAACGTATCATAGACGAAACACTGCGGGAATTCGGTCGAATTGATGTGCTCGTCAATAACGCGGGAATCGCCCCGCCCAAACGTATGGATATCCTCGAAACAACCGAAGAGAGTTACGACCTGGTCATGGGGATCAACTTGAGAGGGCCTTTCTTCCTGACCCAATTAGCGGCGAACCAGATGGTGAAACAGGTCCGCGAAGGGGCCGATTTCAAACCGATCATTGTCTTCATCACATCCATTTCCGCATATGTTTCGTCGCCTTCCCGGCCGGAGTACTGTATCTCGAAGAGCGGTCTTTCGATGGTCAGTACGTTGTACGCACATCGGCTGGCGGACGAGGGAATCAATGTATATGAGATTCGTCCGGGCATCATCCAGACCGATATGACGGCGGTTGTGAAGGAAAAATACGACAAACTGATCGCAGAAGGCCTCCTACCGCAGAAACGCTGGGGATACCCGGAAGATATCGGCAAAACCGTGGGCGCGATCGTCGACGGCGATCTCGCATACAGCACCGGTCAGGTCATCGAAGTCGGCGGTGGATTCCAGATTCCGCGACTGTGAAAAACGAAAGGGAAGCAAGCATGATCGAACAACGTCAATTCAAACTCCCCGACGGACAACAGATTCCCCTCTATAATCTCAACACATTGATCGTGGGCAGCGGAGCCGCCGGTCTGGCCTGTTTGGAGCATACGTTTCGGTTCCTGCAGGAACGCGGCGTCGAGAATCCACTCGACAAGGTTGCGCTGGCGACCAATTTTCTCGGCGGGGGCACCTCGAATAACTCCGGCTCCGATAAACAGACTTTCTATCGGCTCAATACGCTGGGCGGTGCGGCGGATTGCCCGCTCGATTTCGCGAAAACCCTAACCGCCGGTGGCTGTATGCACGGAGATATCGCTTTGATCGAGGGTGAAAACTCCGCGCGTTGTTTCTATCATCTTGTCGAAAATGGCGTTCCCTTCCCGCATACGCCTTTCGGCAGTTTCGTCGGCTACAAGACCGATCACGATCCCGCGCAGCGTGCCACGTCGGCGGGCCCATGGACGTCCCGCTTCATGGTTCAGAAATCGCTCGCGCAACTCGAACGCTACGGAGTCCGGCTTTTCAACAGCCACGAACTCATTTCCGTCATCACGGAGGAAGAAAGCGACAAGAAACGTGCCGTCGGGGCTGTGCTTGTGGACCGAAAGAAACGCGATGACGAAACGCACGGTCTCGTCGTGTTCAACTGTCAAAACCTGGTCGTTGCTACCGGCGGCCCCGGCGATATGTATGAAATCACGGTGTACCCCCACGGGCAGATGGGGAGTCACGGCTGTCTATTCGAGGCCGGTGCGGTTGCACATAATCTGACCGAGTCGCAGTTCGGTCTCGCGTCGGTCGATCCGCGCTGGAATGTCTCGGGGACCTATCAGCAGGTCATTCCGCGATATTTCAGTACCAACCCCGACGGAAGCGATCCCCAGGATTTCTTGAACAAGTACTTTCCATCCATGCGTTCGATGGCGACGAATATCTTCTTAAAGGGGTATCAGTGGCCGTTCGATCCCGATAAGCTAACCGATTATCGTTCCTCCATTGTGGATATTCTGGTGTACAACGAGGTCTTCTATAACGACCGGCGCGTATTCATGGATTTTCGTGAGAATCCGCGTGCGGGCGACGGATTGGGCGAATTCTCGCTCGATGATTTGGAACCGGAGGCGCGCGATTATCTGGTCAATTCCGGCGCTTCCCAGCCGACCCCGATCGAGCGGCTTCAGAAAATGAACCAGCCCAGCATCGATCTCTATACCAGCCGGGGCCGCGATATTCATACCGAGCCGCTTGAAGTCGCGGTCTGCTCACAGCACAATAACGGTGGCTTCAAAGTGGGCCGTTGGTGGGAATCGACGGTAAAGCATCTGTTTTTTATCGGCGAGCTTGCAGGGACCCACGGTGTCAAACGTCCCGGCGGTTCGGCGCTTAACAGCGGCCAGGTCGGCGCGCTTCGTGCGGCGGAGTATATCGCCTGTCATTATTACGACGACGTACCCTCCGAAGATACGTTCAGCAGTCTCGCGAAGGGGCAGGTTCGTTCGGTAGTCGAGCGTGTCGAGAAGCTGCTTCGGCAAGGGGAATCGTCAAGCCTCGATTTGGATACGGTGAAGAAGGACATTCAGCATCGGATGACCGGCCATGCCGCGCATATTCGCCGACCGAACGGCGTCCGGGAAGCGGTGGCTGAAGCGACCGCACTCCGCAAACGGATCGAAGAGGAAGGTTTGAAATTATCGGACAGGAAAGATTTCCTGAAAGCATGGCAACTGTATGAGATGGCCCTGACCTCCGAAGCGTACTTGAGCGCGATCCAAGCGATGATCGAACGCGGCGGAGGGAGCCGTGGATCTCATCTAGTCGTGGATGAGAAAGGCGGAATTCAACCGCACCCGATGTTGGGCAGTGAATGGAATTATATGCCGGAGAATACCGATTTGCGGTCGGAAATTCTCGAGGTGAAGTGGGATGCCGGCCGCGGCGAGTTCGCAACATCAACAGCGCCAACCGACCCCATCCCGGAAGAGAAGGCGTGGTTCGAGAACACCTGGGAGGCGTACCGCAGCGGGAAGATTTACGAATAGCCTATTCCGCCGGGCGTCTGTTTCCGTACCCCTGCTCGCCGGATTACATCGTCTTGTTGAGAATAATCTCGCGCGGTTTGCTGCCACGAGGCGGACCGACAATGCCTTTTTCCTCCATCATATCGAGGAGTCGCGCCGCCCGGCCATAACCGATCTTCATTCGACGCTGGAGCAGAGAGGTGGAGGCCGCATCGTTCTCCATCACAATCTGGACCGCCTCGTCGAATAATTCGTCATAATCTTCATCCTCGGAGAAATCCACATACGAACTGGATTTTTCATCTTCCAGCGGGATGAATTCTTCCTGGAGATACTCAACTTCCTGCTGATCCTTTACAAACTCTGCGATATGAGCCACTTCTTCACTGGAAATGAATGCGCCTTGAAGTCGTGCCGGTCTTCCGGCCCCGCCCGATGAGAACAACATATCGCCGCTTCCCATCAAGGCTTCCGCCCCCTTCATATCCAGAATCGTGCGCGAATCCGTAGCCGCCGAAACCTGGAATGCGATCCGGGACGGGAAATTGTTCTTGATAACCCCGGTCAAAACATCCACCGACGGACGTTGTGTGGCGAGAACAAGATGGATTCCGACCGCGCGGGCCATAGCGGCCAGGCGCGCGATTACCGTCTCGACTTCCGCACGCACGACCATCATCAGGTCCGCCAGCTCGTCGATAATGACCACGATATACGGCAAGAATCCGGGCAGCACGATGTTATCGGTGTGCATGAGATCCTCGTCCTGCTGACGACGCCGTTTCTCGTTGTATTCCGCAACGTTTCGAACGCCCGCGTATTTGAGATATCGATATCGATTCTCCATCTCTTCCACAGTCCAGCGCAGCGCCGCTCCGGCGCGTTTTGGATCGGTGACTACGGGCGACAGAAGATGCGGAATATCGCGGTATAAGGCCAGCTCGACCTGCTTCGGATCGACCAGAAGTAATTTGACCTCATGCGGGGCGGCATTGTATAGAATCGAAGTGATGATCGAATTGATACAGACAGATTTTCCGGAACCGGTCGCACCCGCTACCAGGAGATGGGGAGCCTGACGAAGATCGAACACAAACGGTTCACCGCTGATGGTTTTGCCCATCCCGATTTTTAACTTGCTTTTTGTCTTGCCATAGATATCCGAAGACAGAATGTCCCTGAGGAATACATCCGAGCGATGACGGTTCGGAACCTCGACTCCCACTGTGCCTTTGCCCGGGATCGGTGCCACAATCCGGACGTTACAGGCTTTGAGCGCCCGGGTGATGTCGTTAGCGAGGTTCTCGATCCGGCTGATTTTGATACCGGGAGCGGGCTCTAACTCATAACACGTAATCGTCGGGCCGTAGTTCACCTCCACGACGCGTGCGGCAATCCCGAAATCGGTGAGCGTGCTTTCGAGGGTCCTCGAATTCTGAAGAATCTCTTCGCGAGCGAGCTCGGGTCGGCCTCCGTCCGACTGCCTGAGCAGGGAGATCGGCGGCAGCTGATAGCTTTCGTT
Organism: uncultured bacterium; assembly: GCA_964612675.1. Classification (GTDB taxonomy): domain Bacteria; phylum Hinthialibacterota; class Hinthialibacteria; order Hinthialibacterales; family JAKPRU01; genus CAZTDD01. The sequence goes on from CAZTDD010000170.1 coordinate 9,638, forward strand.
TTCGGGTGTTTCAACATAATTGATCCCGAACTCGGGTTCCGACACCGTCTCGGGTTCCTTTGTAACAATCAGGGGTTCCAAAGGCTGAAGCGTTTCTTTCTCCTGTTTCTTTGAAGGTTTTTTAGGCGGAGGTGGAGGCTCGGATTCCTCAATCTCCGGTACGTGTTCGATCTCATCGATGGTTCGAAGCGGCGGTAGAGTCAGCCGGTCTTCATCCAGTCGAGTACGAATTGTGGGACCGGTTTCGATGGGAGTCAGCGTTTCGAATTCCTCTTCGATTTCCTCGTCATCGATAGGCGTACGCCACCGGTTTACTTTCTCTACTGCACCCCGGAAGCAGTCCGAAATCAGGAGCGGAGTTGCGAGAAGCACACCGACAGCCAGAACGGCCAAATCCACAATGACGGCTCCGACGTTCCCCAATGCAAGCAGACGGTTCGCCAGAAAGAAACCGATCGCCCCACCGGTATTCCAGGCCACTGTGGAGGCCTCGGTTTCGGCGGTCAACAGCCGGATCACGGCCAGCAGCGCGCACACGGATGCCAAAACCAGCCCGATCCCCACATACTCGGGCCAGCGTATGGATTGCTCCCACCGTCCCCGGAAATGAAGGTATCCGATATAGCCGATTACGAGAGGCAATAAAAAGCCCAGCCAGCCAAACAGGGCAAAACAACCGTAGGCGATGTATCCGCCGGGTTTTCCGATCCAATTGTGTGTACCGCTGCCGTCGGACTGCGAACCGGCCGCACCGGCCACGTCCGACGGATCGTAGGAAACGAGCGCCAACGCCAAAATGATGGCCGTCGCAAAAAAGATGAGAGAGGTAATTTCTTTCCGGCGCGGTTCTTCGATTTCGTTCCACGCGTCTGAAAGCATTTCGTGCGGGCGGATACTGGGCATGATAGACTCCTCGAATAGGACGTTGCCCGGACAACCGAAGCCGCCGGAGAACTCCTCCATAACGGGTCGAGTTCGGTCGAAATAGACCGTCTCGGGGTCCGCCCTCAAGTAGCCCACAGGGTATAGGTCCGCGATTGACGGACCTGAAAAACGTGCGGTATTCAACCCAGAGTCAATACAGATCAATATCAACAACCGGATAACGCACCCGGTCGCTATAGGTATCGGCAGAAATAGACCGTTCCTAAAGGATGAGTGTATCGCGAGCGGCCGAGAATGCAAACCGGGGGAGGTTCGCCTCACGGGCTCAGCCATCCATCATCGGTGAAGCGTAGCGTACGGTGTCCCTGATCAGAATATGGACCAGTCCTCGACACGCGTTCCTGAATCGAAGACCATCGGCATC
>CAZTDD010000171.1:0-10828 GCA_964612675.1 uncultured bacterium
CGATTTTTAAATTCCACGCGAACAAGGGGGATAAATCCCCCTTGTATCCCCCTCCGATTCTCAGCACACCCCTGATCTACAGCAAAACGCTCTCTCCGTCTTCCATGCTTCGGCTGCTCGGGCTTCGCTTCCGGCAGCCTTCGCATGAAAGACTCCGTTCGCTCCCCCAACCCTGTCAAGGGACCAAGTGTCCAAGCGTCAAGGGCTCGACCTCAGAAGCCGAACCCCGATGCCGCTGTGGCGGAAGTCGGGCGAGTAGTAGTAGCGAAACGCCGACCGGCAGTACTGGAGGTAGTAGTACCAGTAGCCGCCGCGGAGGACGCGGGAAGAGCCGCTTTGTTGACCAGTTGGGTCAACTATTGGGCCTGACGGATAATCCCCGTACCAGTCCTGACACCATTCATAGACATTCCCACTCATGTCGTACAGTCCCCACGCGTTCGGCAACTTCTGACCGACCTCCTTCGTGCCGTAGGGACTGTTGTTCCCACCGTACCAAGCATAATCGTCGATCTCGGTCTCCTTCGGGTCGTCCCCCCAATAAAACCGTGTCGTCGTTCCCGCTCGACACGCATACTCCCACTCCGCCTCCGTCGGCAATCGAAACTCTCCTGATATCAAACCCATGTCGTTCAAGTTGTCGATGAAGTCCTGACAATCATTCCATGAAACATCCTCCACAGGATTGTTCGGCTTGCCATCAAAATAGGATGGATTACTCCCCATCACCGCCTCCCACTGCGCCTGCGTCACCTCATACTTCCCCAGATAAAAGTCCTGGCTGATCGTTACCTCATGCTGCGGCCCTTCGTCGTCATCCCGATCTTTCTCATCGGGCGGCGAGCCCATCATAAACGTCCCCGCCGGAATCAAGACCATCTCCAGTGGCTTGGCGCCGGTCGGTAAGCCGGGTAGATCAATCGTAATTGTGTCTCCCGCCACAGACACTTCGTCATCTGCGGTCACAGCCGCCTGGTACTGAGTGCCGTAGGTTCCGGGGATGTCACTGCCCGCATCCCAGACAATATGTTTGCCGGGTCCAGGCTCGACTACCCCCACGTCGCCGGAGACACTCTGCGGCGTGATGTTGTATGTCGTGCCGCCATCATCGGAGATTTTGACTGTGATCCCCAGCCTGTCGCTGTCAGGGTCGCTGACGTCGTAGTAGATATCCACCATCTTTGATCCGTCCGTCCGCTGCGACGCCTGGACATTCGTCACCTCCGGCGGCGCGGCGAACAGAGGGGAAGAAAAGAAGACGGTACAAATGAGCAGAATCGAGTATCTTGCGGTTTTCATGCTAATCCTCCTGAAATTTATAAAGGCCCTCACCCTAACCTCGATGATGGGGCACTAAGTTGGCGTAACGGATCTCAACCCCCTCCTCTACGGCTCTCATGTTTGCCTTCGGCAAGCCATGAGATTCCTCCCCCGATCTTCGGGGGGAGGAGAAGCTCCTCTTCTCCCCCAAGAGGGCCACGCTCGCGTGGCCGCAGTAAGGGGGAGATTCAGAGGGGGTTGAAAACGTCTCTATTCTTACCCCTCGCGACTTTTTACCTCCCCGTGAACCCCCCGGGAGAGGACCGGGGTGAGGGCGCTACAATCCGCCCACCACCCTCCTGATCTCTAACTCATCCACCACCACCGACGACTCAACCCCCGGTCCGCCGTTCTGAACGACACAAAAAACCGGGAACGCCGGATTCTCCACAGCGAATCCGCCGCCGATCATGATTCTCTTCTTATCCCGAAGATCGGAATTATTCACAAACACCCCCACATTGCCATTCCCGTTGGTCATCACCAACGCCGTCACACCGCCGGAACCGTCAAAGAGCTTCGCATCGACCGACGCCTCTAGCAAGTGAGGGAACCCACCCTGCAACCGACTCGCGAACACACCGATATTCGCGGCATCATCCGAAGGGAGTATCGAGAGCAACGCATTTCGCCCACCGGCCGGATCGGGTAGGGTCACAAAACTGCCGCTGTTTCCGTTGACGTTCTTCAGAATCCCCGACGTGTCCCCGTCAAATGAACCATCCACATCCAACACAACATCCTCAAATTCAAATTCCGGCAATTCAGAAATAATCAAATTATCGAAATACACATTCACCGGTCCCGCCGCCGACTCGGGTAACGCCACCTGGACGCCCGGCTGCAGAGCATTCGCCGGCGGATCGTATATCAAAAAGAACTCGCCCCACTCACCGACCGGTACATCGGCACCGCTCGCATTCGAATAGCCCAGTTGCCCGTCAATCGGCGAGTTGAGCGCAGCGAGTGCCGCCGAGCAGCCTTCCGTATCCGCCCGGACGTTGACCGACAACATCACCGCCCCTTCGCCCACCGGTACCGGCACGGTCGAAACGGCCAACGTCCCCTCGCCGGGCTGCGCCTGGATGATCAGCCCGCGACTATCGGTCCCCGGCCCCGCCGGAACAGAACCGAGCGAAATCAACGCCGCATCAAATCCGGTTGCCGCGTTATAAACAAATCCTGCTTCCTCAATCGACGATTCATCAAAACGGCTTTTCGCCAAAAACTCATCCCCGCCTTCCAGCGGACGGTAATACCGTCCTCGATTATCCGCATAAGCAACGTTCCCAAGCGTATCCACCGCTTGAACGAAAAACTCCAGCCCCGGAACCTTCGATAATTCGCCTTCCCAGATCAGCGGATTGGAAGAGGCTTGCTCCAAATCAACCGCGTTCCATTCGCCGGTACCATCCGTCCATAAAACAACTAACCGATACAGTGGATCGCCGTCGACATCCGACGCTTCCACGTTGATCAACACGCGGTCGCCTTGAACGACAACCGAAGGGTCGCTGACAGTCGGCGGTGTCTCATTCGATTCGCTGGCCGTGTAGTAGGTGCTGTAGCGCAGTTCCTGGTAGAGGCGCTCTTGCTTCGTTTGGTCGTTGTATTGACCGGCAACGAAGACAAAGCGCTGAAGCGGCGGCAGACCCCCCTGAGCGGCGATGGTGTTGACCGTGAAGGGTATTGCGGGGAAGAACCCTTGTTTATCAAAGGTTCCTTCCCGGGCTTGCCCTGCGCCCCATTGAGAGCCTTCGATGACGGGGTCGAAATTCTCGATGACCTCGTATTTTGCATATTCGAGGACGGCGCCCTTGGGGAAGAAGCCTTCGGTGCCGGTGATATAGCCTGCGCGCGGCTGGACCGGCTCGTTGACGTTTGCCTGGGTAATTCCGTTGAAGGCGTAAAATGTGCCGGAGCTGGTTTCGTGCTGTTCGAGGAATTGTCTGTCGATCAGTTCGATGCGTTGGCTGCGGAGGAGGCCTTCGCCCGCGGCGTTTGGCTTGGCCCAGAGGATCGAGGAATCAACCCCACCCGAACCCTCCCCAGTCTTGGGGAGGGAAACTGACATCGGATCAGCCGTCGGGTCAATCTGGCCCGACTCGAATCGGTTCAGCTTGAGCTGACTCACGCTGGGCTGACTCACGCTGGGCCGACTCACGCTGGGCCGACTCACGCTGGGCCGACTCGCGTTGAGCTGAGCAGTGTAAGTCCGTTTTCTCCCCCAAGATTGGGGGAGATTCAGAGGGGGTTGAGTCTTTGTTTCTTCCACACGCGGCGACTCATCCGCAGAGGCGTGCGTCTCTTTTCCTCCCCCAAGCCTGACAGGTTCGCAAAAAGTCTGGGATACGGATTTCAACCCCCTCCTACACCTCCCCCGATCTTCGGGGGAGGAAAAGAAAAGAGGCTGAAACACATACCATGTGCGTTCGTTCTCAGTCATCTCCCCCAAGCCTGGGGGAGATACAGAGGGGGTTGAGTTCTTCTCTTGTACGCGGCTCACGGTTCGCACTATCCGGGATTCAGAGGGGCTTGACTCTTTTCCGTACCCCAGCGCCAAATGCGGATCGCCGGGGGCGTTGTTCGAGGTTACGGTATACATCGGCAACCCATACAGCGTCATACACGAAACCGCCTTCTCATCTTCGCCGATATTATTTCGGATTTCGTCGTCCGATAAATTCGAATGGATAATCCCGTTATGCTCGTTAATAAAATACTCGCGTTTCGCTTCACGGACCGCCTCGCCGACCGTCGCCGATTCCTTCCCCGAGACCAGGGCGTGGACAAACCGACTCGTAAGATCCTCGGTAAACGCGATACTGCTGTTGCTTGCGCCCGCGCGCGCCGTCGTCCCCACATAAGCGCCGACACCTTTTGAGGCAAACACCTGCACGAGATCTTTATCCTCCGCATCATCTTTTCCGTCCACATTCAACCCGCCATGACTGCCGAAATTGACCACCACGGATCCACGCACTTTCTCAGAATCCACAGACTCATCGAGCGCTTTCGAGGTCAACGCGGATTCTCCTCCGTTCCGGTAAATCGAAGAACGATCGCCGTGTAACCCCAGCACACTAACCGCATTCCCCTGATTCAACCCATCCGCAATCTCCACAGAATCGACGCCCTCTTCCGGTAGCCGCTGCACCTCACCCCAATCGGCTTCCAAAATGCTTTTTGCCCGATCCGCACCATCCGAAAACACATCGCTTCCCGCAACAAACGCCCTATCAAAATAGATCTTCCCGTCGTGCGCCAAATAACTGTCGACCTGCGCCCCCATCTCCTGCGGTGTCTCGGTCAACCGGCCGATTTCGAAGTCCGGCAAATAAAACTCCCGATCCATGATTTGATACATTTTCGGACTGGCATCCGCATAGTAGTCGTCAACCAGGATATAGTCTTCGCGAATCGCCACATCCACCGGGTGCGCCGGATCGAGCAACTGCGTTCCGAGGCTTGACTCGCGGTGGCTCGGGCGAGATATATCGGGAACTCGTCGATGGGGAATCACACGGTCCGAACCGACCAGGATGACGTATTTGACCGCTTCGTTCCGCACATGTTCCCGTCGGTTTCCGAGGATCGTTTTGATGGCGGTCGCAACCAGGTTGGCTTTCAGAATGTTTTGCCGTCGCGAATTGCTGGTGGCGTTCGGCAGCAAGCGGGTACTGGCATCCCACTCCGCGTACAGATTCCGCAATGAGGTGTTCACATCGAGGTCGACAATCTCCCCCCGTACCGTATCGTGATCCAGGAGCCGCCTCAGTTTGTCCATAAAAGCAGCTGTAGCGTCCGTACCGTAGGATTTCTCAAGCCGTGACTGCGAAACCACGGCAAGCGTCAGATTGCCTTTCAACGGTGTCGCCGTCGGTGTCGCGGCGGTCTCGGGGGTGACGGTGGGAGTAGGCGTCAATGTCGCTGTAGCCCCGGGCAGAGGCGTCTCGGTACGAGTCGGCGTGGGGAACGGCGTACCGGCGGCTGGATTCTCGATCACTTCCCAAACAAACGTTCTGGTGTCCTCAAACGGCGGATCGGATGAATCGGTCATCTGGACAGTAAAATCAAACTGACCGAACTCAGTCGGTGTCCCAGAAATCTCGCCGGTATCCGCATCAAGAGTTACCCCGTCGGGAAGTTGCCCGGAGACAAGCGACCAATGGTAAGGACTAATCCCGCCTTGGCCCTCCAGCACAGTGGTATAAGAAACCTGCTCGATGGCCTTCGGAATCGTGAAACTGACAATTTCGATCCCCTCTATGACCTTGATAACAAAGGTTTTTTCGTTAAAACCCGAGGGGATCGCCGAGTCCATTACACGAACCGTAAACTCAGAGCTCTGGCCGATCCCGAGAGAGGTAATCCCGGAGATCTGACCGGTAGACCTGTTGAGCTGCAGACCCTCGGGCAATTCGCCTTCGATGATTCTCCAGATATAAGGCAGCTGCCCGCCCGTCGCAAGCACCTGATCGGAGTACGGCACACCGACCAATGCGCTTTTTAGCTGCGGTGTCTCAATCTCCACCTTGCCGTACACCTGCATCGTGTACTCAAAGGTTCGCGTTTGTACGGGTGTGCCGCTGTCGGCAACCTGGATCGTAAAAACATAAGTCCCCGGCTCGGTGGGAATTCCCTCGATACGTGCGACGCTCGGCGTACTGATGAATTCCGTACCGGGTGGCAAGACGCCGCTATCGAGCCGCCACTCGTAGGGCGGTGTGCCGAGCTGCGCGCGAATGGTGGCAGTATACGCCTCATTCACACGGCTGTTCGGGACAGACTGTGTGGCAATGAACATGGTGTCCAAAACTTGGACGATATATGGTTGCTGAGTCGTCTGGGCCGGACTGTCGCTGTCGTTCACCTCGATGGTGAACGAATAAGTCTGCCGTTGAAGTGGTTTTCCCGTGATGGTTCCATCCGCGTTGAATTCCATTCCATCGGGCAATGTTCCGCTCTTGAGTCTCCATACATAAGGTGGAATACCGCCGTCCGCCTGGAGGGCGAACTTGTAGTCGACGTCCTTCGCACCGTCCGGGACCACCGTCGTCGCGATTATCAAATCATCCGATACATGCCAGATAAACTCTTTTTGGGCGGTTGCACCGGCTGAATCGGTCGTTTCCAACGTGAACAGATAGTCGCCCTTGGTCGTGGGCGTTCCGGAGAGCTCGCCTGACTCTTCGTTCAGCGTAATTCCGGACGGAAGTGTCCCGCTTACCGGTTTCCACTCATACGGGGACGGTCCGCCTTTCGCGGTCAGCACAACGGGACTGATCTCAACGCCTTCTTTCGCATTCGGCAAAACCGCCGACGTGGTAATCGTCAAACCGCTGGTCACGCGCATATTCAGCACTTGTGTCGAGGATTGAGTCGTCGGATAGCTGCTGTCGGTGACCGTGATGCTGAAGTTCTTGAATTGCGCCACGGTGGGAATGCCGCTGATGATGCCTGTCGTGGTATCGAGGCTCAATCCGTCCGGCAACTGCCCGTCCATACTGTAGGTATAAGGTTCCCGCCCGCCTTGGCTCTGTATCAACTCCGAGTAAGGTTCATCCTTCAAGGCGTTCGGAAGGGGGGTTCTGAGGATAGAGAGAGGTTCCGACACAACCAGCGTGAAATCCTTATAGACAATCCGCCCGTCTTCGTCCGAAACCGCCACAACAATCGTCCCGTACGTTTCTTCAAACGGCGTGCCGGTAAGCATCCCGCTCTCCGAATCCAAGAACAGACCGCGTGGGAGGACACCGGCATAGACCTCCCACAGGAGGCGGCCCGACCCGCCCGATGCCTCCATCTGCTGGTTGTATGCTTGCCCGACTATCCCATCGTTGATTCTGCCGGTTGTAATCGTCAGCGCCTCAATAATCTCGATATTAAATTGTTTTTCCGCGATCCTCCCTTCCGCGTCCGAGACGTAAATCGTGAACGAGTACGCGCCCGCCTGCGTGGGGGTACCCGTGAGGTTCCCCGAGTCATTAAGCCTCAACCCCGGGGGCAGCGTCCCGCTCGGATGGATCGGAGAAATGCTGGTTATCTTGAATCCCCAGTCTGTAGTCCTGCCATCCGACCGAAGAGTCACAATCACTTTGGATCCTGGAACGGTGATGGTTTCCCCGCCCAATTGGCTGCCGGTGAAAGGACTTCCGGAGACATCGTTTCCGCCGGCGTCTCTTACATGGAGGTAATCGTAGCCGCTTTCCACCTTTGTTCTGGCATCAAAGGTGACCCGAATCTGGTCCGGATTTCCGGGCACAGAATAGGTCCAGGTTCTCCAGGTGTGGTTTTGATAAGGGTGGGGAGATTCGGGGAACGAAACAGGCGCTTCCGGGCCGAGAAACGAATAAGGACTCGACCCGCCGGAGACTTCAAGACTGAAAAAGTATTCGATTCCCTTTGTCGCGCGTGGCAGCCGTGAATCGCCTTGGATAGCCAGAGGCTCAGTCACAACAATCGTATATTGTTGTTCGGCATAAGCCCCCAGTTTGTCTCTTACGCCCACCGCAAAAGTAAATGAACCCGCTGCCGAAGGGGTGCCTGAAATGTTCCCGGTAGATGTATCCAGGGTTAGCCCTTCGGGAAGCCTGCCGGAGGCCGTCATGTAAATATATTGAGGGGTTCCACCCGTTACCCGAACCTTGGGATTGTAAGGCACACCGACCTCAGCCGCCGGCAGTGAGGTAGTCTCAATGTTCAAAAGCCCCGGTGTCGTCAGCTCCACACTCAAGACTGTGGGTTGCCCGGGCATAATGATGACGTTCGTCAGGGTCAAAGACTGATAGCCGGACTTGGTCACGGTAATGTCGTATACGCCGGCGGACAGCGCATCAAACTCAAACTCTCCCTGCGGATTCGTCGCCACCCTGCGACCGCCCTGGATGGAGAGAATAGCGTTGGCAATCGGCCTGCCGGTTGAGATGTCACACACCGTCCCCGAGAGTGGCGCAGCACTTTTGGGCGTGGCGGTGTTGGTCGGAGTCGGCGGTAGGGGCGTATTCGTTGGTGTTGGAGTCAAGGTGGGCGTGGGAGTCGGAGGCTGGACGAGTGCGAACTCGGATATCTCGCTTTCGACGATCATCCCCTCTGAATCTTTCACAATCATCTGAACCCATACCTTGTCCTCGACTGTCGGCGGTACAATCCAGCTGATCGATCCGGAGGTGTCTGCCTGAAGTCCGGTTGCGATTTCGTTCGTAAATGGCGTTCCTCCTGTTTCGCTGTATAGGAAATCAATCGTGCCATTGGGCGGTGGAGCTTCAAGTTCCCAGGTGAGTTCGATGCTCTCATTCGCCCATGGTCTTGCGTATCTGCCCTTATCGGGCGCTTTGGCGGCTCCATTCGAGCCTGTAAGCCGGACAAAAAAGTCCCGGATCAATGTACTGGACACGAGGGCGTTGAAACCCAACTCCGGAACCTGCTCCCATTGCGGGATGATGCGATAGGCTTGAGCGGGTCTTCGCGGCGAAGGAGCGTCGCTGTACCACAGGATCGTCCATTCGTTTTGATACTCCGAGAACCGCAGTTCGCCACGGTCAAACGTTTGTAATATTTCATCCCCGCTTCCCTCGCTGTGTTCTTCGGACGTCGGTGCGCCCAAATCGTGGGGACCGAACAGACCATGAAGGTATTCCTCGTACTTCGGTAACAGATCGGCCTTCGGAGGCTTATACAGCCCCCACATGCCTTCCTTCACCAGGAACGCCTTGTTTATCCCACGATTGTAAATCAAAGCCGTCTCGCCATCGGTCCCATACTGCGTCTCTGGATCGCTGTTTTTGTAGTCCTGGATCAAGACATTGTGGATAGGGTCGTCATCGGGCCACTCGTGGATATAAACAGATCCCCCATTGTCAAAAGGAAGGCCAAGTTTTACAGGTCCGTCATGGCGGTTGTAAGCGTTGAGAAACGCTTGCGAACTTCCGTCGTTGCGCCAACTACCCGGATATCGACTATCCCCGTACCGACCCACATGCTGAAGGATCTGCAGGGCCTCAGAAGCAGCGGTAAAACCCGTGCCGAACCTCGTATCTCGTTCATAGCCGCGGAACCACGCCGATGGGTCTCGGGCGACGGCAGTCTGCGTATCCGACAAGCGGATACCCTTATGCAAGTGTTCGAGACCGTGCCCGTTCGGATCGGGAGCAACGTCATCGGGATGAGAGGAATTGTTCACAAAGCCAATCACGATCCCGCGTTTCACAAATTGGCCCGCTTGGAAGTTCAGACCCGATTCACCGCGATTCTTGCTCTTGCGCAGGTGGCCGTATATCGACAAGATCTGCCGCGTTTCGACGATCTCGCCGTATGCATTCTTGAAGACGTATTGCCGCCCCAAGGCATGCTCGATTGCTACGACCAGCTCTCCATAGCCGCTGCTGGGACCATAGTACTTGATGATGCCGTCGCCGATGGCACGGACCGCTGTACCCTCGGCAAGGTCGATGTCTTCGCCGAGATGATCGCCGTCATAGTAAAAGCTTCTCCCGTCGTAAGAACCCGGTACATAAGGCCACACGGGATGTTCCCACCCGTCAGCCGCGCTCGAGCTCGCCGAACATATCACGAAAGCGATCGCAGAAACTGAAATCAAGAACTTCTGGAACACGGCGTCCTCCCTCGGGCAACGATCTGTCCCTGGAGACCAGAGCGTTGCCCTTTATCCTGGCCTGTTCCCCACAGTGAAGACGAGCCGCAATGCAAGGAGATTCGACGTTTTAAACGGCGTGTCGGCCGAATACGAAACTTATATTCAAGACCCGTACGGAGCCCTTTAGAGCCACCAACCTTTACAGGCACGCTTTGCACGCACGCAGCTGTCACAAAACAGGTCATTTTCGAACGGAACTGACAACCATGTCAATAGGGAAAAGTCCCAAAATGGCCGGGAGATTCTCCCGATTTTCATAGGAGAATTCTCCTATGACAAAATGGCACAGTGGTGAAAAAGTACGGCGTGGTGGTATTTTTCCACATGCGTGGGACGGTTGTCGGAGTTCCCTCACCGCCGAATCCCCAGGCTTTTTTCGAGCTGCTGGCGGCGGCACATTTGGGTGTAAAGGTCGTCGAGGGAGAGGAGCTCCCAATGTCATTAAGTTAAGGACCGCTGGAGGAGCTCCTCGTGGCGGCCTTGTTCGATGATTTTGCCGTCGGATAGCACGACGATGTGGTCCGCTGATAATGGAGATCGCTATCGACAGACAGCCGTGGAAGGTCTCGTAGAAAGAGATTGATTGCGGTTCCGCCTTTGAGCGCGAAGCATTTTTGTTTCGTGACGAAAGGCAGCACACGAACGAGCAGCTTGACCTGTCGGTATACAGAAGAATTCTTATCCATACGTCTCTTCCGGTATTGTAATTTGAAATTCCTTGTCGAGCTTGCCCCCTTTGATCAATATGCGCTTTCCGCTGCCTAGCCCAAATTCGTCACGATGTTGGTTGGTTTTTGTCATTTTAGAAAATAGGAGCGGGGGATATAGTGCTACCATGGGGATGTGGACACA
>CAZTDD010000172.1:0-10600 GCA_964612675.1 uncultured bacterium
AGTAAACGGCTTCGCCCTTTCCTAACTTAATGACATTGGGTTAGGAGGGGGTTGAAATCCGTTTTTCTGACTTTTTGCGACGGCGTCAAGACCGGGGGAAGTGTAGAAGGGGGTTGCTCTGATGCCGTTCGCGTACGCTAATGCGCCGAGATCCGCGTCCTCTGTTTCTGTTCATCGAACTCAGCATCCGGTGCAAGGTCGGAGACTTCCACTCGATAGGTTCGGACAGTCTGGGTCTTTGTGATGGTCGCGATCAACGGACTATCCGCCTGCTGCCCCATCATCCCCATGCCCATCTCCATACCGAACATATCCATACCACCCATATCGAAGCCCCCCATTCCCATGCCCCCCATGCCTCCGTATATGCTCATTCCCATCCCCGTGCCGCCGTACATGCCGAAGTCCATCGGACCCGTGCCTCGGGAATACTCTTCATCGAATTCTTTTAGGGTCTCCTGGATCGCTGCGCGGCCCTCATTCAATTCGGTAACCGTCCAGTCCTGGGTGTCATGCATGATATAGTTGAGTTCCTCACCGAGTTTCCGCCGCACAAATTCCAATGTCTTTACCGCTCTCAGCGGACTCTCCACCATTTTCCACGCCTCGGCTTTCGGACTTCCGAATCCGCCGGCCGGTTCCAGATCAATGTCCGGGTTTTCTTCAACCGTTTTCTGATAATCGAGAGCATACTTGATTAAATCAAGGCGTTCTCGAAGGGCGTCCAGATCATACGAGGGATCCTCTCGTTTCTTTAGGTGCTCCTTGTAGTAGTCGGGCAGCTTGCCAAACGCATTTATCGCCTCTTCGAGTTTGTTGACGGCACCTCGAATCTCCTTATCCTTTAGGACAATTCGCTGAGCGGGACCACCAAACACCGTGACAACGATCTCTTCATTGCTCTCCAATCCCCGAATCCGTACCCCGTACCGGTGAATTGTTTCGATAACTGCCCGATCCAAATCTTGAATCGATTCCCACCGCTCCGCATCGTTCGCCATGCTGTAAAGATGTGACGGGCCATACATGGATTCGTATCCGCCGTACGGATCGCCTAGTCGACTGGGGCTTCGCCTTCCGTACTGCGTGACGCCCCTTCTCCGTCCGCTCGATCCGCTCACGGAACGCTGAGCCGGCGGCGAAGGTTCGGTGGTGGAGACGGCCTTTCCGCTGGGTGCCTCCTCTTGATTCTTATCGGATACGTTGCGGCCTGCATTGGCAGGCCTTGTCTGTGGGGCAACGGCACTCCCACCGTAACCGAAACCACCCATGCCATATCCGCCGCCCATTCCCATGCGCCCCATCATACCGGCCCGTTCTTGCGGTTCGTCCGACGACTTCAACTGATCCCAAAGATCCGCCCGTTGACCGGCGTCCTCGGTCTTCGCCCTTTCCGGCGGTTCGGTGACATTGAAGTTGACCTCGCAGAGGAAGATCGCTCCCAATTCCTCGACGTACCAACCTTGAACGCCTCGTTGAAACAAGTTGGATGCTTCAAAATGATGTTCGAGTTCGTTTTGCAGAACGTGTTCAAGAACCCGGCTCATAGTCTGAATATCGTTTTCCAGCCTGACTGTCTTGTCGGTCTTTACGTCCCCCCACGACCAATCGGCCTGAGCGATTTGGTTGCTGGTATCCTGCGACCCCACATCGGAAACGTTGCCGATCAGAAGGGCCAAAGCCAGAAACAATAGAGTGCCGCAATTTGTTGTTCGAAAGATGGTTTGATATCGATATGTCTTCATCGGTCTGTCTCCTTGTTTGGTTTCGCTACCATCAACCCCACCCGAACCCGTTCCTCCCCCGAGCCTGACGAGGTCGCAAAAAGTCGCGAGGGGTAAGAATAGAGAAGTGTTCAACCCCCTCTGTATCTCAATGTCATTAAGTTAGCAAAGGGCGAAGCCGTTTACTGGGAGGGCGAGGCTCCCGCCGAGCCGAAATGAAGAAAAATGCGGCTCACCAGGAGGTTCGCCCTCCCCTCGCTCCTTCTCTGAAACTTAACTTAATGACATTGCTCTGTATCTCCCCTTACAGCGGCCACGCAAGCGTGTCCCTCTTGGGGGAGAAAATAACTCAGCTGCGTCCGTTTCTTTTCCTCCCCCGAAGATCGGGGGAGGTCAGGAGGGGGTTGAAATCCGTATCCCGGACTTTTTGCAGCGCCGTCAAGCCTGGGGGAGGTCAGGAGGGGGTTGACAGATCGCTGAGCTCGGTAGGGTGGGCTCACGGGCGTTGTTTCCCGTCATCGTATCTGCTTAATCCTCACCCGAGCCCGTAGCCCACCAATTCAACATTTTCTGGACTCACTTCTTCTGGCTTCCCTCCGTCTCCACCGCTCGTTCCGGAAAAAACGAGTGGGCTCTCGTGTTCGGTTCATTCATCGTGAGCTGTGCGAGCTTTCGAATCGTGTTGCGTGTCTGTTGCCGGTCAACCTCGCGCTGATAGGCGACCAAGTTGACCAGCACCTCCATACGATTCCGTTGCGCTTCCACTTGATCCTGTAATTCGTGAAAATACGGACGCAACGTGAGGGCGACTTCCTCCGTGATCTGGTCGCGCATTTGCGATTCCACCAAGAGCGATTGCTTGGGTACCTCGCCGAACTCCACTCGCGCCTCGCCCACCTGGATCACAAGCCCCTTGCTGAGAATCAGCGCAACAAACGAAGCCGCAACCGCTGTCCCCGCCAGCCAACGCAGAACCTTCGCCCCGCGACTCCTTCCGCCACCGGCAATCTGTCTTTGTAAGTCAAGAACCAGAAGATCGTCCGGCTTTTCGGCGATTTCGTCAGCAGACTTTCGCAGTTCAGATGCGATCTGCTGATATTGTTTTTCGACGTCACCCAGTTCCGGGTGTGCCTCCAGGTATGCTTCCAGCTCGGTCTCTTCCTCCGGGGGCAGAGGCTCATAAAGGCGGGTAACAAGTCGTTCGCGCACCCAGTCCTCTGAACGGTTTTGTGAATCGACGTCTTTGCGATTGTTGTTGACCGAGTCGCTCATGGTCATATACCTCCATGCCATTGGTGGCCTCTTCGTGTGAGATCTATACGCAGATGTTCGAAAGTCCGGTACAACCTGGATTTCACTGTACTCGCGGGCATCCCTAATGCCGCTCCGATCTCTTCGAACGTCATTTCGGCCTCGTGTTTCATGGCAATAATATTCTGATCGATTTCATCCCGTTCTGAAATCAACTGCACGATTGTGGTGTCCAGTTCTTCGGCTGCGGCAGACTCATGCGGGCTCAGATCAGCGTCTGCTATATTCGCGTGTTCCGCGCGTGTTCCGGTAGAGAATCAGCGTTCCCCTTCCTGGCTCGGAAGATTCGGTCGATTGCCAGGTTTCGCGCCATTCGATAGAGCCAGGTTTTGAACGAAGCGCGCCCCACATCGTAGCGCGGAAGAACCTTGAGCAATTTGTAGAACAGTTCCTGCCGGAGATCCTTCGCCAGCTCGGCGTCACGCGAAAGGCGGAAGAAATACCGCTCCATCGGCTGTCCGTATCGACGGACAATGGCCGTGATGGCCTTCATGTCTCCCTGTTGAGCCTGAGCGACTGTGTTCTCATCCATCGCCATGGATCCCAACGGACCGCCTCTCTTCTGCCTCTCACCTAGTACCTACGATTCTGAATGCCGCTTAGACGAAAGAATAGGAAGAATCTCTTTCAACCGGGGCTCGCACCTGCTACCGGTCTGTGAGCCGACAGAACGGAACGTTATGCTGATCGGTAGAAGTCGAGGAATCGACCAAGCCCGACCATTTCGAGGAGAAGATACGATGAAGGCAGTAAGATCAATTGCGATTCTCATGGGTCTCACATTCGTTACTCTAGCGGGTGCGCAGACCCCCAGCGATATCGACTGGACGGATGATGTGGCCAACAACCCGGTAATTATCGAACCGGGCCTGACAGACGCCAACCGCGCCTACTATGGCCATGTGATTTTCGACCCATTCGCGGAGAAATGGTACGCCTGGTTTGATGCCAGCAGCGGAGCGGATGTGGGCTACGGTGAGTCGGACGGTCCGGAGGGAGTCGAATTCGGTAACTACGTTCTCTGTGACGGATTTTCCACAGGTACGCAGAGTAAACCCTTTGTCGTACAGCTCGGAGAAAATGAATTTCGCATGTGGTATACGGCGGATGCACGTGCAGGGGGATACGGTATCAACACATGTGTTTCCTCGGATGGTGTGACATGGAGCGAAGACGTCCCCTGTACAGGAATTGCGGAAGACGATCCAACCCAGTTCGGTCCCACCGAACGGATCGCGGTAGTCCAGCTTGATGACGGCACCTTTGTCGCCTATGTACGTTGCGAGGAGCCAAACCATTACGATGAATACGATCCCCAACTGCTTGAAGTCGGTCTCGAGCTTTTTAACGCAAAATACCTTCACCGATACGTCTCGGAAAATGGAATCGATTGGACGTGGACAAACTATACCGAAGCGAATAGTTCCATAAACGAGGACGGGAATTTCATGACGGGAATGGAATTCTCCAGCGTTGTCCCCCATCCGGTGTACGAAGACGTATGGTACGCGTGGGGAAGCAACGCAAATTCCGAACGGCCGGTTATTTCCTACGTCTCGAACGATGGGGGTCTTACCTTCACTCTCGACGAAGAAATCGTCGCCGATGTGGGAGACACGGGAACACAATCCTATAACCCGGATCGGAATTTCCACCCCAGCGTAACCTATATGGGCGGCGGTCAATGGATTATGTATCGTTCCGTTGCGGATCCGAAAGGCACCGCACGTGCGATCGGCAGCGAGGCGCTTTCGGTCGATCTCTGGCAGATTCGATAGGTTGGAGTCGCGAACCACGGGAACAACCGTACGCATGGATTACGATCTCAACGAATCGTCCACACCAAACGACACCGACACGTCCTTCCCGAGCTGGGAAGGGCGTGTCGCAGTTTTTCTTCTTGCTGTTCAGGTCTGTCTTGTTGCCTTGGGTGTAATTTCGCGACATTTCTCGGTCTACCTTTTCGGGAAATCCCTCTCCCTTTCGTTCACAGAAGAATTGTCACGGTACCTGCTGGCCTGGGTCACCGCTTTCGGGCTTTGCGCGGTCTTCGCAGAGGAGGGTTTGTTATCGCTTCGGATTTGGCCGGATCGTCCGGGGACCTTCAGAGCGATACGAAGGTGGATCGGTCTCCTTGCTACTGTGGGATTGGCTATCCTGATCGCAGTTCAAGGCTTGCGTGTCATCGAACTGCATTGGGAAACAGACAAACGCACGGGTGTCATGGGGTGGCCGATGATCTGGGTAACGATCTCGCTTCCTTTGGGTATGTTTCTGATTTGCGCACGGGCAATTCCATGCAAGATCAGTAACACAGGGAAAACACAAACAAAAAACGCGATCGCTGGTTTCTTGAGTCGCAACAGGAGTTGATTGTCATGCGGAACCGCATTTTCTATCTCTTCTTCTCTTCCTTTTTCATCATCACGATTCTGTATTCTCCCCATTGGGTTTGTGCTGCGGAAAAAGACTGCCCCACTTTGGTCGATCTCGACGCGACACGATCCAACTTTGTTTCTTTCCTGAATCGTCTCCATCCCGGGAACCGAATCGGCTACAGGCTCCACGAGCATCTTCCCATCGCGTGGGGGCACATCCCCGAGACAAACGACGTGGCTGGGCTCAATCAGGATAAAGCAAACCAACTCCAACAGGATTTCGCCTCGCGGCCCGGAGTGTACATACACGAGCGTAAGGTACGGGAAGAAGGGTGGGCTCCACAGGATTGGACCTATTACTTCGTACCGGTCCAAGACGGATTCGAATTGTTGTGGGTTATCGAAACCCATGAGAAGGGGGTCAATGAATTCTACTCGGTCCAGCAGTGTTTTCGCATGAGTGGAGAAACCAACATTGACTGGCGGCGCGAGATCGCCGAAACACCCGCATTCAGCGAGTACGACCTATGGGCTCAACAGACGGCAGAAAGCAATGAGAAGACGAGCCTTTCCTACGTACGAAGAAACGGAACCTGGGAGGTACTGCCCGCGATCGATCAGCACGTGGTCTGCCGCACGCCGCTGGGACTGGAACTGGACAAGAAACGGTCCGGCGGGAACCTGGACAAGATTACAGGACTTGAACCGTACGGTCCGAGCCTCTTTGAACCTGACGTCGATTGCGGCCTTGCAACGAGAGTCAACCAGGAAGGTACGTGGGTGTGTGCTCTCTATTGGGATCGGACGACACACATTACCAATCATCACCCCGCCGACTGTATTCATTCTTTTGTGAATCTCGGACCCATTCCGCCACAGGGGAAACGAAGCATCCGAGGGAAGATCTATTGGATGGAGAGTTCGAAACGAGAACTTTACTCAAAATGGCAGGATGAGTTTGCGAATTAAAGATCTTTCCATGCGATTCATCTCTTCTCACTTAGGGTCCCGGACTCGCCGTCGCGGGTCGATTTTCGCTATCATAGAGAGAATGTTATTAACCAACCGAGGTGTACTATGAACATCGGAGTCTTAATCTGCACATTCGCTTGTATCGGAGCCGCCGATTCGGCGGATTTCATCGACGCGCTCCAGTTCCCGTCAACGGAAGTCACGGAGGCGGTGGAAGGGCAGGGATATTTTCCTGTCGCTGTTGTGAAAGACCAGAAGATCGTCGTCGTACTCCGCGATGGCGGCGGCCACTTGGGAATCGGTGGCTGTCTGGATTGGATCGAATCGACCGATGGCGGCACAACCTGGTCCGAACCGAGGACCATCGTCGATACACCGGTTGACGATCGCAACCCGGCAGTAGGTGTCACTGCCTCCGGGCGTTTCCTGCTGGGTTTTCACCATCAAGGGAGTTATAACGCCGAGAAAAAATACGATCCCTCACTCGACAAAGCGCGATGTATGACGATGTATTCGGATGATGGGAAAGACTGGTCCGATCCACAGCCCCTCGGCATCGAGGGACTTGAAACAACCTCACCCTATGGGCGCATCATCGGACTGAACGACGGCACCTATTTGATGAATGTCTATGGAAAGTACACCGACAAGCTCCCCGGCATGCACAACGTCCCAGACGATCTTCGACACTACGCCTATGTGGTACGTTCAAAGGATGGGGGAGTTACCTGGTCGGATCCGAGCCTGATCGCAGCGGGATACAACGAAACGGCGCTGGTCATGCCGCGTGGACGCCTGATCGCCGCCGCCCGCTCCTCAAAAGAGGGACACCTTGCGGTTTTTGTAAGTGCTGATGAAGGGTACACGTGGGAACGAGTCGGGCAGGTTACAGAAGCGCGGCAGCATCCGGCGGACCTCATCACGCTTTCCAATGGGTGGGTTCTGCTTGTATTTGGCAATCGACAAGAAGAAAAGGCGATTCGAGGCATTGTGAGCCACAATGGGGGCAAGAGTTGGGATACGTCCTGCCAAATCCGTTTCAGTAAGCCGGTACGCGGCGATTTCGGATACCCGAGTATTGTGCGGTATGACGGCGACCTTGTTCTCCTCCATTACTGGGCGGGCGATGCGAAGAATAGCTACGACGGCTCGAACGCTCGTGCGTATGCCACACGGATTCGAGAAGCCGAACTTCTGAACGCGATTCGGAAAGAATAAGAAGGGCACAAGGCAATCGATTTCTATCGTTGTGCCACCATGGCCGGTGCCGGAAAATCCGGTACATGGTCGTGCTTTTCGGCGAGTTCCGCGATTTTTTTCTGAAACTCTCGCAGCCGGGGATCGTCGGGTTGCCGGACTGTCAGGTATTCGACCGCTTCCTCATACATCTCCCTGGCCTGATCGAAGTGGTGAGACTTCTCAAGACTCTCGCCTAAATACTCATATCCCTCGCCCACCCCTCCGGGAAACATAATCCCGAAAAAATACTCTCCACTCGGGCATTCCATCATCTTGTCGAAAAAGTCGCGTGCAAAGTAGATCGTCCGTACAAATACTTCATTTGTCCGGTAAAGCGGCAGGATCGATTCAAACAGCGGAATCAATCGCGACAACAGCCGGCGCGCCCGGCGGATTTGAACGGGAAGGTCCCGCCTCGCCGCCGCGATCACCTGTTGATCCAACTGACGGAGGCCGCGCATGGAATGGACATCCTCAACCGGGTCCTCCGAACCGTACGCTTCCAGCAAACGAGCGTTATCGCGCGCTTTCGCAAGCTCGTGCCACAACTCCCCAAGGACTTTGTCGAACAAGCGCTGCTGTTTTCGATCGACGTCGCCGTCGTCCACCACCCGATACAGCACGTGCGACAGATCTTTCAAAACGCGCAGGTGACGCTCGAGCAGGCGGTCGATATAGCTGTGCGAGATTCGGCCGGTCCGCTCGAACACGTCAAACAGACTATCGAGAACGCTCTTGGCTTGATAAATCCCTTTCAGGAATTGGATACGGCGCGAATTGCGCCAGCTCACTTTCGGATCGTTTTCGTACACCGATTCCTCCTATCGGTTGACCTGCGTCAATTGATCTCGAATCGATTGATATACCGTCTCCACATCGATGCTTTCCATACAATCGGGCTGCCGGTCGCAGTCCGGAAGATAACACCCCAGACAATCGACGTCGCCTTGCAGGATAACGCCTTGTTCGTAGAGTTCCAACTCAGCCGCCGATGTCGGCCCGACGAATACCACGACGCGTTTGCCCAGGCCGACCGCGATATGGAGGGCCAGGGTGTCGCCGGTCACCACAACGCTGCAGAGATTCACGATGGCGGCAAATTGCGGAAGCGTATTATCGCCTCCGGTATCGACAATCGGTATGGAGACCCCCGTACGTATTGCGGCGGCACGGGCGGTGTCTTCCGGTCCGTGCAGAAGCAACACTGTCGCGTTGAGTCCTTTATGCAACCGTTCGGACAGCGTTGTATAGCCTTCGAGCGTCCACGCTTTCTTCTTCCATCGGCCGCCCGCTCCAACATTCAGGCCGATAATAGGCCGAGCCGGATCGACATTCCACTGCCGGAGTTTTCGTTTTGCTCGTTCCACCGCGCCCGGTTCGAGAGGCACTTGGATCTTGCCCGGGGAACCGTCCAGATGAAGCACATCGAGCATGTGTTGCTGGTAGGTTCGTTCGTTCGCCCGTTTCAGGTCGTCCCACAGGCTCATTTGAAGCCAGGTTTCGCCTGCCTCGTCGAACGGTTTGACCGTACCGGCCTCCGTTCGGCCGTATCCTTTCTTTGTGGATGCTCGCGCGTATTCCGCCAAAGAAGTACTCTGAGCGTCCAGATCGAGACCGCACACGAGGTCGAACGTCTCGGTTGCAAGAATCGCTGTGGTACCGGCGTCGAGCGGAAGTACGCGGTCGATGTCGTCTATCCCCTTGAGCAGCGGAACCGCGGGGGGTGCCGTGACCCATGTGATGTGAGCGCCGGGGTAGGCGCGGCGGATCGGTTCAAGCACCGCGGTGGTCCGTAGGACATCGCCGGTGGCCGCGAGTTTCACGATCAGGATTCGGGTTTGGACCGATTCCTCATGGGGACACTCGGCGCAGGTCACACCTTCCCGTTTGTGGGGTGCGCAGGGCCGGTCGCCGACATACCAACGGCAGTTTGTTTTCACGATTCGTGTTTCCATGCCGCGATTGTCGCGTTTCACGGCCTCCTTGTCGACGGTGGGAGGGAGGGGGGAGGCGCGGGTGGCCCCGGCTCCCTTCGGTGTGTTAGGCTTTATGGAAATCCCCGCTGGATTCTTCCGGCTCTTTCTCCGGTGGAAGCAACAACTGCTCGTGCCTTATCTGTAGTTTTTTGTAGTAATCAACGATTTTCTGGGGGTTGTGATCGCACTCTTGAGAAACATGATGCCGTACTTTTCGTATGCGGGCAATGACCTGATCTTGTTCCATAGTATCAACTCCCAAGCAGCTCGAGTGGGGTCACCAGTTTCGGTACGTACAAGCCCAGCAACGCGTTCACACGTCTAATGTGATCGAACTTGTTCGCATTTGCCAAATGCTGACAGTTCCACGTGAGCAGGAAATCGCACCGATGATATGAAGCCAGTGCCAGGTGCAAAGCGTCGCCAAGCGGTTCCTGGGGCATCAATTTGTGGCGGACGTATGCCTCCACAATCTCTGCAACGGCATCATCAATCATGAGCAACGCCGTACCCGTTACAAGAGCGACAACCTCATTCTTGTTCGGATAATCTCCGTAGCTCAGCTCGTCGAGAACGGCTTCACTGGTCACTATCAGATAGGATTGCCGGTGCTTGTCCCACCACTCCCGGGTCCAATTCCGCCGTGCGACCATATCAGGCTCCGAACGCATTCATGATAGAAGCTCGGAATTGAAGTCTCGATATAGACTTTTGGCTGCATAGGCTGAAGTTACACTTCACTTGCTGACTAGTCAAACTCTCGGGGTAACGTCAATCGGGGCGGCGAAGGAGGAAGAGGTTGTTCCCGCCAATGTCTTCCGTTTTTCACCCCGCCGACGTTTTCTGTTTTTCACCCCAACGGGGTGAAGTACTATAGCCGGCGGGCAACGCCCCTGGGGAATTTACCGGCCCGTTGCCATTCTCAGTAACCACCCCCAAACGGAATTGACGCCGTCGCAAAAAGTCCGAAATTGGCGGTGTAAGTTCCCTCTCCCCCCGG
>CAZTDD010000173.1:0-6416 GCA_964612675.1 uncultured bacterium
AGGCAGGCGAACGCGAGTAGTCCGACAATGACGCTCTTTACCTGGTCTACAAGAATCGACCACACACTTCGGCGTGGGCTCTGCCGCAGTAGATTCTTGCCATACTGTTGTCTACGCTGTCGGACCTCCTTAGCCGAAAGACCTCGTTCGGCCTGAACGTTGAATATATCGAGAATTTCATCTGTATTGTTTCGGTAATAATCGGTCATTGGCACATACTCTCAAACGAGTACAAAACAGATTTCTCTGTTGAAAAGTGGACTTAAAGGATATATACCAGAAAGATCACTGCATACAAGCGAAGATCCCAATCCACCCAATATTCCGGGAAGCACATTGGCTTTGTACGAAAATTGATTAGACTTCTTGCGTATAAGTCGTACGCAGGCAAAGCAGTTCGAAAGAAGCAATGATCACACGAATCCATACGTTTTTTCGCAGAATTCGGCGAAGTCTGAGTCGCAGCGAGTGGTTCGTTCGTCTGTTCGGGTTGTCCGAATCGAAAGAACCGCCGGACGAACCCGGATTGGTAATGATCCAGATCGACGGCTTCTCTCGGAAGCAATTGGAAGAAGCGCTGCGGAAAAACCGTATGCCGTTTCTACGAAGCCTTCTGGAGAAACAAAACTACAAGCTACAAAGGTTCTACTCCGGAATGCCGTCAAGCACACCCGCTGTGCAGGGAGAACTATTCTACGGAGTAAAGGGAATCGTCCCCGGCTTCAGCTACTACGACAAAGAGAGCCAACAAGTCTTCCGGATGTTCGAGTCGGTGGCGGCAAATACAGTGGAAAGCCATCTGGAACAAAAAGGGGAGCACCTGCTGGCTGAAGGGAGTTCTTATTCAAACATCTATTCCGGAGGTGCGAAAGAGGTTCATTTTTGCGTATCGAAGCTGGGATTCAACCATTTGTTTGAAGGGGGTAGTCCTTTTGCATTACCCATCTTGTTCGTTTTGAATATCTACAGTTTTGTCAGAACGGGGGTACTGCTCGGTGTCGAGTTTGTATTGGCCGTGATTGATTTTATTCGCGGGCTCATCGACGGAAGAGACTTGTGGGGAGAATTGAAATCCGTGCCGACCCGCGTAGGGATTTGCGTCCTTCTACGGGAGCTGATCGCGATCGGTGTAAAAATCGATGTCACACGTGGGAATCCTATCATCCATGCGAATTTCGTCGGGTATGATGAACAGGCTCATCGCCGCGGCCCCTCTTCCCGTTTCGCTCATTGGACTCTGCGCGGCATAGATGACGCCATTGAGCGGATCTATAGAGCATCGCAACGGTCTAGAAACCGAGACTATACTTTCTGGGTCTACTCGGATCACGGCCAATCGGAGACCATCCCCTATACGAGAGAATACGGGCGGTCGATTGAGACAGCTGTCGATGAAGTTCTCAATGGTGTACATACAGCGGACCACTCCCATGAGAGACGGCGCGGAAATCAGTTCGAGAGAGCCATGCTGCTGGGATGGGATTTCTTGCAACGGTTTATATCCAATTGGGGCGTCGGTCAGTTTGTCTTTCCTCTTTCAGGCGCAGTTATTACCGCACAAGGCCCGTTGGGACACATTTACCCATCTGAATCGCTGGAGAGGGACGAGAGGAACCGGTTGGCTCGCGATCTTGTAGACAAAGCGAAGATCCCGCTCGTGTTGACGCCCGAAAACGCATATAAGGTACGCGCCTGGACTGAGGAAGGCGATTTTCCTTTACCTGGACAGACAGGCGATGTTTTCGGAAACGATCATCCGTTTCTTGAAGAAATGACGCGGGATCTTATCGATCTGTGTCACCATCCGAGTGCCGGGGAGTTCATTATTTGCGGATGGAGAAAGAACGGGTTACCCATCAATTTCCCCATGGAGAATGGTTCCCACGCGGGCCCCGGCGTGGAGGAAACGCATGGCTTTGCTCTGCTTCCACCCGATACCCTGCTTCCACCCAGTCCCAAAAAGTACATTCGCCCCATCGATCTCCGTGAGGCGGCCTTTCAGGTTCTTCGAAGACATCCCATCCCCGACGAACCGCCGCGTCCCTTGGTGGTGCGAGAGACTCTCCGCGTCATGACCTACAACATTCACAGTTGCGTCGGTATGGACGGAAAAACAGCGCCGCGGCGGATCGCCCAGGTTATCGCGCAGCAAAATCCTGACATCGTCGCTTTACAGGAAGTCGACGTGGGAAAGGCCCGCACAAACCATATCGACCAGGCGGAATTAATCGCAAAGGAACTTCGGATGACCCACCATTTCCATCCGGCGATCCGCTTGGAAGAAGAGCAATACGGTGACGCCATTATTAGTCGATTCCCGATGAGACTGAAAAAAGCCGGGCGTCTTCCGGGATTCGCCGATCAGCCGTTTTACGAGCCGCGCGGCGCTCTGTGGGTTGAGATCGATCTGGACGGTATATCCATCGAGATTATCAATACTCATCTTAGTCTGAAACGCCGTGAACGACTCGCTCAAGCGAAGGCGTTGCTGGGCGAAGACTGGATAGAGAATTCGGAATGTCAACATCCTGTGATCGTGTGTGGCGATTTGAACACGTTACCCGGATCCCCTGTGTATCGAAAGTTTCACGACCAGCTGCGCGACGTTCAGGTTGAGATAGACGGCCATCGCCCGCAAAGGACGTGGTTCTCCCGTTACCCGATCGGGCGCATCGATTACATTTTCTGCGACCCGAGACTCGAAGTCTTGAAGGTCGTTATTCCCGATAACGACAAAACGCGCGTCGCCTCGGATCACTTGCCGCTCGTCGTCGATTTGAAATATGACCGCTGAATGCTGTCCAACATCTCGCCTTGCACACAGGTAAGAATTCTCCTAACTTGATTGGGCGGCAATAATTTGTGTTCACGGTTGCTTTGCCGAAAGGAGAATAGAAAACATTATGAATAACACAATGCATCGACGGACTTTTCTCGGACGGACGCTTGGACTGGCCGGCCTCGTAGGCGGGGGCCTGTTGAATACAACGGCCTGCATCCATTCGCAAAGCAACAAAAAGGGGATGTGGAAAATCGGATGTTATACGCGGCCCTGGGGCAAATACGATTACCGGGTGGCTCTCGATGAAATCGCCGAGGCGGGATTCCGTTACGCCGGTCTTATGACGGACAATTCCGAGAACCGGCTGATCGTCTGTGTCCAAACCTCACTGGAGGAGGCTCAGAGAGCGGGAGAAGAAGCAGCAAAACGAGAGTTGCGCGTCCCGTCGGTATACGGAGGAGGAATCCCGGTGAACCAATCTCTCGAGGCGGGTATCGAGGGACTGAGAAAACTAATCGACAATTGCGCTGCCGCCCGGTCCGAGACACTCCTGATGGGCGGTATCGGCGATCCCGATTTGTACGATGCCTACTATAAGGCCATCGCAGAGTGCTGCGACTACGCCGCCGAAAAAAATGTCGGAATTACACTAAAACCGCACGGCGGATTGAACGCAACCGGTCCGCAGTGTTGTAAAGCGATCCAAAAAGTCAATCACGATAATTTCAGTTTGTGGTACGACCCGGGCAATATTTACTATTACTCAAATGGAGAACTCGATCCCGTGGAAGATATCCAAACACTGACGTGTCCCGTGACGGGCATGTGTGTCAAAGACTATCGACACCCCAAAAACGTCGCATTAACGCCCGGCACCGGTCGAGTCGACTTTCCCGCCGTCATGGCCGACCTGAGAAGACACGGTCTGACGCATGGAGCGCTGGTCATCGAGACTCTCTCACCGGGCGATATTCCCTCATTGAAGAAAGAAGCGCGCAGAGCCCGCGAATTCGTGGAGAACCTCGTTGCTCCGTACTCGTGACACCGAATTTACTGAACGAGAATCGGCATTCCCATCAGCGGCCATACGATCCAAACGAATACCGCCAACACGGCCATCATGAGGATGCTTGCCGGAATTCCCGCCAGGAAAAACTCGCCTGACGAAAACTGTTTGCTCTCATACGCGATCGCATTCGGCGCCGCGCCAACAAGGAAGAGGAAAGGCATACCCGCGGTCACCAACGCCGCGAACAAAACTACGTCCGGTGCGACACCCATGTAGGACCCGATCACCATCGCTACCGGCAGCGTAATCGCAATCGCCGCCACGTTCATGATGAGATTGGTCATCACCATAACGAAAAATGAAATCCCCATAACAAACACAAACCAATTTGCCTGTTCGAACATGGCCAGCCAATGGACGGCAAGCCATTTCGCAGCCCCCGTCGACCACAGACAAAATCCAATGCTCATCGCTCCGCCGAAAAGCAAAATAATATTCCAAGGTATTTGTTCAAGATCCTCAACTGAAAGAATATTGAAAACGAAGAACAGTACAGTCGAAATCAACAAAATCGCACTCTTATTGATCGGCTGAAGCGCCGGCACAAACGATCTCACACTCATCGCCAGCACTGTGAGAATGACAATCGTCAACGCCAACATCTCCGTACCGGTAACCGGTCCGAGGCGGGCGTGGAGAACTTTGGCACGTTCACGCAGTCCCGTAACGACTTTTTTCTCCGGGCGATAAAGAACCAGAAAATAAAGCCATAATAGAAACGTCATCACAACACCTACCGGGAACATGTAAAACGTCAGTTCGAAAAACCCGACCTCACGCCCGGTAATTTCGCGGAAAAAGCTGATCGCAACCGCGCCGCGTGCCGCTCCCAACAGTGTAATAATACTTCCTGCACCGGCAGTGAATGCCATTCCCATGAACAAGCCTTTGCCAAATCGGGTTGGTTCATCGCCTTCGTCATACAACGCGTAAATTGCCATCAACAACGGGAACACCGTTGCGGCAACCGCAGTGTGCGCCATGATCAGGGTCAACCCGGCCGTCATGACGAAACAGCCCAGATAAATCATGCTGGTTCGCTCGCCGACCAGGACAAGCATCCGGTATGCCATCCGTTTGGTGAGTCCGGTTTTTGTGAAAACCATCCCGATTACGATGGACGCAATGATAAAGAAAACCGACGGATCCATGAAGTCGTTGAACGATTCTTTCGCGGGCCGCAGGAGAAACAAGGCCTGGATAACGCCGACAGCGATACTCGTGACCCCGATCGGGACAACCTCGAACACCCACCACGTCGCGGTAAAGAGAAATAGAGCGAGAGCGCCCTTCCCTTCCCGGGTGAGAGGAAATCGTTCTCCTTGCGGGTCGACCGCGTCTCCCCAGTCGCCGGAGCCATAGACACTGATGAAAAGGCCGACTCCCAGAACGAGAAAGAAAATCCTCTTCCAGTCAATTGCCTTAACCTTTTCACTTAGATATGTCGTTTCTGTCGAAGAGTGTGAATCGGACGATGTCGGAGTGTTCTTCATAGGCACCTTGATCGTCTATCTTGAAATGTTTTGTTTCCGCTATTTGGATTCTTCCCGTTTTCTGTTTATCAGGATTGTCGATATTTCATGGAACACGTCCACGGAACGAACGACACCGATAACGGTTTTGTCTTTTAGAACCGGTATCAAGCTCAGGTTCTTGTCCACCATTTCGTAAATCACTCTCATAATGTGATCGTTATGATCGACCGTCGTTTCAATCGGGAGCATAACGTCGCTCACCGGCTGCTCGGCTCGATGCTCAAAGTTGTTCAACATCTTATCGTAGGAGAATTCCGCCAGGTTCGGGTCGATTGCGACATCGAATAATTTCTTACGATACTCCATACTCTTGGCGCTCAGGAATTCCGGTTCCAGGCCTCGAAGAATATCTCTCCGTCGAACGACGCCGTGCAAATGAGAATCGAGATCGAATACCAGGACCACTCGAGGCAGAGATTTGCGGCCGTGAAACTCGATTATGGCGTTTTCCATTTCTTCCATGACCTGAAGAAGCGTGTACCAACACGGGACGTGCGGATATTGGTCCAAAGGAATCATGATGTCTTCAACCTGTTGATTCTCCATTTTTCATCCTCCACCCCGAGGTGTCGTTCACCAGCTTCTCGAACTGGTGATTTTCTTCAGTTTTTCTTCCATTTCCTGCTCCACTCGAGCGGCTTTTTCCGCCCATGCGTCCTTGATTTTGTCCATTAATTCCTTGATATCCGCCGGTTTCTCCAGAAAATCTTTTGCCCCCATTTTCATCGCTTCGACGCTTTTCTTGACATCCCCGTGCCCCGTGAGAAGAATGACCTGAACATTCGGGTTCTTTTCGCGCAGCAAGCGTAATGTCTCCAGACCATCCATGCCGGGCATCACAAGATCGAGGATAATAATATCGTACGATTTCTTGTTCGCTTGTTCGAGCGCTTCCCTGCCGTTCGAAGCGCAATCAACGGCCAAATCTCTCGCTTGTAGACGCTGCGAGAGAATCTCGGTGAATTCCTGTTCATCGTCGACCAGAAGAACGTTGCCTGCAGCCATTTTCCTTCTCCTTCAATCGTTGGAC
>CAZTDD010000173.1:6516-10526 GCA_964612675.1 uncultured bacterium
TGAAAAGCCGACTCGATACCCAAAACAACCGCCTGCTGAAAAAAGAAACGGTTGCTCGATAGGCTCGTCGGCTGATCCGGAGGTTCCGCCTGTAAATCGATTCTCTTCAGCTGTGCAAAACGCTGCGCCATATCAACCGCGTCTTGGAGCATAGCACCAACGTCAAATTCCGAAATTCTGTCATCGACGCTATGCGCAAAGCGATTCAGGCGCTGAACAATGCCTTTCCCTCGGTAGACCTGCTTTTGCAGGCTTTGCGAAATCTGTTGGACCTTTTCCGGATCGAGCGGTTTCTTCTGTCCCGCCGCGTACGCCATATCTTCCAACAACCCTCCTAATTCATTGACGATAGCGAACACGTTATTGATCTCGTGCGATACGCTCGCAGTCATTCTCCCGAAAAAAATCAGCTCGTCGCTATATTCCATGAGGGTGTGCCTTTCGCTATATTCCCACGCCTTCTTTACGATTCGCGAGCCTTACCCATTTTCTCGATCAGCGTTTCTATATCGATGGGTTTTACCAGATAATCCGACGCCCCTTCGTTGAGACCTTTCAGACTCTCCTCTTTCGATCCCCGCCCGGTGAGTAGAATAATCCGGATTTTCGGATACAGGTCCTTGATTCTCTTTGTAAGATCGATACCGTCGATCCCGGGCATTTTGACATCCAACACGACGACGTCGAATTCTTTCTTTTCGAGAAGTTTCAGCGCGTCGTCCCCGTTTGTCAGAGCGACCGCCTCGATTCCTCGAAGTGTTAGCCGTTCCGCAACAGTGTAAACCAGTTCCGGTTCGTCATCCACAAGAAGAACTCGTAGCTGTTCCATGGTTTATTGCTCGCTGATAGTACTCCGAATCGGGAGAATCACCGTGAAACTCGTGCCCCTTCCCAATTCGCTCTCAACCTTAATATCTCCGCCTAACTTGCTCACGATTCCGTAAGTGATAGAAAGCCCCAACCCCGTTCCATAATTTCCCTTCGTCGTGAAAAACGGTTCGAAAATATGCTTGAGGCTTTCCTTGGAAATTCCGCATCCGTTGTCGGATATTTTCACGGAAACTTTGCTTTGTCCCACCCTGGCGATGTCAATATCGATGCGGCCCCCGTCATCGACGGCGGCGAACGCGTTGTTGATAATGTTCAAAAAGACTTGTTGGAGTTGACCGCGATCGCTTTGGATGAACGGCACGTCACCCGCCGCGTTGACGTTGACGGTCAGATTGCGGTAGCTCGCCTCCTTTTCCAGGAAGATCAGAACCTCCCGCGTAAGTGTCTCTAGATTCACCGTCTCCATATCCACATTCATGTGTTTCGCGAACCCCAGGAGCCGGTGGGTAATCGTACTGCATCGTTCGACGGAACCGATAATCGCGTTCGACAGTTCCAGAAATCGTTCTTTCTTCGGAAAATCGTCGCTGAATTTCGCCAGATCTCTCAGGAGGCCCGCCTTCTCGTTGATGATGGCGAGCGGGTTATTGATCTCATGAGCGATTCCCGCAGAGAGACGGCCTATGGTAGCCATTTTGTTTGTGTATTCCATTTCATGGAAGAGGGCGGTGCGCCGTTGATCGGCCGCACGGATCCCTGCCACCAGCACCGTCGAGGTGGCGATAATCAACGCCAGAATTACGATGACGCTGATGGTGAGAAAAATCAGAAGCGACCTGCGCAAGGCAAACCAGCTCTTGCTGAGGACGGCCGGATCGGTAACCACCATAAAAACAAAGGGCGACTCGGGGATATACGAGTAAGCAATAATGTATTTTTTCCCCTCCTCATCGGTTTCCTCAACGATCTCCGTTCCCTGAGACAGAGGGGGAACCGGCAGGGAGCATTTCTCCATCACGTCGCCATAGAGATTCGACGGGGTTTGTAAAATCCCCTTTTGATCGATCAAGAACGCGTCGCTCGCCGGTTTGAGAGAAAGGGACCGGATTTGTCTGTGGAGCATATCCATATCGATGGTGGCCCGCAGCACAAAAAAGCCCTGCCCTTCGCCCTCGTGTTTGACGGCGATGACAAAATGCGGGAAATTCCGAAAGCCTCTGAACATATCGCTTATATACGCACCGCGCAAATTGACCTCGTGAAACCAGTCCTGATCGGCGTAATTCTTCCCACGGAGGGCGTACGGGCCGACATACGAAACCTGCTCTCCGGAGGAATTGATCACGCTGACGTCTACAAATCCGCCGAACGCCGTCTTTAAATTGCGCAATATAGCAGCGAGTTCTTCTTGAGACGAGAGCCGTTCAAAGGGAAATTCATGAATGAGAAAGTTCAATGCGGCGCGACGCTCTTCGAGAAAAAACCCCAAGGCGCGCCTTGTATTCGATGTGAGATGATAAATCGGCTGGATCATCTCATGGCGCATCGTTTGCTTATACTGCGAGTAGTTGACGCCGGTCATAATCAGCAGAGGCAGGATACAGAACAGCGCATGGAGAAAGACGGCGGTTTTCCACAGGCGACGGTAGCGAAAAACACTACGCTCGGACCAATCCGTCTCCGCCCAGTTCTTGGGGACGAGTTTCTCCAGGAGTGCCCGTAAAGGGTTCATAGCGTCGCTCGCGGGTCAGCCTTGGCTTGTACTCTGTGCGTCATCACCAAGAGAAGCGCGCTCGTTCTCGATCTTTCTGTAGGCGTCCTTCATGGTTTGTGTCAATTTGTCAATATCGACCGGCTTCTGCAAGTAGGCAAATGCTCCCAGTTCACGCGCCAAGTTCTCATCTTTCTCCGTACCGTGTCCCGTTAAGATAATTACCTCGATATTCGGATGGTCTTTTTTGATTTCGCGCAAAACATCCATTCCGTGGATTCCCGGCATCATCAGGTCGAGGACAATAACGTCCGGCTCTTCCTCTTTTACATACGAGAGCGCCTGTTCGCCGTCAAAAACCACCTGGGACGGGAAATCCCTCACCTGCAGGCGCTCCGACAAGGTCAGGACATACTCTTTCTCATCATCGACGAGAAGGATTCTCGGATGAGCCCGAAAGTCGAAATCTTTCGGTGTTTCCTCGAGGGGCGTGTCCACATGCGCTTCCACGTTCTTGACTCCAGGTACGGATTTCGCAAGCTCTTCCAATTTGGATTCTACGTTTTTCGATCGCCACGCCGACTGCTGGCTCCGAATCGTCAGGTTCCCCTCGTTGCTTACGACGTCGATCTCGTAACCTTCTTCAACCAGCAGAAGATTTACTTTGGAAGCCAGAATGAAGTCATCCACTTTCTGGTCGACGTCGCTCGCCGATTGGATATTGATTTTGGCAACCCCGTCGATGATCATGCGGACCGCGTCGTCAATCGCAAGGGTATGAACGGGAATCTTAATATCGTACAACCGTTTGTCCCAGGGGCCGCAATTGAATAGATATTGAGTCCAGTCGGCGCGTTCGAGATCGTCATCCTCGATTTTCCGTGCGGCCTTCTTGCCATCGGTCAATTCGTCCTCTTCCGCCGCAATTTCGATCCGGTAATCGCGGTCGGCGACCAGACATACCCGAAGGACATGCTGCAGCTCCTTCGGAAGCAAAAGTCCGGCAAAGCCGTGGTAGACGAAATCGTCCTTCTTTAGATACTCGGCGAAAGCGGCCTTCAGAAGCGCGACCGCCCGCTCGCGCTCGCGAGTGAGGCTGTTGAACCAGGAGGTGGGGCCGTGCATGGCCCGAACCAGCTTGTCAAAGGGCAGAGTCTCCGGGAGAGAGGTGTCTTTGAATATCTCATCACCAACGCAGGCGTACCCCAGCTGCTCCGCCGTCCGACGGGCGATCTCATCTCCCCGGCAATAGGATGCGCTGAAAATGGTGATGATGGACATCGCGTACCTCCACAGGCCTTCGGTCGATTTTGCAGGAATTCTAACACGCTGTTCGCAGGGTGGGGAGCGCAGCCATATACCTTGTCCCGTAAGAACTTGACGGGGTCGCAAAAAGTCGAAAGTTGGCATCGAAAGTTCCCTCTCCCCCCGGGAGAGGGTTAGGGTGAGGGGCGATCATTGCATTGGA
>CAZTDD010000174.1:0-10509 GCA_964612675.1 uncultured bacterium
AATCCGAAAATAATCGATACGCTGGATGACTACACGGACCGGGATCAGGACCTGCACGTTCGATGCGAGGCGATCCGTGGGATGGGTGAACTTGGGCAGTATCTGGATGAAAACGACCAGGATGATGTGCTTGACGATTTACTCGAATTCCTGGAAGACAAGAATGACCGCATTCGCCGTGCCGCCATGGATGCGTTGGGAAGTCTTGGCAATCCGCGGGCAATCGACAATCTAAGGGCGCACCAGCGAAGCGATCCGTCCTCACGACTCAAGGAGACCGCTCGGCATACCATCGACCGGATTCGGGATTCTCAAAAGGACCTTCCGAAAGAGAACGCGGATAAGATTAAGGAACTTGAAAAGAAACAAGAAGAGATGGAGAAAATGATCGAGGAGCTGAAAAAGAAGTTGGAGGAAGAAGCCGGCGAAAAGGAATCATGACTGTGCGGACAACTCGGCTCTTCAACCCCCTCCTAACCTCCCCCCGATCTTCGGGGGAGGAACAGGCTGATCTACTCGCCGATCAGGCGTTTGTGATCGGCCATGATACAACGGCCTGAGAACACCGTAAGTCCCAGGCTGCGGGCCGCGTCTTCCGCATCGGGGTTCTCCGCCCCGGGCTGGAAGTACACTGTGTGTATGCCGGCATTGGCGCACGGTTCGATATGTTGCATCGCCCGGTCGCCAGTAACGAAGAAGGTGGCTACGTCGATCTTTTCGTCCCCGGGCATCGCGTCGAGGTCCCGATAGACAGAAAGACCTTCGATTTCCTTCGCGGTCGGGTGGACAGGAAAGATCTGATACCCCTGATCTCGGAGATAGAGGCCGACTTCTCGGCTTGCTCGTTCCGGTTTCGGGGACATTCCGATCACAGCGATGGATTGGGACTCATTCAGGATTTTTGTGACAAGTCCGTCCTGACTCCGGTCGGGCATTGGGCAGTTTTCATTTGACGGATCTGTCATAGTAATAACTTCCTTATTCACTGCGGACGCCCGGGATAAACCCGGGCGCTACCATTGTATTCCGACCTAAGCGCTGCCGTCGGATTCGGACCTAAGCGCTACCGACATATTCCGACTTAAGCCGCACACGTCTTGGCATCCTATCATCAATTTCGTACGTTTACACAAGAGACCATGGAACAAAATGGGGTGTCGTTGACTGACGCTGAAAAAAGCGTCATATTTATTAACGTTCCTTTATAAACGGACCGTAATAAACCCCGTCGGCCGGTCCCTTCGCAACACACCGCCCTACACACCCATGAGAAGCAGCCGGCCGCCAGCGGTTGATTAATCTATTCAAGAAAGGAGAGCGACAAATGAGAAATTTTAAAGTCGCCGGTATTGTTGCCGTTGTCGGACTGTTCGCAGTTGCCGCGAGTGCGCAAGAAGTGACACCGATTTGGGAGCACCTGATCAACGATGAGAGTGTACCCCTGCCCATCCTGAAGGCGGAGAGTTATTCGGATGAAACGTATGACGGGACCTTCAAGATGGATTCGTACGGAGGGTTCGAGCGTTACGATGAGGGACGTTTGCTGCTCGGCATTCGGGAGAACGGAATTGATGAGTCGGCCGCGGACCATGACGCCGACCTCGCAGCGCAGTATCCGGATCGTTCACTGATCTGGATCAATCCGAGTGATGGGAGCCCGATGGGCCTGGCCCTCGTTGTCGGGTTCAATCCCGTCCCGCTGGATCAAGAGTTCCTGGATGCCGGTGGTACGGAGTTGGATTACTATTTCAGCTTCGGCGTCTCAGAAGATGGAGTGGTCTACGTCGGTTACAAGAATAAGATCGTCCGATACGCCCCGGATGGAAACGGTGGATTTTCCGAACCGACTGTTGCGTACACGCACGAAAATGACGGTTCGGACAACTGGCATCAGTGGCGCTGGGAATGCATCAAAGTCAAAGGCGGCGGCGCCGACACGTCGATTCTGGCGGGTGGAAAGACCTGGCGTCCGAACCAGGGCTACTATTATCTAACCACCACAGACGGCGAGAACTTTGTAGCCACCGGTATGGTTCCCAACGGTTGGGCTCAAGCTTCCGGCGGTGCGAGCACACCGATCACTCGGGAAGGTGAAGAGTGGGTGTATGTAAGTACATACCCGGGCAGCGATTCGGGAACCGGGACGACCTTTTACCGCTTCTGGCGGCCTGAGGGGTCGGAGCAGGATTTCGAAAAGGACACGGAGCTTTTCACTGCGGAGCAGAATAGTGAAGCCGCTGGAAACGAATATCGGACCCAGTTTGTTACCGCCCTCGATGCACATACGGCGTTGGACTACATGGTGGTCTACAGTACGCCGAGCTGGAACAGTGAAAACCTGGGATTTGAATCGACGCGTCCCGGTTGGCTTGCGCTGCACAGCGCGTTCGACGGAGTTTTCCTATCCGCGTACAAGCTCGACGTAACGGAGGATGTTGAATTGGATCCCGATATGGATCCTCCTGCGGCGCTGTGGCATGCGACGTTGGGCGATGTCGAGATGACCGTGCCGGACGGCGCTCCCGCAGGTGCCTGTGAGATCCTGTGGCATAGCGGTGTGTATGGTTATGGCCGCTACAAGGTTGGCGACATTCCGACAGGCGTTCAGGATTGGTCGCTGCGATAAGGAAGATCGCCCGGGATGAACCCGGGCGCTACGTGATGAAGAAAGGCCTCGGTGTGACTGCCGGGGCTCTTTCTATGTGAAGAAGAATCGCCCGGGTTCATCCCGGGCGATCTGTAACCACGGTATAATAGATGATTCCGTTTTGCCGACGTTCAGAGACGCGATTCTCTTCAACAAGCCGGTCAACGTATTTGATGACCTCCGTCTGATGCATACCGAGTCCACGGGATATGTCTTCAATGGTACACGGCCGCCGTTCCAGCATTGTCAGGATGTCATCTTGGTGCGCTGAGAGATCGCTGTATTCGTGGATCGGTGTCTCTTCACCTGCGATTTCTACGTCGCCTTCAAAGATATCCGCAAAACGCTCCAGCTTTTCTTTGGCAACGGCAAACGCAAAATTTTCCGCGGGCGGACGGGCGACAGTGTTCAAGTGAATGCGATCCGGTTTGATTTGTCGGACAATATCGGCCAGTTTTCGAACTTCGGATTCGATGCCCGTAACTCCACCCAGAAGAAACACCTCAAGCCAGAGTTTCCCTGTGTACTCTTTGCGAAACTGGACAAGCCCTTCCACCAATTTCTCAAATGAGATTGCCGGATCGGGACGATTGACATATTGATAGAGCTGCTCGTCTCCTGCGTCCAATGAGGGAACCACGAGGTCCGCCTCCAGGAGCGATTGACGAACTTCCGGTTTCCACAGCAAAGAACCGTTTGTAAGGACGGCAACGGGGATATCGGTCATTTCTTTGATTTGCTTGATTATCTCACCGATTCCCGAATGGAGCGTGGGTTCACCGGAACCGGAAAAAGTGATGTAGTCGGGCTTGCTATCGCCCGAGATCTTCTCACGAATTTGTTCCAGAACCGGTTCCATGGGAACCCACTCTTTACGCTCTATCGTGGTCGCCGGTGTGCATCCCAACTGACAGTAGACACAGTTGAACGTGCAGGTCTTGAACGGGACCAGATCCACACCGAGGGACCGGCCCAAGCGACGCGACGGAACGGGACCAAAAACATATTTCTTGGCATCGGTTTCCATTTTGACTTCCGATCTCATGCCTCAGTGATCGCAGACATTCTCGCCGGTCTGGAGCGTTCCCTCCAAGTACAATTTTGCGATTTGCTCCGGCTCTTCAGACGGTGCGCCGACAATGACCCTGATTCCTTGCTGCGCGAACATCTGCTGGGCTCGGGCACCCATTCCACCGGCGATCACAACGGTTGCTCCCTGCTCTTTAATCCATCGTGGGAGAACGCCGGGTTCATGCGGGGGTGGTTCGAGCATTCGTTTATTCGAGATCTCTTTTGTGACGGGGTCGGCGTCCATAATCGCGAACACCTCACAATGCCCAAAGTGCATGCAGAGTCGTCCTTCGGCAACAGGGAAAGCGAAGGTGATCTTGCCGTCTTGCTTTCCTTCGGCAGCCGTTTTGTCGGACTCTGTCTCGCCGCTTTCCAACCTGTCCACGATAGTCCGCCCGATGGAATCGAACGATTCCCCTGCCTCCGTGTAGGAGTAGTTCTGAACGTACGGCTCACCGTTGTCGCAGGCACGGACAATTTCGGCATCAATCGGGATTTTCCCAAGAAGCGGTATCCCCATCTGTTCGGCCATCCGTTCTCCACCGCCGGCTTTGAAGATATCGATCTTCTCACCGCACTTCGGACACGCGAAACCGCTCATGTTTTCAACGACGCCTAGGACGGGGATACTGAGTTGGCGACAGAACGTAACGCATTTACGGACATCGGTGATCGCGACGTCCTGAGGCGTTGTAACAATCACCGCGCCATCGACGCGTCCGAGCATCTGAGCGATGCCCAGAGGTTCATCTCCCGTTCCGGGTGGGCAGTCAACCACCAGAAAATCCAGCGCCCCCCATTTCACATCGGCAAGAAACTGCTGAATCAGTCCGTACTTACGCGGTCCGCGCCAGATAACCGCAACGTCCTCATTGGGCAAGAGGAAACCTGTGGACATCACTTTCAAATTCCTGCCAACGTCCACCGGAAGGATGGTATCTCCTTTCACCACGAGCGCGGTTCGCTCCAGCTTAAGCAATTTCGGCACGCTTGGGCCGTGAATATCGACGTCGAGCAGACCAACGTCTTTCTTTGCCCGCGTCAGGCTGATCGCGAGGTTGGTCGCAACGGTGCTTTTACCGACGCCGCCTTTGCCGGAGAGCACCAGAATCCGGTGTTTGACTCCGGACAGTCGTCTGGTAACTCGTTCGAGTTCGGGCGTTTCTTGCTGTTTCGGCTCACACTGCTCGGTCGAGCAGCTCGAGCACGGGGCATCGCTATCGTGTGAATCTCCAGGACACATTTCCGTATTTCCTCCGTTGGAATTCGAACTCTATACCTCACCTACTATTTTGTTGTACGGCCACATCGCAATGCCGCCGTCCATGAATTTCACGTTTTGAAAACCCGCGGCCTTGAGGATCAGTGCCGCTTCATAGCCGCGAAGCGATACTTTGCAAAATGCGATAATCTCCTTGTCTTTCGGCAGTTCATCCAAACGGGAGCGCAATGCTCCGAGCGGAATATTGACAGTTCCCGGTAAACGAACTTCGGCGATTTCTCCCGGACTACGCACGTCCAGAAAGACATAAGAATCCTCGGGTTTCTTCTTCAGATCCATAGGAGAAATCCCTTCGGCGAAACCCGCTATTTTGTTCCGAAGTACGTCGGACGCGGTGATCAGGTTATCCATTGCGGGGGAGTAAGGAGGCGCATAGGAGAGGTCGAGTTTTGACACCTGGTCAAGCGTCATCTCGGCGGTGATGGCTGTTGCCGCCACATCGATTCGTTTCGCCGCCTCGCCCGGACCTGTGGCTTGAACGCCCAACAGCCGTCCGGAGGCGCGGTCCGCAATCAGTTTCAGCAGCAGTACTTTGGCCTGAGGCATGTAATGAGCAGCATCGGGGCCCGGAGCCAAACCCGTGACAACATCAAAACCCGATGCGGCGGCCTCCGCTTCGCTCAGGCCCGTTCGTGCGACCGCGTAATCGAAAACCTTGCAGATAGTGCTGCCCACAACGCCCGGGAATGTGTCATCCATTCCGCAGATATTCATGGCGGCAACCCGGCCCTGCTTATTTGCCGTCGATCCCAGGGGAACAAATGCCGGTCTTCCATTGACCAGACATTTATTTTCCACGCAGTCTCCCGCAGCATAGATGTCGACATTGGAGGTCTGCATTCGGTCATTCACGACGATCGCGCCGGTTTCGCCAATCTTGACCCCGGCCTGTTTCGCCAATTCCACCGACGGACGGACCCCCACGGAGAGCAACACCAAATCGGCGGGGATCTCACCTTGGGAGGTCTTCACCTTGGTCACATGACTCCCTTCCCCCAAAAACTCCTCAGCGCGCGTATCGGTCAGAATGTCAACTCCTTTGCTCTTCATATGAAGTGCGACCTGCCTCGCCATCTCCCAGTCCAGCATTGGTAGAATCTGAGGGAGCATTTCCACCATGGTGACGTGGCAACCTTTCTCCACGAGCGCTTCAGCGGTTTCGACCCCAATCAACCCGCCTCCCACAATGACGGCCCTTTGGGCTCCGCGTTGTTCGACAGCCGTTTTGACCGCTTCGGCGTCTTCCACGCTGTGCAGCGTGTGGACTCCATCCAGTTCGATACCGGGAATGGGTGGAATAATAGGACTGGCTCCCGTTGCCAGGACTAATTTGTCGTATTCGAGGGAGGAGGATTGACCGTTCTGCAGATTCTTAATCTGGACGGTCTTGTTTGCTGAATCGACCGAAGTCGCTTCGGTGCGATTTAGAACACGCACGTTTTTTACTTTTTGGAAGAAGCCGGGATCGCGGGGAACACCGATAGGTGTGGCGTAGAGTTCGGCCTGTTCCTCCACAACACCGGATACGTAGTACGGCAGTCCGCATCCCGCGAACGAGATAATCTCCCGCCGGTCGATGACTGTCACCTCCGCTTGAGGACAGACTCGAATGATCTTAGATGCACATTTCGGTCCGGCGGCAACACCCCCGATGACGACAACTTTCATATTTTTTTCCTTTCTCGGTGGAGGGTTGTTCTCTCCCCCTGAGGGAGAGGAACGGCAACACAGACTATTACAGTTGTGTACCTTTTTTCCCTCCCTCCAGGCAAGAGTTCCGATCAAATTGAGGGAGTTCTGCGTACGCTATCGCTCTTCAGTCTCCCCTTGTCATTGCGGCACCGCATTTTGGGCAGACGAGTTGATTGCAAGGGACTCCTCGTTCGTGAGGAAGTGTTTCACCGCAAGCCGGGCAGACACAGGTTCCTCCCGGCCCCGCCCCACGGCCTCCGCCTTGGCCCATACCTCCGCCCTGGCCCATTCCCTGGCCACCACCCGCACCTTGGCCGGCACCTTGACCGCCTCCCGGGCCCATTCCACGACGAGCACCCGGTCCCATACCGCGACCGCCGCCACCGCCTTGGCCCCTTCCGCGGCCACCGCCGCCTTGACCTTGACCTCGTCCCATTCCCTGGCCGGTTCCCGGGCCTTGCCCGGCCGGTCCTGTTCCATCTCCTTGTGGCATGATTATACAGCCTCCTTTAGTTTCACATTTCTGTTTTCGTTTGACGTGGCCGAGGAATATCATTGAACGGTTGAAAGTTCACCGAGCTGTTTTTCCTTGAAATCTCGCGCGAGAATCATCACCGCCCCGACCGGACAACCGATATCGCGGGCGATCACCGGGCACTTGGCTTTGAGCAGAAACCATAACGGCCTGTCGATGTCGCTAAGGGTCTCGTAATTGCCTTGTCCTTTCGCGAGAATCAGGTCCGCGGCGTTGAATTCATTCACGAAGGACCGCGAACAGGTATCTAGAATCGTTCCCGGTGCATCCGAACCGTTGTCAATGACTCTGACCACATCCGTCAATCCGACAGCCTCAGCGTCACTCAATGTTGCATCGTTAATGATAGGAAATCCCCTGACCGCATAGACTGTCTTTGCCGGCGATATCTGCTCGATCAAAAATCGGTCGAAAACGATTTCGCCTGCATTATCTCCTATATATAGGATACGTTCGGCGTTATTCACCTCAAGCTTCATCTGCTCCAACGCCTGCATATCGATGGGAACATGAAGGGTCTCGTAGATCGTCTCTCGCGCGATGTCCTCATCCAAATGGGCGTGCACACCGAAATCGAGTATGTTCCCCGCGATTGCACACCGAACGGCCACTTCGAACGGATCGTCCGCCTCACGAATCTTCTCTTCCACCCATGGTTTCAAAGATGTTGCGAACCGGTTGCACCGTTCTTTGACCTCTCTATACGGATCGATGTTTCCGCTGACGTCGCGGATCAGTTTATGGATCTTCTGCCCCATAAGCGGAGGAGAATCGAGGAGGTCCATATTTGCGGCCATCTGCAACACTTCTCGGAGGATCCGCTCCTGTGCCGCTGGA
The DNA here is from genome assembly GCA_964612675.1 of uncultured bacterium. GTDB lineage: Bacteria > Hinthialibacterota > Hinthialibacteria > Hinthialibacterales > JAKPRU01 > CAZTDD01. Next base: position 8,065 of record CAZTDD010000174.1, read on the forward strand.
TCATCCGTGACCATTCGAGAAGCTTCAAGTGTCTGGCGAAGAAAACAAGGTACGCAATCGAGAAACGTTCTCATGAAGAATTCCTACATACGGGATACAATTTTACACAGGGAGATACCGCAACGATAATGCCATCGTGTGATTGGCCAGAAAATATGACATATAATACATTCATTTTACTAAGCTTATATTTTATTCAAGGATACGGGATGCGACTAGCAACAAATGCATTTTGCAACGAATTTCAAGCCATGCATAATGCACATTGTAATTGAAAGGCCTCCATGCAACAGGCGACTCCGGATAAACCCGGGCGCTGCGCGGGTACTGAGACTATTCCCCTTCACGCGCCGTATCGTTCTTGACCAGACCGTGTAAAGCGTCCAACTGTTTCAGCTGATCGCGCCAATCCTCACTTTCTCGCGAATCTCTGAGTGAGCCCGCCAAGCGACGATGATCCGATTTTCTCCGTTGCGTTTCGAGTACTTCGGCTGCATCCCGGAGCATTTTGCTGCGGTCTCCTCGAACAGGGACCAAATCGGGTGCCGAGTACAGAATGTTCTGAAGGCCGGGTTGGTTCTCAAATGCTCCTTCCGTAAGTCCCGCCAGAGTTCTGTACGTGCGAGGTTTGATCGTCAAGAGTTTCTTAATTACGGCCGAGAAAGGATATTCTTCTCGATCCGGCATAAGATCAATCACTTGGTGTATCCGTTCGCGTTCCTCCGAGACAAGCGGCGACTGTCCATGATCAGAAGAAGAACGAGCATCATCGTCGGAATGAGCCAGTCCTAGAGCGTTTAGTAGGGCGGCAATGATGCTGAGTTTTGCCTTTTCTGTCGGGTCTAACAGATCCAGTTGAATTTGTGAGGTGACTTCGGCAGGAGCAGGCTGATCGGATTGTCTTCTAGACTGTCTGCGGCGTACTCTTTTGAGATCCTCTTTCACAGCTCCTTCGTCAATGCCGACTCGTCCGGCCAGAACGGAGATGCATTCAGCCCGCAGGACGGCCTCGGGGATACGCGCCAGCACAGGCAACAGTTCATTCACCACCGCGCGCTTCCCCGCGATACTGTCGACACTGTTTGTTTGTGCGGCACGATCAATACAAAACTCGAATCCGTCGCGGGCCTTCTGTAGCACTTCCTCCATGGCGTCACGGCCTTCTTTTACGAGCAGCGAATCGGGGTCTTCCCCGGGGGGTAGTAACGCTATCCGGACCGGGAGACCGATGTTCAGGAACACCTCTACACCTCGCCTCGCCGCCAATAGGCCGGCTTCGTCACCGTCATACAACAGGTAGATGTTCTCGCCGTACCTCCGAAGGAGACCGGCGTGCTTCTCGGTTAGAGCGGTTCCAAGAGATGCCACAGCGTAATCAAATCCAAAGCGATGGAGAGCGATCGCATCTGTGTAACCTTCCACAACGAGAATTCGGCCCTCCCTTCGGATCGGCTCGCGGGCTTTTTCGATGAGGTAGAGCGTTCTGCCCTTGTTGAAAAGGGGCGTTTCCGGCGAGTTCAGGTATTTCGGTTCACCTTCCCCGAGGATTCGACCGCCGAAAGCAACAATCTTCCCGAGGGGTGTGGCGATGGGAAACATGATTCGCTTTCGAAACCGGTCATAGAATCCATTCCCATCCCGTCGGGGTATAATCAGTCCCAATTCCTCCTGAACGGCGGCGGGTATGCCTTTGCGTGAGAGTTCATCATGCACGGCTCCCCAAGAATCCGGGGCAAAACCGAGACGGAACCGTTTTACGACCGATTCATCGAAACCACGATGCTTCAGGTATTCCTGCGCCTCCTGGGAACTTCTCAACCACTTCTCATAAAGACGAGCAGCCGTTTCAATGACCTTCGTTCGATCCAGCTCCGGCTGAACCCGGTTGGCTTTCCGATTGTCATCTTCAAATTCGATTCGCACGCCGGCCTTTTTTCCCAGAAAACGGACGGCTTCGCTGAAGGTCAAGTTCTCGAGTTCCTGGACAAAGGTAATCGCGGTGCCGCCTTTGCCGCATCCGAAACACTTGAAGATCTGTCGCTCGGGATGGACGCTGAATGAGCCGGTCTTCTCTTTGTGGAAGGGACAAATGCCGAAGAAATTCTGACCGCGTCGTTTCAACGTCACGTAGTTCGATACCACATCGACGATATCGGTACGGTCGAGGACCTGATCGATGATGGGTTGTGGGATTCTCGGCATTGAGTTTTATGTCCCCTGTCGTATTAACGGCTCGGCGGGAGAAATTCTCCCAAAAGTGTCTTCTTTTTTTCCTCACCTAGTCTGAGGAGGTCTCGGTTGGGGTTGATAAGTTGACTGTTTTCAACCCCCTCTGTGTCTCCCCAAATCTTGATGAGGTCGCAAAAAGTCGTCGGGATGCGGGAAGTGAAGTGTCAACCCCCTCTGAATCTCCCCCAATCTTTGGGGGAGAAACCGCTGCAGACA
>CAZTDD010000175.1:0-10247 GCA_964612675.1 uncultured bacterium
CCCCTTACAGCGGCCACGCAAGCGTGTCCCTCTTGGGGGAGAAACCGCTGCAGACTCGCTCGTTTCTTTTTCCTCCCCCGAAGATCGGGGGAGGTGTAGGAGGGGGTTGAAATCCGTATCCCAGACTTTTTGCGACCCCGTCGATCTTGGGGGCTAAGCGCTTTTTCGTGCACCTTGCCTGTTACGAAACAGCCGCTCCGTTTGGGAGTGCTCCTTATTCTCCTACCTATTCTCCTACCTATTCTACTGCCTATTCTCCTACCTGAGGATCACCGGATCAAAAACATCGACTCAGTACGAAGTCAAGGCGATAGTCAACTCGATGCTCTTTTTCCCAGGCAGACCTTGGGGATCGATAGCGCGGACGCTGATACGATAAGACCCTGGGGAAGTGGGCGTCCACCGCTTTACTTCGCCGAGCATGAACGTGATTGACTGTTGCGTGCCTGTGTAAAACCGAGAGCCGATAGGCCAATTGCTATCGTTGGTGACGCCCTTCACAGTAACCTCGTAATCGACGGCACCTTCGACCGGGGAGAAGTGGATCTCACAAAAAGCCAGTTCAAAGATCCTCATGGCAAGCGGCGGACTCGCAGGAATCGTGCGATTAAAGGTCGCGGGATTGTTGGCAATCGGCGGGTCGTAAATGTCGATGGTTGTGAACTCGGGTGCGGGCAGTTGGTCGCCGGAGAGGGCCTCAATCAGATGAGGCACGTCCCGAGGGTCTACTTTGCCGTCTCGATTGTAATCCGCTTGCGTTTCATCCTGTCCCAGCCACAGCCTGGAGAACCAGTACAAATCTCCGGCTTCGAACGTTCCGTCATCGTTAATATCGAACTCCGGTTCGGTATACGGGTCGAGTACAGTCGGCGGCGCCTGGCTCGCCTGTAAGACAAACACGCCTTCACTCACCGGCGACCGGTGTCCGGCGCCGTCCACGGCCTGAACCTGCCACATGTACTGACCCGGGTAGAGCCCGTGGTATCCACTATAGGGACGAATCTCGCTGCGCGGCAAACCGTAATAGGCGACCGAAGCCTGCGGTTTCGAACCTGTTACCGCCACATCGTATGTCACCGGGTCCAGACCTTCCACATCAGCCCAATCCAACAGAATGTCACCGACCTGCGCGGTTGGAATCGCCTGCTCGGGCGAAATGGGTTCGGACGCCACTAGAACGCGCAAAGAAGAAGGTGCGGGCAATACCGGCGTCGGTGTGGGTGTGGGCGTGACATTTTTCCGACCGAAATGAGGCGCATAGTCCACCATTCCCGGACGAGACTGATTGGGCTCCGACCAACTACGTGTCAAATTGAAAAGATCTCGATAATCGATGGCTCCGTCGGAGTTTCTGTCCAGGACCGGTGTAGGTCGGGGTGCATAGGTCGGTGTGGGCGTGGGAGGCACCGTAACGACGAAACTCCATTTCTCAGAGAACGGCCCTTCTTCGCTTTCGCCGTTCGCACCGAAAACCGCGCGCACCCGCCAGGAATAATTCCCCATGAATGTTGTGCTGATGCCTCCTGGGCCGAACTGCAGCGAGGTACCTGTTGTACCCGCCGTATACGGCATCCCGTTATTGAAACCAATGGGGCCTGTAATCTCGACCTCGTATTTCTGTGCACCGGGTACCGCGGTCCACTGAAGGCCTTGCGATTGAAGGCTGGATAGTAAGACTTGCGAACCGTTCGGAGGGCTGACAAGTTCCGGGATCTGCGAGGTATCTTGTGCGCTAACCGTCGCGGCAAACAACAGAGTGATGTAAATACAGATGTGGTTCTTCCACGGTTTCATGGTTCCCGGTCATTGAACCTTTCATTAATTATTGAATTTACGGAATCTGCGAGCTTTGTAGCATTCGACTAGAGGCGGGGCAAGTCCACCGATCTTTGACTGAGATCGATTAGGAGGTTATGCCACGATTCGCCAGCCACAGTTCTCCAAGCCCGAGCAGAATAACGATCCCTAAGAGTGCCGACCGAAATCGCACAGGCGATGCTAAGAGCGCCCCCGGTTGACTGATCTCTTCAAATGTGACGAATGCAACCCGGTTGGTTGCTTCCACTGCTTCACGATTTTCTTGCAAAAGCGGTCGAATATCGTGTTCCGGTTGCAGCCCGATCTGTAGTGGATTATCGAGTTCTGGACGTGGAGCCAGATGTTTGAGCGATTCCAACACGACAACGGGGAATAGGGAACTCACGAGCGATCCAACCTGGCTTTGCGGCCCGAGGTTGACATAGACCACACGCCCGAGACCGACCTCGGCTTCGCCCACGATATCCATTCGTCCATCGCCGGCCACGGCGTACACAACCGGTAATGACGAAGGACTGTGACCCGGATAAAGAGATCTCCACATCTCCCATATTTCATCCGGCCAATCGGAGAACGCACGTCCGACCGGGTGACTCTCTCGAATCAGGACATCGGCAAAGGAGACCCCGGAATCCGGAGACACCCAATCGAAGAGCAACTCCAAATCCGACTCGGGGACAGTCGTATCTATTTGCCGGTCAAGCAGCAGCAGGCAACGTCCCCCACTGCGAACCCAAGCCGCTGCATCGGTTATTCCACCCGGCTGCGCCCGCAGAGAAGACAGCGTGGCTGCAACCAGAGTATCCGTCGGCACATCTTTCATTGATGGAACAGACTTCATCTGAAACGGCGCGGGGCTTCCTTCGCTTTGCAGACATTCGGAAACCGCCTTCTGTATGGGTCCCTCACCAATCAAAGAGACAGGAGCCTCGGTCAGGATCGGAACCTCCCCGGAAACTCGAACGATGGGAGAATCCGGTGAATTATCCTCGACCAGAACCAACGATGTCTTTATGAAACTCGCGGTTTCCGGCGGAGTCCCCAGGTTCACGATAAGATTGACCGGGTGGTCGACGACCGCATTTTCGGGCGGCGATGGGTCCAGCCGAACGCTCGATTCCGCCAAAACGAGCGGTTCCGGTCTCTGCATGCGGAGTTGAACGTTGAGGCTCTCCCGATCGACGGTTCCCCACTGACGGACGACGGTCTGTACCTCTTCATCAATCTGAACCGCCCATGGGAACGAAGACGCGTCCACGATGTCAACCCACACGCCGGATCGTGCGGGTTCTCCGAGCAAGACGGCCCAGAGAAGAGGCTCGGTTTCTTCGGACGTGCCTGTTGCTGACGACAGTCCACGCCAGCCCGATGCCTGGTGATCGGTGAACAGAACAGCGGTGCCCAATGTGGGATTACGGCGAATTTCGCTTAACAACACCTGGAAATCCGAGGGGCGGTCCACCGGTTCGGTCTTGTGCAACAGTTCGATAAGATACTCGACATTGCCCCGATGCAGGCGGTCGGGGAGGGAGGCCACACGGTTCTCTCCATCGGTCCAAAATCCGATTGCCCATGTTCGGTCCGGATCGGAGCGAAGCAACTGCTCTACTCGGTCGACCGCCAGCTGCCAGACCGACAGATCGCCGACGGTTCGCCGCATGCTGGCCGAACGGTCCAATAAGAGCACTGTTTCGTCTTGAGACGGTGCTTGAAGCGCCGCTCGCGTCTGGTTTGCCGTCCGGCCCCACTCGCCTGAGACCCAGACAGGATCGGCGGCGGCCAACACAAGACCGACAATCATAAGGATGCGGAGAATCAATAGTAACCATTCCTGGATTCTCGGGCTCATGAATTCCTGAGCCTCGACCTCCCGGAGAAAGGAAATGAAGGCAAAGGAGACACGCGGTATCTCGCGCGGAATCCGTCTCCGCAGAATCCACGGCAAGAGAGACGCAACAAGCCCCCAGAGAAAGGCGGGCGTAGCAAAAACAATCATACTTCCGGAACCTCGTCGTTATACTCGTCGAGTAACAGCAAAAGTCCGACATTGCCCGAAATCGCAAACCAAATCAACGGTACGATGAACAACAAGGGCTGAATGAGCCAACAGATCAGCCCCCACAAGAGCACGGATATCCCGGCACTCGCAACCAACCCGGGGCGGATCAGTACAGCCGCTGCTGCACGCTTCATCGTGGTGACCATCCCTTCTCTTTGGTGTACGAGTAAAGGAAAGAAATAGAACCCCATGGCGCTGTAAAACACGACGGCCCAGAAACAGACGCCCGCGAGCCCATACGCGACCAGGCCAAGATCTTCCGATCGTGAAACGTAAAACCGAAAGCTGAAAACGAGAGGCACAAACATCGCGAAATACGTCCATCCGTAAAGTAATCCCTTGCCAAACCACCGTTTATACTCGCCGAAGAAGCTCCCCCATTCCGGATCCTGGAATCGGACCAGTCGATTCGCGTACCCACAGATCGCGCACAAGGATACCGGGATTCCGATCGCAGGCAGAGGAAAAACAAACGCAACGAGTGCCAGGAAGTTCACAAGAAGATTCCGGGCCAATTCGTCATAGAAATGAAACCATGTTACCCGAAGGAATCGTAGGATCATCGCGACCGGCCCGAGATTCTGCTGCGAACAACACCTGGTAGACGTTACAGGTTTTCGGACCGTGAAGCCAGATCAAGGAGCAAGAGCCCTGCTTGGAAAGCGATGTGCGCGGGAGTCTCAGAGGCGGCGATTCAGCGGAGGGGGTGGGATTCGAACCCACGGTGCCCTTGCGGGGCACACACGATTTCCAGTCGTGCACCTTCGGCCAGCTCGGTCACCCCTCCGGAATGCACAACGTTTCGTGGATAACGTAGAGATACTACCCGTATCGACCGCTTTGTGCCAAGACTGCCATTCCCGAGACAGTCTGGATTTCCGTTCCATAGGGGGGAACGGCCTCCATCGCCAATCGAGTTGTCTATGGAACAGTCAATCCATGGGTTGGATACACGACTCGTCATCGTTCTGCGGGTTGTTCACTTTTCTGCTGACCGGAAAGGATTCCATCTCCCGGGCGGAGAACGGGCCAAGCAACGCGACCAGTTCGTCTTTGTTGTTCAATTCGCGATCCAACCATTTCTCATGATGCTGTTCGGCTAGGATCACCGGCATCCGGTTATGGAGCGGTTTCACAAGTTCATTGGGATCGGTGGTCAAGATGGTGCAGGACTCCACAGTTTGATCGCCCTGCTTCCAACGTTCCCATAACCCGGCAAATACAAACGGCTTTTGGTCCTTCATTCGAAGATAATAGGGTTGTTTTTTTCCGTTTTGGTCTTTTTTCCACTCGTAGAATCCGTCGGCAGGAATCAAACATCGATGTCGACTGAATGCATGGCGAAAAGCAGGCTTACTTGCGGCAGTCTCCGCTCGGGCATTGATCAGCCGATTGCCGATCGATGGATCGTCGGCCCAAAAGGGGATCAAGCCCCAGTGTAGAGGGAGCAAATATCGTGTGTCGTTCTCGGAGTCCTTCCGAACAGCCAGAATGGGTTGGGTGGGAGCGATGTTGTATCTTTTCGGTTGGACCTCGTCGCAATCGAAAAGCGTTGGGTGCTTCTGCGCTTTCAACAGCTCCCGGATGACCTCGATGGAAGACAACAAAGTGAAACGACCGCACATTATGGAGGCTCCCTTCGTATTCATCCATTCACCAAACAGCTTACGGTCTATCGATATTCCTCAAAGCCACAGACCGAAAGGCTTGAGAATGCATTGGAGAGCAACCGCTTGATTCGAAATGTCGTCCTTGTCCGCTAAAAAATCGGAATCATCGATACGGTCCCTGTTCCTTGCAGGCCGACATACTGTAAGAAATGTCATATAAAATGAATTGAACGCTGCCTACCCAGCTCTTTTCTGGACCGGTACCAAGACTGACACAGTCCCAATGGGGATGCACAGGGAGTATGACTCGGTAGAGTCTCGATGCCGAAGTGACCGGAACGGCGATACTATCGGCATCGGAGAATCCAGTACCACTTTCATTCATGGCCGCCGTTCCTACCTCGAGCGCATCCCCCTCCAGCGGGAACGCACGCATAACCAGGTGCACGAAGGTCGGGATAGGTTCAGGCAAAGGAACGACGATATAGTCGGGGTTGTCGGGTTTTCCGAATTCAAGCGCCTTGGAAGAAGAGACTGTTGATGGGCTAATCTTCTGTCGCGCGGCCTTGCCGCCGAGGACGTAAAAGATGTCCCAACTCGAGTAGACCGCCGGACAGAGCGTAGGAGGCAAGCAAAGCAGCCGCCGTGGACGATGTCGGTAGGTTTGGACACAGAAGAACGCAAACCAGATGAAGAAAACAACAGTCAATATATAAGGTAAGAATCGCCCAAATCGTTTCTCAAACGAAAGCAACGATGTCCATTTCGGAATTGGAAAGCCGTCCGGCGCTCCGGGCGGCAACCGGACCGGCCGAGATTTACATCGCTTTTGTTCATGCGCCGCGGTTCCGGTTCGCAACAAGAGAGTGCCGATCAAGAGCGCCATTCCCGCGAACAATGAATTCGGGAAAACCACCAGAACCGCCGCCAGAGCGGCCTCCGCTATTTGCTTTTGCGAGTTCGGAGAGAGCAAGTTTTGGAAGGCCAATAAAGACACCGGAATCAGCACCGGAAAAGCGAATGTCACAAGCCGGCCCGTATCGTTCGCCACAACCAATTGCAGCCAACACACGAGGACATACAGCGACAATCGGCGATATACCGAACCGCAGCGAACCACCCCATAAAGAAAAAGGGGTAACAACGTGCCAAAAAACAGATCTGCAGTGTGGAACGAAAAGAGACGCCCAAACAAGACCACCGTGGAAGGATTAATTCGTAGAAAATCGGCTGCGTAAAATTCCCAAAATCCCGGGTTCACCGCCTCCATGTCCTTTCCAATAATCACGTGGCCGGTAAGCGGATGCCACACAAACCGTATCAAAACGAACAGCAGGATCGGCGGCCCCCACACAATGACCAGGCGACGCACCGAACGCACTTCGATCCGCCATCCATACCGCGACACATACCAGGCGGGTATAAAAAACAAAGCCGTCTCACGAGCAAACACGCCTAGAACGGAAAAAAACGAAACCCAATCATCGCGTCTTCGCAGAAACGCGAGAACCGTCAAACTCAGTAGTAAATGGCTGACTGCATCAACTTGAAGAAAACAGTCCTTGAGCTGCCATCGCACGCCATCTGAAAGCAAATAGGGTATAGGAGCGATGACCGGCAGCCATCCGCGTAGCCCCATCGCGCGGCCGATCGCCATCAATACACATGCGGCAAGATAAATCGCAGAAATATTAACAATTTTGAACCCGGTCTCTATCGAGAAGGGAAGCCAACGGACCAGTAAAGAAGAAAGCAAACGATAGCCTTGTGGGGCTCCCTGCCCCATGTAAGGAACATTCGCGATGTGCGGGTAATAGCTTTCGTGATTGAATCCAGCTGGTTCGACCGAATGCCATTGCCAGGCCAGTAAAACCGCATACGTTATGAACCCCATTACGAGCGGAAGAAACCAATGAGTCGAACCATCCCATGATGTGCCGTCCGAAGACGACACGCCGTCGGTTGTAGTTTTGGAGGAAACCCGGTCGCTACGCTTTCGTTGTCTCGTATTCATTCAGCCGACGGTCATAGTGCAAATACCATGGGAATCGCCGCAGCGGGCAAAACCATGGTACTGCACGTACGACGGCATTCAAGCTCCTAGTGAACTCCAGTCTATCTTTCGGGTCAAGAACATGATTACCGCCAGGATTAGGAACAATCCGACCGACCCGATCAAAAGCGCGTAATCTTGGTTCATAAGTAACACATAGAGGTATCCATACAGCAATGTGATCGCCGTTCCCACAATCGCCGCACGGTTCACACCTTTTAGAACGGCGACACAGTAGGCGGTAACCAATAGGACAATCGCCGCACTTGCACAGACATAGGCGATTATGAAGGGGATATGTTCCGATAGCGACAGTTCCAGAAGATAGAAGAGACACATTCCCGCCCCGACAAGAAGATATTGAATGGAATGAATCCGCAGATTCGCCAGGATTTCAAAAAGCCACAACGTGGCAAATGTCAACAGGAGAAAAAGAAATTCGTATTTGATACTTCGCTGGGCCATTCGATAGTGATCGATGGGCGTGATAAAACGAACACCGAAAAGGGAGGACGTAATGGCATGGTCTATCTCGGAGTTCATTCGCCATTTCTGTGGGTAATTCCTGCCGAGAAAGGGAATATCCCATGTCGCTTGAAATCCGCCATCCTCGAATGTTCGCTGCGTCGGGAGCCAGGTGCCCTGAAAGCTCGGGGCATACCAGTTCGAATCGATTTCCACCGCGGTTTCGCGACCCAGCGGGGCAAAGAAAGCTCCCTGGCTGCCGTTCATCATCAACTGATAGGAAAAATCGTAGCGTTGACGATTCAACACACCTTTGAGTCCGGCGTGAATGCCGGTTCGTTGCCCACTGAATTCTCCCGCTCCAGGTAAGAACGATCTTCGATCGTTGTTCCACGAGAGCACGACCGAGTCTGTGATCGCGTGCACGTCGGAGATCTGGACGCTGAGCACGGCGCGATCCCACAGGACATCTTCTTCCTGCACTCCCCAGTCGGAAAAGTCGGGATGAACAAAATGACCGGTCACATCCAACTTCATACGGTACACGGGAACCTTGTAGATACCACGATACCGAATCTCGCAATCAATTTGTCCGCTCGTACGCAGATCTTCGGGAAGGAAACTCGCGTGTCGGGTCTCCGTATGGAATGTGACGTTTCCATCCTTATCGGTTTCCGACATTTCCACGGTGTAAGGCACCGTGACGATGGGGCCGACGATGGACTGCTGTTCGCCCCATTTGGAAGTAATCTCTCTGATTGCGTCTCGCTGCCTGGATTCACGTTCGCCGATAATGCCGCGAATTAGTAGAATGGGGATTTGAAGCAGGAGGATCAGAAAACCGATCAGTATGATCCGCAGGAGTGGAGATTGTCTCATTCGTTCGAGGAGTGCTGCGTCGCTGGTGCCGTTTGTCATTTCTATGGACTCCTTTGTTGTTTCCAGGACAGATAGGCTGCTATTGGTGTAAATGAACGAGTGCCCCTATCGCCGGGTGACGATTCCGGCGGCATTTCTCGACTTGCTCCTAAGAAAACGCTCTCGCAACCGTCATTCCGAGGAGCGCAGCGAGGTGAGAATCTCGCTGTTGAATCGGACAAAACGAGATGGCCACGCTTCGCTCGCCATGACGGCAACGGGGACCGCGTTTTCTTTTTCAAATTACCGGCTCCGCCGGTCCGGGGCTCGCGATGTCTTTACATGGTCATTTCTAGCACTGTTTTCTGATTTCGTCAAGTACTTTGCAATACAAAGCGTGAATCCGCTTTTCCCTCTTTTCTCTCCCCGCTGTGTCGGTGGGTTACGCGTCGCCAACAGAGGTTGCAGCGTTGAACTCCTTCGGTCTGCCAAGCTCCGCTAACCCACCTTACTCTCGATTTGTTCTCTTAGGAGCGAAGCGTGACCATCTTATTTTGTGCTTTTCGCCTTCTGGGGTTCGCCGAGGAACTTTGTGAGTATCTGTTGCACGACGTCCTTGCCGTCCGACACAATTTCCCACTCAAACGGGGTCTTTGGTGCGAGCGAAAAGAAGTCGCCTCCGAAATTGAGTTTCAGCGTATTCTCATTCCATTCGTACGAGCGGATATCACCATACCTCATGAAGCCCCCCGGAAACAGCACTCCGTCTTCGGTTAGTTCGAGATCTCTGCTGTCGGTGAACAACATATAGACTCCGAGCGATATACAAAACGCAGCGAATGCGCAAATTTCCAATAGAGTCTTGAATTGAGCGTAGAATGGAAGCGCCACGCCGAACAGCCCGAGTCCTCCGAGAAGGATTCTCTTCAGCGGGCTTTTCGTTACTCGGCCGACGGTAAGCAGCGGAGCGCCGGCCGATTCCTCACAGATACGCCACAAAGTGATACAGTACAAAAAGACGGATGCAAGAATAAACAGGGACCAGATTCTCGCAGTGGAATCTTTGAGCGTCGCTTCCGTCATCAGTGCCAATCCTACAAAAACAAAGGGCAATTCATTCAAGATCCCCATATGGCCCTTGAAGCATGCCGCTCGCAGCGCATAGAGGAGTAACAGAATCCAGAATCCGCCGAAAATGACAAAATATATTTCCATCAGGACACCTGGGGGTGGTCTGCAAATGCCACGTTAGAGATCGAAGGGTGTCTCAAGATTCCGTTCTCTTTCCCTCCTCAACACTGATGGCGTCGTAAAAAGTCCAATGATCGCCCCTCACCCTAACCCTCTCCCGGCGGGAGAGGGGAACTTCTAATGTCAGCGGACG
>CAZTDD010000176.1:0-9692 GCA_964612675.1 uncultured bacterium
GATTCACCGCCGAAAATCCCGCGTTTCCGGTTTTGTGCGTTGTCCAGAACGGCGGTCCGGGTGTGGAGTCATCAGTGTTAGTGGATGACTTGGAGTTGAAAAAGGCCACAGGAGGTATGTAACCCTCAGTGTTGACGGGGCTGCAAAAAGTTTGGGATACGGATTTCAACCCCCTCCTAACCTCCCCCGATCTTCGGGGGAGGAAAAAGAGAAAACACCGGGGTTCCGTTTTCTCCCCCAAGAGGGCCACGCTTGCGTGGCCGCAGGAAGGGGAGATACAGAGGGGGTTGCAGACTTCTCTTGTTCCATCCCGACGACTTTTTGCCTCCCCGTCACCATCTGGGTGTTCGGGGAAGATTACCTCATCGGCCGGGCTACGGTTCGAATGTCCAGAAAATGTTCATTCGTGAGTCCCATCTCGTGCATGATTCCTACAAACCGGCGGGTCCTGCCAACATTTTCCAGCGAGTGCGCGTCGCTCGCGGATGACAGCAAGGTCCCGCGTTGTACACAAATCTCGATCAGTCGGCGGCAAAACTCGCAATATCCCGGCGTATGTGCGTGCCCCATCCGGAACTCCAGCGCGATTCCGTTACTCTTTGCCATATCCGCCAGTTCGACAAGTTCATCGTCGCGAATGGATTCGAGAACGGCTGCTTCATCCCATAACCCCAGGTCCAAGGTGCGGCAGAACGGGTGAGGGATGATGTCCACCCAGGGGATCGAGGCCGCGAAACGGTTCAAACGGAGCATCCATTCCGCCACGTCACGCGGGCTGCCGGCTGGATACGCACTCGGATCCATAACATGGTAATGGGAAGCAGCGAGCAGGATGACATCGTAGTCATCCACCTCGGCTTCGCACATTGTCATGATCTCAGGAGCGATCAGTTCGGCTTCGCAGCCGACAAAAACGTCGAGCGAGGTGCCGCATTCGAGAACCTCTTCGCGTGTTTCCTCGAAGATGCCTGGGTCGGTTCCCAGATTCTTGTGATCGGTCAGACAGATCGTTTCAAAGCCTAACCTCTCAAATTTCCTTAAGATACGCTCCGGTGTACATTTAAGATCGCCACATGTGGATCGGAATGTATGAACATGGGTATCCTGGACTTCCAGGATTGTAGCTTCGGTTGACGTAACGGGATTCACGGTTACTCCATTTCAGATTTGTGGTAAAAATACCGCCATGCTTGAGGCACCGACGGTGAGTTGTTTGGCCCGGATAGATCCGAGCGCTAGATTGGGCAGTGCTTTTTCCGGTCTTTTGCTGTCCCGATATGCTTCATCCGTTTGCGCTTCCGATGAATGCCTGTTATGGTCGGCGGGAAACGGAACGTAGAATGACTCATCTCAGTGTCCGGCAACCAGAAACGGCCAACGTAGTTGGTCCGGCTTTCCGATATAGTAAGCATGATTATTGTAGCACGGTTGTTACCCGAGTCCAGCAATTAACGTAAATATAATTTTATCAGACTTTAACGGAAGGGTAGGGACCATGAAAGATCTGATCCGTCGCTTCGAGAATCCGGGATCGGAGTATCGGGGAAAACCATTTTGGGCATGGAATGGGAAACTGAAAGAGCCCGAGTTGCGTCGACAGATTCGCGTCATGAAACATATGGGATTTGGTGGCTTTTTCATGCATTCCCGCGTCGGTCTCGCCACACCCTATCTTTCAGAAGGGTGGTTTGATCTCGTTCGGGCATGCATCGATGAGGCCGGCAAGTGGAAGATGGAGGCATGGCTCTATGATGAGGATCGATGGCCGTCGGGTGCAGCAGGCGGTCTGGTCACAAAGGAGGCGCGGTATCGTCAGCGCCATCTCCGACTGGCGATTCACAAACCGAGCCAATTCAACTGGGATGACGAGGTTCTTTGTGCATTCACCGGAAATCTTAAGGGTGCCGAAGTTCACGACTTGAAGCCTCTGACAAGAAACAAGAAGCCCGGTTCTGCGGGAGTTGTTCTCGCTTTTCGGCGCGTTGTTGCCGAACCTTCCCCCTGGTTCAACGGAGCCACCTATCTTGACACTCTATCGCAGTCGGCAGTGAACAAGTTTATCCAGACCACCCACGAGAAATACGCTGAAACCATCGGCACCGCGTTCGGGAACACCGTCCCGGGCATTTTCACGGACGAGCCCAACTATGGTCGGCACGACGAGGTGAACGATCCGGGGGACCGTACAATCGCCGCGTGGGACTTCCCTTGGACCGACTCTCTGCCGCGTTTCTTCGAGGAAAAATACGGGTACTCGATCATCGCGCATCTCCCGGAACTCTTTTTCGATGTGGAAGGTGTCGAGGTCTCGAAAGCCCGTCACCACTATCATGACTGCATCACCGAGATGTTTGTGACAGCTTTCGCCAAATCGATCGGGGATTGGTGTGCAAGCCACAATATGCTCCATACAGGCCACGTTCTCTGCGAGGAATCCCTTACCAGTCAGACCTTCGTTGTCGGTAGCGCGATGAGATTCTACGAGCATATGCAGGCGCCGGGTATCGATAACCTGATGGAGAACAATTACGAATTCGATACCGCAAAACAGTGTGCGTCGGTTGTTCGTCAAACGGGAAAGAAGTGGATGCTTTCGGAGTTGTATGGCTGCACGGGCTGGGACTTCCCGTTCGAAGGCCACAAAGCGGACGGAAACTGGCAGGCGGTTTTGGGTGTTAACCTGCGATGTCCGCATCTCTCCTGGTACACGATGCTCGGGCAGGCAAAACGGGACTATCCCGCTTCGATCTTCTTTCAGTCTCCCTGGTGGAAATACTACGCCAAGGTGGAAGACTACTTCGCTCGGATTAATGTCATTCTCTCGCAGGGAAAATCCATTCGGTCGGTTTTGGTAATCCACCCTCTCGAAAGCGCTTGGGTTCGATTCAGAGCGGATTGGCGCAGGCAGAATGAACTGAAGGAACTGGACGAGCAACTGACGAAATTACGGAACTGGCTTTTGGAAGCTCACCTGGATTTCGATTACGGCGACGAAGATATTTTGTCGCGGACGGCGGGTGTTACTGCAGGTCCGTCAGGTGCGCTAATGGCTGTCGGGCAGGCTGCCTATCACGTCGTGGTCGTCCCGCCGTTGATTACAATCCGCGCAACGACTTTGCGATTGTTGCGGCAGTTTGCGGAGAAGGGCGGGCTTGTCGTATTCGCCGGCGGCCCACCGGGATACGTAAACACAGTCAAAGACCGCGAGGCTAAACGGATCGCCGAACAATGTGTTGTCGTTTCTTTCTCCAAGAAAGAACTGGTCCCGGCCATCGAAGAACGCGGCCGCAGCATATCCATCTGCGACGCGGACGATGCCGAGGTATCTTCCCTGTTTTATCAATTACGTGAAGATGCTGATGGATGGTATCTTTTTGTCGTGAATAACGACAGAAGAAATGCCCAGCAGGCGACTATCAAAACCACCGAAATCAAGGGCCCGGTCGAAGAATGGGATCCGGAGACCGGGACGCGATGGCTGGCGGAATACGAGAGCGGGGAGACGTTTCTCAAGATAGCCCTCTCGCTGCCACCGACGGGTAGCCGCCTCTTTGTTATTAAGAAAAACGAGCGGTCAAACCTTCGAAAGAAGCCGAAATTCAAGAAGGTTTCCTCTAAATCGCTGGGCAAGAAGCGTTGGTCGGTTCTCCTTGATGAACCGAATGTTCTCGTCCTGGATAGTCCCCAGTTTCGGATTGGCGATGGAAAGCTGCGGGGTCCTACAGAGATCCTGCGGGTTGACCAGGATATTCGAAAGAAAATGGAGTTACCTTTACGGGGCGGGCAAATGGTCCAGCCATGGGCACGGAAACCGAAAGGCGCGGTTTCACGAATCCCCGTCGAGCTCCTCTATTCTTTCCGGGTCGACACGATTCCGTCGACTCCCGTAGATCTTGCGATCGAACGTCCGGAACGCTTTGAAATACGCTTCAACGGATTTCAGATTCTTGCGGAAACCGATTCCGGGTGGTGGACGGATCCCTGCCTCCGTCGTCTGCCGCTCGCGCCTCACCTCTT
The DNA here is from genome assembly GCA_964612675.1 of uncultured bacterium. Classification (GTDB taxonomy): domain Bacteria; phylum Hinthialibacterota; class Hinthialibacteria; order Hinthialibacterales; family JAKPRU01; genus CAZTDD01. The sequence goes on from CAZTDD010000176.1 coordinate 4,018, forward strand.
CCGTCCGGGTGAAAACAAAATCGAACTCCGCATTGAATACGGCGAAGATGACGGACTCGAATCGGTATTCCTTCTTGGCGATTTCGGCGTGAGATTGCGTAAGACGGCTGCTGCCCTGACAGAAGGTGTCCGCGCACTGACACTCGGCGACTGGACAAAACAGGGATTGCCCTTTTACTCAGCAGCGGTCAGTTATTTGACTGAGTTCACTGGAACGAAATCCAAAACGAAGAGAACCATTCTGAAAATCGCCGATTGGGACGGATGCTGTGTTCGAGTTCTGCTGAACGGATCCGAAGCCGGCGTTGTGGCCTGGGAACCGTACGAGATTGATATCACCGAGCATGTGAAGTCAGGTAAGAACGACCTCCGAATCGAGGTCATATCGAGTCGACGGAATGCGTTCGGACCGCTGCACCAGTCGGAACCCGGGAGCCCGTGGACCGGACCGGATGAGTTCATCACGACGGGAAAGAGATGGACGGATTCCTATAATCTCAGACCGTACGGTCTGTACTCGCCACCCGTCGTTGAAATTCGTGAGCAGATTCGCCAGAAGAAAAGACGGCGCCACTCCTGATTCAGTCCGATTTCAGAATGTAAGTCCATTTTGGATTGGGCAGTATAAATCTTTGTGTTGTCCTTTTCCTCCTTTGGGACCGACCCAGACAATATCGCCCAGGCTGTTCAGTCCATTGGAAGGGCTGTAGACAAACTGCGGGTTTCCGTCAGGACACGCTGCCTGGAGGTTTCGATTCATATCGGGAAATCGGTTCCCGCCATAATCGTTCCATCCATCCGGCCCCCAGCTGTTCAGGCGATATTCATGTCCCCACGGATTGTACCCACTGTCCGGAAAGACGTTCTCGATATAATCGTAAGTGGTGCCGAAGTTGGCGTACTGTTCCTCGTTGGCATAGTTCACAAAGGGGTCGCTCGGGATGCTGCTCAGATAGGCGATTGGCGTGGTCAGCCGATAGAAACGAACCTCAAGCGGACGTGTCTCGCCTGTACGGGTTCTGCCGCCGGAAACCGGGGCCACCACACCCCAATCGACCCGGTAGGCTTCATTGGACATGGCAATGGTTCGCATATCGGAGACAGCGCGGGAAACTTTGGCGCGAACCTGGGCGTTCAGAAAATTCGGAACTGCAATGGCCGCAAGAATTCCGATGATCGCAACAACGATCAGGAGTTCGATCAAGGTGAAGCCTCTTCTGCTCATTCTGACTCTCCTCTGATAATCACAAGTGATAAGTCATCTGTTCAACCTAAATCCGGCAGTTGAAGGCCCGCGCGGCCTTTCCACAAGTTCAAGAACCGCGCTCCGGTTTCAACTGCCGGATTTAGGTTCCAGTGAGTAATTCTGTCACGATTAAGTTAGTGCGTCTAGTTATTTGGAGAGAAAATTCCTCTTTTCTTCCGGAGGTTATTAACGTGTAACTCCAGTCCATTCAGTTCGTTACTGACTATTGCTTTATCGAAAATCTGCAAAACGCAAGGAAGGTGAGGAAAGCAGGCTATTGCGCTGTCGTCTGACTCCCGCGCCTCCTGGGGCAAATCGCCCACATTCCCTGCCGGGCTGGATTTCCGTACACTCGTGTGAAGTCGGTCTTCAATGTGTATGAAATCAAAGGAACGAATTACGATGAGTACAACGAAATATGAGCGGTTTCATTTGGAATCTCTGGATGATCTTCAAGCGAAGATTGAAGAGCTGAAGCTGAACCTACCTGTCGAAAACGATGTGTCCATTCTAGGAAAACCATTGGATGCGGGACCGTTTCGGCTGCCGAATCGATTGGCGATCCACCCGATGGAGGGATGCGACGGGATGCCGAACGGGGCGCCATCGGAACTGGTATTCAGGCGATATCGTCGGTTTGCATCCGGTGGTGCGGGTCTTTTGTGGTTCGAGGCGACCGCGGTTGTACCGGAAGCCCGTGCGAACCCCCGCCAGCTCTGGATTCACGAGGGGACGGCGGATGAATTCGCCAGGTTGCTCGACGAATCGCACCGTGCCGCCCGCGAGTCGATGGGCTCCGATCATCGCCCGATTACAGTCCTCCAGCTGACCCACTCCGGACGATACAGCAAGCCGGTCGCGAAACCGGCGCCGATTATTGCCCATCATTCCGAAGTCCTCGATCCACAACACAAACTACCGAAGGAATACCCCCTCATTAGCGATGCTGAATTGGACAGCTTGCAGGACCGATATGTGGAAGCGGCACGGCTGGCGCAAAAAGCCGGATTCGATGCGGTCGATATCAAAAGTTGCCATCGATACCTTGTCTCCGAGCTGCTCGCCTCGTTCACACGTGAGAACAGCCGGTACGGCGGTCCGGAGTTCGAGAACCGAAGTCGCCTGGTGAGAGAAGTGGTAGATCGAATCCGTGCCGAAGTGCCGGGTCTTGTGGTCACGGCGCGAATGAATGCGTTCGACGCGATTCGATACCCATACGGATTTGGAGTGGACAAAAACGACGAAACGAAACCGGATCTTACCGACCCGAAGAAACTCGTCGCGATGTTCAAGGACCGAAGCGCACCGTTTTTGAACGTCAGCATCGGAAACCCCTATTTCAATCCGCACTATGGACGACCGTTCGATTTTCCAACACTGGGCGGATATGTTCCGGCAGAACATCCTCTCGAAGGAGTGAATCGAATCGTTCAGATTGTAAGAGGCATCCAGGAAGCATATCCGAACCTGCCTATCGTGGGCACCGGTTATTCCTGGCTGCGGCACCTGATGCCGTATGTGGCCGCCGGGGTCATTCAAAGCGGCTGGGCGGCAGTTGTCGGCCTGGGGCGCGGGGCATTCGCATACCCGGATTTCGCGAAAGATATCTTGCGCGGCGAGGGGATGGATCCGCAGAAGGTCTGTGTGGCGTGTTCGTCCTGTACACAGATTATGCGGGACGGGGGCCGGACCGGTTGCGTAATCAAGGATCCCGAGGTGTACGGGCCGATCTACCGGGAGGGGCGGGCAAATGCGCCCGATACGATCCGCGAAGAGGCCGCCCGATGTCGCGGCTGCGAGGAGGCGAGCTGTCAAGGTGGTTGCCCGACCTCGGTCGATGTGCCCCGTTTCCTGAATCATGTCGCAAACGACCGGATGCGAGATGCGTACGAAGTGTTGAGAAAATCGAATGTGCTTCCAGAGTCATGCGGACTTGTGTGTCCGAGTGAGGTTCAATGCGAAGGGAATTGTGTGTTAGGGATTTTGGAAGGCACTCCAATTCCGATCAAAAGAATCCAGCGATTTGTTTCAGAGGTGGCGCGCCGGGAAGGCTGGATTCGGCCGGATACTCTACCGCCGGCAACAGGACGGCGCATCGCAATCGTTGGAGCCGGTCCCGCAGGCATTTCGTGTGCAGCGAATCTGCTTGCTCAGGGGCATAGGGTGGTCATTCACGATCGCCGCAAAAGACCGGGGGGATTGTTGGACGACTCTATCCCGGAGGAACGCATTTCCTCGGAGGCAGCGGGAAGCGAAATCAAAGAGGTCCTTGAGGGGTACAAAGATCGGCTGGAATGGAGGATGGGAGTATCTCTTGGTTCGGACTTTGATCTCGACAGCCTCTTGAATGAGGGATTCGACGCGATTTTCGTTGCGATGGGGTTACCGGAAGGGGTTCCGCTGCCCGGAGCGGACCGTCCTGAGGAAGGCGTAGAGGATGCGCTCACGTTTCTGCGACGGATGAAAACCGAGACGGGACCACTCATGAAGGACCGAACCGGTGTTCGTGTAGCGGTTCTGGGCGGAGGCAATACAGCGATGGATGCCGCCACCACCGCCGTGAAGTCGGGAGCACGGGATGTTTTCATAATCTATCGGCGCTCTTTTGCGGAGATGCCGGCTTGGCCCGCCGAGCGCGATGCCGCAATGAACGCGGGTGTTCATTTCCTCATACTCACGCAGCCGGTTGGATACGAGATCGAGGAGGGCCGGTTGGCGGGGGTGCGGGTTGCGCGGACGGTTCTGGGGCCACCAGACGAGTCTGGACGACGGAGACCGGAAGTTGTTCCGGGTAGCGAGAATGTGATCCAGGTCGACCTCGCGATTGAAGCCATCGGCCAGCGCCCTCCTGAGAACCTTTCGGGTACGTTGCCCGGAGTGCGACTGCAATCGAACGGCCTAATCGATGCCGATCCGATCACCGGTGCCACGTCTCGGCAGCGAGTGTATGCAGGCGGAGACATTGTGAACGGCGGTACCACGGCTGCACAGGCGGTCGCCGAAGGCAGCCGCGCCGCCCGCGCTATTCATCGGGGACTTCTGTAAGCTTAACCAGTGTGGAATGGTAGAATCAGCCGATCCTGCAGGATCGGTATGATGAATTCTGTTCAGAGTGGGCAATGCCGGGGTTGAGGAACTGAAATGGTCGAACAGGTGGTTTTTGTCGATCCGTCGGGACGGGGCGGAATCGGTCACTATACATACTGTCTCGCCCGCGAGATGGCCCGCGCAGGTACTGAGGTTACTCTGCTGACTTCCGACCAATGGGAGTTTGCACAAAATCCGTCAGGTATCGATGTCCGTATGTGTTTTCAGGGATACAAAACTCGTCCGTGGGCGATCCGACGGGAATTCGAGCGCGTATCGAAGAACGGCGTTGTAGCGGTTCATTGGCAATCCACAACCCACCCAATTCTTCTCTGGCTTCTGCAGTCCATTTCGTGTTCCAGCCTAAACGAGAGTCCCTGGGTGTTTACTGTTCATAATGTTCTGCCCCATGAAATCGGATGGCTGGACAAACTGACCCATTCGATGCTGTACAAACGGATGAACGGTTTGATCTTCCACGGATTGACCAGCCGGAATCGGTTCCAACGTCTGTTTTCCCTCAACAACCGGCGATGGGTTACCATCCCCCACGGAGAGTATGTGTTCCATTTCGAGAACAAACCTGTGCCGGGTCCCAATCTGGAGGAGAAGAACATTCTTTTCTTCGGAAACGTCCGGAAGTATAAGGGGCTGATCTATCTTCTCCGCGCTTTTCAATTGGTGAGAGAACAGGTGCCCGGTGCACGTCTCCTGATCGTGGGGCAGGCGCTTGAAGACTTCACGCCGTACCAGAAAGAAATTGACCTGCTGGGGATGGCCAAAGACGTCGATGTGGAGCTCCGGTATGTCTCGAATGACGAGGTGCCCGACATCTTTTCACGAGCGACCGTGGTGGCGCTGCCGTATACCGATGTATACCAGAGCGGTGTTTTGCTACTGGCTTACGGGGCGGGAATCCCTGTGGTTGCCTCCGACGTGGGGGATCTGTCAGAAGCGATTCGGGACCAAGAAACCGGCTTGCTGGTCCCACCGGCGGAAGTTCCGGCCCTCAGAGATGCTCTGATCACCCTACTTCAGAACCCGGAAAAGTGTTCGGAAATGGGCCGGAATGCACGCCAACTGGCGGATACGGAGTATAATTGGAAACATATCGCCGAAAAGACCCTCGAGTTTTACCGCACTCTTCGACCCAAGAACGGCAAGTTGAGCAGTTGAAACCCACAGCGGAATGAATCATGGGAGGGCGAAACGCGGGAGGGCGAACCTCCTGGTGAGCCGTGTTGTTTTTCTTTCACGCGTGCGGATGAATCGCGGCACGGCGAATCACGGGAGGGCGAACCTCCTGGTGAGCCGTGTTGTTTTTCTTTCACGCGTGCGGATG
>CAZTDD010000176.1:9792-9997 GCA_964612675.1 uncultured bacterium
AATCGCGGCACGGCGAATCACGGGAGGGCGAATCTCCTGATGAGCCGTGTTGTTTTTCCATATCTTTCACGTGCACGCACCAATCACGGGAACGAGAATAATGGGAGGAGGAAACGCGGGAGGGCGAATCTCCTGATGAGCCGTGTTCATTAAACACCGATTTTCGCGAGATCCCCAACCATCATAATTACACTAAGAATTAGCC
>CAZTDD010000177.1:0-9891 GCA_964612675.1 uncultured bacterium
CCCTATCCCAATCCCGAGTGGTTGCGCTGCCACTACATCTTCTGGCACGAACACGGCCGCTACCTTCGCGACTTTGCGAGGGCGAACTCGCTGACTGACGCCTACATGCTGAAGGACTCATCGAATTCGAACTACGTGGCGTACAAGGAGAGCACCTCGTCTATTGAACTCGACCTCTCCGGAGCGCCGCGGTCGCTCCCGGCAGTGGCGGTTGACTGCGCGGATACCTACTCCGAGATCGACCTGGGGCTCCTGTCGGCGTCAAAACAGACCGTCACGCTTCCTCACTCCTCCGACTGGGCGCTGGCGGTCGGCGGTTTCGGCGGGTCATCACGCGGCGGCGATGATTAATGTTGATTTTTTCCGATGGTCCTTTAGCGCGAAAGGAGATAATAATATGTTTCGAGACTTTTTCCATGTAACAGGTATTTTGTTGTTCTGTTTTTCACTTACTGTTCATGCCGATCAATCCGATCGCATCCAGCCTTACGATGAAAATCCCCACTATTGGCAATACAAGGACGAACCCATCCTGCTGCTAGGCGGCTCCTGGCAAGATAATCTGTTCAACCATCCCATTGGGCTGGAGCGCCATCTTGATCTACTGCAGTCGGTGGGCGGCAACTACGTCCGCAACACAATGAGCCACCGCAATCAGGGGAACGTCTTCGCCTACATCCAGCGCGCCGGACCGGGCATCCCTCTGGAGGAGGACGGCAAGTTCGATCTCGATGAGTTCAACGAGGATTACTGGCTGCGGCTGGACGATTTCCTCCGGATGACGCACGAGCGAGATATCATCGTGCAGATCGAGATCTTCGACCCCCACGATCATTTCCGGGATCACCAGTCGCTGGGCGGCTGGTCGAAGCACCCCTTTAATCCGGCAAACAACGTCAACTACACCGCGGAGGAATCAGGCCTGCCGGTCTCGGCAAACTACAGACCTGTCGCCACGCCGAGCGCGCATCCCTTCTGGCACACCGTGCCGGCGCTGGAGAACAATGAGTTGATACTCAGCTACCAGCAGGCCTACGTAGACAAGCTTCTCTCGATCACACTCGAGTATCCCCACGTTCTTTACTCCATTCAGAACGAGAGCGGCGAAGAGCTTGCCTTCGGCGATTATTGGGCCGACTACGTCCACGGGCGCGCCCGCGAGGCGGGGCGGACGGTCTACGTGACCGACATGCGACGCACCGGGAACGTCCGCGAGCCCGACCAGCGCCACATTATGGACAATCCCCGGCGTTTCAATTTCCTCGACATCTCCCAGAGTGTCGGGAATTACGAGCGCACTCTCTTCGTCCGCCAATATATCTCTGACAACCCGCGCCCGATCAATTCCGTAAAGCTCTACAACACGGCCGGCGAGGAGGAGTCGGTGGCCCGCATGGTCCGTTTCATCTTTGCCGGCGGAGCGAGCGCTCGGTTCCACAGGCCCCACCCACTGGAGGGGAGCCGCGACCACGAAAAGTCGAGCCGGTGGGGGCTGGGCCTGAGTCCCCGGGCGCAATCGACGATCCGCAGTTTGCGAATGCTCGCCGACACGATGAACCTCTTCGTCTGCGAACCACGTACCAATCTGCTGAGCGAGCGAGAGGACAATGAAGCCTACTGCTTGGCTGAACTGCGCAAGCAGTACGCAGTCTATTTCCCTGATGGCGGTGCGGTGAAACTGGATGTCTCCGCCGCCGGTGGATCGCTGCAAATCCGCTGGCTCGACATCAACCGCAGCACATGGCAGCCACCACGGACGGTCTCGGGAGGCGGAATCCTGGAATTGAAAGCGCCCGGCAAGGGCCACTGGGTCGCGGTTCTGATGAACATGGATTCATAGCAATAATCTTGTAATGACAATGAGATTATTGTTATATGGCATATCGCCGAATGAACGAATTTGTTCACGTGTCACCTTGAAACTACAGAAAGACGGTGTACACATGAAGCGGTTGCTTTTCATTCGTTGTATTTCTCTGTTTCTTTTCATTACCCATCCCTTATCAACATACTTTGTAAACGGTGCTGAGGATTCCAAATTGGTCGTGGCCGATTCAAAAAAGTGAGAACAATCGTTATCTCGTCGACCAAAAAAGCAAGTCGTTTTTCGCGTTGGGTGATTGTTTATGGAAAATGCACTTGTATTCACCCAACGAAGTGAAGTTAATCTTCGATGACCGGCAGGAGAAAGGATTCACAGTTCTATGTATCGCGACAATCTGCTGCATTCATGGGCATCCGTCACAGAACGTATTCTACACTCATTGGACCGGAGATTCTCCAATTCGACTGCATTAGTGGATATTCTCTCTTCCCTCCGCCTTCGAATGAACAGCACACGTTATACTGTGAAGACATGAAACACGCATACTGTATAATAGGAAAAGGAAAACCAAGAGACGAAAACGCAAGTCGTATACTTTAGGGATCGAATTATGACCTCAATCATCTCGTTGTTCGTAATACTCACTGTCTCGGTACTAATCACCCGAATTGCGACGGTATCCTTAATTCACACCGGATTGTCGCGAGAGTTTGCCCGGTTCCAGGCACGTTCTGCGTTCACTGGGGTCGGCTTTACGACCACGGAGGCGGAAGACATCGTCAACCACCCTGTTCGTCGGCGGATTGTCATGGTTCTCATGCTGCTTGGAAACGCGGGCATTGTTTCCGTGATCGCATCTGTTCTTCTTACGTTTCTCAAGCCGGAAAAGGCCGCAATGTCGGTCCCGGTGCGTATCCTGACCATTACAGGCGGTCTTGCGGTTCTTTGGCTGCTTGTCATGAGCTCCTGGGTGGACAAATGGCTTTCCCGTTTGATTAGCAAGGCTCTCAACAAATGGACGGATCTCGAAATTCGCGACTATGCGAACCTTCTTCATCTTTCGGGCGAGTACCAAGTGACGGAGATGGAGGTACAACCGCAGGACTGGCTCGCCGACAAAACACTCGGCGAGCTGTCATTGCGGCAGGAAGGCATCATGGTCATCGGAATTCAGCGGTCCAACGGAGGATATGTAGGAGTCCCCGACGGTACGACGAAGATCGAAGAGGGCGATTTGCTCATCCTGTACGGCCGCGAGTGGAACCTGGCGGAGCTTGACGAGCGGATCGGCGGTGCAATTGGAGATGACGCGCATCATCACGCGGTGCGAGAACAAAAAGACATCGAGCAAAAGCAGCACGAAGAAGATGAACAGCGCCGGAAAATCAAAGAGGAAGAAAAGAAGGTGGAGCGCAAGAAGAAAAAGGCGATGGGAAATCAGTAGCGCCTTTAGTCTCCTCGAGAGGGGAACTCGGGCGTGGATAGGGATATTCAGGGAGCGGAGAATCGGCTATAATTCTCCTTTGAGGAGCGGTGAGGGGAGATTGAGATGTATTGCCAAAAGGCCTGGAATCAATCTTTCGCATCAATCGAAACATTCTTGCCACAGTAAGTCCAGCGAATCCTTCAAGGGGAGGAGCCATGTCACCACCAACGATCAAGGTATCCAAACAGGAGGTGCGCATTCCGATCGGCGATTGTCCCTGGTGTGGGAAAGAACAGGTATCGCTGCGCGATTATCTCTGTTTCCACATCAAAGGGGTCTGCTGCCACGAGTTTCTGCGAGCGTTTCAAGGCAAGGCAAGCCTGGCGTTACGGAAATTCCAGGGCAGCCGGATCGAGACGCAGGAAGAATGGAATGAGTATGTTACGGCGTTCGAGGAGCTTGTGGTCAATGATGAACGGGTGATGAGTCGATATGGTCAGCTTCTGGAAAAAGTCAACGATTTCCAGGAGGAGTATGGAGGCGAATTCTCGGACTTGTTCGCTTTTCTAGTACGACTATATGCCGCTCGGGGCCACTTGAAGTTGGTTGGCACTCATGCTGAAAGCGCGCTCCGACAATGCCTGATCTGTGCGGCGGACTTGCAGGAAGGGGTGAAATCGGAGATCTGTTCTCGCTGCCAGGCCAGTGTCGGTAATCCGGAACCCGCAGAAGAGGAGGCGCCTTCGCGACCGAGCGATCCGGCTCAGGCAAAACGTTTGGGTATGGCCACGGTCACGCGTCGGCGATAAGCGGATTCAATCGCCGGATGCCAGGTTTTCGTAGATGTCGATAATGTTCTCACGAATACGGGACGCGGCGGTAATAAGAGGTTCTGCGTCGGCACGATCAATCAATTCAATCGACCGTTCGAGGCATATTAGATCCTGTTTGTAGGATTGGATTGCCGCCAGATCCGAAGTGACCTGGGCAATCGTATCCGGGGTCGAACCTGCCCGTTCGAGGACAGTCAGTTGCGTCCGTATCCACTGAATAATCTCGTCGATCAGTCCATCTCGGACAATCCGAGGTTTGAGTTCCCCTTTCGGAGCCTCTGTTTGGAGTTTCTGAGGAGGACCGGAAACAGAACCGGCCGGGGTGCCCGGCTGTGTGCCCTCAACGGTCTGGAGACCTTTCCTGGGAGCACCGGGCGGAAATTGAGGAGTCTTCTCTTTTGCCGATTGTTCGGCTTTCATTCGAGCCGCGCCAAGAGCCTGCAACGGGTCCAGCGCAGGATGGCCTTTTCGGTCTTTCTGTTTCTTCTCTTTGGACATCCCAATACCCTCCGCCGTAATCGCTCTCAAGAGAGCAATAAACAAATCCAACAACGGAGCTGATCGACTCCAGATCGGCGCGCTGGGTCTATTTTGCAGCGGCACCGGAAGGGTTCTCGGCGTTCACCAGCGACGCGTCCGGTTTCGACGGCAGCAGCCGAGAGATGTTGATGACATCTTCCTCGGAAAGCCCCCTGGGCGGACTGAGAGGTTCTCCAAATAGGCGTTCGTAAGCGCTCGATCCTTCTCCCGGATTCAAGATTCTCGGTTGCACGTAGAAGATCGTCTCAGTGGTCACCGTTCGGGAATTCGTCCCCTTAAACGCCCGCCCCAGCATGGGAAGATTGGCGAGTCCGGGAACACCGCGCTCCTGCTCGCGTTCCGATTCCTGAATAAGTCCGCCAATATAGAAGGACGCTCCCGAGCGGAGAATGACCACAGTTTGCGCGGTCCGTTTGGAGATTTGAGGTAACTCGTACCGCCGACCGTCCGGCGTTACAAACTCGACAAACTGTTCGCGTACCTCGCTGACCTCGGCACGGATACTCAGGATAATGTAGTCTTCGCGATATACCGTCGGCGTGAAATATAGTTTGACCCCGGTATTGACATCGGTTTCTTTGAGTTTGCTGATCGTGCCGCGGCCCTCGAACTCGGTGATTTTGAACGCCTCGCCGCTGACGATCTGCCCGGTTGTGTTTTCCTCGACAATCAAAATGGGGTTGCTGATCAAGAGAGCGTCGCCCTCGCGAACGGCCGCTCTCAAGCGTGAGCGCAGGTTGCCCCAGAGAATGCTGAGCGATTCCACATTCAGGTCCACACCCGGTATCGGATCGGCGCCGGTCAGCTCGGTCCCCGGAAGGCTGACATTAAACTGCTTGAGGTCACCGCGATGCGGCTCCCACGAATGGAACAGACCGATCTGCTTCTCCTCATCGATGCGATACTCATACACCTCAGTCGCAACCTCGATCACCTCCCCTTTTACGACATGCGAGCCGAGAGACAGTATCGACACCGTTGCAGCGGCGGTCAGCATGCGTAAGAGAAGAACATTGCCGGCTCGATTCATTTTGCACCGCCTATTCCGGTAGTGAGGGCTGTACCCAGTCACGGCCGTTTCTTCGTTGCGGACCCTGCATGGGTCGCTGCTCATCCGAAAGTTCCTGCAGCTTCTCCAGGTCGAAGCCGCCGGTTTCTTCTACATTGACAATCAACGGGCGGATCAATACCACTAAGAGAGACTGAGTGAATCGTTGCGAGGATCCCTGAGCGGCCCAGCCGATCAATGGAATCGATTGAACGCCGGGAATCCCACGCCGGGTGGTTGTTTCCACTCGTCTGTACAGTCCACCCAGCGATACATAGTCGCCGCGCGAGACCACAATCGTGCTTTCATATTCGCGGCGGTCGGTGATGGGCTGCCTGTATCCTTCCTCTTCACGGAAACGGGTAACCGTACTCACCTCGGCGAACAACTTAAGCCGTACGAGGTCAAAACCGTCCTCCTCGACAAGGGTCGGCGTAACGCGAAGTGAAACGCCCGTCGGTTGAAATTGGGACGAGATTGTTTCGGCGTTTCCGATGACCACACGACGGATATAAGGAATTTCATCACCTGACTGAATAGCGGCTTCCTGGCCGAGTAGAGTGAGGATAGAAGGTTCCGCCCAGATCTTAATCCTGCGCTGATCCGCCAATGCCTCGACAGCAGCATTGATCTGAGCGCGACTGGTCTCCTTGAAAATCCCCGTCATGCGCAGGCCGGGATCCCCGCTGCTCAGCACCCGAAAGTCGATGTCCGACTCCCGAATTCTGCCAATCTGACCTTCCTGCCCGGGTTCATTGGAGATCAACTGGTAGAAGAATCCGACATCGGCGGACGATTCGAGCAGGATCTCGATCACCTGCAGCTCGATCAACGCCATCAGCGGAAACGTCTCGGCAAGTTGTTTTTGGATTTCCTGAACGTTTTGATTATATGCCGAATCGGCGACTTTATCTCCCGGTGGGGCACACCAGGAAACGGACGCGATAAAGAGAACCGCAGTCATAACGATCGGAACGATTTTCCCGTGAGATAACTTGCTCATTGTTCCTCGTAGAAAGCCTGGGTTTCGTAGCGCCGGATGTCGAGCGGATCGCCTGCGAAGCGGTTCAGCTCTGCGACAAAATGCCTGCGCTGCCCGGGACGCATGGTACCGATATGGACCATGCGCGTATCCATTACGTTTTCGTAAAAATCGAAAATCGTCACCTCCACCCGAACATTCGTACATGCACGGTCGCCGACATTGATCACTTCGCCGCTGACCACGTAAACATTTTCGGTAGGATGTACACCCCAGAAATCCGCCCGTTTGACGTGTTTTGTATCCACGTTTCTGACACGAATCGGACCGCTTTCCTTGGGTCTAACGGGAGACGGACGGAGCGCCAGTGTCGCGTCATCGTTGACGATTAATCTCTTGCGGATTGATGGGTGGTCAAGATAGCGCGGATTGAGTTCAATGGCCTGTTCGTATGCCTTGAGGGCCTCTTCATACTGTCCCATCTTCCAATACGATTCGCCTAACTGAAATTGTTTTTCTGCATCTTGAGGATCGGCCTCGGTCGCTTGTTTCAGGTCAACGATTTCCTTGACTGCGGCCTCGACCCGTTCACGACTCCGCTCTCGTTCCTGTCGTTGGTATTCTTTCGTTCTGCCAAGCAGTTCCGCGACCTCGTCGCTCCGAGGATCCTGGGGAAAATCAGCGAGAAACCGTTGAAATGTCTGAGAGGCGTCCTTGTAATTCTTCAGGAGGAACTGACAGTATCCCATCTTATACAAGGCGAGCGCTTCATTGGGTTTGGATACATGGGGGGAATAAAGATACGCAGAGTATTTTAGCAGGGCCTGCTGATAGGCGCCTCGTGCAAAATGCTGCTCCGCCTCTCGGATGAGAGGTTCTTGTCGGTCTGAAAACAGCCGGCCGGTTTGACACGAACAGAAGAAAGTGACAAACAGGCTGGCTGTCAGAAAACCAGCGGGTAAGCATTTTCGCATGTCGAACACCTCGGGCCTCAACCCGATTTAGACCATCAGCAGGGTAGTCACGGCAAAACCGAAACCGCGGATACCCCTATCTAAACGATTGCGAACAATCCAGGTCTCGCAGACTCGGCACGGGAAGACGAGTCAGCGGAGCTTCTGATCGCTCCAATAGACTCTTTTGCAATACTTTACACCCGACAGGAGACCTATCAATGCCCCGACAGCGGTGAGTGCAGTCAGAAATCCTTTGCCTGCCGCCAGGCCGATCAGCCACGCACCCCCCAGACCGAAGATCCCTATGAGAAACCCGGTACAAGCGCCGACTCCCGACGTGATCGCCAAAACCATCAACGAAAGAAGATAAGAGAACGTCCGGTCAAGGCCAACATTGACGCACATGAATCGCAGCCTCCCTATCGAGAACCGTTTCTGCCAGGACAGTGTAGCAGAATGAAACACAGGCGTGAACTGAGAATCTTCCGGGTTCGATTCCGGCAAGGCTCCAAGACCATCCTTTTAGAGATTCACTTTTCCGCGTCGGATAGTGAAAGGAGATATAAAACGGAGCGGATTTCCGCTATGCTAGGCCACATAGAAAGGGAGGTCGTGATGTTCGGGAAAGATCGAATCGGACATGGGTTCACGTTAATCGAGTTGCTAATCGTTGTAGCGATCATCGGCATCCTGGCGGCGATCGCGGTGCCGAATTTCCTTAACGCCCAGGTACGCGCAAAAGTGTCCAAGACCGAGGCGGAGATGCAGACGTTTGTCACCGCTTGCGAGATGTACCGACTGGACCACAATAGATACTTTCCGCATGCCGGTTGGCCGGACAGCGTGATTCATGTTCCCTGGCAGAATAAGTACCTGACAACGCCGATCGCGTACGTCGCGTCGCAGCCCCGGGATATCTTCCAGGACGTCACCCAGCCGGACGAGGCAGCATGGAACCTGACGTACGGTATGTACCACCTCGAGAACATTTTCCTGCCGAACGGAGATTTCTATGCGGGTGGAGCGATGGATCCACGGAAACGAGTTCCGAATAACCCGGCGGACGTCCAGCGGGCCTTCGCGAACAGACCGCACTCCTACGAGCTCTGGAGTATCGGTCCCAACCAGAAACTCGACTACTACGTTTCTGGGAGCGGAATCAACGGCTTCATCTATTACCGTCCCAGCAATGGGACGATGAGTGCCGGGGATATTGTCTGGATTCGACCGTAGACGGTGCTGGTGGGTTGCGTGTTACAGAGGTCCATCCGTATCGCTAACGGAAGGGGACGAGGCAGCTCCAACAGCCAGCCCGCCGGCCAACTCGGCAAGAAAGGATCGGCGTGATTGTTCCCTCTTCCGTGATTGTTGCCTCTTCATAGTCTATGCTCCATATTCCATTGTTGTTGAAGTACTCTCGGATCTATGGAAATTTTAAGCCAAATGCTTAAGGAGGGTTAGAGGTGTTTGAACGCAACCGAACCGGAGATGCTTGTTACGAATACGTGCCCTGTCCGGAAAGGAAGCCGCTGCAACAAAAGACCGCCTTTGGAGATCGGTCGCGCTTACCCGCGAAAGCCAATCGTAGTGCAAAACACGCTGGTCTTCTTGTAATGCCCTCAGAAACAATAACTTAGGGCACAACACTAACAGGAATGCCATGCATGCTCGGCAATTCGCTTCCCAGTGGGGAAATTCTGTCATTCACCACCGTATGAATAAACACCGTAAGAAAAATCTTGACAGCAGCTTTTTTTTTTTGCTACTGTAGTCTATATATGAATACCTGCTAATTACGAAAGTGAGATTTCCGCTCTCTTGGCGGATGGATGTACGACGGCGTTTGTGCCCAAAGCACAAGTCAGAGCGATTACGTTCTGGGACGTTAGTTTATTGACGAAACACTCTTTGGAGTGAGGAGGAGTATTATGACAAGAAGAACGTCATTCCTGTTTTTCGCAACATTGCTACTTGGTGGATTTTTCTGCCAAATATGTTTCTCTGACGACATTGATTACGATTTAACTCTCAAAACTTCGGGGGATTTTTCCTCCGATAATGAGGCAGCACCCCCGGATACCACGTGCGGCGCCAAAAACAGAGATATCAGCGCCGGTTACCAGGAACCTCCACTCACCATTGTCAGAGGTTATTATCGTGTTGAGGTAAAGTGCCATCAAACGTTTACAGGCGATATTTACGACCTCGACATAAAACAAGAGCGTGATTTCAGGATTTATTGGATAGACAATGAATTAGAAGAATTGATTATGGAAGCATC
>CAZTDD010000178.1:0-9380 GCA_964612675.1 uncultured bacterium
TTGAATTCATGGACAATCTGCTCGTTGGCCACAATAGCCCTCCTCGGCTGCTGCGTTACGATTCGACGGCGACTCAGGATAGACTCTTTGCAGTCTCTCGACAAGTAGCCTCTTATACGGCTCTAGTGTGCCTCATCCGGGCACGGTGGTCGACGGAAGTTCCTCCCTGGGCGATTCCGCTGCAGCGGAACGCTCGCGGCGGGAGTCCTTTTTGCGTTACTTTGTGGGGTTTTCGTACCAGATGACACCCAGATTCTCCCGTTCCTCGCAGGTGAGTACATCGAGATCGCCATCTCCGTCTAGATCAATCATCTTAATCAGATCATACTTTGTACCGATAGAACCGCTAATCTCATGCGCCTTCCAGTCTCGATCCACGACAGATTCCTTGTATTCCATCCACATCACGCCGGATTTTTGCTCTGCGTGTTCACAGGAGAAGACGATGTCAATTTTGCCGTCCAGATTGACATCCTCAGCACGAACGGCTTTTCCCGTGCCGGTTCCTTCCGGTAGCTGGATTATGAACTCCTGCCATCCCGGCGGATTGCTGCCCATGTGATGGAGGTACATCAGCTCGTATCCGCGAATCGCCGTAAGGACGTCGATCAGTCCGTCCCGGTCGAGGTCGACCAGATCGAGGAACATGACCTCTTTATCGCCTGGTCCGATACGGTGTTCATTCCAAGGTGTCGAAGCGGCGACATCGGGACCGGGATTCTCCAGCCACAGACAGCCGCGATTGTCTCCTTTTCGGTCCGAGGCGACGATGTCGAGATTGCCGTCTTCGTCCATGTCATATGCCACGAGAGACATGATCCAGCCGGCTTCATACAGTGGATGCCACTCCCAATCGGCGAGATTGCGCGGTTCGGGAGGACATTCGAGCCAGCCGATCTGTGCGCCGGTTCCTTTCGCCGAAAGAACGAGATCGACACCGTTGCGACCGTCGATCTGAAGCGGCAGACAAAACATCCACGAAGCGGAACCTTCGAGAGCGGGGATGGCCTCGGTGCTCCATTTGGAAGAATCCAGATAGTCCCTTGTTTTTTTCGGCGCCCAATGGACCCAGACCGTTTTGACTTTTCCTTCACAGCTGCTCACCACGTCCACGGAGCCGTCGTTGTCCAGGTCAACGAAGACGGCATCTTCGGGCGAGCCGACTTCTCCGACAGTGACGGCGGGCCATCTCTGACTCGCCTTCTGAGGACCGGGATTGAGATAGACGCGGATTTGGCCGCCTTCTTCCCACCCGGTGACGATATCCTTGAGACCGTCGCCGTTGACGTCCGCCAGCCGGACGCCGTCGGCGCCGCGTGAGGAGTTGTCGATGGTATGGCGGGACCAAGGGGCCTGTTGTGCCGCGGATGCCCCGAAACATGCGAAAAACATGAAAAGCGCTACTAGAGAGACAAGCGCCATGGGCAGACTTTGTCGCATGATTATTCTCCTCCAGTTGATCAAAATGAACCTCGCCGCCGAGGAAGAGTCAAGATGAAAGTGGCACTGAAGAACCTCGTGGTTAACAGCCCAGAATGAGGTTCATTGGCATTTTTGGATGGGGTCGGAAACAGCATGCTTACAGATTCGTTTGCTGGTCGGCCAAGACTTTTCTGTTCAGAGCTTGATCGCTCACCAGTTTTCTGCATCGGTGCAAAAGATCGCGCGCTCGCTCGTACATCTGAACGTCGTTTCTCACGTTATCGGATTCCAGGATCTTCGTTAGCAAATCAACCGCTGCTTGATACTCGCGATTTGGAATTAGTTCAGATTCCACTCTGTTGAAGTATGTATATACGACTTCTTTTGGGGCGAACTTAACAATTTCTGTAATGGAATCGGAGGACGGCATCTTCTGTCCTTGAGCCCTTCGTACGTCCATGAGGCTCTCTTCCAGGAAACCGATTAGACTGTCCCAGTCGTCAAAGGAGCGATGAAGCCGCTCGAATCCGTGAACCGACACGGCCTTTTCGACGGTAGCCTTCGACGATGGACTTACGTTCCATTCCTCGTACGGTGGTCGAAGAAGAAGGATGTCTTCGTCACGTTTTACATAGGCCCAACCATCCTCCAATGCAGTCGCAAGAATCTCAATCATCATCCACCTCTTCCAATCTGATCCCGTAGCGATCCAGATGTCGCAGAATCATGGCGAATGTATCTGCTCGAAACCTGTTTGAATTACTCAGCTTACCCCTAAACTCTTCGAAAGCATAGCCCCAAAGTTCTTGGCACTCTGTTTTCCTCAATCGTACAGACTCTACTTGTTCCGGGGTGAGATCACCTACGAATATTGCTTCCACATAGTCTCCTCCTGCAAAGAGAATTGCCGGCCACCGATCTTCGGGAGTCGCGGGTACGTCTGCAGAATGTCTCAATGCTGCGAGGTATTGACGATGACTGTGCGGCGCTACATCCTCTCGAATGGCTTCATCGTCAACTCGCTGTCCTTCCCGCACATAAGACTTGAGACTATCGGATTTCAAGTACGCGAGTCGCTCACGGTTAGAACACGCTGAATCCTTCAGGGTCACACAGTGATCTCCGAATTGCATCGCACCCATTCCACCGATATTCAGCGCACCATATCTGAATTTCTTGCCGTCCTCGAAATGATCGTCGAATGCGACACGTCGTTCATAACAGTCTCCTAATTTTTCCCGAAGAATTTGGTCCACTGTCTTCTTTGGACCTATCGGCCTTGTCTTCAGCCCACTCGTGAATGTTCTGATGTTTTCCGAATGTCAAGAAACTGTTAAGGACAGTCTGTCGCATGTTGACGGAAACACGCCCGCTTTGGAGTACTCGATCGGCAAACTTCTCTATTGTCTGCCGTACCTCCTTCTCCAAAGAGTCCAGCAAGTCATCAAAACGTTTTCGTACAGCGTCAGCGTTTTTCGATGCTGTCGTAAATAGATCCATATCATTCTCCCTCATGTATTGACGGCGTCGCAAAAAGTCGGCGGGATGCGGGAAGTGAGGTGTCAACCCCCTCTGTATCTCCATCCTTTGTGAGTGCGTAATCGTCAACCCCCTCTGTATCTCCCCCAATCTTTGGGGGAGAAAACAACCAAGCTGCATCCACTTCTTTTCCTCCCCCGAAGATCGGGGGAGGTTAGGAGGGGGTTGAAATCCGTATCCCGGACTTTTTGCGACGGCCTCATGTATGCGCAGAGAGAACGTGGTATTGAGCTGCCCTTTCATTCTCAATCGGATTCCAACAGGCCGTTCACTTTCATCCAGTCGATGCAGCGGGCGGGCCAGGTGGACAAGACGGGATCGTCGGGTGCCAGGCCGAAACCGTGCTTTCCCTCTTGATAGATATGCATTTCAGCGGGGACTCCCGCTTTCCGGAGAGCGAGGTAGAACAATACGCTATTCTCCGGAGGAACGCCGGTGTCGCCGTTCGCGTGCATTAAGAATGTCGGCGGAGTGTTCTTCGTCACCTGGTTTTCATTGGAGAGGCTCTGAACCAGCTCGGGATCGGGTTCTTCACCGAGCAGGTTTTTCCTGGAACCTTTGTGTGTGTATTCGGTTGTGAAGGAAATGACCGGATAGATGAGGACCATGAAATCCGGTCGGGACGAGACCCGCTCGATGGGATCTTCTGCATCTGTGTCTCCGTTGTCGAAATGAGTTCCGACTGTGGATGCGAGATGGCCTCCGGCGGAGAACCCGAGGATACCGATACGATCCGGATCGACATTCCATTCTTTTGCCCGTGCTCTCACCATGCGAAGGGCCCGTTGACCGTCCTGAATCGGACATGGGTATTTGTATTTGGGTGCGCGGCGATATTTGACGATGAATCCGCTGACACCGTGTTCATTGAGCCAATCAGCGACCTGGTGCCCCTCGTGGTCCATCGCGAGTCCCCAGTAGCCGCCGCCCGGACAGATGACAACCGCGGTACCATTTGCCTTGTCGGGAGGTGCGAGACGGATTGTGAGTGTGGGAATGTCGTCTTCTTCTGTTCCAAGCGCCCCGGGTGCGCCATCCGGCCACAGAGGGATTTCCTGCGGTTCGGACGACTTAGCCGAAACGGATGGATTGAAAATAGAAAGCCCGATTGCCATGCACAGAGTTCCTGTCATCATCATTGCAGATTTCCACATCGGTCAATTCACCTTTTTCCGAGATATTGTGTTTTTAGTTTAGAGCTGGCGAGACATTGACCGCAATTGTTCATGGCTAGTGCGGGGTTCATAGGGCTTGTTTTACGTACTTGAGTTGGGAGACTGGCTCACGCCCCGTATTTCCGAGTCAGGTCCGCGTCCTGCTTGATCTCGTTGGGTCTGTCTTTCTGGAAGATGCCGACACAGACAGGATCGCCCCGCTTGATATTACGAAACGCGAAGTCGAAGGCTTCTTCGGGCTCGTTTCGCCCGGCCGCGAGAATTTTGAATGCGATGGTGGGTTTTTCGAGTTCTCGAATTGTTTTGACGGCTTCTTCCCGGTCTTCCGGTAGATATTCTTCGCTGCGGTCTGTGAGGTTATAGAAACACTGCATATAGAAATCGACCGGCCACTCCTCGTCTTGGATGATCCGCAGGACGTCCGGACGATGGGAGCCTACTCCCGCAAGTAATCCTCTGGCTTTGATCATGTCGATCCACGGACGCGCCTCTTTCAACTTTCCGTTTTTGAACAAGCGATCGATGTGAGCACCCTGGATATACATGGCGCGGCCGCCGTACGACTTCACCTCGTTGATATTCCGGGACATTGATGCGAATTCGGGTGCGCTTTGCGCGATCCAATACGGAACACGGCCGTCCTCATTCCAGTATTCCTGGAGTAACCGCATGACGTGCTTATCCGCCCGGCCCAGGAAGGCGTTCACCCCTTCGTCCGCCGCTTCGTTCAGGGTTTGTTTGATACGGGCAGAAGAATACCAATCGCGCATTTGTTGTCCGATGTCGCCTGGTTGGTGGGCGTGGCCCGAGAACGGATTGCCGCCAATGATAAATCGGGAGACATCGATATCCCCGATTTTGATCATCGGCATCTTTACCTTGGCGCATGCCGGTGAGGCCGCTGCCATTGCAGCCGCTACGGTTGAACTCACCAGGAACTTCCGGCGATCGATTTCCTGTCGCATGGGACCCTCCGCCTGACGTGGTGCGTTTACTATAAACGGTTGATCGGAGAGGCTGAACCCTTCGACCGGGACATCGCGGCGTGATTGGCGAACAGATCGAAATCCTAACCCGGCTCTCGTGAATACTTGACAAAATTGCTACACTATAGCAGACCTACTTGATTTTCATTACGATTCCGTTAACCGGTCGGCGAGGTCACTATGTTTCGAAATATCGCCAGCGATTTCCGAGCGGCACTCGATAACGATCCTGCAGCTCGCGGGTTCTGGGGGGCTACGGAGATTCTGTTCACGTACTCCGGCTTCCACGCGATGATCGCGTATCGTTTCGCTCACACTGTCCAGAGATTACACATTCCTTTCGTGCCACGCCTGATATCTCAGATTGCCCGATTCATCACCGGCATTGAGATTCATCCCGGTGCACAGATCGGTAAGAGTTTCTTTATCGATCATGGAATGGGTGTGGTGATCGGCGAGACGACGATTGTGGGAGACGGCTGTGTACTTTTCCAAGGGGTGACTCTCGGGGGAACGGGGAAAGAGACGGGCAAACGACATCCCACGCTGGGAGATAATGTGTTGGTTTCGGCGGGAGCGAAAGTTCTCGGAAACATCACGATCGGAGACAACTGCCGCATTGGCGCCCAGGCGGTTGTGCTCAAGAACGTGCCCCCGAATTGTACCGTGGTCGGCGTTCCCGGACGAATCGTGATTCGCGACGGTGTGAAAGTCCAGAAAGGCGTCGATCTCAATCACGGCGACTTGCCCGACCCTATCGCGGAACGGTTGGCCTTGCTCCAGAGAGAAATCGATTGCATCCACGAACATCTTCAGTGTCACGAAGCGCGTCACTGCGAGCTGTTCGAACTCGCTTCCAAGGGGGAATTCGGTTCCCACCGTGAAGAATGACGATCCTCTCATGGTTCGGTTTCCCGTTTGGATTGAGGAGAGCGGTCTGCCTGAGGCAATTCACCGGGATCTCGGTCCAGACCCGTGGATACTTTTTCGCAAACTGGTTGAAATTGAGGTGGATAGTAACTTAATCCCGGGTTCGGCGATTGTCGATTTGAAAGATCTGGTTCGTTGGACGGGCATCCCTGAACCGACAGTGTGGTCTTGCCTGGAACGTATCGAGTCGAAGGGACTGATCTCTTTTCGCGAGACCCACCACGCCATCTCGTTGAGGATATTCGAACCGCTTCCCGCTCCCGTTTCTGAAGAGGAAATCCGTCAGCGCTTGTCGGAACGTCTGTCTGTTCCGGCGACGATTTTCCTTCGGTATTTGACCCCATTGGAGGCCGAGGACCGCGTTCAGCGTGTGGTCTATCTTTATCAGTGTTGTTTTGGGATTTCATTTACTCCCCGGATTGCTGAAGATCTGGAAGAAATCGCACTTACGTATGACGTGGGAACCATCATGGAAACGTTCGAGGAAGCGTTTCAGCGGAAGACAAAAGGATTAAACTGGATCAAGCGACGGCTCGCCTCGGGCGTTGAATCATCTTGACTTTTTGGCCGCTCGGGGTACCGTAACAGGTCCCGTAGACGACGCGAGGCCGTTCCGATCGGTGGTTTGGTTTTTTGGGAACGGCTCGCACAACGAGGGACCCTGATTCGCCGTGTCGTCGGAATTTGGCTCGGTATAACCTCCGCAACACGGAAATTCTGAGAACTTTTTGCGAGCAGTTTTTCTGCAACAAATTCAATACGATCTGACCCGTTTTAGTGGGTCGGTGCGCCGCACCCAGATGGAGACAGTACGATGGCGACTACAATACAAGAAATCGACGAGAAAATGGAAGAAATCAAGATGCTGATGAAGATCTGGGACGATTTCTACCGGATTCTCACCACTGTCTTCTACAGCGATGACGTCGAGAAACGTCGTCAGCTGGACCCTGAATTTCAGAAAATCAAGACGATTGTCGCCGAGCACCATGCGCACTTGATGTCGCTCATTAAGAAGGATTTGCATGTAGGTCAGTCGGTTTTGACCACAGTAAAGAGGACAATCTCGCTCGATGGGTTCGCGGCGCTGTCGCCTATTGAGACGAACAAGACCCTGATTGAGTGGCACGATGCGAATATTCTCCTTTACGAGACCTTGGGGAGCCTTGAATGTGAGCGAGACAAGATCCTTCGAAAGCGCCAGGAACGGATTCCCAAGGCACCTTTAGGACAGCGAATCAAGAATACTATGGACAGCCCGGCGGTGAAATTCGTTCTCTTTCTCATTATCGCCGGTGCGATTGGAGCCGTATTGTATACGAACTGGGAGACGATCCGGCAGAATGACCTTTTCATCTCGTATGTCCGTCCGATACTCCTACCGATACTCAAGCTGATCGGTATGGAAGGGATTGTCGAGTTGCCTGAAGGCGCGGCCCAGTAAGCGGGAGAGTGCGCTTTGCCGGTCGTATTGTCGTCGGCCCTTTGGTTCACGCAGTTGGATGCAGAAGGTCGGTTGAGTCTCATGGGGAAGAATCAATCGTTGCACAAGTCCGGCGATCCCGCCGATTATAAGGCCTATCTGACTCTGTTGCGTTGTCCACGGATGGGGCCTGTGCGGATGCGGCGATTGTTGGAGAGATTTGGCACCCCCGAGAAGGTTCTTGCCGCTTCTACGAATGATTTGCTTACCGTCGAGGGAGTGAGCAACGATGCAGCGGAAGCGGTGCGTTCCGCGGCACGCGGTGAGTATGACCGCAAGGTGGAGAGAGAGATTCGTTGGCTGAGAGAGCAAGGAGTCCGCCTGGCCTTGCTGGGGGATGCGTCCTACCCCGGGCCACTTCAAGAGATTTCTTCGCCCCCGCCGTTGTTGTATATTTGGGGTACGTATGTACCCGAAGATATTCTTGCCGTGGGGATCGTCGGTTCGAGACAGGCCAGCGATTATGGTTGCCGGTGCGCTTCGGAGATATCTTCCGCTTTGGCGGAACGAGGGCTGACCGTGGTGAGCGGCCTCGCGGCGGGCATCGACACCTCGGCGCACAAAGGGGCGTTGCGGGCGGGCGGACGGACAATCGCCGTACTTGGTAACGGTGTCAAGATTTGTTACCCGAGCCACAACAAGGAACTGGCGAAACAAGTCCGACAGTCCGGCGCGTTGATGTCGGAGTTTCCTTACGACACCTCTCCTCTCGGCAGGAATTTTCCTCCGCGAAACCGGGTAATCTCGGGTCTGAGCCTGGGGGTGGTGATTGTGGAAGCGGGAGATCGAAGCGGTGCGCTTCATACGGCGCGCTACGCACTGGATCAGAATCGCGATGTTTTTGCTGTTCCCGGCAGCGTCACAAGCGAAACCAGCCAGGGGACGAACGCGTTGATTCGAGACGCCGGGGCGAAGCTGATCACAGGCGTCGAGGATGTACTGGAAGAACTCGATGCGCGGATCGAGGCGTATCGCAAAGAACTCGCTCTGGGAGCGCCTCCCGAACCCCGCAGGCCGTCCGCTCCGGAGCGAAGGAAACCGGTGCTGCCTGCGGATCTGTCGAACGATGAGAGGAGTATACTGGAGGCGTTATCCGAGGAGCCGGTCCATATCGATGAATTATCCAGAAAACTTTCTGTTCCGGCATCGCGTTTGTCGTCTCTTTTAGGTATGATGGAGTTGCGTGGGCTGGTAGAAAGAACGGCGGGAACCCGTTTTCGCCAACCCATTTGATTCGAATTTGCGCTATACTATCCGTAAAGGCTGTTAGGGGTATCAGCTAGATGGTTTCTCGATTGATGCAAATGGTCAGCTTCATTCTGTCACGGACGTTCGAAGGTGACGAAGAAGACTGGGGGGACGCGCGGCAGCGAATCGGCGAGCTCCTGGAGACGCACGGTTACGACCCCGCTGAAATCTCTGTCGCGTTGGACGTAGCTCTCCGTATCCGTCAACGGCTCAGCGGAGACGAAGAGATTACGGTTCCCATTCACACCAATCAGGTATTTACCTACCTGGAGCATTTCCGTCTTACAACGGAGGCGCGAGGCTACCTTATTCGCTTGCTCCATGAGAAAGCCATCACTCCGGTCCAATACCATCAAGTTATCGAGAAGAGTCTTCTGTTCGACATCCCGGACGTGGGGCGGGAAGAAGTCGAATTGATTCTGTGTGAGATCCTTGATGAAGATGCAGACTCGGAAGAATTCCCCGATACGAGGCGCAGTCTTCACTGATTGTTCCGCGACCCCCTCCGGTTTTCGACTTCTCCCTCACTGTTTGATACCGTCGCAAAAAGTCTGGGATACGGATTTCAACCCCCTCCTCTACGGCTCTCATGTTTGC
>CAZTDD010000179.1:0-9326 GCA_964612675.1 uncultured bacterium
CAGTTTTTGGATCGGCCATTGGCGGAAATCAGTGGCTGGGCGATGTATTGAGAGACTACTGCGTTGTCAGAGCCCATCGTCGTGCCAGAGCCTTCAGTCTGTCGACGTGCTCCGGCCAATCGTGCAGAGTTGCAGGATCAAAGTCGGCACCATTGGGCCACACTAACGTGTGAACCTCCGGATCGATGAATACTTGATTGAAAACCGATTCTTCTCGCCCCGCCGAATTTCCACTATCGAGAAGCGATCTCAGTGCCTCGTTCACAGCAGTCGAATCCGGAAATGCCTTGGCCACATCCGGTTCAAGCACAACGACGTTAGATCCTTCCTTCAGTAAGCGTTTGTAATACTTCCCGCGCACAGCTTTCGGATAGTCGAAGTCATATTCGGGACGCAATTCATCTTTATCATGTTTTGTTTCAGCTCGCATGTTTCCTCCTTTCATGCGCAGTTGCCGGTCGGGCAGATTCGCTACAATCGCCTCCCGATCCGCCGCAATACAAATCGATCCAATATGGAACCGTTTACGCAGTCGATCTACAATCGGAACCAGCGTCTTCACATCCGTGGTGTTCCCCGGCCACAACTCACAACAAATCGGACGTCCCTCATCATCCAGCCCCGCACAACCATCTGTTTCCGATCCGGACGATGAACTTTGCTATTCCCATACTGCCCCACCGTCCTTCCACCTTCCCTCTCAAAGCTGACGGGTTCGCAAAAAGTCTGGGATACGGATTTCAACCCCCTCCTGACCTCCCCCGATCTTCGGCGCAGGAAAAGAACGGTAGGGTGGACGCAATGCGACAACGGATCTACCTTGCTAAGAGAGTGTGGAATGGAGTGGAAAAATGGCAATACGGGACAATCTCAAACAGGTAAACGAACGAATCATCGCGGCTGCGAGTCGAGCAGGCCGGGAGCCTTCTGAAATTACGCTCGTGGCGATATCAAAAACAAAGCCGGCCGAGTTGATCCGCGACGCAGCATCGGCGGGCGCCACGGTGTTCGGGGAGAATCGCGTGCAAGAAGCGGATAAGAAGATTCCCGAACTCTCGGATCTGACAGCGGAATGGCACCTGGTCGGCCATCTTCAAACCAACAAAGCGAAGAAAGCTGTCCAGCTGTTCGACATGATTCACTCCGTCGATAGTCCCCGACTGGTGGAAGCCTTGGACAAAGAAGCCGGAAAACAACAGAAACACGTACCGATACTTCTTCAAGTGAATATCGCGGAAGAGGAACAGAAATACGGTACGTCCCGCGAGGAATTCGATAGGTTGCTCGAGTCGGCGGCCGCTGCGTCGTTTTTGCGAGTCCGGGGGTTGATGGTAATGCCCCCATTCAGCGATAACCCCGAGGATTCGCGGCCGTATTTTCGCGCTTTACGCAGGATGTCGGAGGAATACATCGAGAATCTCTCCGGGGAGGGAGACCGTGTGGAATTATCGATGGGAATGACCGCGGATTTCGAGGTAGCTATTGAGGAGGGCGCAACCCTCGTCCGAGTCGGCACGGCGATTTTCGGGGCTCGATGACAGGACTTTCTCAAATATATGACGGCGCAGCAAGAAGTCGGTGGTGTACATGAAGGAAGTTGGCATCGGAAGTTCCCTCTCCCCCCGGGAGAGGGTTAGGGTGAGGGGCGATCATTGCACTGGATTGGGGTATTATTCTTCGCTTGTGTATTCGCCAGACACAGCAAATTAAGCAGAGGCAAAAGGTGTTTGTGATGACAGGAATTCATTAAATACAGAGGGAGGGGTGACGCAAAATGCAAAGATCCCTCACCCCGCCCTCTCCCAGAGGGAGAGGGGGAAGAACTCCGCCGGACTTTTGGCAACAGCATCAATCTTGGGGGAGACGCGTTTGTTTCGTACACATCTCCTGTTCTGAGACAGCCTCGGGAAGGTCGCCCTTCCGGAGAATACACGAAAAAGGAAAGACATATGCCACAGAAACCCGTTGAAGCAGTGTTACTCGGCGCGGGAGCACGGGGGATGGGAAACTTCGGTCTCTATGCTCAACAGTTTCCTCATCAACTGAAATTCGTTGCCGTCGCCGAGCCGGTTGACGAGCGCCGCGAGGCATTCGCCCGACTTCACAATATCCCCACAGAAAACCAATTTCGCTGCTGGAGCGAACTGATTGAAAAACCGCAAATCGCACCGGCTCTCATCAATGCGACCATGGATCGGACCCATGTCGACTGCACGCTTGCGGCGCTGGAACGCGGCTATCACGTACTTCTGGAAAAACCGATGGCTGTTGATTCGAGGTCCTGTTTCCGTATTGCCCGAGCCGCACAAGCGACAGATCGGATCCTCCAGATCTGCCATACCCTTCGATACACACGTTTCTACGAAACGCTGAAAGGATTGCTGGATACCGGCCGGGCGGGAGATCTGGTTACAGTCCAACACAACGAACACGTCGCTTATTGGCACATGGCACACAGCTTCGTTCGGGGAAACTGGAGCAACGAAGGACGCAGCGCTCCGATGATACTCTCGAAGTCCTGTCACGATTTGGATCTGCTTGTTTGGATGATCGATAAGCGACCGACGAGGGTTTGTTCCTTCGGTTCCCTCAATCATTTTCGTCCGGAAAATGTTGATTCGACTATCCCGGAGCGGTGTACCGACGGCTGCCCGATTGAATCCGAGTGCGCGTTCTCAGCCATTCGTCATTACCTTGGCCCCAACACCGAGTGGCCGGTCTCCGCCATCTCACTCGACAAGAGTATGGAAGCGCGCAGGGAGGCAATTGAGAGCGGGCCTTACGGACGATGTGTCTATCGCTGCGATAACGATGTGGTGGATCATCAGAATACGCTGATCGAGTTCGAAGACGGTTCTACGGCGTGTTTTACTATGCAGGGGCATGCGCACGACGGAGTCCGCACAATGCGTTACAGCGGGACCGAAGCCACCATTCGAGGGCACAACGAAAAGGGGGAGATTCTCGTCGATTCGTACTCCGACGGGCGAAGCGACCGGATAGAGGTCGATCCCGGAATCGGCGGACACGGAGGCGGTGACTGGCGATTGCTGGATCGTTTCTGTGAAAGTGTTCGGAGAGATCGTGCGGACACCATGGTTTCATCCGCGCAGGCATCGCTTATGGGACACCTTCTGTGTTTTGCCGCAGAGAAATCCAGACAAGAACAGACCATTATTGACATGGAAACATTTTGCCGCGAAGCGGAAACGTGAGGTGCCGAAGCACAGCGTCCTCATAGCACGTCCGGCAGATCGTCCTGATGTTCGAGTTTTTCGGCTGCTTTCCCGAACGAGTCGCGATTCCAGAGCAGCGTCGTCATGCCCACGGCAACCGCAAACCACAAAGTACAAAGTCGAATCAATAAAGTTACCGAAGCCGCACTCGCCTTATCGAGATTCTCGGAAATCAGAAAAGCAACCATCACGCCTTCCGTCGGACCGGTGCCGCCCGGCGCAATCATCACAATCGCACCGACAATGGTGGCAAACGCGTAAATGAATGTGGCTCGAAAGATGGGCAGCGGCGTTCCGAATCCCCACAACACCAACGAGAATGCCAAACACTCGCAAAACCACGAAGCCACGCTGATCGCCGTGGCCCACACCAGCGGTTTGGGCGCGATCAGTACATACGTGCTTTCATAGGCGTGAACCAGTTTCTCCGCTCGGCTACCGATCCAGGGCAGCCGTTCGAGAAATCCAATCAAACGCAACACCGCGGAACGCCATGCGACAAGAATCAGAATCGAGAGAATGACGCCGAACGCGATCCATAAAAGATAACGGTACTCATCGGGCAAGATGGCAAGCCCCAGAAGAGACATCAGCGCCAAAGCGATAAAATCTGTAAAACGTTCCGCCAAAACAATCGGTGCGGAACGGCTGATCGGCGTACCTACACTCTCCTTCACGAGAAACGATTTGAACACTTCACCGAATTTACCCGGTGTGGCCGACATCAAAAGGCCCGAAAAAAACGTTTTCGCAGAGACCCTCTTTGAGAGAGGGATCTCCAGGATTCGAACGTAATAATCCCACTTAAAAAAACGGACCACATAATTACCGAACGCCAGGACCAGGCAAATCGGCAGAGTCCACCACCGAAATGACGCCAGGGTAGTCAGTACCGCCTGCCAGTTCGCCCAGAGACCGATAATCAAAAAAATGGCAGCCGCAACCGCAATGGACGTAAGAATCTTTTTTGTAAACGGCATGGAAATTCCTTGCTAATCAGTTCTGTGCAGGGGTCTCGAGGTCTGTGTCGGCATCAACCTCCGACTCCGTATCGGTGGAAGCGGCGTCCTCGAGCCGCTCGGTAATTGCCAGATAATATCGCACCTGATTTGTCCACGAGCTATTTGGATTCGTGGCAAGAAACCGCTCAGAGAATTCTCGACTTTGTTGAAACTCGCCCATCTCCAATAGACATTCCGCTTTGAACACGGCGGCGACCTCCCGGGTTTCGAGAGGCTGTGAAGATTCCAGAATCTGCGTGTAGCCCGCTTCCGCCGGGGCGAATTGACTCTGGAGGTGCAGAAGCCGAAACGGAGAGAGAGGGTGGTAATGTCGCATCGCGGCATTCATCAACTCTACCTGTTCTGGATTCTTGAAGGCGGTTCGCATGGAAAACGGATAGAGCGCAATGTCCGGTTTGTGCCGGTCGTACAGGTTTCGGCCGCCGGGCAAACTCAGAAAGTACTTTCGAATTACCCCCATCTCCTCATCGACATTCTGGAACAAAACAGGCGTAAGCGGCAATTCCTCCGCATGTTCTTGAAGAAACTTCATTCGAGAGAGCACCGATTGTGCTTCAATCGGCCACCATACAACGCGGGCCTGCTCAAAATACTGTGAGAGTCCGTCTCTATATGGTGCATACTGTTGCAAAGGGCTGAGTTCCTTGTTAACCCAGAAAAGGCTCAACGGTTCCCCTGTCGGCCTGGACAGCACGATCCCGTGATATGGATCGCACAACATCGCTTTTCCACCGGGGAAAATCTGGCAAATGGTATGGACCGCTTCCTCCTTGTCGGGATCCCACAGGTGGATCATATATCCGAAAATCCCCTTTTGACGAGCAATTGTAAGCAATGCCCAACACATCTGGTCGGCCGTTCCAAATCCCCGCGCCAGAATCGTGACGGGCAGAACAATAGTAGGATCGGCCTGTGAAGGGGCGATCATGCGCCGGATCCAACCCACAAGAGCATTGGCTTGCGGCAGTCCCTCAGGGACGCCACTCAACACACCCTCTGCGATACATCGGTACAGGAACGCTCGATAGACATACTGCGCATCCTCCAGATCGAAGTCCCCGCGATAAAGATCCTCCTCGGTGAACCCGAACGCGTCCAGTTTTTCATTCATGACTCGGTAGGTGACTTCAGTGGCGGATACCGGTAGCTCACTGGCGGCGCGATTGAGCAGCCGCGCGGAACTCTCCACATCGTTCACATATGCACAGAGGAGAGCAAAGAGAACCAGCTGGTCGGGCGGTCGGTCGAGTCGTGTATCTTGATTGAGAATCTCCTTGGCTTGATCGACGTATCCAGCGCAGAGCATCTCCGGAATGGAGTGCCACGCCGACGGTACGACAGCGGGCGAACTGCGGGTTCGGACTCTGCTTTTCTGCAACGTGACAAAGAAACCGAAAATGACCGCAATCACACACGCCGCTCCAATCGTCCAAATCCAATAGGGCGCTTGCCGCGATCCTGTTTCGTTATCGACAGAATGTTCCTCTTGATTCGATGAATCGTTGTGCATGGATCTACTCTTGGTCCCCCGAGTCATCCTCGATCCGGTCTCCCGCCAAGGAATTGGATCGCTGGGTAATCAATCCCAGATAGTACTCGACCTGCCCTTTCCATAGCGTCTGAGGATACTTCTCCAGAAACGCTTCAAACTCGTTGCGGCTCTCCTCGAAGTTCCGAAGCTCATACAAACACTGTGCTCGAAACAATGTCGCCAGTTCTTGCGTCTCCGGCATCTGTTCGACACCGGCCGCCTCGGTATACCCGCGAATCGCGGGTCTGTATTGCGATTTCAGGTGAAGGAGACGTGCGAAGTTGATCGTTCGATACGGTTCCATGTACGTGGCCACATAGGCGAGATGCTTATTGTCTCGAAACGAATCCAATACCTGGAACGGATAGATCGCCATTGCTGGGCTGATCTCACGGTAGGTATAGCTGCCATTCGGTAAAGCGACCAGGTATTGATAGAGATGGTCATTGGCGGCATCCATATCTTCGTAAAGGCGAGGACTGAGCGGCAAACGGTCTGCAAATTGTTGGAGGAATTTCATGCGCGGATACACCGCCTGTGCTTCCGTCGGCCAATGCCGAACGAGTGCGTGTTTGATAAACTTGCTCAATCCGTCCGCGTAAGGCGGATACCGATTCAATGCGAGGGGATCCCGGCGCGCGTGAAACAAATCCAGCGGCTCTCCATCCGATGTCCGAAAAACAATCCCGTTATAGGGATCGCATAGCACAGGAACATCGCCGGGGAATATCTGACAGATCGTGTGAGGCGAACTTTTTCGTTCTTTATCGAATAAATGAACCATAAAGCCGGGGATACCCTTTTGACGGGCAACCGCCAGCATCGCCCAACACATCCTGTCCGCCACCCCATACCCTCGGGCCATGATAATGAGCGGCAGAGCGTTGTGGGCATGAGGTTCAAACGGAGCGATCATCCGGCGGGTCCAATCGACAAGAGCGTCCGCTTGCTGAACTCCCGAAGGCACACCGTCCAGAACGCCTTCCGCAATACAGCGATAAACAAACGCACGGGCAATATATTGAGCGTCCTCCGTATCGAATTCGGTACGGTATAAGTCTTCAGTGGTCAGGCTGATTTCGCTGATTCTCGCCTGGACAAGGTCGCTGGAAATCCCGTCGAGTATAGCCGGTTTCGCCGCAGAGGCCCGTTCAAGAAGCCGACCGGCATTGTCGGTATCGCTGAAATACGCAGCGAGCAAACCGAGGATATACAGCTGCTCCGCGGGCCGCTCGGCGGCGATATCGATGTCGGCGAGACGCTGCTCGGCCTGCTCGAGGGCGCCCCGGCGAAGCAGTTCGGGGAGCTCCATCCATTCCTCGGGCACAGCCCATTCCGGCTGGGGAACCGCTTCGGTTACGGTTTGCGGTTCCGGTGCGCTGTCTTTCGCCCGGTCCTCGGATGAGCGAGGAAGAAGACTGTAGACGACGACGCAAAGGATAAGTACACCAAGAACGCAGTAAAAAACCTTCTCGCCGAACGAAAGCGATTCCGACGCCGAAGAGGATTTGCTGTTCTCCTTGTTATCGACCATAGTGAGGTGGAGTCTCTAATCCAACGCGAACTCTGTCAAGGAACGCGTGCGAGTACGGACGACTCTTCAATACTCGTCTCATTTCGGGGCAAAGCCGCCTGTGACGATTCTGCTCTCCACTGTTATGCTTTTTGAGACACTGCTCGGATCGATGAACGTAACGAGCCGAATTATCGAGAAGCAACGGGGTTTCTCTATGCGATTATCCTTAGTATCTACCTTGTGCGCCTTCATCTTCATACTTCTCCCGCTGTCCGCCTGGAGCGAACCCGCTCTGGTGATTAACGAGCTGCTTGCTTCGTCCGACCGCGATCCAGTGGACGACACACCGCGAGACTGGATCGAGATCTATAACCCAACCGATCAGTCGGTCGATCTCACGGGCTACATCCTTACCGACGATGCAATGGGGGGCAGCCAGTGGATATTCCCGCCGGCGGAAATCTCCCCCCAGGGACACTTCTTGGTCTGGGCGAGTACAAAAGACCGTCGGATTGGTGATGAACTGCACACCAATTTCGCTTTGAGCCGCACGGGTGAATCCATCGGCCTCCGCGATTCCGAGGGGAATCCGATCGATAGCGTCTATTTTGGAAGACAACGGGCCGGTATCTCATACGGCCGTCAACCTGACGGTAGCGATAACTGGTACTACTTCGATGAACCCACGCCTGGATACAGCAACTCGACATTCGCATTTCTGGGATATGCCGCCAGGCCGGTCTTTTCCACCCCGCCCGGTATCTATCAGCAGTCCGTCGTTGTCGAAATCGACTCTGCTGGAGAGGGAACCACCTTAACCTATACCTTGGACGGATCGGAACCCACAAAGGAAAGTAACGTATACACAGACCCCCTATCCGTCCGGCAAACCACACCTGTTCGGGTGCGTGCATTCGCGCCGGACCATTTGCCAAGCGACATACTCACCGGAACGTGGCTCATCCGCGAGGAGATCCATCTGCCGGTTCTCTCGCTGGTAACCGACCCCCAGCACCTCTGGAACCGTCGAACGGGAATTTACGAGAACTCGACACAGCACGGCCGTGCGTGGGAGCGCCCGGCATCCGTGGAGTTTTTCAAAAGAGACGGCACACGAATGTTCGGTGTGGATGCAGGGCTTCGGATTCACGGCGGCGCGTCCCGCACTCGCTCGCCGAAACGATCTTTTCGACTGTATTTCCGAGGCGAGTACGGTCCAAGGAAACTCGAAGCGCCTCTTTTCCCGGATACCGATGTGGAATCGTTCGACCGGTTGGTTCTGCGCGGCGGTTTCAACGATACCTGGACGTACGACAAAGCGATGCAGCGCGAGACGGCGATTTATGTGAGCGACCAGGTCGTCCGCGATCTCCATAACGACATGGGGTTCGTAGCGCCGCACGGCATTTACGCCCAGCTCTACCTGAATGGCGAATATTGGGGCTTGTATAACCCCTGTGACCGTATCGACACGGATTTCCTGGCTTCGTACTATCGCTTCGACGACTGGGACATCATCTCAGACGATGAAGTGAAAGAAGGAGACGCTGGTGCGTGGAACGATTTACTGAGTCTTGTACGTCGTTCAAACTTGAGAGACCCCGAACATTATGCGGAAGTCGAGTCGAGGGTGGATATCAACCAGATGATTTCCTATTACGTCCTGAATATCTGGGTCCAGAACTACGATTGGCCGCATCATAATTGGTACGCTGCCAGGGAACGTCTTCCGCACGGTCTCTGGAGATTCTTCTTGTGGGATGTGGAATACTCTTTCGGTTCGGGAATCAAAGGCTACCAGATCCGGCAAAACACATTCGAAACGGCACGGAATTCCGGCAAAGGCTCATTGGGCACACTATTCGACGAATTGCTTCATAATCGAGAATTCAAAGCCCATTTCCTTTCCGAATTGGAGCGATACTTGGCGACAACTTTGTCGGAAGAACATGTCCTGAATCGCTTGAACACCGATTTTCGCGAGATCCCCAACCATCATAATTACACTAAGAATTAGCCGG
>CAZTDD010000180.1:0-9325 GCA_964612675.1 uncultured bacterium
TTCCGGTTCAAATGACATACATAGTAAAATCAATTGCCCGTAAAAAATGTCTGGATCTTCGGGGGAGGAAAAGAAACGAGGGGATGGAAGACTTCTCTTTTTCCACTCTCATCGACTTCTTGCCTCCCGGTCACCGTCTCCCGGGGCGAGAAAGTGACTTCTGATGGTACCGGCCGACTTTTTGCCGCGAGTGGCGGCTCGGACACGGCCTGTGCACCAACGGTGGCACCCGTTCTGTTTTTCCAGCACCGCCAAACGGAACGGGATTCTCAGGATCCCGATCGCAGCGATAGACGCAGCATTTTCTGCCCCCTCTGTGTCTCGCCTCACGGAGAAGGTTCAAGAATCGTCCCTCACCCCGCCCTCTGACGGTCCGGCAAAAACTCCACGACACAGATCTCAACCCCCTCCTGAGCGACCGGGCACATGGGTAACACTTTAAACCGGTCACATAGGTAACACTTTTTGTCCAAGGGATACGGATTTCAACCCCCTCCGAACCTCCCCCGATCTTCGGGGGAGGAAAAGAAACGAGGGGATGGAAGACTTCTCTTTTTCCACTCTCATCGACTTCTTGCCTCCCGGTCACCGTCTCCCGGGGGGAGAGGGGGACTTCTGATGGCAGCGGCCGACTTTTTGCCGCGAGTGGCGGCTCGGGCACGGCCTCTTGTGGCTTCGCCACCCCGATTGACGAGCAATCGGGGCCACCCGAGGTGGCACCCAAGCATTCCGCCAAACGCCGCTGCTGACCTACACGATCAGCGGGCCTTCCGGATCGTAGGCGGGTTTCGCACCCACATGCTCGACCCTCGGTTTCCAATTCTTACCCAAAAAGTAAAACCGCAGACTGTCCTCGTCCCGTTCGATCAAATCGATCAACCGCTTCTTGAGCTCGGTCCATTGCGCCGGATCGACGAGACACTCGAAGACCGAATTCTGCACACGCTGACCGTAATTCTCACAGACCTTCGCGACACGCCTCAGCCGCCTCTGCCCCGCACTCGATTCGGTACGAACGTCATACGTCACCAACACCATCATGATCGATCATCTCCACAGAAACGCCGGATACCCGTCCAGATCGCCGCGCAGGTGACGCGCCAGCAGCATCGCCTGCACATGAGGCAAGAGCCCAATCGCCACCTTCTCGCCCAAAAACGGATGCTGGATTTCTTCCTTCTTTCGATTCTGATACGCGACCAAGAGCCCCTTGCGGGTATCGTCATCCATCATGACCGCGCCGGTCTCGGTTTCCTTGAACCCTTTGGCTTTGAGCTGCTGACGGTTCACCAGCGACAAGGCCAACCGATCCGCCAACACGGGCCGGAATTCCTCCATTAGATCCAGCGCCAAACCTGGACGGCCGGGTCGGTCCCTATGGAGATATCCAACCGCCGGATCGAGTCCAACCGTCTCCAACGCCGACCGAACATCATGTGTCAATAAGGTATAGAGAAACGACAACAAGGCGTTCATCCGGTCAAGCGGCGGACGGCGGGAGCGTTCATGAAAATAGAATCCCTCTTTTTGCGCCACGATCAGATGATTGAACACGCCGAAGTACACGTTCGCCGCTTCGCCTTCCCTGCCGCGCACGATTTCGAGCGGAAGCGGGTCCCGCGTTTTGTCGAGGATTCGTGCGAGACGCGCGATCGCCTGGCGGACCGGTTCGGGGTCCGGATGATTGCCGTGGTCGCGGAGGACACGTTGAAGCACCGTGCGGCAGTTGGCGATTTTGGCGATAACGACAGCGCGGGCGATATCCGCTGCAGCGCCTTCGTCATCCGCGCGACGATATTGTTCGCGGCGCAGGAGCACATTCCCGGAGACCGGTCCCTCGACACGTGCCAGGAATTTGCCGTACTCGGTCAGAAACGAGATTTTGACGTTCCGCTCGGCACACATCCCCATGAGCGGCGGGCTGCACGAAACCTGACCGAAACAGACGACGCCGCTGAGAGTATGGATGGGGAGGCGCAGGACGGTCTCGCGTTCGACCTGGACTTTCACCGTCTCGCCTTCCTGGCAAAGGTATGCGCCTTGTGTTGTGACATAGAGTGTGTTGAGAAGGCGTTTCATGTCATTCCCCCTCGTGTTCGAACGCTTTTGCGAGATAGGTCCGCACGCTTCGGCGTTTGCCGACCGTTTTTGGCATACAGATATTGAGCAGCGAGCATTTGTCGCATTTCTTTTCGTAGCGGGCCGGAGGTGTTTTTCGGCTGTCAATCAGTTCGTGAAGTTGTGCGGCGGCGTTTTTGGTTTTCGTGCGCAGGGTATCGGTGAAGACGATATCTTTTCGGCGGCGTGTTTTGCCGTAGAAGATCGCGCCTTCGGGGATATTTGTTTGAAGCATTTCTTCGAGGCAGATCGCCTGCGCGCAGAGTTGGACTTCGAAGCTGGTTTCGTGACGGAGTCGTCCGCGTTTGTACTCGACGGGGAACGGCCGCCACCGGCCGGAGAGACCGGGCAGCGACACGTTCCCGTGAGTTTCGTTGTTGGATTCGTTCGGTGACACGGTTACGCGGTGGAATTCAACGACGTCCGCGATACCGGAGAGACCGAGTCGAAATGAGCGGAGGCGCAGACCGCGCACGGTGCGGATGTCGCCGCGCGTTTCGACGCTGTGTTCGAGGCCGGTTTTCTGGTGCAGGTGTGTCCCGTCGATGGTGAAGATATTGTCTTCCCAGAGGGTTTCGAGATGCACCAACGCCGCGCGCCGGGGACAGAACACAACGTGCTGAAGCAGGGACAGCGACAGCAGATCGTCCTCAGTATGTTCTGGATTTGCGGTAGAGGTCATTGGATTTCGGCCAGGTTTTCCGGTGGATCATCCCAGCGGATCTCCGCTTTTCCTCCATCACCAGTCACGACAAATCCCGCCTGAACGCCGCTCGGCACAGCGCTCTTACGGAACGTGACCCGGTAATCGTGATACGATCTCGGCGCTTCAACACCATCGCGCTTTTGAATATCCACGAGTTCGAAGAGCTTATGCGCGGGTGCACAGCCGAGTTTTGCCTGCTGAACGCGCTGGTTTTCATCCGAATCGGTGCCGACGTGTTTGAACACGAAAATCGGTTCTCGCACCGACATGGTCCCTTTACTGGCGGATCGGTCGTGTTCATACATCTTGAGCAGTGCTTCCCAAAGAAGGTTCAGGTCATCCTCCGTGAAACCCGTTTCTCCGGCGAGGTGAGCACTGACGAAGCCTTTGGCTACGTATAGCCCATAAGGGATCATGGTTTTACGGCCCATGGTGCGAAGTTTGTCTTCAGGTTGATCAGCTTCCCATTTGGCATAGTCAGCGCTCGATTTTGCACTGCCTTTCAGCTCCTCAGCCACGGCCATCCGAGTAATGGATAAATCCAGAGGCAAGACCGGGTCTGCGGAACGAGCGAAGCTGAATTGGACGGGTCCTCGTACTTGTCCAGCATTGGCTCCTGTGCTCATGACAGCACCGAATGTGCGCACATCGTAGAAGTTCTCGCACATCCATTTCCGAGCAAGTTCGACTTTGTTTTTGGTCTTCTTATCGGCGACAAGCCCGCCTTCTGTTTCCTCGTGAGCACGTGCGATTGGACGATTCAGATTGGACGCATGCTCGACGAAAACCGCATACGGCATCGTGTTTTCTTTCGCAATCTGCACGTAGTTTCTTACACGACGTTTGAGAGCCACATCGGAAACAAGACCACGCATGTCTTGCGGGTCAATTCGCGGCGCATTTGCGGCGTCGGGGTCTCCGTTCGGGTTGCCGTTCTCACAGTCGAAAAGATAGAGAAACTCGTATCGGTTTGTGATGGGATTATTCATGGTTGTTTTCCTCCTCGGAATTGTCACTGTCTGTCTTTCTGGTTCGTAGATCTGCGAGTTGCTGATAGTAACCAAGGGCGAAGAGACTCTGTTCTTCTAACGTGAGGGTTGACGGGGGACTGTCTTTGATATGGCCCCAGACATCAGAGATCTTCTCTTCGTACCACCACATCAATTTCGGTTTGAGTTTGTTCAGGTGGTATTGGCCGTTGCGTACTAACCGCCCCAATACGAGCGCCGGCGTACTGCTAGCGGCAGCGTAATAGCGTTGGATCACCCCGGCTCCGACATCACCGAGCGCGCTCCTCTGCAACTGAGCGAGGATTGCTAGGAGACGACCGCAGTGGTACGCGGGATGAGGGTGGTTTTCGTTGAGACAAGGCTTGAGTTGTTTCTCCATGTCTGTATCTCCTTGTGTTCTGGCTTTCCGGATGTGATAGGCTTTGATAAGGCCCATACGCGCGTGATTGGGTGCTTCGTCCTGAAGAACCGCAGAGCGTGTGCGTACCATCGCACGTGCCAAAGCAGTCTCCGGGATAGGCTCGTTACGAACAGCAATCCGCCACATCTTGGTTTCGAGTGGCGCTGGAATCTCTTTGAGATCGCGGACCATAGAGCCGAGCACCGCCATGAGCTTCGGGTCTTGGGCCTTTCGACCACCTTCCCGATGGACTATTGAAAGATCGTCGAACCAGGTGTTGATGTTCCGCACCAATTGTGTGAATTGGCCTTCCATCCAATCGCGGAGCATCACTCGGCCACTTGCCCCCGAGAGCGTCAAAGCGTGATAGTAGTTGTCAGCGAGATCCGGGCGTTCGCCCTTTTCAATGCTTTGAAGCATCAGCGCCGCCCGGCGTTGTGCGTCCCGCTCCTGGATTTCAGGTGGGTCTACGAGTTGCGGCAACGGGTCGTCCTCTGCTGGGACTTCTCTTGCATACCAATGAACGACCTTTGTCGCTGCCAAACGTCGGCTTTTGTTTCTGATCAGGAAGTTCAGAGCCGCACGATAGGTCATGCCTGCTTCTTCCGACACTGCCGCATTTGTGGATTGTTCCAGGTCATAGGACCGGAAGGCTTCCTTGTCAAAACCGATTACGACATCTCCGGTGGCTAGACCGCCCACGTCGCCCAGCCCTTCGATCTTGGGGTGAGTGGCAAGTGGTTCAGCCAATTCCCCGGTGACTAAACAGCGCATGGCACCGGAAGCGCCGGAGGTTGCCTTCTTTTGCTTACGGGGCTTTTGGTCGACGAGCGACTTTCGGTAATCTCGCCACCATCCATGCCAAGCATCCGACTCAACGGGAAAAGAACCGCCGATTCTAAGCGTAACCTTATCGTTCGGCTTGACCTTCTGAGATTCCAGTTTCGCCCTGATTCCCTCGACCTTCTGAGGTTCAGAAAACGTGTTGCAAACTGATTTCAGAGTCGGGACGACTTCTGCAGCGCGTCTCAGAAGATCGACGAAGTACTTGTGTTTCGCCTGGATCTTGGGGTTCTCCGGATTCTTGCTGACGAGAGCAACAACCTCTGCAGAGTCCACAAGGAAGTGGCTTTTTGTTACACCGCCTGAAACCATCTCCTGTTGGTTGAGATCCGGACAAATGGGGAATGTCTGACCTCGATTTCTTTTCTGCTCGGTATCTCCCAGCTCAAGAACCTCGAGAAACCGACCGTCCTCATCAAACATGATCGCCCAGCGAACGTCCTTCGGCTTGAAACCCGCTTCGGCTTTCAAGCCATGGTCACGGGCATATTCGATTAGTGCTCCTAGCATGGTTATTGCCTCCTTGCGCCTTTCAGCACGCGATCGCTGGCATACTCCGGGACTTCCATAACGCCATCGGATAGCACTGCATGAAAAAGGCTGATTGAAGCTTTGTCTTCACATGTCCCGGGACGAGACAAATCGAACACGTCGTAAAGCATGAATCCCAGATCCATGTTCAGCGCTTCTGGCGTCGAGCGGGACGGCTCCGGCTCAACCAGCCTGAAATATGCAGGAAACTCTCGGCATCCAAAGTAGGGCTGATAAACACACTTGCCCTTACTGGCTCGCCGTTGAAACTGCGACTCCATCGCTTTGATCCGGTCTTCAAATCCCGGCCAGGGATAGATCACACCGTGGAGTCGATAACGAACGTCTTTGAGAGCCATTGTCTGTCTTTGAGTTCGGCCCCTCTGATCTGTACCCAGCATTTCCCTGTCCCCATCAGCCCAAAGCGGTTCAGGTTTCCCTGTTCCAGCCATCCACTTCGTCACCGCGTGCGCAGGGACTTTGTCTTTGACTTCATTCCTACGCAACGCGATGTAGTTCGGCGGCGAAAGGATTTCGATCTTTTTCACCTGCCAGCGGAATTCGCTGGGCTTACAGTAAATCGCATCGAAAATCCCACGTGCGGCCGACGGCGTGATGACCGGGTAGCTGAACCTTTCGACCTTGAATTCGGGCCGCGAGAAACAGGCCAGTTCGCCCCAGACTTCCAAGACTTGGTCCTTCGGTTTCATCTCATTTTCCCCCTTTCCAAGAAGAGATTTATGCGATCAAACATCCCGAAAGTGCTGACGGGATGAGACCTTTCTTTGAGTGATAATCGTCTTCAGTGAGATAAATGAACCAATCTTCAGAATCGTGACGTCCCGTGACAGGAATCTTCTGTAGATGGTGCGTCACGTCGTCGTCTCGCTGCGGTCGGAATATTGAGACAGTGTGTGGACGGGCTTTCGCTATCCACTCGCGTTTCAGTCCCAGATTTCGGACTTCGTCAGCAAGTTGACGGTAGGTCTCCGATTCATAAGGGACGAGGATATTAATGGAATCGTTGGGGATGATTCGGTATTTCTGAGCGGTTGTCACAAAATCCAAGGATTTGATCGAATCTGTGAGTTCTGGATTTTGATCTTCGGGTTTCGATAGGGCGTACAGATCCTTGTAATACTCAATGAACAATGTGGGATCGGAGATATCGAGATTCGCAGGCCCTCGATCTTTCAAGAACGACATAGTCAAATGGGCCGCTCTACTGTAAGCGCGATCAGGGTATCTCTCTTCGGTTGGGAAGAACACATGGACATATCCTATGTCGGATGTTCCCCCTCTGTTGCAGCGTCCCGCAGCCTGGGCAATGGCCTCAAGCGGACCGAAGGCTCTGTACACAATGGGGAAGTCGACATCGACACCAGCCTCGACGCATTGTGTCGAGACCAAACGACAGGGTTCTCCTTCCTTTAGACGGCAACGAACTTCTTCCAATACAATCTCACGGTGCGCGGGACACATATTTGTCGAGAGATGGAATACCGAATCCGGGTCATGGTTCTCAAGCTGGTCGAACAACAACGTGGCATGCGCTTTCAGGTTGACGATGAGAAGAACCTGAGATGAATTGTGAACATGCTCGGCGAGTTCCTCCCACGAAGTTGTCTGATCCGGTGCCGGCCAAAGAACCTCTGTTCGTTTGGAACGGGGAAACAGTCTGAGTTCAGGTGAGACAATCTCCTGCGGATTCCAACCGTTTGCGCAGAACTTCTTTGTCTGTGAGTCGAGATGGTCGAACGCCGGTTGTGTGGCGGTGGAGAAGACAACGGTTGATCCATATCGCTGGGCGAGACGCGAAAGGGTAGCCAGAGTTGGAATGATCAGCCGTCCAGGGAGTGTCTGAACTTCGTCGAAAAGAACGACGCTCTTGGCTAAACGGTGGAGCTTCCGACAACTGGAAGGTCGATTCGCGAAGAGAGATTCAAGAAACTGAACACTGGTTGTAACAACGATCGGTGCGTCCCAGTTTTCCGCAAGTAAACGGGCATGGTTTTCCTGTTGGTCTTGGACTGTGCGTTTCTGTTTTCGATCTCGAGTTCCGGAAAGGCTGTGATGTTCGAGGATGTATTGAGAGAGGATTTCTTTGGAAAAATGGTCTTTGAAAATATCTCGATATTGACCTGCAGTTTGGTCGATGATGGTCAGGTAGGGGATAACGACTACGATTCTGCGCAGGTTGTGTACCTTTGCGTGTTTGAGAGCAAAGGCCAACATGCTCAGTGTTTTTCCTGCGCCGGTGGGAGCGGTGAGTGTGAAGATGCCGGGAGGCCGGTCCGCTTGCTTCAAACATGTTTCACGAAGATCGGAGCGAATTTGTTTAATTTTGTCAGCCGCCCTCGATTGCACAGACAGACAATCAAGATAGGACTCAAGTATGTTGAGGCCCGATTCGGCATTCAATTCCGGGCCAGAATCTCGGTACTTCTTCTGTTTGCCGTCCGGCGAGTCGAAATGGGCTTCCGTTTCGATGTAGTCGGCGTCAACCAGCGAAGAGAATAACATCCGCAGGTCAAGCATGGACACCGCCGGTTCCTCCCCAGAAATCGAATGATCATAAAAGGATTTCGTTAGCTGTGGACATTCGAGAC
Source organism: uncultured bacterium (assembly GCA_964612675.1). Classification (GTDB taxonomy): domain Bacteria; phylum Hinthialibacterota; class Hinthialibacteria; order Hinthialibacterales; family JAKPRU01; genus CAZTDD01. The sequence goes on from CAZTDD010000180.1 coordinate 8,218, forward strand.
CGTCGTTGCGCATTCGATTGAGCAAGAGATCAAGATTTGTTTCGGATAATCGAAGATTTGAAGGATGTTGTTCTGAAAGCAGTTTGGGATTGAGTTGTTTGAGCGCCTTGGCGGTTGCAGTCTGAAGACCGATATGGTGGCCTAGGATGGCGCTGGCGGCGGCAAATCCGTTGAGGGCATGATTGGACAAAGCAGCCCACGCTCCTATAGACCAGTGGTCAATGCCTTTCTGCTGTCCTTTGAGCCTCTGTTGGAAGAGTTCACCGTATTTGCCGAGATCGTGTAACAAGCCAGCGAGCCGCGCATCATCGGCCGCGCCAAAGGGCTCGGCATATTGCGCAGCGCGGTTCGCAACATCGAGACAATGTTCTCTGTTCAAATCTTGTCTGCCGGATTTGCTGTTGCTGTGCGCGTAATAGGTTGTCATTACCTGCCTCCGTAGGCGAGTGGTTGAATGTTATCCTAAACTTACAATAACAATTGTACCAACTGTACGCCAAACTGTCAACAGAAAATCACGCAGAGCGGGGCGATTTTCTTTCTTATCCTGTCAACAATCGCAATAACTCCCTTATATTGAGAGATTTACAGATTGAATCGCTTCACAAGGAACAGCAATTTATACACGCTCGGTTTGGCGGCGGCACCAACGAAAAGATGCCGCCGCAAATCCGTGGCGTTACTGATTTCGCCAGTATCCAAAACTAACCATGTTTCAATCCACTCCCGTTACCGCCGGGAGACAGTCGGGTTCCGGGGAGGAAGCCCGAGCCGCTTCGTTGCACAGTGTAGCACAGATTGTTCAGTGTGGGGAAAATGGTCGGGGCTCAAAACAACTAAGATGTTCGCGTGGGATGACGGAATCGGGGGTGGTTCCGGGTTTTCGCAGAGGGTTGGACGGAGCAGACGGATCGGAGGTCGGAGAAGTAACCCTGATCGGGAAGGGATAGGGAATCCTGAAGGCGAGCTCCCGCCAAGCCGTTGGCGCCGAATAAGAAGGACGGCTCATCAGGAGATTCGCCCTCCCACGCAGATTCGCCCTCCCATGCAGCCCCCCACGCAGATCGCATGATAAGGAAGGCGGCTCATCGGGAGATTCGCCCTCCCA
>CAZTDD010000181.1:0-9275 GCA_964612675.1 uncultured bacterium
ACGCATCTCTATTATTAACAGGCAGTTACGTCAAAAAACCGCCGAAAGATCCGTTTTGAACAAAGTGAATGATCGAGGCGACGCACGATTTTCCGGCAGAGCATAGATGCTTTCCCAGGTTGAAATCAAATCTGGAAGTCCAGAGAATAGCCAACAACATCCATCTACCTGGACGGAGTGACAACCGTGACGGAGTTGTGAGTGGGTTGCAGGGCGTGGTGTATTCCCCAGACACGTGGGGATGGACCGCTGGCTCAACGTAGGGATGTGGACACACCACAGACTCGGAGGTTGTGCACGAGTGGGGGATCTTTTCGCTCGGTCCGGTCTCTCGCACGGTCTGCCGATCTATCCTCCCGTACGCTCCAGCCCCAAAAGCGTCACATCATCGCCGAAGTCCTGCGAACCGGTCCATCCGGCGACGTCATCAAACACACTCTTCATTGAGGCCGACAAAGATTCATCCGCGGTATCGCGGATTCTGTCCGCAAACCGCTCATATCCATATTCCTCGTGCTCTTTCATCGCCTCGATAATCCCGTCCGAATACACGATGAAACGATCACCGGGGTTAAGAACCAAGCTGCCGGTCTTTACTTCCGTACGATTGATCAGCAATTTACTGATACAGCCTGTTCCCGGTTCGGTCAAAAACTCAGTCTGTTTGCTCTTTCCGTGAAGCAACAGCGGCGGTAGGTGTCCTGCGCGAATCCAGGTGATCTTCGCCTGGGTCGTATCGAGGATGGCGTAAAGAATGGTACAGAACTTCGTCCGGTCCCCCGGGAACTGCCTCTGAAGTATTCGTACCACTTCTCCCGGATCGAAGCCCGCCTCCGTAATACTCGCCGGTCCACCCTCGGAACCGTTCATATGCGAGATCTGATCGATCAGTCGCGTCAGCGAGACAGAAAGAAGAGCCGCAGGCACGCCATGCCCTGATACATCGAGCACATAAAACGCCCACTGCTCGTTACCCAGCGGAATCACGTTGAGAAGGTCGCCGCCCACATACTCCGAAGGTTCAAAAAGCCAGGAGAATTCGTACCCGGGTATCTCAGGTACATTTTCCGGGATAAACCCTCTTTGAACCTTGGCCGCAGCGATTAGATCCTGTTTGAGGCGGTCATGCGCGTTCCGGAGTTCTTCCTCCGCCTGCTTACGCTCCGTGATATCCCAAAAAATCCCTTGTATCCCGATGACCCGACCGTTCACATCATGGATAGGCGTTTTGATCACATGAACATACCGTGTCTCGTGATGGGAAACCTTATTCTCCTCAACGTCCTCAAAGGTCTGGTTACTCTCCATCACTCTCTGGTCGTCGGCACGATATTTCTTCGCCAGTTCGGGTGAGAAGAAATCGTAGTCGGTCTTGCCAATAACCTCGTCGATCGATTTTTCCAGTAGGCTGCAAAAACGCTGATTCACGAACATGAACCGCCCGTCTACGTCCTTACAGAAAATGAACTGGGGGATATTCTCAACAAGCGAATAATAAAAAGCCTCTGAATCTTTCAGTTTGTACTTTCTCAGAAGCGTTTGAATATACTGTTTCATCGGATGTATCTCGGTAGGTAAACAGCCTGCGTTTTACTCTGTCGCTCTCGCGCTGTTACCGATAGCCCAGTCGAACGGATGTAGAAAATCTCAGAATACAAGCGGCTCGATAGTCTCTATGAGGACACGACACATTGTTCCGATCGAACTTGCCTCTAGGAACCGCCCTCGTTTTCCCCTTAACCCGATTCAACAGAAACGGCAAGCCCGACAGAATACCTGCTCTCCCAAGAGTAGTATATCTCCATTTCCAAGTCTGTCCATCAGTCTAGCGGGTCTATATGCGTAGATGTACCACAAGATCTACTTCCCCTGAAACGCTGCATTTACAGCGGGGGGTTCTAGGAAGCCCGCGTTCTTGTTCAAAGGTCTTCTCGCCGGTCAAACCGGCTGAATCACTTCCTTGCCGGTGAGCGGTCTGAGTACATCGGGGACACGAATCGAGCCGTCCTTCTGTTGACAATTCTCGATCAGCGCCAGCAGCGCCCGGCTGGTTGCGCAAGCGGTACCGTTCAATGTATGGACAAGACGCGGTTTGCCGCCGCCTTCCGGACGGTACCGGATATTCAGCCTGCGGGATTGATAATCCGTACAGTTGGAGGCGCTCGTAATCTCCCCCCATTCCCCTTTCTCCCCTCGACCCGGCATCCACGCTTCCAAATCGAACTTCCGATACGCCGGACCACCCAAATCCCCCGTACAGCAATCCACAACCCGATAAGGAATCCCGAGCCCCGAAAAGATCTTCTCTTCAATGGCAACCATGTGTTCCAGATGCCGGTCCGACTCCTCCGGCGTACAGTAAATAAACATCTCGACTTTATTGAACTGGTGAACACGGTACAGCCCGCGCGACGCGCGCCCGTGCGCACCCGCCTCTGTGCGAAAACAGTGCGAAAGTCCCGCCAACTGCATCGGCAACTGCGGCTCCGGAATCAGTTCACCCGAATACAGACCGCCCAGGGTGATTTCAGCAGTCGCGATCAGGCAAAGATCGTGTCCCGTCAGCGAGTAAATCTGTGTTTCCTCGCCACGCGGAATATACCCCGTCCCCTCCAGAACGTCGGGACGCGCCACATCGGGCGTGACATGCGGCATGAACCCCTCCTCGATCAGAATCCCCAACGCGTACTGACACAATGCGATATCCAAAAGCACGGCATCCCTTTTGAGAAAGTAGAACCCCTGCCCCGCAACCTTCGCGCCGCCCGGAAAATCGAGAATCCCGAGTTCCTCCCCCAAGACTACGTGATCTTTCGGTTCAAAATCGAACGCTGGGATCTCACCGACGATACGGACTTCCCGATTGTCTTCATCCCCCTCTCCCACCGGAGCGTCGGGGTGCGTCATGTTCGGGATCTTACTCAATTCTTCTTTGAGATCCGTCTCGATCTGCCGAAGTTGCTTGTCCAGTTCGGACACTTTGGGTTTCAGTTCTTTCGCCTCGGCAACCATGGTCTGCCGTTCTTCGGTATCCATCTTTCCGCGCAGCGAATTGGCAATCTCATTCTGCCTGCGCCGAAGTTCCTCCACTTCTCGGATAAGGTCGGATCGTTTCGCGGCCATTTCCTCGATGCGATCAAAATCCGCATCCATTTTTCGCTGCCGGGTGTTACCTTTTACAGCGTCAAGGTTGTCGAGAATGTAGCGTAAATCAAGCATCGGATGTCATCCCATTTCTGCGGTGAAATACACCGGCCGGTATTCGCCGCGCCGGTGTGCAGTCAGAATAACACGCGATCCGCGCAAGAAAAGAGCCCGGCGGTGTTGTATTCCCCGCCGGGCCGTCAGAGTTTCTCATTCCGGAATACTGGTATGTATGTTCTCTCGTTTAGTGTATCTGCCAGTCTTCGATTGACGTTTCTATCCCAAGCGCCCAGTTCAGCGTGTTATCCCAGAGCTGCCAACCCGTATCGTTCAATAAGGAAAAGGTCTTCGACTCGGGGTCGCCGCCGAATTCCTCGCTCGGGAGCACATCGGAGTACCCCATAAACACGAATCGTGCAGGGAAGACTTCGTCATAGATATTCACATCGCCTTCATCGAATACCCATACCGCGATCGCATCATCTGGAGGAGGAGGGTCGTCGGTGGATGGTCCGGGGCCGTCGATTCGGACCAAGATCCGACCGATTCCTTCCGTCAGATACGATTCATCGCGAAGCGTCCCAATGGTCACGATGGCCGGCTCCCCAGTGAAATCATCCGTCACGGTGAAGAAGAAGGACTCGGGGAGTCCCTGCGTAATCGGATGATCCGGGTCAACGACTTTCAGCCGGTTCGTATTCGCACCCCCGGTGAACGGAGCGCCTGATTCGACAATGAAGAAATCGTCGAAAAGATACGACTCGGTCGTAATCACCGGCTTCTCACACAGGAAATAGTCGCACACCCCGCCGCTCACTACGCTTCCCGACCCGATGGCCTCGCTGATGAAAATCAGATCGTTGTCGGCGGTTACCGTGGCAGGATCGTCCGTGTCCGTGCCATAGAAAGTGATCGTGTGCCCCTGTTCTTCAAGCCTCTTGCCCAAAGTGAACAATCCCGGTTCTTGGATCTCCAAATCGCCCCACACCCAGCCGACATCCACCTCGAGTGGCGGATTGTCCAGCCCTGACACATACGTTTCCGGAATCAAGAAGGCGATATTTTCCGCCCAGCCCATGTCCACAACGCCCACACCAAGTACGCTCACCAGTACAGTCAAAAGCAGGATCTTTTTCATGATCCCATCTCCTTTCGGTTGAACTTACGGCTACTGCGGTTACGTCTGGTGGGTGTCAATTATAGAGATTCGATCTGAAACTGCAACCACTTTTTTTCAAAGCACAAAACCGTCTAGTTTTTGTTCCTTGAAAGCCGGTTGATGAGCGAACGGGGACGGATTTTGATCGCCCCATACATGCTGATTTGAGCGATGGCGGGAGGACGTCCCGGTGCAGCCCGGACCGCGAAGAATTTCTCACGCGATTTCCCCACGTCGACTGCGCTGCCGGAGACATCATGCGCACGAAAATAGTCTTCAACCACGTCGCAGATCCGGTCAATCCACTTTTCCGTTTCTCCTGAACCGAATGCAACAGAGGCCCCTCGGCTTGAAACCACGTGGTCCCTGTAAATTCGCTGCAAAGAAGGAGAAAACACAACAGTCAATTCCGATCGGTTCTCTTTCTCTAAAACATCGCACAGCAAGTTCTTCCATTGTGTCTTTTCAGCAGGGCCGCTGCCGGTCAGTATCTTTCCGAGGATATCTTCCGGGGAAAGCAGGGTTGCGTGCCGCTCGGCGAAGTGTTCGACGAGCGCCCGGCCGGGGGACAGTTTCTTCCCGCAGACGCGGCACGTGTACGATTCCAGAATACGCGTCGAATGACGTTTCAACCACAAATCCAGAATCACATCCGGATCGTCTTCGAGAATAAAAGAGTGACTCGTATGTTCTCCGCCGTGCGCTTTGGAGCGGTGCGGAGCCCGAATGTCGGTATACTGGGTGGACCAGAATCCGCATTCGTCGTCGGGGCACATATAAATCTCTTCAGGCGGGTCGGGAATCTGTGTTTCGCGGGTCTCTTTCCTGGCCAGACATTCTTCTGCGTGAGCCTCCAGCTCTTTTCTTGCCACCGCGTTCCCACATCCTTCACAGTGATAGAAAGTTGAGAGCCCCGCAAGCCACTGCAGAAAACCGAATCCCACCCAGTACGCCTCCAGCACCTCCTCGAAACCGGGGGGGCGGCCCTGTGCGCGACGCGTCTTATCCCATCGCTGCAAAAACGGGATCGAGAGCGGATCGAACGAATCAACGAAGGTCAATGAATGGGCGATTTCGCTTCGCCTGGCAGGGCTGACAACCAGACGGCAAATCATAGCGTTCTTTGATGCAGAGTCATCCACGTCGCGGCTCATAAGCGTGCTGTCACAAACTCCTTATACGTAAGTCTGAAAGTCTACCGTGGATCTAGAAGTCGAGTTGCGGACTGCTCGCCGTCGCATACAGCTTCTTCGGAATCCGGCCCGCCAGAAAAGCTTCTCTGCCCGCGATAGCAGCGTGTCGCATCGCGCGCGCCATCCGAATAGGATCCTTGGCCCCCGCAATCCCGGTATTGAGCAACACCGCGTCAACACCGAGTTCGAATGCCCGTGAAACATCCGTCGCTGTTCCAACCCCCGCATCAACGATGATCGGAGTCTTAGCCTGTTCCAGAATAATCCGGATGTTGTTCTCGTTCAGGATCCCCTGTCCCGACCCGATCGGCGCGCCGGCGGGCATGACCACGGTCGAACCGGCATCCGCCAGTTTCCTTGCGACTATCGGATCGTCATTGGTGTACGTCATGACCGTGAATCCCTCTTTCACAAGGATTTCCGTGGCCTTCAAAGTCTCCACAGGATCCGGAAGAAGCGTGTCGGGATCGCCGAGAACCTCCAGTTTCACCAAATCCCCGATTCCGAGTTCTCGTCCCAGCCGGGCTACCCGAATGGCGTCCTCTGCGTTATAACAGCCCGCCGTGTTCGGAAGGATAATGTACTTCTTCGGGTCCACATGGTTCATCAGATGGTCTTCCGCCTCGAAATCGACCCGGCGGATCGCCACCGTAACCATCTCCGTCCCCGATTCGGCCAATGCTTTCTCGGTTAGTTCGAACGTCGCATATTTCCCGGTACCGACGATCAGCCTCGAATGAAGCGTGATGTCGCCGATCCGCAGGGCATCACTATTTGTCATTTGGATTCTCCTCTCAGGCGAGTCCCCGTTGTCTAACCCCCGCCCACGAATTGCAGAATCTCGATCGTATCGTTCGGTTGGATCTCCGTCTCGGCAAATCTCTCACGCTTGACAATATCCCGGTTCAATTCGACAGCCACACGCCGGGCATCCAAGTCGAGGTGTTCGAGCAAACCCGACAAAGTCAGTCCGTCCGGAATCTCGCGTTCTTTGCCGTTAATCGTTGTTTTCATTCTTGTTCACTGTGGTCCAATTCCAATGTCAACGTAACCACCGCCTCGGGGAGTGTCAAGTCGAAGTCTCCGCTGAAGACGCGAGATATTGGCCGCATCAACTCTGACGCACATAGCCATACAGGGCTAGAAGATCGTATGTATCCACGATTTTGCCTATCTTTTCCCAGTGGTCGGTTATGGAAACTCTGGGCACTGAATCGAGTGGACGGTCCTTGAGAAACGGGCGGACCGTTTTGGGCATGTTGTACATTTTGCTCTTGTTTCCGGCCGGAACAAGCCTCGTTTTCTCAAATTCGGTCGGGATGTTCGTGAGTTCGAGTACCTGGACGAGCTTCTTCCCGGCAAATTGTGCAACGGAGCCAATGGGATGGGGGGCTATACGGAAATTCAATGCACGAATTGCGCGTTCCTCATAAGATCGGCCGCTTTCTTTGTTGAGCTGCAAAACCGCGTCGATGGGCTTTTGAGCCTGTCGAAAGTACCGCTTCGAAATCATACTCTGATATGAATCGACCAACGCAAGGAGCCGAGCATGAGGCTCCATCTGGGGAAGGAGAAGGTTCTTCGGATACCCTTTTCGCTGGCCGCGCTCATGGTGTTGAAGCACGATCTGCGTGGTTACAAAATCTTTCTGCCGAAACAGAGTCGCAACAAACTCGGCACTCTTCTCACAGTGTGTTTGTACTTTCTCCATCTCCTCGGAACTCAGCTCGGAGTCCTTTTTCAATATCCGAGGCGGGACCTTCATCATACCAATATCCGCAAACATACCGGCGACACCGACTTTATGCAGTTCGGCCAGCAGCTGCTTCAATTCCTCGAAATAGTCGAACCCTAACGCCACAGAGGTCAAACAGACATTCTTCGCGTGTTCATAGAGATAGTCCTCCAATGCCCCGACGGTTCGAAGATGAACGACCGCCCGCAAGTTCCTCTTCGGATCGGCATCGGTGACCGGATGTTCCGTCCGGTAATACGCCTGGAACTCCTCATAGGCTTGCGCAATCAGTTCATACGCCTGCTTGCGAATCTCGTAAGGGTCTTTTACGCTCCCTTTCTTGAACGCAACATACGTTTCCTGAATCAGTCGGAAAATCGTCCCCTCCGTCTCGCTGGAGAACGTGTACGGAGGAGGATCCGTCGTCTCGAAAGGTAGCGGGAATTCGAGATATTCAACCTTGTTCTGTTCGAGAAGACTCTTCTTCTTCGCTGTGAGAGGTACGCCTTTCCGGAACAGAAGACGTTGTTTCTTTTCATCTGCGTAAATGTCGGCGGGACTTTTCAGGTCGGGAACACACATATCGAGCAGGATACGAACCATGTAGCGGACCTCGCTATTCGGGTGGCTTGCCGGACAAGGATACTATTGTTGACCGCGAATCCAAGAGGGTTCACTGGCGGCACGTACAAAACCATTATATGGGATGTGAAACGGAATAGGTAGATCGACGTACCGTCCCTCGCATTGAGAGCGGCCTGAGACCCTGATACGCTTCCACTGTACCGTAACCCTGTATCAAGCGAGCGGAATCGATGATGGATAGAAAACGTTACACCTGCATTTTCGCCACACTCGTCTTTCTTCTGTTTCAATTCACCGCTGCACCCGGCGCGGAGGAAAACATGAACCAACCACGCGTGATGACGGGACTCGAAGTACTCCTGAAGGAACGGTTGTCCTCGATTGAGGGAAAACGGGTCGCCATCGTGAGCAATCACACGGGAGTCAATCGATCCGGAGAACGGATCGTCGATCTGATTGCTGAACATGCGACAGTAGTCGCGCTCCTTGGCCCCGAACATGGTTTCAAAGGTGCCGCCCCTGACGCTGCAAGTATTGAAGAATTCAAGGATCCCGCAACCAATGTTCCCGTTTTCAGTCTGTATGGTGAATTCAAATCTCCCACCAGCAGAATGCTGAAGGATGCGGAGCTGGTGATTTACGATATCCAGGATATCGGTGCCAAGTTCTATACCTATATTTCAACGATGTTTCTTACGCTTCAGTCCTGTGCAAGAGAGGGTATTCCCGTTCTCGTTCTTGACCGACCGAACCCGATTGCCGGTGTCGCCGTCGAAGGTCCGGTAACACACCCAGGCTCCATGAGTTTCGTCGGGATCGCCCCCATCAGCATCCGGCACGGAATGACAGTGGGCGAACTCGCCATGATGTTCAACACGGAACATTACATCGGCCATCGAATCGGTGCGCGGCTGGAGGTCGTCCCGATGAAGGGTTGGTCTCGAGATCTATGGTATGACGAAACAAACGTTCCATGGGTACCGCCTTCGCCCAACATGCCGACGCTCGACACCGCCACGGTCTACACCGGAACGTGTCTCTTTGAAGGAACAAACATTTCCGAGGGACGCGGCACACCTCAACCGTTCGAAATCATCGGGGCGCCATGGATCGACGGTGAGCGTTGGGCGGAACGGCTGAACTCGGAGGCTCTTCCGGGCGTCGTCTTCTCCGCTACCACGTTCGTCCCGGTCAGTATCGAGAGCAAAGCGCCGACACCGAAACACCGCGATAAAGAATGCGGCGGAGTTGTTGTCAGAGTAACAGATCGAAATTCTTTTCTGCCGGTCTCAACCGGCGTCGCGATGCTATGTACGGCCAGAGAGTTATTTCCGGATTCGTTTCAATTTCGTAGGTATATCGACCTGCTATGGGGAAGCGAACGGCTGCGTGAACTGGTGCTGACCGGAACCGATTGGCGCGCAATCATGGACGAAACCCATCGCGGCAAAGAGCAGTT
>CAZTDD010000182.1:0-9154 GCA_964612675.1 uncultured bacterium
CAAGTTTGGGGGAGGTGTAGGAGGGGGTTGCTCCAACGTGCGACAATTACACGTCTTCTCATTCATACTGCAATCCGGATGTGAAACGAAGTATCCTCCTTTGTATTGCTTAGCACGGCTGCCCTCGCTTAAGTTAAGGCTTATGCTGATGAGCCGTTGATACCGAAGACAGAAAGAGGCTCATCAGGAGATTCGCCCTCCCGCGAAAAGCCCCGGCTTTGTTTGCTAAATGGCATTGGGGGATACCTGTCGGGGGCACTTGAGCGGGTGTAGCATGAGATGTGGGACGCAGATGATATTGGGCAGTGTATTTGAATGAACCAGAACAGGTTTTTCTGACAGAAGGACGGGAGGGAGATGGAACATCTGCCTTCGTTTTTGATGGGACTCGCCGGTTCCACTCATTCACTGGGAATGTGTGGCGGGGCGATCTTCAGTCTTTCATTGGTCAGCTGTGACCGATCCAACCGTTTCTTTGCCCTTTCACTATACAGCTCCGGTTATGTTTTCACCTATGTGTTCCTTGGTGCCCTGGCCGGAACAGCAGGACGGACTTTGGTGGAAGGTGGGCTGCAGCACGATTACCGGCAGACACTCATTCTCCTTATCGGTATATTCCTTCTCCTCGTATCACTACAAATGATGGGCCTGTTCTCTCGTCTGAATGTTTTAAACCGTCTACCGGGCAGTCCCATCCTCGAACGTGTTGTCACACGATTACATGTTCGGCCCGCACGGCTCACTCCTTTCTACCTGGGTCTGTTCAACGGATTCTTACCGGGTCCATTGGTGTATGCGGGGCTGGCGATGGCCGTGGTTTCAGCAAGCGCACCGAGCGGTATGCTCGCGATGTTTGTCTTTGCATTGGGCACCCTCCCTCTGTTCTGGCTTTTGGGTGCGAGTGGTTTTGTTTTTTCTCCGAGTACCCGGGCTCGTTTGATCCATGTTATGGCGATTGTGGTTTTGGTCGTGGGATGTGTGGTGATGTGGGGCGGTTTGAACACACGCGACGGCAGCCACACAGCGGATGGGGCGGCCAGTCTCCAGATACCGGTAATCTCAGGCGCAACACAGTAAACAATAATTTCTCCGATGGTTCTTGTCGACATCTGTACCTATTGTCATTTGCCGATCTCCACACGAGGTATCCATCGCTATGTTGCGGGTACGGTACACAGGTTTTGCTGCTATGGATGTTTTCTCGTGTATCGGATTACCGAGCGCGAGGGAGAGGCTTCTTCGTGGTTACTCGCCCGTCTCGGCATCGGTACATTTCTGACCATGGGGACGATGATCTTGAGCTGGTTACTGTCGGAGAATGCCCCGAGCCAGATGCGGCCCGAAGTTGTATTCCTTATGCGGTGGGGGACTTGGGCGTTAGCGACGCCGGTAATGATTCTTCTAGGGTATCCCTTATTGAAGCAGGGAGTCGTCGCTCTTCAAAACCGCTCCGTATCGCTTGAAGGCGGAATCGGTTTGGCCTGCGCCGTGATTTACGGACTGTCTTTCGCGAATCTCTGTCGGGGCCGGTATGATATTCACTTCGACACTGTGTGCGGTACAGCGCTGCTTGTGACGCTCGGGACGATCCTGGAGGCGACATCGAAATCCGCAGCTTCTCGGGATATTCGGGAATTCCTCGGCCGTGACAAAGTCCCGGCATTTCGCGTCGAGGGCGATGAGGTGGGACGGACCAGCGCTGCCGCTCTCGTGCCTGGAGACATTGTTCGCGTTCCCTGTGGATACACAGTGCCTGCGGATGGACACATCCTCGAGGGGGAATCGCGCGTTCGTCTTACCCCCTTGACCGGCGAAAGAGAGCCGGTGCTGAGACAGGAAGGAGATGAGATTCTCGAAGGCGGCAAGGTGATTGATAACCCGCTCACCGTTCAGGTTGCCCGTACGGGCCGACAGACGATATTGTCAAATCTCCTTTCTCGAATCGATGCGGCGGTTTTGGTGCCGTCCAAAACCAGGCGTGCAGTCGATCGAGTCGTTGCCTTGTTCGGACCGTTTATTGCCGTTGCCGCTGTTTGCACGTTGATTCTGTGGTGGCCGCGCAACCACACGGCGGCTTGGTTTAATTTCCTGTCGGTTATGGTGATCGCCTATCCCTGCGGATTAGTTTTGACAACGCCGCTTGCGACAACCCTCGCCATAGCACGTGCCGCACGGGAAGGAGTATTGCTCGCCGAAGCAGCTGTAGTCGAGAACCTATCCGGGATTTCTGCATGTTTTTTCGATGAAACCGATTCGTTCAGGGAGACTTCGCGTAATTCCCGTCTTGGCAAGGATTTGCAGTCTCGACGGCTTGACTCCCGTCGGGGGCACGGAGGCGCTACCGTAGCGACGGTCGTAGCGGCATCGACCGGCGTAACCGAACACTCGGCTGTCCCCGGAATACAGGCACGTCCTATGCGATTTATTGAATTGTGTACGAAGCTTCATGAGCGAGGTCTGCGGACCATCTTGTTGCGGGGACCGTCTTTGGATTCCGACGAAAGCGATAGTCGATCTTCTGTGGTTGACGGTGTCTATGTTGGTATCAGCGCAGGAGAGAAACAGCGTCTCATTCAATCTTATCGGAACGCGGGGCATGAAGTGGCGCTGATATCGAGCGATGCGGTGAATCTTAAGGAACTCTCGGGAGCGAACCTCCACGTGGCAGTGGGGGCGGAATGCGGAGACACGATTCCCGACTCCGCCGTTACGTTCATGGGCAAAGATCTGGAACGTCTTCCATGGCTGATCGATCTTTCTCGCCGGGTGTGGCGCACGGTGAATTGGAACCTCACGTGGTGTTTCTTCTACAGTGTAGTCGGAATGGTCGCAGCGGCTGCCGGGATTCTCGATCCTGTTTTTGCGGCGGCGGCAATGCTGGTAAGCGGGACGCTGGTCGCCGGTAACACAGCGCAGATTCATAATTACTCCGGGCCGGGGGAAGCGACACGACGCGTCTAGCTGTCCTGGAAATCTCTTTTGCTCCGAAACATCCCTTGTGAGAGGTCCCCTTCAACATTACCATTTTAAGTTTGACCCATAATTCTCAACCATGGCTCGACAGAAGGATGTGAAGAGGTCTGAGAGGACATTGTTATAACTCTCTCATCCGTCCGAAGTCCCATCGAAAAACAGTGGAGCAGAGACTATGTCTGTTGTCGTAACCGTCGGAAGTCAGTGGGGGGATGAAGGCAAAGGGAAAATTGTCGATTATTTGTGCGAGCAAGCGGATGTTGTCATCCGTCACCAGGGCGGAAACAATGCCGGTCACACGATCCGTGTGAATAACGTTCAGCACATTTTCCACATTGTACCAAGTGGGTTATTCCATCCTGGGAAGGTCTGTGTAGTCGGCAATGGGGTGGTTATCGATCCGGCGGTTATGCTGGAGGAGATCGACAACTTGATATCAAACGATATCGAGGTCATTCCCGATCGACTCAAAATCAGCGGACAGGCCAATGTAATTATGCCCTATCACAAACTGCTGGACGCTCTCGAAGAGGAACAAAGCGGCGGGCGTCTTGGCACAACGAAGCGCGGTATCGGCCCTGTATACCAGGATAAAGCGGCACGAATCGGGATTCGGATGTGGGATCTGATCGACCCGGATGTATTCCGTGAGAAACTCCGTTACGCGTTGGAGCGAAAGAACCGGTTGATCGAGAACCTGTACGGCGGCGAACCGCTCGACGAAGATGACGTTTATAATACGTATACAGCCTATGCGGAACGGCTCGCTCCTTTTGTGTGCGATACGGCGGAGTTTTTGGAGGATTCGCTTAGCCAGGCAAAGCGCATTCTCTGCGAGGGGAATCAGGGAACTCTTCTGGATGTCGATTACGGAACGTATCCCTATGTGACTTCGACGACGACTATCGCGGGCGGAGCGGTTACGGGTGCGGGAATTCCCGCATGGAGAATCGATCGCGTGCTTGGGATCACAAAAGCGTTCCAGACGCGCGTCGGAGAAGGACCTTTCCCCACCGAACTGCCCAACGAAATGGGTAACAGGCTGCGAACCGCCGGGCCGGTCGGCGAGTTCGGAGCGACAACCGGACGACCGAGACGCTGCGGGTGGCTGGATTTGGTGTTGCTGCGGTACGCCGTACGGATCGGCGGGATCAACGCGCTGGCGGTGAGCAAACTGGATGCCCTAGGCGAGATGGACACCATCGAAGCCTGCGTCGCTTACGAGTCTGACGGTCGCGAAATGAGAACTTTCGACGGTAATATGAACCGGCTGAAAGACGTTAAAATCAAAACCGTACCCCGGCCCAGCTGGAAAAGCGATATCAGCGGGGTCCGGCGCTTTGAGGATCTTCCTTCCGAAGCCAAAGACTATATTGAGTTCATCGAACGGGAAACCGGTGTTCCTGTGGTGATGATATCGGTCGGGCCGGAGCGCGATCAGACCGTGGTTCGCGAAGCCATGTTTGAGTGATACGTGGGATGGTTTCTGTGCACGCTTTGGGGTCCAGCTAAGCCCTCTCCATCCACCTCCGTGCTTCGGGGACAAAATGTGCGAGGCCTTCTAAAACACCTGCCGAATAATTTCCGTTCATTTCTAGGAACCCGCCCTGCGCGAGATACAGCTTCTCGGGATATCCTTTTTGCTTGACGGCTTCGAGAGCCTCTTTGCGCACATCCTCGGCGGCGTTTTTTACCAGAACCGCCTGGAGACCGCTGGTGAGAGGGGCAAGATCGTTTCCGCTGTCGCCGGCATAAACGGTTCTCTCCTCGCCGAACCCTTTATTCTTCATGAGGAATCGAACCGCGTGTTCTTTTGTCGCACGTTTTGGCAGAATATCCAGCAGTCCAACATGTGCCTGCTCGTCGACGCTCCAAATCAGGCTGGTTTCCAGACCCTGCTCATCGAGTCGTTTTTGTACCTCTTCGAGCAACGCGTTGCGATCCACGTTCTCATCGACATAATAACTCAACTTATACACGTTCTGTTTCTCTGATTCCTGGAGACGTAATTCCGCGATATCGGAGAGTAATTCAGCCAAATCTTCGTGAGACATTCCTCGCCAGTCCTGCCCGATTTCATCATGCCAGTCCTGCCAGGAATTCCAGTCACCGTTGTCCACTTGATAAATCGTTGTACCTACATCTCCAATAGCGTAATCGGGGACGGGAAGAGAATACTCTTCAATGGCCTGGAGTATGAGCTCTTTATGACGACCCGAAACATACGCGAGCGTAATTTCGGATCGCGAGGCCAATGAGCGCAGTAAAGGACGTGCTTGCGGAGACTCCTCCTGCGTTCCATTCGGAAGGATGGTTCGGTCTAAATCGCTGCACAATAGAATATTGTTCATTGTCTTTTCCCTTTTTCAAAGAGGTATTTCCCCTCCAATGCGTAATGTCCGATAATCGCGCCCGCCGCGCTCCATCCCTGCCATCGTGTGCCACCGGGAGTCAACTCTTGTCCATGAACGTATTCGGGAAAGCTCCACTCTTCTCCTTCCATCTCAAGCGCGTTCGCTTTGTGGACGGCGCGAAGGTAGCTGCGGGCTTTATCGGTTTCGCCGCGTTTAGCAAGATCCGCGACGTAAAAACCGGTAATCATCGGCCACAACCCGCCGTTATGATACTCATGCGGCCTGTTTTTGAATTTATATGAAAATGTCATTTTCAAATCCTGCCAGTCCTCATCGTCCACTGGCGTAATGACCGGATGAAAGGCCGGCAGCAGGGGAAGATCTTCATTCAAGGTACTCTCGATATAGACGTCGATCTTTTCGCGTTGATGGTCGTCACAAACTCCCAAGAAAGAACTCAGCACGTTGGCGAAGGAATCGAAACGATATCCGTAGCCGTGAGGTGAAAAATACGGCAGCCAATATTTTCCTCTGCGTTGACAGTCCACCGTATACCCTTTTTTGTAAATAACCTCGTGGTAAACATCTTCGGGAATATCGCCATCGTCGTTGAACCAGTAGTTTGCCTGGATAAGATGTCGAAGGCGGCTGGCGCATTCCGCGACCGAGTGATCGGGGGAACCATGCAAATGGGCGTGAATTTCGTGGATCGTCCGATGGACTTGGAGATATAGCAGTTGATCGTACAAAACATACCCGTGATGCAGATATTCGTCCGCCCAATCGCCGGTCTGAGGGATGTAGAGCAGTCCGCGATTGTTGAATTCCCATGTACCGAGAAGGAAGCGGATCTTTTCAATTACGGGCATCATCTTATCGAGGAACTCATCATCGCCCGTGTGTTTCCAGTATTCTCCGCAAGCGATAATAAACCATAGATCGGCGTCGACCCGGCCGGCCATCCCGCCGTAGCTGATACGACCGGACTGGGTATCGACGTTGCTGGGGATTTCTCCATGGGGTCCCTGGTATTCGGCCAGGGTTTCAAGAGTTTGGCGTGCTGTCTTAATCAGATCATTATCGCCGGTCAGGAGGGCGGCCAGAGCGAGTATGGCTCCGTCTCGTCCCCAGACACGGTGATAATTCGCCTGTTTTGTCGGACTTGCCAGGAATCCATCCGCGTTACTGCAGGCATACAAGAGCTCAATCGATTTTTCGAGACCTTCTTCGAAGATCCTATTCTCGGATTTGTGTGATTTTTTCGTCTGTGTTTTTGTCTTTTTTGCGTTCAAGGATTCCTTACCTCCTCCGCACTGTGTCATCATGAATGCGCTTACAGTGTTCTCTTCCAATTAGTGTAACAAATGAAGTGATGAAGTTGACCCTAACGTTGCAAAACTGACTCCTCTTGCCAACATTTCCAAATCTCTCCCCCCGTTCACGGGGGGAGTCGGAGGGGGGGCATCTGGATCGCACTGCCGGTGCTTTTCTCCTCAGGTCCTCAAAATATTCATAAACATCTCTTTTGGCCTTTATCCATGCGGCTTTCCAACCGCGCTTTCGGCCGGCCTCTTCTCGTTTTTGCAACCATCGGGTTGACACTGGTTCTGTTTGAGAGGATTGAATTGCAATAAAGAGAGGCGAGACGCCCGGGGGTCCGCTCGCCCTGGAGTTGCCTTTTCGCTCGCCCTGAAGTTGTACACCAGGGCGAGGTCATAGTCACATTCCGAGCTTCCTCAGCTTTAAATCATCCACCAACACCGACGAGTCGACTCCCGGGCCGCCGTTTTGGACCACGCCCAATACAGGAAACGTAGGATTCTCTGCAGTGAAGCGACCGCCGATGGTGATGGTTTGAAACTCGCCACTCGCCAGAGCGGCGTTATTGACAAATACACCGACGTTGCCGTTTCCGTTTGTAATTACCAACGCCGTTACGCCACCCTTTCCATCGAACAATCGCGCATCGACCGATGCCTGCAACAGGTGCGGAAAACCGCCCTGCAGCTGACTGGCGAAGATGCCGACATTTGTCGCGTCGTTCGATTGTGAAAGAGTAAGAAGGAGATCTTTCCCGCCGGAAGCGTTGGGCAAGGACAGTGAGGTTCCGCCGCTTTCCGCCATAACGTTTTTCAATAATCCCGAGGTATCCCCGTCAAATGAACCGTCAACATCCAATGAGACATTTTCAAATTCATTTTCCGGCAACTCGGAAATAACCAGATTATCGAAATACACTTTTACCGGTCCCGCTGCCGATTCCGGCAAAGCGACTTGCAGGCCGGGCTGGAGCGCGTCCGCCGGGGGATCGTAAATCAGAACGAATTTGCCCCACTCGCCAACAGGCACATCCGGACCGCTCGCGTTCGAATATCCGAGTTGTCCGTCAATCGGCGAATTCAATGCAGCCAAAGCGGCGGAACAGCCTTCACCATCCGCTCGAACATTCACGGTGAGCATCACAGCACCGTTGTTTGCTGAAACCGGCACTGTAGAAATTGCCAACGTGCCTTGCCCCGGCTGGGCCTCGATGATCAAACCGCGACCATCCGTCCCCGGTCCTGCGGGCACATCGCTGACAGAAATCGCCGCTGCGTCAAAACCGGTCGCCGGACTATAAACGAATCCCGCTTCTTCGACTGTTGCTTCCGAGAAATCAATCTGGGCGAGAACATTCTGCGGACCCGGCGTTGGTGTCGGCTCTCCGCCACCATCGAACGGTCTGTAGTATCGTCCGCGATTATCCGCATACGCGACATTGCCGAGCGTGTCGACTGCCTGGACGAAGAATTCCAATCCTTCAATTTCTGACAATTCGCCTTCCCAAATCAGGGGATTTGCTGACGATTGTTCGAGATCAACAGCATTCCATTCGCCGTTTCCATCTGTCCACAATACAACAACGCGATACAGCGGATCGCCGTCGATATCCTCTGCTTCAACAGTGATCAACACACGCTCGCCTTGAACGATCACAGACGGATCGCTCACAGTCGGCGGTGTCTCATTCGATTCGCTTCCGGTGTAGTACGTGCTGTAGCGGAGTTCTTCGTAGAGACGTTCCTGCTTTGTCTGATTGTTGTACTGACCGGCGACGAAGACAAATCGCTGCAGCGGCGGAAGGCCGCCCTGAGCGGCGATGGTATTCACCGTAAATGGAATCGCCGGGAAGAAGCCTTGTTTATCGAAAGTACCCTCTTGGGCTTCGCCCGCGCCCCATTGGGAGCCCTCAATTACTGGATCGAAATTGTCGATTGTCTCGTATTTCGCATATTCGAGGACAGCGCCTTTTGGGAAGAAGCCTTCGGTGCCGGTGATATAGCCTGCGCGAGGCTGAACCGGCTCGTTCACGTTTGCCTGCGTAATTCCATTAAATGCATAGAAAATTCCGGCTTCGGTTTCATGTTTTTCGAGGAATTGTTTGTCAATCAATTCGATACGCTGGCTGCGGAGGAGTCCTTCTCCCACCGCGTTCGGTTCTGCCCAGAGGATATTCTGTCCAGGATCGTAAGACAACCCCCTCTGTATCTCCCCCAAACTTTGGGGGAGAAAACACCGCAGATGCGTTTGTTTCTTTTCCTCCCCCGAAGATCGGGGGAGGTTAGGAGGGGGTTGAGATTCGTTTCGTTGATTCTCTACCGCATTGTCAAGGATCGGGAGAGAGTCAGACAGGGTTGAATTTCCTCGAACACCCATCGCCAAATGCGGATCGACAGGCGCATTGCTCGACGTGACAGTCAGCATGGGCAGGCCATACAACGTTGTTCCGGCCGAAACCTTTTCGTCTTCCCCGATATTATTCCGAATTTCCTGATCGGATAAATTCG
>CAZTDD010000183.1:0-9000 GCA_964612675.1 uncultured bacterium
CGTTATGAACAAAACACAACTCCTTCTCTCCTGCCAGTGCTGGAACGGCCGGAGCGTCCCTCATACCGGCTGGAGTTGGGAGTAAGTCCGCACTATGACACCGTCAGGATTCCGTGAGATAGCGTTTGAGGTCCAGAGCATTCTCGACAGCGTAGCCGTGGGCGTCATTGTTGAAGTACACGAAGACGTCCAGGCCGTCGGCAAGGTGGTCACGGACGCGCTGAGCGGTCGCCGACAGCGCTTGAGGGGTGTACTTTGTCGCGTAATTCTCACCGTGGAAGCGAAGGTAGACGAAATCGGCTGTAACCTCCCGGGGGTGATCTTCGATCATGTCATGGACGCACAGAGCCGCGTTGCGATCCCTGAGCAGGTCGTAGACATCCTGACACAGCCAGCTGGGATCGCGGAATTCGATTACCCAGCGGTACTCGCTCGGCGCGGTATCCAGAAAGCCTTCCAACCGTTCCACATTGACGTTCCAGTTGGGTGGAAGCTGTACAAGGATCGGCCCGAGATGTTTACGCAAGCGTTTCGCGCCTTCCAGAAACTTCTCTATCGGACCCTCCGGATCCTTGAGACGCTTCATGTGAGAGCCGTAACGGCTGAATTTCAGTACGTACAAGAAACTTTCCGGCGACTGCTCTCGCCAGTCGTCGAAGGTCTCAGGTTTCGGCAGATTGTAGAATGTGTTGTTGATCTCGACCGTATCGAATTGAGAGGCGTAGTGGTCGAACCATCGCGTTTTGGGGATGTCTTCCGGGTAGAACACTCCACGCCAATGGTCGTACTGATACCCGGAAGTTCCTATGTGGAACTCTCCTTTTTGAGGTGACACAAGAACCTCCTTTCCTGATTTTCTTACTATTTCTTGCCGACTAATTGGAGAAACCGGTCTTCGTCGATCCTTTCGACGTCGTTTTCTTCCGCGTCTTTCATTTTGTTGCTGCCGGGGTTTTCTCCGACGACGAGGTAGTCAGTGTTGCTGGAGACGCTGCCGGCGGCTTTGCCTCCCTGTTTGCGTACGGCATCCTCTGCCTCGTCGCGTGTCATGGACTCGAGTGACCCGGTAACAACCAGGGTCTTATCTTTGAGTCGGTCACCCATCTTCTCGGCCTTGGGGTCGATGCCGCGCTTTTTGAGTTTTTTGATGAGTTTCTGGTTGGGCTCGTTGTCCAGCCAGGCGGCGATAGCCGAAGCCATGGTTTTGCCCATGCCTTCCATAGAGGCGAGACGTTGTTCGTCAGCCTTCTGCAGCTCATCGAGCGACCCGAATTCGACGGCCAAATCCGACGCCATGGCGTTTCCGACATGCGGTATGCCGAGTGCGTAGATTACCCGCGCCAGTGTCGCCCGGTCTCGGCTCTGCTGGATTGCATCGATCAGGTTTTGGGCGCTTTTGCGAGCCATCCGTTCCAGATCCATGACCTGTTCCAGTTCGAGGTCATAGAGATCGGCAACGTCTTCGATCAATTCTTTTTCGATCAATTGGTCGATGAGTTTTTCGCCCAACCCCTCGATATCGAGAGCGTTTTTTGAGGCGAAATGAAGGACATTCTGTTTGCGCTGAGCGGGGCAGGCACCATTGGTACATCGGACAATCGCTTCTCCCTTTGGACGAACCACTTCACTGCCACAGGAAGGGCATTTCTTCGGAAGGCGATACTTCTTTTCTTTACCGGTCCGTTTATTTTCGATAACCCGGACGACGTGCGGGATTACGTCGCCGGCACGTTCCACAAGCACGTGGTCGCCCACGCGAACGTCTTTCCGGTCGATCTCATCTTGGTTATGGAGACTTACGTGGGTAACTTCGACGCCGCCGATATTCACAGGATCCAGCGTTGCAACAGGCGTCAGCGCCCCGGTGCGTCCTACATAGGCTTCGATCTCCTTGATCTTCGTGGTTTTACGCCGGGGTGGAAATTTCCATGCAACGGCCCAACGGGGATTGGCCGCCCTGGTTCCCAACGTGCTGCGGTCGTCCAGATTGTTGACTTTGAATACGCAGCCGTCGATCTCGTACGGAAGACTATCGCGGCGCTCCTTCATTTTGTTGTACCAATCCACGGCCTTTTCAGGCGATTCGAAGCGGGAGGCCTCGGGGTTGGTCTTCAAGCCGAGACGTTTCATCTTTTCCAAGCATTCCCAGTGAGTGTCAGGCATCGAACTCGATGAAGGACCGATTTCCCAGAAAAAAGCGCGCAGCGGTCGTTCCGCGGTGATATTCGGGTCCAGCTGGCGAAGGCTGCCGGACGCGGCATTGCGAGGATTGGCGAAGGTTTTGTCGCCTTTTTCTTCCTGCTTGCGATTGAATTCTTCAAACTCATCTTTCTTCATATACACTTCGCCCCGCACGACGAAATGTTCCGGTACGGACTCGCCTTTTTGCCTGCCATTGAGAAGGCGCAAAGGGACCTCGCGAATCGTTTTGATATTGACCGTGACGTCCTCGCCGGTCTGGCCGTCGCCCCGTGTTGCAGCCGATCGGAGTTTGCCCTGTTCGTAGACCAGTTCGACACTGAGACCGTCGTATTTCGGTTCAGCGACGATAGAGATTCTTTTCTTGTTGAGTTTGTCTTTGCAGGTATTCCAGAAGTGGCGAAATTCCTTCTCTTCCTGGATCGCCTGGAGGCTGAGCATGGGGGATTCGTGCTCGATCGTGCCAAGTTCTTCCTGCGGTTCGGCCCCGACTCGTTGGGTTGGGCTGTCGGGTGCGATCAGGTCGGGAAACTCACTTTCGATCTTTTCGAGTTCCCGCTTCAATTCGTCGTATTCGGCGTCGGAAATCTCCGGATCGTCCAGCACATAGTAGCGATGATTATGATATTCGATCTGTTCCCGCAGCCGTTCGGCCCGCTCTTCGGCCTCTTTTTTGCTCATTTTATCGACGACCGATCCTGACTTCTTCTTTGCGGAGGTCATGATTCCTTGTCTCCAAGTCTCTTTCGTAGAGAACGGAGCGTGTTCGTATTCAGAATGTTCTTTTTCTCCAACCAACCTCGCCGTGCCACTCCCACGCCGAATCGGATGAAATCCAAATCCGAGGTTCGATGTGCGTCGGTACAGATCGCAAAGTCGACTCCCTGATCCTTGCCGTATTTGCAGTAGTCGTCGGGCACGTCCAACCGTGAGGGATGTGCGTTAATTTCCAAAAAGACTCCCCGATCACGACAGGCTTGAAAGACCCGGTCGACGTCGAATTCGATCATCTTCCGTTGGCCGATCTGGCGGCCGAACGGATGTCCGAGGCAATGGACCACACCGGAGTCGATGGCTTTGAGTAGGCGGTCCGTCATGTGTTTTTTGTCGAGATCGAAATAAGAATGAACGCTCGCGACAACCCAGTCCAGTTCTTTTAAGGCTTTGGTATCCAAATCGAGATCTCCATTTTTCATGATATCGACCTCGATGCCGGTCATGAGCCAGAAGCCGTCCAATGAATCATTGAGTTTACGGATTTTTTTCGCGTGTTTCTCCAACCGCTTTTCGTCCAACCCCCGCGCGACGGATACCGCCTTCGAATGCTCGGTGATCGCCATATATTCGTAGCCACGTTCCTGGGCGGCTTCAACCATGGTTTCTAATGTGTCGTAGCCGTCGGTTTCGTTGGTATGGCAATGCAAATCGCCGTGGATTTGATCCATCTCGATAAGATCGGGCAGATTGTCTTCTTGCGCAGCTTGGATTTCCCCCCGATCTTCGCGCATTTCAGGCGGAATCCAGACGAGATCGAGGCGATGAAAAATGGATTCCTCCGTTTTTCCGGCAAGACGCCTGTCGTCTTTGAAGAGGCCGTATTCATTCAACTTCCAATCGCGGTCTTGTGCGATTTGTCGAACGTGGATGTTGTGCGCTTTGGAGCCTGTAAAATAATGGAGGGCCGCCCCGAAATTTTCGTTTTCAAAGAAACGAAAATCCACCTGAAGAGCATTTCCGAGCCGCACGGAAAGTTTTTCTTCACCGTGTCCGATGATTTCCTCGACTTCTCGGAATTCTTTGATCTCCTCTCCCACGTGTTTTCGATCTTTTGCCTGGATGATGAAATCGAGATCGCCTACGGTTTCTTTGCCTCGTCGATAACTCCCGGCGACTTCCCAGCGTTCGATGCCGTCGATCCCTTCCAGGAGTTTGGATACCGCCTGGACGTACTGCGAAGCCGTGTTCAGTCTTACGCGTTGCGAGGTTGACTTTATTTGTTCGATACCTTTGAGGATGTTCTCCTCGGTTTTCGCGCCCATGCCTTCGAGGTCGCGCACTTTGTGTTGTTTGCAGGCTTTCTTGAGATCGTCCAGACTCTTGACATTCAGCTCTTTATAGAACTGCATAGCTTTTCGAGCGCCGACCTGCGGGATGTCCATCAATCGAGTGACTTCCTGGGGGATTGCTTCTTTGGCGTCTTCGTATCGTTTGCAAGTTCCGGTCTCGATAATTTCGTGGATTTTCTCCGCCGTTCCTTTTCCTACATTGGGTAGTTCGCTGAGATCTTCACCTTGTTCGATCAAGTCTTCGATTCGCTGTGGCAGATCGCGGACAGTCCGGGCGGCGTTTCGGTAGGAACGAATTCGAAACTGATTTTCGTCTTGAAGATCGAGGAGATCCGCAATGTTATCGAAAATATCCGCGATTTGTGCGTTTTCCATGGCGATCACCTCTAGCGTCTTACAGCGTGCCTGCGTGCTGATAATTCACGGGATTCGGCGGATTCATTTCTTTTTCTGGCAGTTCGGACAGAAATAGCTTGAGCGGCCGGAGACCTCGACCTGGCTGAGCTGATCTCCGCACCTGGGGCATTTGTTCTGCTCGCGTCTTTGGTTCAGCAGGAAATCGTCGGGAAAGCCTTTGTTTTGAACGGGACGTCCGCTGGCTCTCTTCATGACGTCTCGTACATGTCGAAACAGCTCGCGCTTTTCATCCTCGGTGAGTTCATTTACCGATGTTGCTGGATGAATACCCGATTGAAAGAGGATCTCATCCGCGTAGACATTTCCGATTCCCGCGATGGTGCTCTGGTCCATCAGCGTTGATTTGACCGTCCCGCGCCGACCCTGCAGGGCTTCGAGAAACCATTCTTCATCCAGCGCGTCGTCCATCGCGTCCGGTCCGAGCTCCTGTCCTTTAACGAAGCGTTCGAGATCTTCCACCAGGCTCACTCTGCCGAGCATGCGTTTCGAGATATAAGCGAGGTGACGTCCGTTTTGAAAATGGAGAATAACTCTCGCATAGTCGGGCGTAGCCTTCCCATCGTGGTAATACCGCAAATAGCCGGTCATACCGAAATGGAATACAAGGTGACCTCCGTCGGCCATTTCCGCAAATAGAAACTTGCCGTGGCGCTGCGTACCTTTCAGTTCGTTGTCTTTGAGACGTGCGGCGAGCTTTTGGCGAGAGACGCCCTTCAGGACACGCTCATCCTGAACGGTCGTTTTCGCGATTGGCTGGTGGAGCGCGGTCGAATCCAAATATGTTTTGAAGCCGGCAACGTCGGGTAGCTCGGGCATGATTACCTCCTTTGGTAAAACTGAACTGATAAAACTCAACTGTTAAAACTGAACTGATAAAACTGAACTGACAAAACTCAGCTGATAAAACTCAGCGAATAAGGTTCAGCGCAGTGTGATTTCGAGACCATCGTAGGCGAATCGTGCCTCGACGCCGCGCTCACGAGCCCACTCACGCAACGTCGCTGAGAGTTTTCGCTCATCTCCTTCGACAATTTCCGATCCGCAGTGAGTAATCACCGCGTCCGGGACATTCTCTTTTTGGCACCAGGTCAACTGGGTTCGAACGGGTGCATGCCCGATCAGCCGGTCGCCTCGTTTCCTGACGAAGGAACCGGCCATGGTGGCCCCGTCACCGATATACATGCTTGCTGCGTGCAGCGCGGTCGAGCGCTCGTGAATGTAGAGCACATCCGGGGCGTAGAAGACCGTTGCCTGTCCCGCCTTAATGCGGTATCCGACGGCCGGGCAGCGTATCGAATGTTCCACCGGAAACGCTTCGAACACCATTCCCTCAACCTCAAATGGATTGCGCGCCACGATGCTTTTTCGATTGTCGATCGGATAATTGTCGATTACTTCCCACGATTCATCGGTGGCGTACACGGGACAATCCGTTCCGTCTTGCAGACCCCACGCGTGATCGGGATGTGCATGGGTGATCACGATTGCGTGAGGCTTTACCTCGTCCAGTTTTCCGCTCCAATCCTCGCCCCAGTCGATCAGCACGCGGCGGCGATGATAGGTCACCAGCGTTGACGTGTGACGTGAGTGCCGCTTTGTTCGGGCTTCGATTTCCCCACGCGTGCCGAGAAATGTTACTTTCATGATTTCTTTGGTAAGTTGCACTCCTCAACGATTGACGCATAAACCGAACGCAGGTCATGTCGCTAGCCCACTCTACTCGTTGTATGGCGGTGGCGCCGTTAGAAGCGGAACAAGGCGGCCACCGATCCACCGCCGGGGGTTTCGGAGGGATCGAGAATGTAGACATTGCCGCCTCGCTGTAGGACTTCCACGGCGGCAACGTCAAGCAAGTCCTGATCGCCCGGCTGCTCCGATTGATGCATATCGACTTGCGCGTCATCTGGATTGAAATAACCCCACAAATGCGCCGTTGATGCCGCGAAAAGCGTTTCCACGCGACCTTGGACGGCTGCAGAAAGAATCTCCCGGATTTCCTGGGAAGTGCGATTCCTGTCGCCGAGCTGCTCATATCTCTCCATCGCTTGTTTTCTTCCTGTCAGGAAATGAGGCTCGACCAGCGGCCATGCCTTTTCTCGCAGAGAATCGCCGGACGCCACGTCGGGATTTCCGCTGATGTTCTTTTCGACCAGGTGTGGATAGGTGTTGGCCGATTTGAACATTGAAAACAGCCGATCTACGCACGCCACGATGAGCGGGTGTTCTCGCTGAGCGAGATGGGAAGAGATACCCTGATTGATGATCCGAAGGTACTCCACGATCTGATCCTTTTCATCGTCTTTCTTCATGCCCTGGCCGTGGAACACGGCGGAGCGATCGCCGGTACCGACCGGTCCCGCGCCCATAGGAGCCCGCGTATGAAACTGAACTCGTTTCTCCGGCGCTTCGTATTGGAGGGCTTCTTCGATACTCGTCGGCATATCTTCCAGCTCGATCTCGCGGACATCGTATCTTGTCGATTCAAAAAGGCGGACTATCTTTTCGCTCAGTGCAAGGAGGAAGAATTGCCCGTTTCCGGTCACCAAAGGGAAGAGCGGCTTCATCACGAATCGATCGCTTACACATACCAGTTCTTCCAAAGGTATCGGCACTCGGTAACGCCGAAATAGATCGTTCGCTATAAAGACGGCCAGTCCATCCCCTTGATGCGCCCAAAACGCAGTATCTTTAAGGATCGACTTCGCCGGCTCCATCATCTTCTCCAGATCTTCAAAACCGAGTGCTTTCAGTTTATCTTCCGCTTTGCGAAGTAGGTTTTTGTAACGTATCTGGTCTTGCTGGCTCTCCATTGTGACCCTGTGGGTCGGCAAAAATATCGACACACAGGGGTTCTTCTTCTGCGTCATCAATGCGTTCATATCTGCGCGGGTAAATCCCTCAAGTTGCATTCCGTATCCTCCTCAGCGTGATAATGATTTTCTGCGTGGTATAAAGATGGTAACTTTCTATCCGTATCTGCTTGCATTTATCTGTCTCTATTCAACAAAGCTTATCCAACGACATTGACGTTATCAACCGGTCGGAGAGACCGGTCTTGGTGGGTTGCGCAAAAGACGGAGAAGACAGAAGTATGTCTTCTCCATCCCGTCAGCGTTCTGTTTTTCTTTGTTGCCCTTGTTAGACAATCCATGCGTAATGCCAGATAATCGAAATGATTAGGAAGAGCAACAAGAGCCAAAAGAAGATCCCGAAAGCGATTTCGGCACCGGTGGGTTCTTCTTCTGTGATGCGTGTCTCTTCGGCCCGTTCCGCTTCCGGCGGCCCTCCCGGCGCACGTCGTTCACGCTCTGAAGGTGGAATAAGCGCCGCTACAAGCAAGGCGAAAAGCAAGCCGATCCACAGGAAGCTCAACCACGGAATGCCCCAGATCGGTGGACCTATTGGAGTCAACCATACACCGCCGGCCCACACAGCAAAGAAAAAGAACAGAAAGAAGAACAGAAATACCGCTCCTACCCCCGCTGCCGCACCCCGACTTGTGGCAAATGCCGATAGGATCAACGCCAAAATAAGACCGATGATCAGGGCTACAATCAGATCTCCGATAAACATATGCTAACCTCCGTATGCACTGTAGTCTGAAGCTCACCGTGCCGGTTCGGCCGGTTCGGAAACGCTTTGAAGGATTTGCGCCGCTACGCCTGTTTGATCGCTGTGAACTGCGATATCGCCTAAAGACACAACCCCGAGGAGCCGCTCTTCACCGTCTGTAACTAACAGGCGCCGAACCTGCTTTTCTTTCATCGTATCCGCGGCCTCGGAGAGATCGGCATCTTTTGAGATCACCGCAAGTTCTTCCGTCATAAGGTCACTCACAGTTGTTTTCTCGGGATCGATTCCGGCGGCAACGCCGCGAACAACAATATCTCTATCGGTAATTAAGCCGATAGCCTTGTTTTCGTGGAATACTGGCAATACACCAACGTCATAGGAGTGCATTTTTTGTGCCGCCTCCTGTATCCCTGCATCGCTCGGTATTACTTCGACACCTCGTGTCATAACCTCTTCCACTTTCATGATTGTCTTCTCCTTTTTTTGTTTTGTTGTCTTCGTTCACTTTTCGGAGTCTCAATGTGCAGAGAATTCCTTACATATCCTCGCGTATCCAACTTACGCGGCCGGCGACGGTTTTACAATCCGGTAAAGGACCACCGGCCCTTGGGGTCTCTACTTAGCGCGAGATGGGGAATTCCCCCATTATCAGGCCGCGTGAACGGGCCTCAATGTCATTAAGTTAAGTTTCATTAACCTAAATTCGGCAGTTGAAGGTGTGGTTGCGAGGGTAAGCCGCTGATTT
>CAZTDD010000184.1:0-8999 GCA_964612675.1 uncultured bacterium
GGAGAGATTTGGAAATGTTGGCAGGAGGAGTCAGTTTTGCAACGTTAGGGTTAAGGACAATTTGGAATAACAGACAAGCGATTAGGAAAGGAAGGATACGAAAATGAAATATTACCGACATGTGTTTTTAACGGCATTAGTGACTCTCTTGGTTCTCGGCTCGACAGCGAATGCTCAGGTCGAAACGGAATGGAGGGTATATCCGGAGCCCAAAGACACGATTCAGTTTCCGGATATTCTAGGCTACGAGACATTGAAATGCGATTTTCATATGCATACGGTCTTTTCCGACGGCCTTGTCTGGCCGAGTGTTCGTGTGGAAGAGGCTTGGCGGGAAGGACTGGATGCGATCTCCATCACCGACCACATCGAATATCAACCCCACGAAAACGACATCCCGACGGATCATAACCGACCGTACGAAATGGTTGTTGGCCATGCGAAACGGAGAAACATCTTACTTCCGAGGGGAACGGAGATAACGCGTGACACTCCACCGGGACATTTCAACGCGATTTTTCTGAAGGATGTTGACGAACTGGAACAAGATAACCTTCTTGATGTTATCGAGACCGCGAACGAGCAGGGCGGTTTCGTTTTTTGGAACCATCCTGGTTGGAAAGGACCGGAACGTGGGAAGTGGGGGGAGATTCAGGAAGCCGCGTATGAGAACAAATGGCTCCACGGCATTGAGGTGTTCAACGGCGGTACGTATTATCCTGAAGCACATCAATATGCTGTCGAGCATGACCTGACAATACTCGGGACCTCGGATATCCACGATCCCTCGCTGATTCTTGAGCGGACCATCGACGTTCACAGAACCATAACATTGGTCTTTGTTCGCGAACGTACACTGGACGCACTCAGGGAAGCCTTATTCGAGGGCCGTACGGTGGTTTGGTTCAAAAACCAGTTAATTGGTCAGGAGGAGTATTTGGATGCTCTGTTTGATGCATCTGTGAAAGTAAAGCCGCCGTATTACAGCACCGATAGTGCGTATTGGTTCGAAATAGACAATCAATCCGAAATCGACTTCCTACTCGAACGTGCCGGTGACTACGGCCCGGAGAATCTCATTATTCCCGCGGAGTCGACGGTTCAAATGATGGTGAAATGTGAGGAAGACATCGAGGAGCTTCCTTTATCGTACCATGTAACGAACCTTGTTGTCGCACCGGAGGAGCCGCTGACCGTCGAATTCAGCGTCCAGCTCAAGTAGGAAATTCCGGAGCGTTGCGGCTCTCTATTCTTCACCGGTGAGGTCTTCGGCGGTCTCGCGGTGGAAATAGTAAAAGAAACCGTCCTCCGCGCCGACGAGCAGATCGCGAATGCCGTCGCGGTCCCAGTCGACGGTCGTGGGGGACGTTGTATGGCCTTCGAGGCGGACATTCGTGATATTGCCGCGATAGGCGAACACGAAATCATCTTTTGTACCGGTGTTTTCATACCAAGCGATATTTCTTGTTTCCTGCGGCGACTTTCTCGGGCTGTTGATGAGCAGATCGAGATCTCCGTCGTTGTCCCAATCGACCAGGTCGATCTTTCTCCGGCCGCTTCCCCCCGCTTCCCGCTCGCTGAGCCGTAGAGGCGAGCCGTTTTCATTTTGAAAAATGCGGTTGCCTGGCATGAGGATTAGGCGGTTTCCGCTTCGGGCTCGTTCAAAGAAACTGAGATACCCTTCGTGATCGATGACAATAAGATCGTTTAAGCCGTCTTGATTGAGATCCCATACGATCGGCCGGGTACGCCATTGAACAACGAGCTCGTTGGGTTCCGGGAACCACCAATTCCATGCGGGTTTCGGCGATTTTCCATTCCATTCCACGCGGACAGGCTGCGCCGCAGCCAACTTAGGATCTGTTCTTGTCCCGATATTTCGAAACCAGACAATTTTTCCGATGATAGAGCTCATTACAATATCCGGGAGTCCGTCCATGTCCCAATCCGCAACGTAAGGCACAGTATAGCCCCATTTTGCTTCGGCAGGACCTTGAATGGAGAGATTCGGACCGGCCATGATACGGATCGGGTCACCGTTGGCTTCGAGCCTTTTCGGCTCGCCCCATGATGGAGTCGCATTTCCTCTACCGAGATTCTCGATCCATTCCAAAAATCCAGCTGTATTTCCACATACTAAATCTTCGTCTCCGTCGCCGTCCCAATCGAAACTGCATGGAGTTACCAACGCGCCGCATTTTACATGATCCGCCCGCTGCTTGCCGAAGACGGGTCTTTTCAAAACCGGCATACCGTTGTCAATCCTCCCGGTATTCTCGATTCCCGCGACGCGGCCATCCTCTTGCCCGATGACCAAATCCACATCGCCGTCCCGATCGAAATCGCACGCGACAACCTGGATCATTTCAAGTTCCATGTGGATCGTCTGTCCGTCGGTTTTCAGAAATTGACCCGATGCATATTTTGGAGACGTTCGGCTTCCTACGTTTTCGAAATAGGTAATGCGATCCAGAAACTCACCGCAAATCAGATCCAGGTCGCCGTCTTCGTCCCAGTCGACCAAGTTCGGGGAAGGGCATCCGTATACGTCAACCGGTTCGCCGTCGGCGTAAACCTGTTTTGCCTTTTCATACTTCGGACTCTCGTTTGTACCGATGTTTTTTGCCCAGTATACGTATCCGTGTAAAGGACCATGTGTCCAGTTTCCCGAGGAATCAAAAGCATCGTCCCACCCGTATTCCCGCCAGTCACTCGCACCAACCAGGAGATCGTAAACGCCGTCCCCGTCATAGTCTGCGAATTTCCACTGATTTGTTCGTCCCGAGTAAAAATCCTGCTCGTAATTTATCTTCTGGGGATTCTCAAAGAGATTCTCCTTGAAATCCGTGTACATGACTCCCGGTTCACAAACGATCACCTCGTCACCGACATAGGAGACAGTAACATTCTTTCGACCGTCCGCCAGTCGTTCTCCTGCCTTAAAAACACCGGAACCGACGTTCTCGAAATAATACACTCCGTCGTATGGAACATCCGCTGTCGAGACAAGCAGATCGGTGTCCCCGTCGTCGTCCCAATCCATAGGCAGAGGAGTTGCCCACAAGCCCACGCCGAGATCTACAATAAGATCCGGGTTGTTATAAGGCAGGCGGTGCTTTGCGCGAGATTGAATTTGGTCCTCCGCTGCCGATATCCAGATTGGATTGATGGAGACGCAGAGCATTATCACGGATAGAAGAGCGGCGTTTTTCATTGGAGGTGGCTCCTTATGCACGTATTTCTGCGGGGTGGCCTTATTGCGGCGTGCCTATTCTCCGGAACAGTCTACGGTCCGTATCGGACAATGTCGCCGTTGCTGGCCAACCCGTTCGACATATCGTAAATGATATGCGTATAGTAGCCCTCTTGGGTAGTGGCGCTGTTCTCGCCGTCGGGACCGAACGATTTGATGAAATAGAGTGCCTGTTGCTCACGGGAGGAAGGCCCCCAGAGATTCGTTTTCAACTGACTTACGTCCCGCTCGAAGTATTCGTACACAGGCCCGCCCCAAGTGGCGGGAATTTCCGCCCCGCGGTCGAAGAACGGATCGAACGGCACGGAAGGCATATAACTCACAGGAGTCGTGAGCCTTGCCCATCGCTGATACACGGTAATCCGTGTGCTCCCATCCGCAAGAGACGCGGGAGGATACTTATTATTGTCGATTCGATAGGATTCCAGTGCTGTTGCAAGATTTCGTTCGTCTGCAACAGCCCTCGATACTTTGGCCCGCATTTGTGCGTTAAGGAAATTGGGAACCGCGATCGCCGCCAATATACCGATGATCGCAACGACGATGAGAAGTTCGATGAGTGTAAAAGCGTGTCTGTTTTTCAGGGTCATGGATACCTACGTGAAATGTCCTCTGTTTGAATTGTTGTCTGTAGAGAAAAGAGAAACTGAGCTATGAGACAGAGCTCGAAAACTCGGCCCGAGTTGCACAAGTTTCTACTATCGAATATATGCAGAGCCTCGGGAAACGTCAACGGACAAGTATACGAGAACCAATTCCAGAGACGACTTGAGACAATTTGTGACAAGAATAGAAAAGCGAGGATACCCTCAAACCTGACGGGGGCGCAAAAAGTCTGGAATACGAATCTCAACCCCCTCCTAACCTCCCCCGATCTTCGGGGGAGGAAAAAGAAACGAGCGTGTCTGCAGCGTATTCTCCCCCAAGAGGGACACGCTTGCGTGGCCAAAGGTAGGGGAGATTCAGAGGGGGTTGATACCTCACTTCTCGCATCCCGCTGACTTTTTGCAGCACCCTCAAACCTAACGGTAGATCTCTTCGGCGCGATCGAGAATATACCGGCAATTGACCGCCTTCTCGATAAGATCGATCGGCAGATAATAGTAGTGATTGGAGGCTTCATATCCAATCCTAGAATCCTGGATTGTTAGCATGTAATGATCTCGGGCAATGCCAATTTCCTCTCGCAGGATATCCTTCATTGTGCTGACGAGGTTGTTTCGCTGTTTATCGGATAGAGGGTCTTCTTCATTCAGCAGTCGGTTCCGCAAAATCGTGAACCGGACCTGATTCTTTACCGATGAAAAATGATCCAACGCTGCTCGTGCGAACAGAAGTTGCTCCTTCGCG
Source organism: uncultured bacterium (assembly GCA_964612675.1). Lineage (GTDB taxonomy): Bacteria > Hinthialibacterota > Hinthialibacteria > Hinthialibacterales > JAKPRU01 > CAZTDD01. The sequence continues at coordinate 4,604 of CAZTDD010000184.1, forward strand.
GTTTGTGTTGCTGAGGAGTCGGACTGATCCAGGGCTTTTTCAAGCTTCTGTATTCCTTTCCGCCAGCCGGATGCCAGTTTCTCGAATTGATCGGCAAAAACACCCTCCGGATACGGTCCACGCCAGCTTTGCAGATCGTCGTAGGGAAAGCCGATCATCGTTGCGCGATATCCTGTGGGACGAGCGTACATCAGATTGGCCGGTCCGAATTGTCCGGGATATTTGTAAACGACACCGATATGAAAAGGAAATTCTTGAAATGCGTCGCTGAGCGAACGCCAGGCTTCCTGTGCAGATGAAGCGCCGTTTTCCGCGAAGTATTTCTTTGCAATACCGGCTAGTACGGCGTCTCTGGAAGGCGCCGGTTTCCGGTCAAATTCCCGGACGATTTCCAGATTCGGAGACGGATATCCGCCAAGAGTCCAACTCATCATCATCCCGTCAACATCCCGTGAGAGAAGGTTTTCGCAATGCGTAGCAACGAGGTCGAGGACGGGAATATAGGGAACAGCAGAAAGTTCCCATGTATTATTGAGTTGGACTTTTGCTACGGTGTTCAGTCCGGCTTCTTTTGCGAGTCGCCAGTGTTTTGTTGCACGTGGACCGGGACCGACGGCGGAAATGGAATACTCGCCTACCGTTGTTTGGACACCTCCACGCTCGATCGGTTTAGACCATTCGCTGACCGACATTAGCCACGTTTCTTTCGGAAGACGGGGGATAATCTCTTCCGCCCACTCATCGCGCCAACCCCAGTCCCACGCGATCACTTTCGCATTCGGATTCCCACTGTGGACGCCGTCTTCGATTGTTGCGTTTACTTCGGCGATAATCTCGGCGGGTGTTCGCTTTTCGCATCGTGGACAATCGGAAATACGACCGTGGGAAGCGCAGTTGGTCAGATTCTCCGAGGCGGTAATTGTGAAAACTCCCGCAAGTCCGGGGACATGTTTAAATAAATACGCGTAGGATTCTCGGAGCCATTGTCGTACTTCCGGGGCGGAGGTGCACATGGCATAATAATCGCCTTCCCCGACACCGCGCATCGATTCACGTTCCTCAAAGAAATCATCGGGCATGGCGCGCGGCTCGTTTGCATACAGGAAGATGCCGATACCGTATTGTTGAGCACGATCCACCAATTTCCGCAGGTTTTTCAGACGAATTTCGTGATTCTTCCCAAATTCGGGAAACACATCGCTCGGTGCCATTTTGCGAAGGACTGTGTGAATCCAAACACCGCCCACGCCCAGCTCCGCTAGTCGCTTGAGCAAACCAGCCGGATACGCTTTTAACTCCGAGTCGAGCAACGGATCACCGTACGGGGCAAAATACGAATAAATATATCGGGGAGAGAATCGTGGTTCGGATTGTCTCTCGGGAGTTTCCACATCAGGTGGTAATTGACTGAGTCGATCGATAAAACTGAATCGGGGTTCAATTGGCTCGTTGATTTGATCGCCGAATAATGTATTGACAAACTTTTTGATTTCCCTTGCTTGTTTCTGAGCGGCGGGTGTCGGCGGTTCGTATTTCAGAGGTTCACATTTCGGTTTCAGGGAGCCCAGCTTGATAAAAAGAAAATCATCCTCGCGAAGTGAAAAAGCGAGCTCCTCGGTTGTGAAACCGAGCAGAGCGAGCAGCTGCTCATACGGGAGTAGATGCCAATTGCGACGGATGATTGTGATGTAAATCCGGTCGAGGTTCGTTTCGGAATCAGGTTGCATGCTTACCGGCAGGCCCATCGATTCGGCAATTTGGTGGACGTTCTCAGTTGTCGTATCCAGGAGTGTGGCCAGCCGCTCGGCCTTGATTATCGTCCAATTCCGCCAGACGAATGTATGCAGGCGATCCGGAAAATGTGGAAAGTCCAGGGCCTCCGGGGCGGAGCCGACTGGAAGAGTGACATCCGCCGCGCTTGGCCTCGCCCCAAAGAAAATCAATAGACAACATAAACCGATAAGACAGCGTAGTATTTTCATAGAATATCTCTCTGCCTCGAACACTTTCTTATGTGTACCGTCTTAGACATACACCCACTTATCGTCATTGCGAGCGAAGCGCGGCAATCTTAGTGAATTACCAGGACGCCGGCCTCGCTTCGCTCTTAACGACGACAGTTGCAAAGGGCTGCGAATATGGTACAGACGCGCCGGAGCTACGCTTCTTCCCACTGTTTGCGCAGGAATTCGGCGGCTTTGGGAATCTCGATCTTTTTGTTGAGTTCCCTGGTTTCTTCGTCCGTTGCTCCTTTGGCGGTTCCTTCTATTCCGCATTCGTAGCTGCAGAAATCCTGATAGCCGATGTCTTTCAGCGCCCGGAACCCGGGGCGGAAATCGTCCCCTTTGTCGTAGCCCGGCTGTTTTCGATTCGGTCTACTTGCGAGGTGGACGTGGTGGAGCCAATTTCGCGCCGCTAAGAACGCTGAATAATCGCACGCTTCTTCTCTACCCATATGATAAAAATCGCCCATCATCTGAATATACGGGTGATTGACTTCCTGGCAGATTTTCGCGGCGTCGGCAAGCTGGCGGACATACCACGTTTCGTAACGGTTCAGCGGCTCCAACAGGAGTCGGCAATTCGCTCTTTGTGCGTGTTGCGACATTTCCTGGAGAAAGTCGATCAACAAAAATCGTGCCGCGACAAGACCCGCCTGCGATTGACTGTTGAATGCGGGAACGTAGATGAGGCCTGTCGACCCCAACTCACCGGCCGCTTCGAGAATCACCTTCATCGAATCCATCGCTTCACGGCGTCGGTCGGGAAACTCGGACACCGGCACACCTCGAAATCCTGCGCAGATGGCACTGACCTTCACATTGCGGCCTTTGAGGGCTTTTTGGAATTCGCTCACACGTTTGTGCAGATTCCCGCCGCCCGGCTCGACGCCTGTGAAACCGTGTTCCTCCAGAAAGTCGAACTTCTCGTTCAATGATTTTCCGGGAATGAGTCGTTCCTGGCAGGAGAGTTTCAGTATCCCCTCTTTGCCGCTCTCGTTCAACGAAAAACCGGACGCCGCGCGAGGGGCCGCCGCAATGCCCGCCGCGATTGCCGAACTACCTGCCAAGAAAGTTCTTCGGTTTGTCTCGACCATGGTTTTCTCCTCAAATGGATTTTTCTGAGAGATAACGAAGTGAATCGCGAAAGGAGGGAGCGTTTGACGGCTGCCTCCGGATTTCCTGGACTCGGTTTTCTTGACTCGTTCGCTCTCCCCCCTATTGCCCGGAAGTGTACTCGGACGGAGCCGGTTTCGTCAACCGGCCAATCCTGCTTTGGAACACGTCCTGGGTGCGGGACCGATTGCCTTGAGACTGTCTCCTTGCCCTCGTGAATGTTACCCGCTATGTTGTCCGTGACCGGTTATATGTTTCCAAATCGACTAGTCGCAGGGAGAGTTCGAAGCGAAGCGTGGACAACCAGCGTTATATTATATCGGCCCCGAGTTGGTGGGCTACGGGCTTCGACGAAGATCAACCGGAAACCTTGTTGCGGCACATCGCCCGTGAGCCCACCCTACGATTCTCGCACTTAGCGATGACTTTTTGCCGGTCTGTCGAGAGTGAGAAATAATGAAGAGGCAGGAATTGTCTGCGTTCACTCTGATTGAGCTGCTGATTGTCGTGGCGATCATCGGTATCCTTGCGGCGATTGCGATACCGAACTTCTTGAACGCTCGCACCCGCGCCAAGATCGCACGGGCCGAAGCCGATCTCAAAAGCCTCGTTACCGCGCTGGAGTCCTACCGGATTGACCACAACCATTACGTTCCACTTTTCCTGACGGCGAGCTGGGGCGGCGGATACAACCCAAACTCGATCAACTCACACCGACTCCTGCCGCTGTCCACGCCTGTGGCGTATATCAGTTCGATCCCGCCGGAAGCGTTTGAATTAGAGAGCCCGACCCGCAACATGAACTACGATACTTATGCGTACGGAGACCGCGCTGCATACGACGAGACCTTCTGGCGCACGTACTTCGAGCCAAATGACCGCTATCTCTATTCGATTCGAAGTTGTGGCCCGGATCGCATAGCGAATGTTTTGGAAATCGATGTTTTTCCTAAACACATCATGCCGTATGCGCCTTCCAACGGCCTTGCCAGCGCGGGCGACATCAACCGATTCGGGCCGTGAGTAAATCAGTCTCAACCGTCTCGCGAGCGGGAAACTGAGCGGTTGATTTGTCATGTAACTGACATCGCTTGCGGTGCGACGCCAAAAGGGCGGGGACATCGGGACTTGTGGCGAGGTATCCCCCTTCTTCCAACGGTCCACTATGAAGTCGCATTGTCTTTTCAGTCATGGCTGTAGCCTGTCAGACCAAAGCGTGTTCTAGACTCTATGGTTGCAAAAACGAGAAGAGGCCGGCCGGAAGCGCGGTTGGAAAGCCG
>CAZTDD010000185.1:0-8884 GCA_964612675.1 uncultured bacterium
AGATCGGGGGAGGTTAGGAGGGGGTTGAAATCCGTTTTTCTGACTTTTTGCGACGGCATATTACCTGAGGCTCTCCACTCGGATGTCGCCGTCGGAAGTATCCAAATCGATTTCTCTACCCGTTTCCTCGCCGACAAATCCGCTGAGTCGCTTCTCGTAAGTCGTTGTGTCGTTCAGGAAAAGATCGGTTCGAATGCTCCCGGAGGAGGTTCTGGCATCGAGTTTTCCGCGATAATCCTTCGGGATACGGATCTTTATATATCCGTCCGAAGTCTTCACTTTCAAGAAATCGATACCTTCGTGGATGGAAAGATCCACAGAACCATCGCTGGTGGTGAGGTCTCCCGTGCTCAACGACTGAATCGTTCCCCGGATCCTCCCGTCCGAGGTATGACCATCAACGGAGCCGACATAATCGCCAAATTCGATGTCTCCGTCGGTTGTCCGTAACTCGAATTCCCCCTCGCACCGGCTAATATCGACATCGCCGTCAGAAGTCCGAACCGTAGTCACTCCACGGAGTCCGGTGATCGAGACGTCGCCGTCAGAGGTATGCAAGTCGAGATCCATGTCGGCTGGTGTCGCAATCTCATAACGGACCCTGACCCGCGCTTTTCCGTGAAAAGAGGGATGCTCGCTGATCAGTTGTAAGCGATCGCCGGAACGCTCCACACGGATGTCCACATCGTCTGCATATCGTTCCGCCGAAGACGCGCTTCGCGCCCAAACTTTCTTCCAGGCATGGACTTCGATTTGTTCGGCACCCGTAGCTCTGACAATAATGTCTCCATCCGAGGTTCGCACTTCGATGAGGGAGATGTCTTCTCGATCAATGGGCCAGTAGTGATGCTCGGTGTATCGCTTGCGGAAATCCGGAACGGAAGCGTCCGCAACCGACGTAACCACATCGACCGGGGTCTCGATTGCAACGTCGACGGTTGTCTCCACGAGATCCCCGGCGACGTCTGCGGTTGTATCCAGCGCGTCTCCAACGATTCGAAACGGCGTCCCGATACATCCGCTGAAGCCGACCGTTAACACGGTGATACTTGCAAAAACGAGAACCTTCTTCGATAAACAGTGGACCATTTTTCCGCAAACCATTCCTCTCTCCTTAGTGTTATGAGGTCGGCCTAAGGACAGATCTATCTGCACAGGTCTGCCATATTCAAAACCTGGCCGCCCCCTTGGTAGTACGAATCCCGCTTCGCTTATCTTCAATTCTCGATAGTTCGGATTGGAGTATCGCTCGCAAAAAAACTGGATGTCAAAAGCCTGCCAATCTGCTAACATAATCTTGGTTGTAAGCTGTGGCTAAAAGCAAAGACAGCCAATCTTAGACAGAATAGACGATGTGGAGGTCGGAATATGTTCGCCAAATCTCAACGTTCCAGCCACCGAGGATTCACGCTCATCGAGATCCTGATCGTCGTCGCCATCATCGGAATCCTGGCGGCGATCGCCGTTCCGAATTTCCTCAACGCGCAGATTCGCGCCAAAGTATCCCGAGCCCTCGGAGATATGCGTTCCATCCATACCGCTCTTGAGATGTATCGAACGGATAACGGCAAGTATATGCCTGGACCGAAAGGACTTAGCGAATCCTTGTCCGGAGGCTTCCAAGGAGATCGTGTTTGGCAGCAATTAACAACGCCAATTGCTTATCTGTCTGGATTTCTTAAAGATCCCTTCGCTCTGCTGGACGTATCCAACAATCCGGGCCATGCCGGCCGATTCTTCCCGTTGCGGCTGTATCAGTACAGAAACATCGCAGAAGACTACTTTTACGGCGTGCAGGGAGACCCGGACCCACGGGGAGAATGGTTGGCGCGGAGTGGGGGACCGGACGGATGGTTTTTCCAAAATCCATCCCGGCTGTACCGCAACATGATCTACGATGCGACGAACGGAGTCCACAGCCCGGGCGACATCATTGTATGCAACCTGGGCATCCTCGGCGAAGGCTACGCAGGACGAACGGGAGCGCTCTGATCTTACGTCCTCACTCACCCAAACACACCACGTTCCCGTCCATGGTCGAGACATACAGGCATTCATCTGCAGCGATCATACCGTCAAAGACAGGCGGTGAATCCAGTTTGTATTCTGCGATCCGATTGCCTTCGTCCGCAGTAACCGCCCACAGAATTCCCTCCGTCCTGCCTTTAAACGCTGCCAAAGGATCGCCCGGAACGAGTTTGTCCGGTGGCCCCGCCACAAACAGCGTATCTCCGGCGAGGACCATCGCCCGCATACGAATTGGCACCCAATCAGACCATATTGTGGGCAGCGTTCGGGTGAAGCCGGTGCCTTTGTCTTTGTCCAAAGCGGTTCCTTTGAGTTCATGTCCGATAGCCTCGTTCACATCCGGCAGCCACTGTATAGGTACCGGATTCCCGCTTTCATCGACAAGAATCGGTTCCGTTTCATTGTCATCTGCAAACAACAAATACCCCCGCGTTTCGGGGAAGAACATCGGGCTATGGCGATTTCTCGTTGTATAGCATTTCACGCCATAGGTGGTGGAATCGTCAAACACGAGGAGTTGTCCCGCTTTCGGCGATTGATTGGCGATATAGAATCCCGGCCATCGCTCGGAATGCATCCAGAAGATCCGGTTCCACCATGTGTCGTTCAGAAAACCGCCGGTAGAAAATATGTGGCGGCCGAATTTCCGGTCTCCCATTTTGGAGAGCCGGGGAGCCTCGATTTCATTCAGGGAGCTGTCTAGAACGGTCTGCTGCATGTACAGATATTCCCCGTCTGTAACCAAGACATCCGATTTTGTTCCTTCCATGTCAAACGCGTGATTCTCCGTTCTACCTTGCCCCGGGTCCGGCCCTTCCAGGCACGCCTCGTGAAGCTTTTCTCCGGTTTCTGGGTCAAGACCGTACACGTAGATCCCACCGTCCAAATACGAAGAACGACCGGCCGCGAAATAGACCACGTCGTCTTTTATCAGCACGCTGCCGTGAACCGGCCACGCAGATTCCAGCTGACCGAAGGCCACAATACAGCGTTCCACCGGTGCGGCACGGAACCGCCACACAAGTTTTCCATCCGACCCGCGAAGGCAATAAACCCAACCGTCGGCGCTGCCGAACAGAACCAGACCTCGGTAAAATGCGGGCGGCGAGTCAACTCGTCCGCCGGCTGTGTAATTCCATAAAGGCACGCCAGTTTTCGCGTCGAACGCTTGAACGCAATGGGCGTCCTTAGTTGCGACGAACAGCTTTCCGTCCGCCACGACGGGCTGCGTGATATCTCCACCCAAATCGACTTGCCAAACCGTAGAAATCTCTGCAGGAATCACGGTTTCCGACGAGCCGCTTCGACTCGCATCGTGGCGGAACATTGGCCATTCCTCAGAGGAGACGGATTCTGACGTAAGCCCGTTGCTGTCGTAGGCGGGTCCCTCTTCGAGCGGATTTACTTTGTCGGAACCATCGCGCTGCTGACGACGCGGGGCCAGTGCGTTGAACCCATCCAATTTGACGCCAGCATAGCAGAAGCACTGATGCGGAGGCATATAGATCATGCCGTTACAGGGCATGAATCCCAATTTGCACGTTGCACGAAGCCAGTCCTGCCGCCGATGATTGTCCGATTCGAGGTCAAGGAACTCGATCCCCCGTTTGGTCCACAGAAGATAACGCTCGGTGGCCTTGCTCCGATAGCATCGGAAATGATGACCTGGGGTGATAATGTTCTCGAGATCAACTGTCTTCTGCGGTTCGCCGGTCTTCGGATCATAGCCGGTGACCTCAAACTTAGTGTTGATGGACGGATTCTCAAGCCAGTCATTTGTGCGGTATCTTGCGTCGGCTGATCCGTACCAAACCAGATTATTTGCTACAAACAGATCGGGCGGATTCGCCACGCCCGGCCCTCTCCCGCCTGGGCCGGTCCACAGTGTTTCTCCCGTCTCGGCCGAATAAGCAACGAATTCGTTTCGGCTTTCGAACATCACGATGTCTTCGTGAGCCACCAATGTCGTATGCGTCCCCCACATGCTCGCTTTCCTGATTTCACGGGGAATGCGCCAGTTCTCATCGCCGGTTTTCAAATCCAGACAAACCAATTCATCGTAATTGTGAAAAAAGACCCGGCCGTTTTCAGCGGCCAACGAGAGAGGTAGCAGGTTCTCCACGGTCTCTTTCCATAGGATTTCCTTCGTGTTCACGTCGATCGCTACAACATGCGGCGCAGGATCGCTACGCGATTTCTCCTCCCCCGGCTTGATGGGGGGAGGAATGACACTCAGTACCGTCACACCTTCGCTGTGGAGAATCTCATCGGTTCCGACAGTCTCTTCGTATGTGTGAAGGACCTTACCCGTAGCCGTGTCGAGCACAGTCAAAGGCGCTTCATAGCCGAGCGTTACGTATACACGTTGCCCGTCGGTCACCAGTCTTCTTGGAAGGGCGAGCGGAGAACGAGTACGTTGACCGCGAATCGAGGTCCAGTCTTTCCCCTGGAGCTCGTCCTTCTTCCATTCAGGCCACCCCCAATTCGGAAGAGGCCGTTTCCAGAGTACAACACCGTTGAAGGCGTCTCGCGCGACGAGAGACCACTCTTCGGGCAATCGTTCGTCGGTAATCCCCGTCAGTCCCTCATCAAGAATGTAGAATATCCGACCGCCGCCGGAGACCAATGCGCTGATGCTGGTGTCGATCTCGTGGCTGCGGCAATACAGCGGCTTTCCAACCCATTGCATATGTTTCGGAGGTCCGACAAGCGTATCGTCCGCCACGGCATTCCCGGACGCATCATGGAGATAGTGTGTCCAATCGTCCATTTCCTCGGGTATGGGCTTGTTGGTCTTTTGCCAACTTTGCCCTCTCCGAACGCACATTGCGCCACCTGGAACCAAGACCCGCATTAGTTCCTGCCTGGGAATACGGTTCGATTCCGAGACGACAACAAGATTCACGAGATTGTCCGTGTACGGAAGATACTCGGAGTCCCACTGTTCGACTGACACTCTCCCGTAGAGCCCCGCCGAACGAATGTTCTCCCTTGCCTGTTCCACGTTTTTCAAATTCGAATCCAGGCCGTGCGCAAGGCAATTCTCACTGCGAGCAAGCAGTCCGATAACCTCTCCGTCTCCGCAGCCGACATGAACAATCAATCCTCCCTCGAAGTCAGACATATTGAGAATCATGCTTGCAAGCGCCTCTTCTTCGGACGCGGCCGTCGCTTGCCCTCCGTCGATCGTGCCGAAAAGCAGGAGCAAACCGGCTGCAAAGAGGATCCTGTTTGTGATAGCATTTGTCTTAATAGAGAATCTGTACATGGAACTACTCCTTATGTAAGAAGAAACATTTGATTCTGAAAACCTTCCGGTGATGAAAGATCCGAAACAGAGCGTCACACAACAACCGGAATGTTTCACTCAATGGTCTTTTCTGATTATTGGCCGAGTCTGCAACGATGTCAATGAGGTCGGTTAGCGAACCGCCGGAGGTGTTTGCCCTGATAATCGATCATACGTATGGTAAATTGAGACATAGCAACCTCTTGGAGCACAATGAAGATACCGTTCAGGGAGGACACTGTCCGATCGAAAGCGGTATCGAAAATCGCTCTTGTTGATAATCGGTGCCCTGGGTTAGATGACGTTATCGAACTTGCCGACGGCAGCCCAAAGCAGTGAAACCAGGACTATTACGGAGAGGTAAGGTAGAAATGATATTCCGTCTACGTCATCTGTGGATCGTGTCGCTGGTCGGTACGATTTTTTTCTTGGGACTGTTGGCACCCCGAGCGGCGAAAGACAACGAATCGGTAAAAACAGAATACGCACAGCTCGTTAAGGCCGGGCGCTACGGTGAAATCGAAAAGCGAATACTCGATGCCACCGGCAAAGCACAAGGCGGTAAAGAGATCGATGCACTGGGCGAAGTTCTTGCTGTATCCGCCGATGATGCAAAGGATGTTTTAGATATCTTCGCGCAAAACGATTCCGTCACCGCCACAACGACCTATGCAGAATTATTGCTTTGGATGGCACGCGGCGACGAGATGCCGCGCTGGAAAAGAAAGAACCGTGAGACAGAGCCGGTACTGATGCCAATCGAGGAGATCGGACAACGTTCGGCAACGTTGCTCGACCACAACGACCCGTTTGTTCGCGGAATTGCGGAGTGGGCCATCGCTGTATCAGTAGGCAAGGCAAACAGCGGTAGTCTATCGATTTGGCCCGTTCAAGATGCTCCGGGCTGGTATGAAACGTGGATACAATTTCTCGATAACCCGGAATTCGTCCTGGAAATCGATTACGTTCGCCAGGGAGCCACATTGGGTATTCATCGTACTGCTGAAAAACTCGCTGAATCCGCCGAGCGGATACTTCAGCGTTCACAAAAAGCAGTTGACTGGTTCCAGTATTCTTCTCAATTCGATGAAGAAACGCTTATCCGTTCTCTGAACTCTCTGGAAAATGCACACGCCGGTTTAAAGCAATCGGTCGAGGACAAAGATCTGACAAAAGCTAGAATACAGTGGATCCAATTGCGGACCGCCGCACGCGACATTGTTTTCCTGAACCCGGACATTCAGTTCGACGAAATTCTATTCGGGCTCCGTCACGCCGCTCATGACGGCCCAAATATCACCGCCGGGGCGAAATCGTATATTTATAAACCGGGCGGTGACATTGTGGTTAAATCGGGTTTCTCTCCCGGGGATACAGCCCGGCCGCTGATCGATGGGAAATTGCCGCCCGGCCACGTGCGCGGTATCGAACTCTGGTGGGACGCGGATAAACTGGTTTTTGGGTATGCAAAACAGCCGGAATATTACGATGAATTCATCCTGGAATCCGATCAGGGCTTTGATGACAAAAAGCATGGACTATCCGAACCCGTGCATATTTATGAGATTGACATCGACGGAAAGGGCCTGAAACAGATTACCGATCATGAATACAATTCCGATGTCGAGCCGACATATCTTCCAACCGGAGACGTCGTATTTTGCTCCGATCGCTCGAATTTCGGCAGTCAGTGTTCCGGTCATTTTTTCCAGAATAAGAAGATCGTGAATCTATATCGTGTTTCACGGGACGGAGGAAATCCGAGACCGCTAAGCAACAATAAAGACTTCGACCGCTATCCGCATGTTCTCGATAGCGGGGAGTTGATCTTCACGCGGTGGGAGTATCAGGAGCGCCATTTATACCAGACACACAATTTGTGGACTTCCCATCCGGACGGAACAATGTCGGATGCGATCTATAAACAGCACATCAACAGCGGTCCGATGGCACTCAGGGACGCGCGTCAGATACCCGGAAGCCACAAGATGGCCGCGATAGCCTGCGGCCACCACGAATGGGCGCAAGGCGCCTTGACAATCATCGACCATCATAGAGGCGTGAATAATTTCCGCGGCATGCGTATCGTTACACCGGAAATATCGCCCCGGGAAGGCGGAATCGGCCGAGGTAAAGCCGTCGATGAAGGCGGGGTGATGGACAACGGCGGTCTGTATCAACAGCCATATCCGTTGTCGGAACAGAGTTTCCTTGTTTCCTATTCCTATCACTTGCCACGCAGCGATTCGAACGCCAACAATTTCGCTTTGTACTATATTGACGTTTGGGGGAATAGAGAACTAATCCACCGGGAGCCGGTATTGTCCGCCGTTTATCCGATACCCGTTGCCAAACGGAAGCAGCCGCCGATTATTCCCGATATCGTCCACCCGGAAAAGCAGGAGGCGGAATGTTATGTCGCCAATGTGTACAGCGGTGTACCGGAAATCGAGTACGGAACAATCAAACACATCCGGATTTCACAGCCCACACACTGGCCGACATTTCAGACGGGAGACAGAGTAACGGATTTCAATCATCTTCACTACACCCCATCCGGTTCCTGGGCCAGAACGCTTGGAGTGTGGACGTGGACACCGGCGCGAGTAATCGGGACGGTTCCCGTTCGGTCGGACGGCTCGGCCTATTTCAAAGTTCCTGTGGCAGCGCCGGTTTATTTCCAGGCCCTCGATGAGAATTCCATGGAGGTGCGCCGCATGCGAACTTTTGTAACACTTCAGCCCGGAGAACTTCGCGGCTGTACGGGCTGTCATGAAACACGCGATGAAACACCCATGACGAGCTATCGTCTACCGACAGCCGCACCCGAAAAACCGTCCGTACCGATCCCGCCCAGTTGGGGGAATGAAGAACTCCCGGATTACGAACGACATATTCAACCGATTCTCGATAAGTATTGTGTCTCCTGTCACGGTGAAACGGATCCTGCCGCCGGTCTTGAGTTCTCGGGCCGGAAGTTCGATGGCTACTGCCAGTCGTACCGTACGATGTTCGGCCTTTCTGCAGACGAACCCACACCGATTGACGAAACATGGAGTTTCAATTTGTTTTACCCGGAAGCACCAAAACCGGATAGAGATCGAGACTCATTAAAACAAATGGAAAAGAATGAGTTTCCGGGGCAACTCATTTCGATATCGAATCGTTTCAGCGATGCGAGCATTACACAACCAATGGAATTCGGCTCGCACAAAAGCGAGTTCATTCTTGCTCTTCTTGAAGAAGACCACCAAAAACGAGTCAATATGTCTCAGGAAGACTGGATCGACCTGGTAACGTGGGTCGATTTAAACGCCCCGTATTGGGGAAGTTTCGTTGATAAGGAACCTGTGAGAGAGGGAGAGAAACCGGTACGTGTGCGTATCGAGCTACCGCCACCGTTCGGCCCGGAGGTGGCGGTGTCTGAATAGGGAGCCCTCACCCCGGCCCTCTCCCGGGGGGAGAGGGCCGGGGTGAGGGGACGTTGCATTATCCGCTGACGTTCCTTTGTATGTGACAGACCCCTGTCATCATCCAAACCCTTTGCCGCTGATTCATTCGCTGTCT
>CAZTDD010000186.1:0-8828 GCA_964612675.1 uncultured bacterium
CAACGTGCCCTCACCCCGGCCCTCTCCCAGAGGGAGAGGGAGAAGAGCTCTCCGGACTTTTTGCCGGACCGTCATCTTTGCCCACCTCTCCCCTCCTGTTATTGTTCTGAAAAGTTCTGGAGGATCAAACGGGAGACACTTTCTTGTCCCACACCGAACGATATCTGTGGCGGGATCGAGCCGACCGGATTCTTGGGGAGAATCTGCGTTACCTGCGCGAAGAATCCGGCCTCGACCGGACGATGATTGCTACCGAACCTCCGGTCGATCCGGACGTGGAAGTCCTGGTCGAAAACGACAAGGTCGCGCTCGTTTCGCCGGGCGCCCCTTCGGTTCCTGTCATCCCAGGATATCCGCGCAACCTGGACCAGGCGGCCAGGCACATTCAGAACTATCGCGACCAGCTGGATTCGATCCCGGATGCCCAACTTGTCTTGGCAGGTGGCATCCATTGGGGACTCGCCCCCTTTCTGCTGCAACAATGGCAGCGGAACAGCGATGCGGTCGTGGTTTTTGTGGAGAGGGATCTCGAACAGCTGCAGGTCGCATTTCGGCTGTACGATTTGTGCGAGGCCTTGCAATGTCAGCATTTCTTCTGGTGTGTCGGCGAAAGATTCCGCGATCGGTTGCTTAAGACCTTTCGACGTGAATCACTGTACTTGATTCCCGAGCGGCGCATTCGGCCACTCGCCACTCCCGCCGTGGTTCGCCCGTTCAACAAGGAACACCGGGAAGGTGTCTCCGCCGTTTTCTCCGCCGTCTCGCAGGATCAACAACGAGTGACAAAGTCGTTCTCGAGACCGGTCGATCCCAATGCCAGTGGGTCGCTGACAATCTGGACGCCTCTCTATGAGGGGAGCCTTCACGAGCCCATCGTTCGCGCTATTGCGGGAGGATTCCAGGCGAACGGCAACGAAGTGAAAATCGCAGCGACAAACTCGAGCCGAACGATGCCTCTCCGTTTCATCTCAGGCATCGCCGAAACTCGGCCGAACGTGCTGTTTCTGCTCAACCTGCCCGGACGCGACTTCGTGAACGGACTCGGAATACCGTCGGAGGGACCGCTTCTGCGTTCGCTGCGATGTGTGACGTGGTATTCCGACGATCCGGCGTTCTACTCAAATGTGAAATCCGGCTCGTTTAACGAACGAGGCCATGTCTATTGGATGGAGCGTACATGGGGGTCTCTCCTCGGGCCAATCGCGCCGGAGCGAAGCGGTTTTCTTCCCGTCGCCGGAAGCGTCCCTCGTGAAGGTGAGGACATCGAACGTTTTCGCCATCCAGTCACCTTTGTGGGCAGCATTCTGGATACACGACCGGCGGTCGAGGCATTATCACGGCCCGATCGGGATTCTGTGATGAAACAAGTTGAACGTCTCTTGGCCGGGGAGAGTGAATCGTTGCTCGATTCCGCTCGTGAAATCGAATTGACCGGTGCGGGAGTCGATACGGTTGAGCGATCCGTAGGATCTATACGACAACAGCCTCTTCACGGTCTCCCCGCTATTGCCTATTTTCTGTACACCGTGGCAAATGCCGAGAAACGGATTCGTTTTCTCAGCCCGCTCGTGCCGCTAGGGCTTCACGTGTACGGAACGACCGCGTGGGGAAAACTTCTGCCCGGTATACCGCATGACCATGTGCACGGTTCAGTTGGCGGTGAGGAGATTATCGATCTCTATCGATCCACTCTTGTCAATATCGGCATTCATAGCTACCAATGCCCGACAGCGCTCAGCCAAAGGGATTTTAATGTGCTCCTGTCCGGCGGGTGTCTCGTGGGCGACTGGGTTGCCGATTGCGAATTGGGGTTGATCGAGCCCGACACACACGCTGTTTTTGTACGAGACGCTCAATCTCTGACCGACACCGTTCAGGAACTCATCGAGGACGAATCGAAACGGCGAGAGAAGGCGGAGGCCGGAAAGAGACACGTGGCCGAACATCACACGTACGAAAAGCGAACACAGGAAATCCTGCGGCGTCTTGAATCATGAGCCAGCCGAATCACGAACCGATAGACCAATTGCTTCTTCGGCATCGGCCGAAAATCGCTCGATTACTGGAGACAGAACCGCGGACTGACTGCGTTCAGATCTCGGCGCAGAACGGTTTGCTTACCTGTCATGCCACGGGGAACCGTCTCATCGACGGTCCCACTTTGTGGGAAAGCATCGACGCCAAGATGCTTCATGTCGCCGATTCCAACGATCCCATCATTGTGTGCCCCGCCGGGTTCGGTGGATTGTTTCAGAAACTTCGTGAACGGGCGGACACGGAGCTGCGCTGGTTTTTGATCGAACCGCTGGCGGAGATGTTTCGCGCTTCGCTGGTGTCCGAACCGTGGTGGCCGGAGGTGTTACGGGATGAACGTGTAAAACTGTTCGTCGGACGCGGGGCTATGCAAGCGTTTTTCGACTGGGCGCAGAGACACGCCATTCTGTTCTCCGGAGAACCCGCGCTTGTCGCAGGCCGTCGTCCCGTCCCCGGCGAAGACCAGACACTTGTTCGATTTACCGAGAAAGTTCGCGAACTGGTGGCCGCTTCACGAAGAGCATATACGACCGCCCGCGAAGCGCTCGACCGTCATTACGAAGAGCCACGAAAGAGAGATCGAGTTCTGTTGGTTGAACCGGATCACGCATATCTAGCCCCGGCCATTGTGGGCGGAATCGAAGAGACGGGCTATGAAGGAATTCTCTCCGGCGGAGGCCGGCGGTTGGCGGATGTGATGGGCTGCAACAAAGAGTTCGTTTATGTGAACGACCATCGGCCCGACCTGGTTCTATTGCTACATCACAATCCTTTGCCGCCCGGCACAGGAGATCTGCTGCGAGAGTATGATATTCCGGCGATTCTCTGGTATTTGGATCACCCGCGTGTCGTACGGAGAATCGCAGGCGATCCGGGTCTCTATCAAACCACCTATGTTTTTGACAAGAACTACATTGGACTCCTCCGTGAGTTCGGGCACAGTCAAGTCGCGACGCTTCCGATCGGAGCGTGCCTGCCTTTGTGCAGCGATGAGTGCGAGGGACCCGTCGAAATCAAGTACCCGGTAACATTTCTTGGCGGGGCTGTTGGTGGACAGTACCTTTCGTTGCGTCAGAACCGTGTGGGATTGGCGGAGACTCTCGATGACTTTATCGAGTCGGCTGTATCGACCCCTCCGCCGGATCAATGGGTGATCGAGAACGATCTACTTCTGCGTTTGCCGGGTGTTAAGGAGGAATCCTCCTCCGAAGCCTTGATGGTTGTTTTGCAGGGCGTGTCGTATAAACGACGCCTCCGCTATCTTGCTGCGGCTGCGCCTCAAGGACTCCATCTGTTCGGTAGGCAATGGGATGACAGTAGTCTGTGCGGTGAGTTAACAGAACATTCGACAGGCGGGCCCATTCCATACGGAAATGAATTGGCGGAGCTGTACCGGTCAAGCGCGATCAATCTGAACATTCTCGATGCGATGATGGTGGATTCGATCAATCTGCGTTCATTTGATGTTATGGCCTCGGGGGGATTCCTTCTTTCGGAGTATCGGCCGGAATATGAACGCACTTTTGCGCTTGGTGAAGAGATGGATTGTTTTCGCACGCCGGAAGAGCTGGTCGAGAAAATCGAGTTCTATCTTGCGCATCCGGAGATTCGGACCGAAATCGCCGGCCGGGGACAAAGAAAGGTCCTAGGGGAGCATACCATTACGCAGCGGATGCGCGATCTTCTGTCAGCGGAACTTCCCGAAACGGAACCCAAGGATTGATCTTTCCAGTTTTTGTTTTTTTCCACGTGGTCTTTACGGTAATCGGGAATGGTCGTGGCAGCAAATTCAAATCAACTTTCCTCAAACCAGTTCATTATTTGCCTTAGTCGCGAGCCGAAGGTGTGTTCAGCGAGGACCTTCTCTCGACCTTGTCTCGCGATTTCCCGGCGTCGATCGTCATGAGACAAATAATAGGAGAGCTTCTCCTGCAGCTCGTCGGGGTTTCTGAAAAGATCGAGATGGAGCCCCGGTTCGAAATATTTTTCGAAGACCGGCCTGTGTTCCGCGAGCAAGAAACCTCCGCAAGCCATTGTGTCGAACATCCGGAGCGGGATCATCTCGACGAAGTTCGGCTTCAGAACGCAGAGATTGATTTTCGCGTTGCGGTACAGATGAGGAGTTTCGGTAGCGTAATCCAATGAACGCCCGGCAAAGCACGAGGTCAACTCGCCCGAGTATTCGGGATTTCCCCAATAGGTATCGCCGTAAATGGTCAGACCGAAGGGTTTCGCCCGGCGAAGATACATCAAGCGTATCTCCACCGTGGCCAAGGCAAACGTCACCTGTTCGCCCTTCTCGCCCCAAGCGCCTGCATATTCGTGCGCCAGCGTGTGAAGATGTTCCTGCAGACGATGAATGTCTCCGCCGCCCCACTCTTGTACGGTCGAGTGCACCTTGGATCGAAGGATTTCGGTTTCTTGTGGATGTCGCGTTAAGTTGGGCAAGTGATGTCGCAGGCCGGTGGAACCCACATACGCCACGTCGGGAGAACCAATCGTTTGCGGCGGTGGACTGGAGGAAGGGTCCCAATGCGAGAAACCGGTCGCGAAGTTGAGATGTCCTGTATGCTGGAACCCCATGTCCGAGAGGATTTTTGCGTGCGACGGCTCGACTCCCAGAACAAGATCGTAGCACTTCTTACTTTCTTCAAGCGTCCGGTTGGGTCTGGGGTGGTCCAGCAGCCAGAGTATACGTCGCGTTCCCGCCTTTCTCATCGAACGGAGTTCCTCTGTTGAGAAGAGGCTTGAGTAGGCGGCGATATGATAACCGGGCGTGATTCCACCGCATGTTTCCAGCCAGGCATCCGGCGATGTCAGGAATTCCTTCAGTGCCGAAGGCCGCTCGGCCACGGTCATTGTCATTCCGAGCGAATTCGCCTCGGCATTCAACGCTTCCGCGACTTCGTTCAGGGAACCGGAGGCAATCACCCAATGGTTGAAGTTCGCAGCGGGGATCTGCGGCGGAGTTGCGTTCTCTTTGAGGTGTTTGATCCGGTTGACTAAGGCAGTGAGGTTCCGTCGTTCGGTCGAAAGCAGGTTTCGGCCCGGAACGAGCGTGAAGCCGTTCGCCAACAGGGATAGATATGTTTCCAGCATTTCGGCAAGCCTCTCTGCGGCATCGTTACCGAACAAAACATAGACGCGGGGATCTGTTAGGACGTGTGACCATTCCCGTAGATTGATCGATTCCCAAACGAGGTCGAATTGTTCTTCGCAGAGAACAACTCTCGTCTCCCACTCACGATGGAGCAGAAAGTCTTGCAGGATGTCAAAAATATATCCAAGTCCGAAATCCCAAAGGACTACGAGACCGCGTTGAGGAAACTGGATGTTTTCGAAAGCCCTTCGTGCCGATTGTCCGGGTGTAGGAGGCGGATGAAGCCACGACCGCCCTGAAGCATCTTGGTATGCAACCGCCCATTCGTTAGTACCGACACGGGATAGGGTAATGCGACTTGAGGATTCAGAGTCCCGGCGGCGGTATCGGAGATGTTTCTCCAGTTGCTTTGCCGGATCGACGAATCGCTCGGCAAGAAGCCGAAGGTTCATTTCGGCGGCGGATCGGTTACCAGGCGAATCGCTCACTCCACCAGACCTCACGGCTCGGCCCCCCGGATACATGGGGCATCTTCATACCTTCAAACGCGACCGGAAGTCAGAATTTTCTTCCAGTCTGCAGGTTGGACCATTTTTCCACGAAGACTTGTTGCGGTGTATGGATGTGGTTTGCGGAGGCTACGGGGTGAGCGGCTTGCAGGGATTCTCTATGTCAGCGCTGTGCGGTTTGAGAGTCGACAAGTCGGAGTAGGTGACGCAGCTTTGCCGTCGTGTCCATGAAACTCTGAAGCCATTCGAGTGCGGTCTTTTCGCTGTTTGCCCCAGCAAGCGCCACCGGCCGCAAATCGTCAACATTCAGGCTGTGGAATGTAACACGCCGCAGCGGGCCGAATGTTTCGAAGTCGGGGACTCCCAATCTAGAAAGAAGTATCGCCAGCTGCATATCGTCCCGGAGTGTTTCAACAATATCCCGAAGCACGTTTGGCCAACGATCTTCGGGCCTTGTCCGAATCCCGTTGTGCCAACGACTCAGATGCCTGTCCACTTCGTTTAAGCGCATGCGGAGGTAGTTCGCAAGCGGTAGACTGCCGCGTAAAGCGGCCCGGGCGGACTCCATTGTCTGCCGGTCTGACAGATCGATCTGGCAAATGAGTTCGCCCAGATATTTTGCCATCAAATTCCTTCCGAAAGCTCTTTGGATTTCCTGCACAATCCGTGGGCCATCTTGGTTGAGGTCTTGTTTCCCGGTTGGCTTAGCGGCCTCGGCAAGCACCCGAATCCCGAACGCCTCTTCCACTGCAACAGGCTCCAGGCCACACAGCCGCAGTGTATTCGTCAAGGTGGCGGGAACAAATTCGGTTCGATGAAAACTCGGGAGAAATGTCCCGAACGGTGCGGGAATTCGCATCAGATTGGGGACTTCCAGATAAACCACCCCGTCTTGTTTCAGGAGCTTTCGCACGGAGAGAAGAAAACCGACGGGATCGTCGATGTGCTCCAAAAGATGCAACAACATCACGACGTCATACGATCCTTCCGGGGGTGAGAAATCCTCCACGTACCCCTGGTAGACCTGTAATCCGTCAGCCACCGCCAGAGCGACCATCTCCGGATTCGGTTCGATTCCGTGCGCTTCGATGCCTTCATCATGGAACCGTTTCAGCATCAGCCCTCGTGCGCTGCCGACTTCGAGAACGCGTGTTTCCGGTCCCAATCGCGGAAATCGCTCGCGGAGCCAGACTATACGTTCGCTGAGCTGTTCATCGTCGCGCAGGTCCATCGCCCACGTTTCGTGCAACCGATTGAAAATCTCTTTTTCCAAGGGAGGGGATCGATAGATGATGCCGCAGTGACGGCAGATCACGACGTTCTGTTCACGCTCGACGCCGATTTGCTCGAGGAAAGGTTCCCGACGCCAGGTCCACATGGACTCGCGCTGCTCCCCCTTGCACACCGGGCAGCGGTCAAACACGTCGGGAAGAGTATCAGCCATGTTCTCGCGTTTTATCCGGGCTCTTCCTCATGCAGAGTGAAAAGACTATCGGAGAATAGAGGGTACAAATCACCGTGAGAACGATACTCTCTCCCTCACAGGCAGTCAATCATCGCGTGAAGGTCGCTGTTCTGTCGGTAAGTCAGGCGGCGCTTCCGGTGGAATGTGGAGCGATCACTCCCCAGTCTTTACTCCAATCTCACGTCCGGCAACAATCAGTCAGCGAAAGAGGACGGCGGCTGATGTTCTCTCTGAAGCGGTTTTCATGCATTTGTTCGTTCGGTTATCCTGATGCATGAAGGATGCTGTTCCATATGATCGGTGTGACGGCACTTTGACGGAGATCCGACACACACTTACTATGGTTCCCTGCAAATTGTTACAAGGTATCCGGGGATAGTTATGCTACTTCTTGTTATGGGAATGGGACGCTCCGGGACCTCGCTGCTGATGCAGACCCTGCACGCAGCGGGTTTCGATTGCGGCTCCGACTGGATCGCCGACAATGAGAACAATCCGCGCGGGTATTTTGAACGCAAGTCGGTCATGAGTTTTAATATATACCTGCTGCAAAAAGCCAGCGGCGACACCGAGAGTCTGTATCCCATGCCGGATGAAGAGTCTATCGACCGACTGGTCGGCACCCCGATCCCCGTTCAGTTTCCATCCCATGATTACGCGGTAAAAGACCCTCGGTTTTCTCTGACATTTCCCGTTTGGTATCCCTACCTCACGCAGTTTGATTTACGCGTTGTCCTGAGTCGCCGAAACGAAGAAGCCATCGTTGAGTCGATGGCGCGCGCTTACGATGTCGAACTGAAAGAAGGGCGAGAGATTGTCCGGCGGTATATTGCACGAGCCGAGCGGCAAGTCGATCGGTTCGGTCTTCGAACGGCTTCGGTTTGGTACGAAGACTGGTTCAACAATCCGGAGAAGAATGTTGCCGCACTGGAAGAACTGATCGGTCGTCCTCTGAATGTGGACCTGGGACGAGTGCTCGATAAGGATCTGCAGCATTGCCGAGGGGAGGTTCTTTCTGTTTCCATCGACGATCTGAACGAAAGCAGCGGAATTGTGCCGCTGAAAGACATCCAGTCGGATCGCCGGAAAGAGAATATTCTGGCGATACAGCGCCGGTGGCCGCGATTGGCCGAGCGAATTGAGAATCGTCTAAAAGAAAGCACTGTCGAAATCAAAGCCCTGGGGGACGGTGCCTTTCAATGTTGGAAACAGATCTCGTCTGATGGGGAACGTGTGGAATGGACGATAGAGCCGCCCTGCAGCGCGGACGGGGCACTCTGTGAACGTTATCGGAATTACGTACCACAGAAACAGTGGTTGTTGCATATCGGTATCGATTCGCTATGTGCGAGTTGTTTGGAACGCTGTCGACTGAGCGATCTGAGCCCGGTGTTGATCGTGGAGCCGGATTTCGATGTGTTTTTGAGCTATTTGGCGGTTCGGTCTTTTGGATCTCTGGTGAAAGCGGACCATGTCCGGCTGTATATCGGAGAAGAAGCTTTCGCCGACCTGCTCCGAGATCTGGGATCGGAACTGGAGCCCTACTTTATTACAACAAATTCGGCAGCCCCGGTTGTCTCGGATCGGTGTCTGAAAGCGCATTCGTCGATTTTCAACCATTTTCGAACTCGATTTCAGCAGATATTTCAGAAGAAGACGGCTGAGGTACAGCAGCTGCGAAAGCGCTTCTTTGACAAACATCGCACGGGTGCCGCTTCCG
>CAZTDD010000187.1:0-8815 GCA_964612675.1 uncultured bacterium
CAATGAAACGAGAGGGATACACGATTCATTTATGGCTGGATAGAAAACTCAGGTAAAAGGTTCGATCGCGACGAACATCCCAGCCCGCCGGAGATAAATGAGGAATCCTTTGGGAACTCACGCTTCTGCGAGACGTTCACTCTGAAGACCTATTCTGTGTGACTCTTGCTGGACCATCGATAAATATCACCGCCGCTGATCAGCCCATTGCTCGGGGAATATTCCGTGACGGTCAACAGCGCTGCCAAAGCCGGATCGCAAACCGGACAATCCGCGCCGCCGGTATGCGTGATATGGGGAGGATAGTAATAGATCTGCGCAAGTTGTCCGTCCGGTCCCGCGCTGGCGATCATTCCAAAGGACTTTCCCAAATTCAGTGTGCCACGTTGCCCGGCCATGTCCGCTCGACCATAGCAGTATGCCGTTCCGCCAGGGACTTCTCTCAGATCGATCAGCCCTGCTCCATTGTCGTATTTGCCGGAAAAGGGATCGTTCGGCGTTGAGGTCATATAGCTAACCGGGGTTGTCAATGCGTAAAACCTTCCCCGCAGGTCAAGTGGATCCAGGGATTGTCCGCTTGGATTTGGGAACATATTATGATCGATACGGTATGCCTCGAGTGCGAGGAAGAGGACCCGGGATTCCTCCTGTGTGCGTGCCACTTTGGCGCGCACCATGGCGGACATGAAGTTCGGAACCGCGATTGCGGCGAGAATTCCGATAATCGCGACAACAATCAAGAGTTCAATAAGTGTGAATCCATAGAATTTCTTTTGTTTCATCTTTCTCAACCTCTTCTCATCATTCCCGATATCCGCCTTCGGGTACATGGGCATTCGCCGTCCTTGGGGAGTAATCCCCAAGGACGGCAGCGATGGGGCTTCGCGTCATCTCAATTGACGCCAAGATTCAACACACGATGTTACGTGAAGGGGAATGACACTAAGGAAGAACGGCGCCGGATCACAGTCGAAATAGTCGGCGGTCAGTGTCTTCACATCGACCACCATTACCTGGTCGGTCTGGGTGAGACCCAGGTAGGCTTTCTGTCCGTCCGGCGAAAAATCTTGGGCGAGGAATCCGACCTGGCTGGGTGTGGAAAGTCTGAATTCCTTCACAACAGTCATATAGTCGGTGGACGACGGGTCGGTGCTGATGACATGAACCCGCTGGATCTCTTCTTCGCCCGGTTTGTTGAAATCGCCTGCTACAATCCATTTGCCATCCGGACTGTAAGCATATCCTTTGCAGCTCACGCTCTGACAAGTCGTCATCTCTTCCGTCAGAAGGTCGACTGAGTAGAAATAGCTCCCCGGCTCTCCATCCCAATGACAGTTACCAACGATGTATCGGCCATCGGGGGAGATTTTGAGGCTCGGGGTCATGTGTCCCTCTGTTGTGGGAATTGTTTTCAAATGCTGGTCCTTTTGTTCGCCTTCGGTTCCAAATACCTCGACGCCTCCGGCGCATGCAATATAGATTCGTTTGGTAAGCGACGAATAGACAACGGAGTGTGGAAGCGGAAGAAGGTCCAGGAGGGTTTTCCGAATTTGCCTGGTGTTTCCGTCGATAATATCCACGCCTCCCGGTTCGCCCGGATGAAATTGCGTGGCGTAGATATCGTAGAACCTCGATGTCCCGGGATATTCCGCAAAACCAATGGTTGCATGATGGTAACCCCCGGCAAGCGTTTCAACTTCCAACGTCTCCGGATGAATCAAACTGAACGTGTTCTCGCCGTCGTTCGCCACACAAACAAGGTCGTCAGGGGTAACATAGATATGGAAAGGCCTGTCGCCTGTCTCGATGGACATAACGTGCGCGATGGATTCGGGATACCGGCTATAGTCAAAAGCCTCGACAATCCCCCCGGTTTGAGCGTCTCCATTCGGACATGAAACAAAAAAACGCTTGGCCGAAGGCACAGGCCGGATAAATCGTGGCGTGTTCTCGCTAAAAGAACCTTCCGGAACATAAGAGAAGACCTCAGTTCCCTGCGGCTCGTAAACGGTTACTTTCTTGTTGATATCATTCTTGTGGCTGATTGCGATGAGGTAGTCCGCAGACATGGCCGAGTGTGACGCAAAACCTATGACCATACCAAGCAGAATTCCAAAAAACGAACGGAATGGGATATACATTATTGAATCAATGGATCGCTTCATAGCTGATAATCTCCTAAACCTTGATAGAAATATGTCCGAATCTTTACAGACCGGATCTGCAGATGATGTTGCTGGACAAGTGTGTCTTGATTGGTTGAACCGAATGTATATTCAGCGATCCAGTGGACCCTGCCTACGAAATCGTCCGGCGCGGAAACGCATCAATACAGACGGATAAGCCGCTGAAATTCCGAATAAATGGTTCTGTTTTGAGGTTAATTAGGATTTAATGTGAGGCGGACTTCGAGGAGCATACGAATCGAACAGAGCAATACGTTTCGCTATAAACGGCCTGCGTGGAACGACGAATGGTTCAGAAGATTCACCGGTGTCGATCCAAACCGGCGCCACAACCAAAACGATTTCCAAACGACTTGCTGTAACACAAAGAGGACAATCCGCATGATGGCTCGGGCCGTCTGCGTGAAGAACGGGATGGATGACAAGAACGGGAATACAACACGAAAGACAAAGAAGAACGACCCCGACCGTCTCACTGGGCCGGAAGATCAGCCGATCGAATATACAAACCTTCGATTCCCTCTGTGCGAGCGACATTCCTATACTCATCATCGTTTTCTGTTTGTGTCCATTTTTATCCTGAGAATGGACATGTAACGGAAGTATAATGAAAAGGTTGATGAACACAACCCTCGTTATTGAAATATTGAAATTATCTTTTGGGGGGCTGAGCAGGCCACGGACGTCTATTACAACTTTGACGGTCAAGGCCGTACTCATTTGCTGCAATGGGATGCAACCGAACCGGATCATACGTTCGATGGGGTTCTTGGGAAAGACGGCTCGGACACTTATTCCGTGACAATCCACACGAATGTCGGGTCGGCTCCCATCTTGTCTTTTGGTATCGACAATATGAAGATCTCAGGCCCCATTGAATCTGAATTCGCGGTGCGGATGATCCTGGATTCACCTACGTACAAAACTGGCGAGACTTTTCAGAGTGCGTACAAACAACAATGGAGGGAACCGCACGCATCAGGGACATCAGCGATTTGGCGGCAACCAGCGGCATCGAGCAACAGGAGTGGGCGCTGTACGGAGTGAGGGTGGCGCCCCACATGTATGCCAAATCCCTCTCTATGCCGCTGTGCTGAGAGTCACACGGATACCCGCTCTTGTTGCGAGAGTGATGAGCATTTCGAGGCTGAATCGCTCCCATTTGCCTCTGCTCAGATCGGAAACCCTGGACTGAGTGACGCCGAGGAGCGCCGCCGCTTTGACCTGGGTGAGCTTCTTGGCCTTGATGAATTTGCGCAGTTCGGCAATGAGGTCAGCGCGCATCTGGAGAATCGCAGCTTCATCCGGAGCATACCCCAGATCGATAAACACGTTCCCGGAAGAATCAACGATGTTCTCGTCCATGGCTTATCCTCCTATCTGTCTGTACCGACGGCGAGCCAAATCCAGATCATGTCGGCTTGTCTTCCGAGTCTTCTTCTGAAATGCATGTAGCACGTAAACCGCTTTCTCAAACTTCGCCACATAGATGACTCGCCATTCTCCCAATACGCGGATACGGATTTCATTGACCCCTGGTCCAACTGCTCGCATTGGTTTCCAGTTGCTTGGTTTGAGACCATCTTGAACCGCTCGGAGCTCGAAACCGGCAGCGCGGCGGGTTTCCTCGGGAAAGTTCCGAAGATCATCGCGGCTGGACCCCACGAACTTCAGCGGCTTCATGTTCGTCAAGGCATTATATAAGTTTTTGTATACTTAGCAAGTTCCATGATGGAGGAGATTGATTTCCCAGCTCAAAATTCCGCGCTCCAGCCCGCGTGGTACGACTGCTTGAAATACATCGTCCCTTCGCCTTCGCGGAATTCCCAGGCATACCAAATATCGCCGTCGCTGGCGAGACCATTGGTTGGATGATAGATCGCGGGTCCTAGGCTGCGGTGCCAATCGCCGCTGTCTTTGTCCGGACCGGCAGCGGAAAGAAGTGCCCAGCCGCCGGTTGTGTTCGAGCAGCCGTAATCTTCATAGGAGTAGAAGAGACCGTTCGCAAACGGATCGATCGGGATCGAACTCAGATACGCGACCGGCGTGGTAAGCGGCTGGTAGATTTGGCCGCTGAACCGCATCGTTCCCTGTCCCCCGACCATCGCAATGTTGGCCTGGTCGGACCGCTTGCCAAAATAGACGCCCTGTTGACAGCATTGTTCCGTCCCGTCGCAGTCGTTTCCGTCGATCAGCCACAGGTTTCGGTCCATATGGAGCATTTCGGTGGCATTCATGATGGTGCGCAAGTCCGCCTGGGTCCGGGAGATCTTGGCGCGAACTTGGGCGTTCAAGAAGTTAGGAACGGCAATGGCCGCCAAAATTCCAATAATCGCAACGACAATTAGTAGTTCGATCAATGTGAAGCCTTTCGTGGCGGGACGGGTGTTTGAGTGAATCATTCGTGTAACCTCCTAATTGCCGTTCGTGTAACCGATCGGAATAAGTCTACCCTTACTACGTTAGTATACTATTACGCTTCCAATGCCGCCCTGTTTTTGAATAGCCTCATTTTAAGAGAATCGTGAAAAAAACGTGCAGAGAGCTTGACCTGCCGCGAGATATTTATAAACTGGTACTTGAATACCTAAATAACCGAAGCCAAGGAGAATTCAGCGCATCATGTCCGGCATCATCCACGTTTCGGAAGCGGCCTCGTTGGCGCTCCACACAGCAACCCTATTGGCCTCTGAGCCGGAGCGAATCTTCTCAACCAGGGAGATCGCTACGTCGCTCAGCGTCTCGGAAGCACATCTTGCGAAAGTGATGCAGCGTCTCGGGAAAGTCGGTCTTGTCAGGTCCGTCAGAGGTCCCAAAGGCGGATTCGTACTCGGTAAGAAACCCGAGGAGATCACGTTACTGGAGGTCTACGAATCCATCGACGGACCTCTTGGCAGGAGCAACTGCCTGTTTGGAACCCCGGTATGTGGAAATCAGAAATGTTTGATGGGCGACTTGCTTCAATCGGTCAACCGTCAGGCGAGAGACTATTTCGAGAACACAACTCTTTCTCAGATCAATGACGGAAAAGCAGAAAATCGAAGGAGCGACCATGTTAAAACGGCGTAACATCATTCGAATAGATGAGGAAAAATGTGACGGGTGTGGGCAATGTGTCACCGCATGTGCGGAGGGCGCGATCGAGATCATCGACGGCAAAGCACGACTGGTGAAAGAATCGTATTGTGATGGCCTCGGTGCGTGTATCGGTGAGTGTCCGCAAGGAGCGATTACGATTGAGGAACGCGATGTCGAGGAGTTCGATCCGGTAGCGGTCGAGCAACGCCAGGCGGCGCTTGCCCGCAAACGCGACCAGGAAACCCCGTCCACTCAGACCCCCGGCGAATTCCAGTGTCCCGGTGTTCTCTCGCAGCAACGGGTGCCACCCCCAACTCCGTTTGGGGGTGGAGCCGGAGAAACGCCTTCCGCGTTGACAAACTGGCCGGTTCAGCTGCGGCTGGTGCCGACTACCGCCCCCTATCTGAAGGGAGCGAAACTGCTCATCGCAGCGGACTGCGCACCGTTTGCGTTCGCCGATTTCCATCAGCGTTTGCTACCCGGACGAATCCTCCTGATCGGGTGTCCAAAGCTGGACGACGGAGAATTCTATCTGAACAAGCTGACTGAGATCTTCCGCCACAACGACGTCGAGTCGGTCGATATCGCTTTCATGGAAGTCCCTTGCTGCTCGGGATTGGTTCGACTTGTTCAACGAGCCATTCGCGAAGCCGACGTTTCTCTTCCAATGAAACTCGTACGGATCGGTATACACGGCGATATTTGCGAGGAAGACTCCATGCTTGTCGGACGCAACGCTCAATCTGATAAGGAGGATCGAGAACAAGAATGTGTGCAATCCAAGTCAAACGCTGCCTGAAAGAAGGTTTCTTTCTTTTTGTTCTGTTGAGTCTAACAGCTAGCACGGCATGTGTGTCGGGATCGAAGGAGACGGCAATGCAGACAGAGAATCAAGATCGTGAGCGTATTATTGTCTCCATGAAGGAATATTTCGGCGAAGACCAACGCAGAATCGATCATACGCTGCAGGTGCTTGGCTACGCCGAACAGATTCTCAACGAAGAAGAGGCCAACCGAGGCGTCGTCCAGGCAGCGGCGATTCTCCACGATATCGGTATCCCCGAAGCCGAGCGCAAGCACGGCTCGTCCGCCGGGAAATACCAGGAAGTCGAGGGACCGCCGATTGCGCGGAGGATTTTGGAAGAACACGATTTCGACAAAGAGACCATCGATCATGTCTGTAAGATTGTCGCCAACCATCACAGCGCGCGGGATATCGACACACCGGAATTCAGGATCGTTTGGGATGCCGATTGGCTCGTGAACATGGCACCGCAAGCACAGAAGACGGAACCGAAGGAACTAAAAGGGAAAATCGAACGGATTTTCAAAACCGAAGAAGGCAAGAGAATCGCCTATCGACTATTCATCGAACGTAAAGCAGGAGGACGATAATTATGTTTTGTTACCAATGCGAACAAACCGCCAAAGGAAGCGGCTGTACGGCACACGGAGTATGCGGCAAAGATCCGGAAACCGCTGTACTGCAGGATCTCTTGGTCTATATTTCAAAAGGGATTTCGAATTACGCGCACTGTGCTCGAGAGACGGGCACAAAGGACAACGAGGTGGATGTCTTCGTTGTGCGTGCGTTATTCACTACCGTAACCAACGTCGATTTCGATCCCGAACGACTCCAGCAGTGGATACAAAAGGGAGTCGAAATCCGCAACAAAGCGAAGGCCTTGTGTGAAGACGCATGTGCAAAGGCCGGCAAATCATGCGATATTTCCACGGGACCGGCGACATTTACACCATCCGAGAAGCTCGACGACCTGATCCGGGAAGGGGAGGCTGTCAGCATCGAAAACCGCATTCAGAAATTCGGTCCAGATGTCACAGGTCTTGAGGAACTGCTGACATACGGTCTGAAAGGAACATCCGCGTATGCCGACCACGCGCGGATTCTGGGCAAAGAGGACGACAGAATTTACGCTTTCATCCACGAGGCGCTGGACTATCTCACGACGGATCAACCCTCTGCCGACAAGTTGCTGGAACTCTGCCTGAAATGCGGGGAAATCAATTTGAGGACAATGGAACTGTTGGACGAAGCCAACACCGACGCTTACGGGAATCCCGAGCCGACGCAAGTGCGAGTGACCCCTGTGAAGGGCAAGGCGATCTGTGTATCCGGACACGATCTCAAAGACCTTGAAGAACTGCTCAAACAGACTGAAGGCAAAGGGATCAATGTCTATACGCATGGAGAAATGCTGCCGTGCCACGGCTACCCGGAACTCAAGAAGTACAAACATCTTGTCGGTAATTACGGCGGCGCCTGGCAGGATCAGCGGCAGGAGTTCGACGAGTTCCCGGGCGCGATCCTCATGACGACCAACTGTATCCAGAAACCGAAAGAGAGCTACAAGGACCGGATCTTTACAAGCGGTCTGGTTGCGTGGCCCGGTGTAACGCATATTCCGGATCACGACTTTTCTCCCGTCATTCAGGCGGCCCTCGATGCGGAGGGATTTCAGGAGGACGGACCGGAGCAGTACATCACGGTCGGATTCGGTCACGAGGCGGTCATGAGCGTTGCGGACAAGGTTGTCGATGCGGTAAAACAAGGGAAAATCAAGCATTTCTTCTTGATCGGCGGTTGTGACGGCGCGAAGACCGGCCGGAATTATTACACCGAATTCGCGAAGGCCGTGCCGGACGATTGTGTGATTCTCACGTTGGCATGCGGGAAGTATCGTTTTAATAAATTGGAATTCGGTACTGTTGAGGGTATTCCCCGTCTACTGGATGTGGGTCAATGCAACGACGCCTATTCTGCGATTCGGATCGCCTCGGCGCTTGCGGATGCGTTCGGCACGGATGTGAACGGACTGCCGCTTTCTTTCATTCTGTCCTGGTATGAGCAGAAGGCGGTTGTCATTTTGCTGACGTTGCTTCACCTGGGGATCAAAGACATGCGGCTCGGGCCGACTTTACCGGCCTTTGTCACGCCGAATATGCTGAATGTGTTGGTTGAAAACTTTCAGATCAAGCCAATTGGCACGGTGGAAGAAGACCTTCAGGCGGCAATGGCGTAAGTCAGCTCATTCTGTCATTCCGAGGAGTGAAGCGATGTGGGAATCTTGTCGTTGGGACACATAGACAAGCGATCGCCTCCCCATAAAGAAGGGATTCGAGCGGTAGATACCATGTTGAAGGCTGACTCCGAGCGAGAAGCAGTATAGACTTCGCACTCAAATAAACTCAACTCAGAAGAGAAAGGAGTCAGCCCATGGCATTGTACATCGGATTGGACTATGGATGGGAGAGGATTTGGTGTGAGGCAGCGATTCCGCAACTTGGCGGGAAATAAATGGGTAAGTGTTCCAGGTTGGGGGTTTTAGCGGTCAGTGAGTAGGGGGATGAGATTCGCACGCCGTTTTTGGGGCGGAAATCCTGTGGGATCACCCTTGAAGTCTGGGAGAAGGGTAGACGGGTCCTCTCGGGGTAGGTGAAGGCTGAAACGGAGAACATGCGAGGGGAGGCGGTGTGGACGGCGTTAAGGGGGAGCGGGAGCGATCATGCTGGGGACTGTGTGTTGAACAGTG
>CAZTDD010000188.1:0-8747 GCA_964612675.1 uncultured bacterium
TGATGACAGGGGTCTGTCACACACAAAGGAACGTCAGCGGATAATGCAACGTCCCCTCACCCCGGCCCTCTCCCCCCGGGAGAGGGAGAAGAGCTCTCCAGACTTTTTGCGACCTCGTCATGCTGTAGCGTTGCGACCGTCCAAAGATTGTCTGCGAAATCGTGGATCGGATGGCTCCATGAAAATAAGCTTAAACAGGGGCCGATTGTGTAGTGGGATTTATCTGTGTAAGGTAAAAACAAATGAATCCAATACGCCTTTTTTTCACAATCGCTATTATTTCGACGATATTCGTCGTTTCTCCCGCGGTACCCGACACCGTCAAGGTCAGGGACGGAAGTGTCCTAAAAGGAGAGGTTCTGCGCGTTTCCGACGGCAAATTGCTCATCAAAACCTCATTTGCCGGTGAGATTCAGCTTCCGTGGACGGAAGTGGAAGAAGTCGAAACCGAGAATACACTGCCGATTCATCTCGATGACGGAAGTGTCATTCAAGGAACCCTCGAAACCACGGAATCCGGCGAGGTCGAGGTCTCCTGGCAGCAAGGAGAGACGGTTTTTCCGGTCGCGCAGGAGCAAATCGTCTCAGTCAATCCCACTCCACCCCCGACACCTACCCCGGCACCCACACCCGAAAAACCGGAGTGGGAAGGAAAAATCGTCGGCAACTTCTCGAAAACCGATGGAAACACCGACCTGACATCGGTGGCCTTCACCGCCAATGGTGTCAGGAGGGCCGAGTTCGATCGAATCACGGTCAAAGCGGGGTATTACTTCACCGAAGACAAAGAAGACGAAACTCGGAATGAGCAGTACGGTTCGGCGAAATACGACTACTTCATCGGTGAGAAATTCTTCAGCTACCTGAATTCTCGGGTCGACCGAGACCGAATCAGGGACCTGGATCTGCGATTCACCGGTGGTGGCGGAACCGGTTACCAGTTTTACGAAACCGATACCTTCAATCTTTTTGGCGAGATTGGTCTCTCGTACGTCAACGAAGATTTCGAACTCGAAGCGGATGACGAATCCTACGCTGCGGGACGAACAGCCTACCACTTTGACTGGTGGATTCTAGAAGACCGCCTTCAATTCGTACAAGACGTCGAATTCCTTCTCGGTTTGGAAGACACGGAGGACTGGCTGGGAATCTCAACCACAACGCTTTCCTGGAAATGGGATGAATACTGGTCGTCGGATGCTTCAGTCCGATTCGATTACGACAACACACCCGCCCGCGGCCGGGACGAAGAAGACATCGCCTATATGCTGGGAATCGGACTGTCGTTTTAGGTGGTGCAATTCTCAGGACCCCTTCGACTATTTCCTACTGCCTACCGCTTCATCAAAAGCCTGCCAGGTCTTCTGGGCAGCGATGAAGCCTCACACAGATGCCCGCGAATGGAAGCCGACAACCGAGCACGGAGTAACGACACCCATGGAGCGGTAAGCAATTGTGAAACCGGCGTAGACGGTGTTTTTTTCTGATACTCTTGACAGACCACGCTTTCTGGAGATAATTGCAGTGAAGGTAACACCCCGCCCGTAGCACGCTACGGGTCCACGGCCGCTCGGGCGAGATCCCAAGCGGCTGTTGCTTTTTTAGAGGAGAAACCACATCCATGCCCTCCAAGGTATTGCGGACTTTTGTGTACGTGGACGGATTCAACTTCTACCACGGTTGCGTGAGACACACGCCTTATAAATGGGTCGATTTCAGAAAACTGTGTTGTTTGATCCTCAAGCCGTACAACCGGATTGACCGGATACGCTATTTCACTGCCCTCGTGAAAGGTACAACGGATCGCGACGCACCAAGGCGACAGAGAGTCTTCCTGAGTGCCTTGGAAACACTGCCTGAAATCACAATACATTACGGGATGTTTTTGGAATCACGGGCAATATTTCCGCTTGCTGCTCAGCCGGACAAACGAGTTAGGGTAATCAAGACCGAGGAAAAGGGCTCAGATGTCAATCTAGCCAGTTATCTGCTTCTTGACGCTTTCCATGACAGCTACGACGTTGCGGTCGTTGTCAGCAATGATTCCGATTTGGCGGAGCCAATTCGTATGGTAAAGAAGGAATTTGAGAAACCGGTCGTTATCGTCTATCCAGTAAGTAATCCGGGTCGACGGACCTCTCAAGAACTGAAATCGATTGGCAGCTCAAATATCCATTTAAGACAGCAACATCTGATGAAGGCACAGTTTCCCGACAAGATACCCGGGACGGATCTTACCAAGCCCAAACCCTGGCGACTTACGGACGGAGGAGATGGTCCGCATCCCCGTCGGCATCGCTAGCACAACATGCGCTAAAGGACTTACGCATTTACTTCCCGCCTACAGCCTCCCAGCGATTGCCTCGTGAAACACCCGCCAGGTCTTTTCTGCGGCGGTCTCCCATGAAAATCGCCGAACGTTTTCTCTTCCCTTCCCGACATAGTCCTCCCGCAAAGCTGAATCGTCCAGAAACCGCAAGACAGCTTCGGCAATGCCTTCCGTGTTGTTGGGAGAAACATATCTTGCCGCATCTCCGCCGATCTCCGGGAGTGAGCCGGCCTCGGACGTAACGACCGGTGTTCCACACGCCATCGCCTCCAGCACCGGCAAACCGAACCCTTCATACAAACTCGGAAATAAAAAAACAGCCGCGTTTCGATACAGCACCCGCAGGGTCCCGTCGTCGGCATCGTCCAGCCAAAGAACATTCCTTCGCCGTCGGATCATGTAAGCAATGTCTTCGCTCAGCCAGCCGGGCGATCCCACAATGAGAAGCTGTACATCCTGACGCTGCTGCTGGATCCGATTGAATGCTTTGAGTACCGTCGAATAGTTCTTCCGGGGCTCTACTGTGCCGACGGTCAAGATAAAAAGCGACTGGAGACCAAGAGCATGAAGGAGGCGTGACTCTTCATCGCTTTCCGGTTCTTCGAAAAAGAAAGGGTTCACGGCCTCATGGACCACGTTGACCCGTTTGGGGTCGCCATCCAACAACTCGACAATATCTTGTGACGTGGACTCGGAAACACCGATGATTCGGTCCGCAACGCGAACGGATCGCCCGAGCGCCGCCTGCCAATACCATCGATACTTGACAGGCTGGATCTGAGGAAAGCGCAGGAAACCGAGATCGTGAACGGTCACGACCTTCGGGATATCGAGAAACCAAGGGACGACGGAAAGTGGCGAAAAGAAAAGATCCAGATTCCGCCGGGCCGCGAACGGCAGTAAAACGTGATCCCACAATGGTCGGATCAACATCGGAGACGGGCACCAGAGGGGCCGAACACTGACCTGATCCGGTGTCCCAATGGACTCAACGACCGTGGGATCGATACGACGATGCGAGAAGAGTGTCAGCCGCGATGCCGGTCGAGCAAGCAGCATGTGCTTCAGAAGAAGCCGGGTGTACACCGCTACACCCGTGTGCCTTTCCGCCAGAACCCGCGCATCCACCCCGACATGAAAGGTTCTTTCCCACATAACCGATTTCTCTCCAGATACGTTGAATCCGAATGCACGTTAATCTAGGATTCTAAACAAGGATTCCAAGACTTCCCCTGGTTCTACGGAGACCGTTATGGCTCAAAATCAAGAAATGCCTCAAGACATCCAACAGAAAAACGAAGAGGGAACGCCGCCGGAACCGTACGGGTGGGAGTTTCACAAAATCCCACTCGCAATCGCCTTTGTCCTGACACTCCTCTTTTACGCATTTGTGTTTTTCTTCATTCACTTCTGATTCGGGCAACCGCTTTTGGGTTGCAGTTTTGGTGTCCCGGCATGAAGTCGTACTATCACGGTAACCTCACCTGAGTTTTTGATTTTGACGGGGCCGCAAAAAGTCCGGAGCAGTCTTCTCCCTCTCCCACTGGGAGAGGGCCGGGGTGAGGGGACCTTGCATTATCCGCTGACGTTCCTTTCTGTGTGACAGACCCCTGTCATCATCCGAACCCTTTGCCGCTGATTCATTTGCTGTCTCTGGTGAATACACAAGATAATCATACTACGCGAATCCAATGCAATGATCGCCCTCACCCTAACCCTCTCCCGGGGGGAGAGGGTACCTCCGCCGCCAATTTCGGACTTTTTGCGGCGGCGTCAAATTCTCACGGTGCTGCAAAAAGTCCGCTGTATGGTGTGGGCGATTGGTAGGGTGGATCTGGAGACGATTCGGGTGGGGTTGATAAGTTCAATCCTGCCTCTCTTGATATCCATAGGCCAAAAAGCACGTAACACGATATTGACTTTCGTGGCACCATGGTGCTACCATCTTCTAAATCGTAGCATACGAAGCAGGAGGAAAAACAGTGAAAATCACAAAGTGTTTACTCGGTTTGTCGTTATCCGTTTGCCTTTTGTCTCAGGCATGGGCTGCAGACACAATGTGGGAACTGCAAGCAGTGAACGAGGATGGAACCGGCACCCATCCGAAAGTCGGTGCTGCTCCTGAGGAGGCCAACAAAGTTGTCGTTGAAGGGATTTCTCTGGCTTCCACTGGAGAGATCGATATGCCGGACTCCGAGGGATTCGCGTGGTTCTCGCTGTGGCTGCAGGCGGATGCACCGCGCGGAGGCATTCAGGTCTGGAGTGGACCGTGGAACATCGCCGCCTGGCAAAACCTATCCGTTCAGGCGGGCGACCGGGTACGTGTTGAAGGCTGGGTCGCGAATCACAACGGAAAAGTCTTCATCAATGACCGTCACAGCGTCCCGGTGATGTGGAGTATGGAAGTTCTGTCGCACGGAGCAATGCCCGAACCCGAGCTGATTTCGAGTATCGCCGCCTGCAACTTCTTCGATCCGACACGGGAAGCGGGAGGGGAGCGATATCAAACCCGTTGGGTTCGAATCAATGGTGTAGAAATCCAATCCGGCGAATGGGGCCCAGGGAATGAACTAATCATCACGGATTCTTCCGGAGAGGAACTCACCATGCTGTTGGCGGCTCCGGGGAATTTCGACGCGGTAACTCCGCCGACCGGCGGTTTCGACGTTGTAGGGATTTTCGACCAAGAAGATCCCGAATTGCCGTATCATGAGAACTATCGAATCTGGGTAAAGAACACCGAAGGAATTATTCCTCCTTCTGATGTGGGGTTCTGGGATCTATACCAATGAGTAAGCGTATCGACCGGTCGACAGCGTTGGGTAAGTCATCCGCACCGCCTGGAAGGAGTTCCGGGCGGTGTTTTGTGTACGGATTCACTCTGATCGAACTCCTGATTGTTGTGGGCATTATTGGAATATTGGCGGCGGTCGCCGTTCCGAATTTCATGGAAGCCCAGGTCCGCTCAAAGGCCGCGAGGGCCAAGGCGGACTTGCGCGCTATAACGACGGGGATCGAGGCCTACCGGATGGATAACGAATCCTATCCGCTGGGGAGATTGTTCTGTGCCGGGGCGATGCACATGATGGAAGACTACAACATGGTGCCCATCGAATTGACGACCCCGGTCGCTTACCTCAACAACCGCCCAACCGACGCATTCAACTCACCGCATCAATATAAATATCTGGCTCCCGGAATCGGGTTCTCAAACAACGTCCTAACCATACTCACAATCTGGGTACCGAGAGATTTCCCCAAAGATAGCGGAAAAAGCGAAGATATCGCCCATTTTAGTCAAGAAGAGTCCCCGGTGGCGTACGGGGTTTGGAGCGTTGGTCCGTCAGGGGCTTTGAGTTTTTGGGAATCCGATTTAGCCCATCACCCGGTCCCGTCGCGGACCTGGTACGATCCCAGCAACGGCACAGTGAGCGCCGGTATCATCACACGTCTCGAGGGCGGTCATCACTCACCGTGAGGTCTGTCGCTTATCGGCGACCGAAAACGCTATCGTAGGAAATCGAGTAGTGAAGGTTGTAAAACACGCGATGACGCTGCCAGTGCCGCCTGAAACGTGTTTTCCTGCGTTGTGAGATCGGCAATGAGCTCGGCGAAATCGGCGTCCTCGATCAGCGAAAGCTGCTCCCGCAGGAAAACCTCGCCATCTTCGATTCTCGCTTTGGTAGAATCCAGACGATTGATTCGCGCACCGACGATAGTTCGATCGTTCAGCAGGACCTCGAGATCCACGTCCATATCGTCGATGGACTGTTCAATCCCTTCCGTGTTATTATTCATCAACGCTTTGTGGAGATTCTGCAAAGTCCGGAAAACGTTCTTCTCCTCCACCTCCTCCACATAACCGTCTCCCTGCAGTCCGAGCACACTCGCCGTGTCCTGATTACTGGAGATGGGGGACAATCCAAGGGTGTCCACCTCAGTATCTGTCAGGAAGGTCGACTGATCCAAACCGAGCGCGGCAACCAGACCGGTTGTGTCGTCGGCACGATCGACATGAAACACGTGGTTATCGTAATTGGAGGAAAGAACAAGCCGATTGTTGACCACCGATGCGGAAAACAGTCCTTCACTCGGACCGCCGGCGCCGTCGAGCGCATCGAGTTTGTCCGCCAGGTCTTGAACGGTGTCTGTCGCAGCGATGGAGACAGTGTACGTATCGAGCACACGCCCGGGACCGTCGACCACACTGAACTGAAATGTCCCATCGGAGGCCCCGAGTGTGCTCAGGGCATCGGTGGCGTTTACCGCAACACTGGACGTCGTCGTCCGGGGTGGAGGTCCGGCGGTCAGTCCAAGATCCCTCGCTACCGTCGCCTGGTCGACGTCCAGAATGGTCAGTTCTCCATCGTCGGCCAATGCCGACTCGACGTTGATTCCGGTACCGCTGTCATTGATGGACGCAATCACTCCGGCGCCCGATTTGTTGAACGCATCCAAAACGTCGCCCACCGTAATCACCTGTCCGAGATCCACGGACACGCGCCGTTCTCCGTTAATCACCGTAACCAAACCCTGATTCTGAATATCGACCGGTACAGGTTCTGTATTCGGAGGAATCGGGTCAAGGAATTGCGGTAAACGGACACCGAGGCTGTCGCTGCCGTCGGTCAGAGCGCCGGGAAGCTCGTCAATTCGAGTATTGACGGTGATCGGGTCGGTTCGGGTGATGGAAGGAACTCCCGCCCCGTCCGTTGTCAAACGCGTTGTGATATCGCGGCCGAAGATCTGGCGGACGTCTTCCACTTTGAAGACATCGGTCGAGCGGGTAGCTGTAATGCCGATTCCTGTGCCTTCCCGGTTAATATACGCCTTCGCTTTCCCTTGGAGGCGGGGATCGTTGTTAATCAGATCGAGCAGATGCTGTACGGTAGAACCGCGAATATCATCCTGTGTGTTTGCCACTCCATCCGGGCCTGTACTACCAGTAGTCAATGCCCGTAGATCAATGTCGATGACCTCATCGTCGATAGTAATCCGCATACCTTCAAGGTCCGACAGATTGTTGTCGTCCAGGTCGAACAAAGCGAGATTATCCGGGTACGGAACGTTGGGATTCTGTGGCGGTCCGAGATTTGCGGAGCCGAAGAGCAACGAATCCGGTTTGACGGTAACAAAAGAGCGGCTCGCGGGGGGCCAATTCAATGGGTTGGTCGCTGGATACCCCGAGTCCAGGTTCCGCTGGAACTCGACGCGCTTGTGCATCCCCAGAGCACTCAACAGGTTCAAGCCGAATGTCGGTTCCGGCGGAAATCCGGGGTTGCTGGGGCCGTCCACCAGTTCCAGGGCATCGGCTCGTTTGCTGGTGAGGGTCAACCGATTCTCGGAATCGATCACCGCTTCAACGTCCGGACTGGTTGTGTTGATTCTCTCCACAACGTCTCGAAGAGAGTCTTGTGAAAGGTCGACCGTGATCTCGGTATCGTGGATCGTAAAGGTGGCGTAATTATCCGGGCTGCGTCCGGGATAGTTGGTCGGATTGGGCGACGGATTCGTTTTGGCCGTCGCGGGTTTATCCGGTAGCGGTGGGATATTCGGGAAATTCGGCACGACAAGGGCCAACTGGGACGCCAACGCCGCATCCACGTCCTCGACGGCGATCTCGGATGTAATCCTGTTCGGTGTGTGAAGAAACGTCTCCGTACCATGGAGGTTCATTGAAATCTTGGATCGGTTATCAATGGTGGTCTGCCGCGTGCTATTGTCTCCCTGGTAACGCAGCGTACCGTCAACGGATTCGAAAGGCTTGGTTTGAGTGGTCGATCCGCCGAAGAGGAATTTCCCGTGGAACTTCGTGTTCGAAAGATCGATCACCTGGTTCAGAATCTCTCCGACTTCATTTGCGACGGCCAACCGGGCTTCGAGACTGAAATCGGTCGCGCCTTGGAGTGCCAGGTCGCGGGCTTTCTTCAAGACCTCTGTGGTCCCTCCGAGAGTCGTTTCTGTCAGTTCCAAATCGGTTGTAGCGAAATCGATGTTCGATACAAACCGTTTGCCGGACAGGATTTCGGCACGCAGATTTAGGTCGATCGGGAAGTCGAGAGGATCGTCGGACGCCCGGTTGATCCGCCGTCCTGTGGATAGTTTGTCCTGCAACGACTGTAAATTGAGAAGATTCTGTTGAAGATTCGACAGTGTGCGGTCGCTGAGCAGATTCTGTGTCACCCGGACCATGGTCGTTACCTCATTCCTGAGATCATTCGCCTTAACCGTCTCAATGCGGTATTCGAGAGAGATACCGGGAGGGCGAATCTCCTGATAAGCCTTCCCCTTTCTCGAAACACCGGCTCGGGGGGAGATGCTGTCTCAAAACTCCTTCTTTTTTTCCCTCCCCAAGACTGACTGCGTCGCAAAAAGTCGGAAAAACGGATTTCAACCCCCTCCTAACCTCCCCCGATCT
>CAZTDD010000189.1:0-8558 GCA_964612675.1 uncultured bacterium
AAACCGCTGCAGACACGCTCGTTTCTTTTTCCTCCCCCGAAGATCGGGGGAGGTTCGGAGGGGGTTGAGATTCGTTTCGACTACTTTTTGCCGCCCCCTCTTCTTCATGACTCCCGTTACCTCTCTGGGCCTGCTTCATTCTGCGGTGGACTGTACAAATCCCACGTGATTCAGTTCTTCCTCGACTTTATTCAATACGTCCGGAAACGGTTGATATACGGAGCGAATCGCATAAAGGCTCGATCGCAGGGTCAGCAAAACGCGCCTTCTTTGTTCATCGCTTTCGGCTCTCGTCTCAAGGTTCTGTAGACCTTCAACCGCCCGGCGGTTCGCCGGAAGGAACGGTACGTGATAGCGGACGGCCCACTGATAATGCCAAACCGCCTTCTCGAGATCGTTCTCCTCTAGCGCTGCATGTGCCTGAGCAAGATGCCTTTCCGCTTGAATCGCAACCTTCGCGGTAACGAGAATCAAAACAGAAGCGAAGAGTATTCCGACAGCCACAATCCGCCGGGGTAGTTTGCCTCGTCCTGGTTCTACGACAGCACCCTTCATGCAAGCGTTCTCCAGAAAGAACTCAATTCGCCGTCGCTGTCGCGCTTTTTCCGCTGTCTTTCGATTTGGCTGAATCTTTCTTTTTTCCGGAATCGTCGGATTTCGAGCTCGTGTCAGCCTGTTTCGTTTCTTGCTTGGCTTTCTCCTGGTATTCCTTGCTACGATAGTCCGTTATATAAAAGCCGGAGCCTTTAAAAATGAATCCGGCTCCGGCTCCTAATACACGCTGAACTTTTGTCCGCTTTTCACACGCCTCACAAAACGCGGTTTTGAGAGGTTCTTCCGTCATTGACTGAAAAACCTCAAAAGTATGGCCGCACTTCTTACACTCATAATCATACGTTGGCATTGATTCACTCCTAAGATGAATTCCATTCAGCAAAAACACATGCATGAGGAACGCACATGTTCAGCGTCGTTGTTTTGGGGCGCCTACTTACTCCTTCTCGACGGTGTATTCAGCGTCGACAACGTCCTCTTCTTCCTTTTTCGGGCCGCCCTCTTCGGCACCGGCTGCGCCCTCCTGTGAGGCTGTCGACTCGCCGCCCTGACCGGCAGCCTGCTCTTGCGCTTGCTGTGCGGCCTGTTGACGTTGGACCTCTTCGTAGATCGCCTGACCGATCTTGTGCGTCGCCTGCTCCAGCGCTTCCTTCTTGGAGCGAATCGTATCGCTATTGCCCTCCTCGATAGCATTCTTGAGTTCCTGAAGAGCATCCTCCACGGCTTTCTTGTCATCAACCGAGATCTTATCGCCATACTCGGAGAGCGATTTTTCGGTCGAATAAACAAGAGCATCCGCTTCGTTCCGGAGCGTTGCCTCTTCACGGTGACGCCTATCCTCTTCAGCGTGCTCTTCCGCGTCATGAACCATCTTGTCGATCTCGTCTTTCGAGAGACCGCTCGACGATTCGATCCGGATCTTCTGTTCTTTGCCAGTACCAAGATCCTTCGCGGAAACGTGCACGATACCGTTCGCATCGATATCGAACGTCACTTCGATTTGCGGTACGCCGCGAGGTGCGGGCGGTATTCCAACCAGATCGAATCGGCCCAGCGTTCGATTCTGGCCCGCCATTTCGCGCTCGCCCTGGAGCACATGGATCGAAACCGCGGGCTGATTGTCCGTCGCTGTCGAGAAGATCTGACTCTTTCGAGTCGGGATCGTGGTGTTGCGCTCGATCAGTTTGGTGAAAACGCCGCCCAGAGTCTCGATACCCAGAGAAAGCGGGGTAACATCCAGAAGAAGAACATCTTTGACGTCTTTTGTCAAAACACCCGCCTGAATCGCCGCGCCAATCGCGACAACTTCGTCCGGGTTGACTCCACGGTGAGGATCTCTCCCGAACAGATCCTTGACAATCCGTTGAACCATCGGAATACGAGTCGATCCACCAACCAGAATCACCTCGTCAATCTCGTTCGATTGTAGACCCGCATCCTGGAGCGCCTTGCGGCACGGCGCCATCGTCCGCTCGATGACCGGACCGGCCAAACGCTCGAACTGAGAGCGCGTCAACTTGATCTTCAAGTGTTTGGGTCCCGAAGCATCCGCGGTGACATAAGGAATCTCGATCGACGTTTCTTGCGCGCTGGAAAGTTCACACTTGGCTTTCTCCGCAGCATCCTTCAGCCGCTGAATGGCCATTGGGTCCTTCTGCAGATCCACACCTTGATCTTTTCTGAACTCCTCCGCAAGCCAATCGATCAACACTTTGTCAATGTCGTCTCCACCCAGGTGAGTGTCGCCATGGGTCGATTTCACCTCGAAAACGCCGTCGCCCAGCTCCAGAATGGAAATATCGAACGTTCCACCGCCGAAGTCATACACAGCGATCTTCTCGTCCTTCTTCTTGTCCAAACCGTAAGCCAACGCAGCGGCAGTCGGTTCGTTGATGATTCGTTGAACCTCCAGCCCGGCGATACGCCCGGCATCCTTGGTCGATTGGCGCTGACTGTCATTGAAGTACGCCGGCACGGTGATCACGGCTTGTTTGACTTCCTGACCGAGATAATCCTCCGCCGTCTGCTTCATTTTCTGCAAAACGTAAGCGGAAATCTCTTCCGGCGCATACGTCTTGTCGCCGACGCGGAACCGAGCCATCCCGTTCGGTCCTTCCTCCACCTTGAACGAAACCGTCTCAATCTCCGATCCGGCTTCAGAATATCGGCGGCCGATGAACCGTTTCGCACTGGTTACCGTTCCAGTCGGATTCGTGATTGCCTGGCGCTTCGCCGCCTGACCGACCAGCCGTTCGCCGCTCTCTGTAAATGCGACCACGGAAGGCGTCGTCCGGCCTCCTTCTGAATTCGTGATAACAGTCGGTTCTCCGCCTTCAATGACGGAAACAACTGAATTCGTAGTTCCTAAATCTATTCCGATTACCTTAGACATGAGTAATGCCTCCTCTTTGGGCTTTATGATTTCGTATCCTGATTGCCGGTTGCTTCCACGTCTTCTCCCGTAGGCGCAACCGAGACTTTCACCCGAGGTGCCCGCAGCACCCTATCGTGAAGCCGGTAGCCGGGTGTGATTTCCTCAACGACTGTATTGGGGGGCACATCGTCACGCGGATCCTGGAGGATCGCTTCGTGCGAATGTGGATCGAACGGCTCACCGACCGTGGGAATCCGTTCGAGACCCCGTCGCTTAAGAATGCCGAACAAACGGTCAAATACCATGTCCACACCTTCTTTGTAGGATTCGACGTTGTTTGTCTGTTCGGCGACAATCCGAGCGCGGTTGAGGTTGTCCACAACGTCCAGCAGCTCGCTCATGAATCCTTCCAGAGCGAATGCCGAGAGCTGGGACTTCTCACGCTCCACACGTTTCCTGTAATTCTCAAATTCGGCCTTCAACCGTTTGAGATGGTCAAGATATTCGTCACGCTCTTTGGCTTTTTGGCGAAGATCCACAGGATCCTCCTCCACAGCCTCCGATAGATCGTCGGCTTCATCGCCTTGGTTTTCCCATTGCTCTTCAAGTGCCAATTTGACTTCCTTCTCTTTCACTGTTTCCTCCCCATCTTCTTTCAGGAGTTAGCCTATCTATTTTCAAACCGATTTACGATCGATTTCCGTTCTCCAGTAAGACCATTTTCCTCTGCGTGACTCATACCGGCAGAAATAAACGGCCAAGGTGCCCTCTTCACTCAATCTCCTCTTCAATTGTTCCAGATCATCCAACGACGCGACCGGCGTTCCCGCACCGGAAGAGCCCGCAGGGCCGATTTGACAGATAATGTCGCCCGGTTTTAATTCGGCGATGTCAGCCGGACTGTCTTTCTTCACGCGGGTTACAACCAAACCCTGAAGGTCTTTCCGTACCTGCCACCGTCGACGCCACTCATCGTCCAGCGGGCGCATCTCCATTCCCAGCCACAGGTTCCTCGTACCTTGAGGTCTGCCGGATCTCGAACCGGAAAGTCCCAACGGAACCGTAACCACCATCGGCTCACCGGCTCGAACGATATCGAGCTGAACGCTGGTCTCACCCTCCGGCACTAAATCCGACGTAATATCGTCGCTGGACTCGATCCGCGTACCGTTCACCGATTGAATGACATCGAACCGTCGAAGCGGACCGTCCCCGGCTGTCCCGGGTCGCACCTTCGTAACAAGTACTCCGTGCAGATCTTCGATACCCCGAAATCCTTCGATACTCTCTCGAAGCGCGGCCCGGAGCCGCGGATACATGTTCTGCGCCTCGATCCCCAGTCGTTGCTCCACCGAGGGGATTCCGTGCACGTAGTAATTGTAAATCTTCTCCACGCGGTTCACCGGAATCGCGAAACCGATTCCGACGGAACCGCCCGACGGCGACGCTATCGCGGTGTTGA
This sequence comes from uncultured bacterium, assembly GCA_964612675.1. GTDB lineage: Bacteria > Hinthialibacterota > Hinthialibacteria > Hinthialibacterales > JAKPRU01 > CAZTDD01. The sequence goes on from CAZTDD010000189.1 coordinate 4,392, forward strand.
TACCGATCAATTCGGAGTCGATGTTGATCAGTGGTCCGCCGCTGTTTCCCGGATTGATATCGGCATCCGCCTGGATGAGGTTCGTCAACACTCGCCCGTCCTGATCTTCAATGAACCGGCCAAGCTGACTGATGATCCCCTCGGTAACTGTGTGGCTCTGACCGAGTGCGTAGCCGATCGCAATCACAGTCTCTCCGATCATCAGGTCGGAAGACGTCCCAAACGGCAGATACTGTTTTGGTGGATCGCCTGCGAGTTTCAGAATCGCGATATCCTCGGAAGGATCGCGTCCCACAATGTCCGCCTTCCGGGGAATATCCTCACCGTGAAGCAACACTTCAATGATGTCCGCCTCATCCCGGCGACTTTGTACGGCGAACGTCACAACGTGATTGTTCGTCACGATGTGACCGCTGTCGTCCACAATCACGCCGGACCCCAGCGAGCTTCCTACAACGTCTTCTTGGAAAAGCCCCGGGGGAAACAATAGATCGTCGAAGGGGCTCCGAAACAATCCGAACGGTGATCGCGTCACTCGGATACGTTTCTTCGTTCGGATATCCACAACAGCCGGAATCGCCTGCTCAACTGCCACGACAACCGGCGTTCGCCTTGTCTGCACCGACGACGAAACATCGAGCGCAGGTATCGACAGCAGCACGGGTAGTATGTACAACAGGCGTCGAAGCATCGTTTCAGATTTACTCGAACAGAGCAAAGTTGAGCGTTTTTAGGACCAAAAAGGGTGCAAGTTCCATTCCAGAGGGTTGGTCTCGACAAAAAGAAAAGAAGTACAAGCGTAACCAATTCATAATAAATGACTTATGCAATTCGATCTCAACCTAAATAAGAACCATCCATCGAGGAGATAGAATTGTTCAAGGATTGAACAGAGTCAGTTTGGCACGCTCTATTTCTCCGAGATCGGCTGGGTGTGCCAAAAACGACTACGCAACCGAGACCGGTGAACAAAGTGCAGGCCGTAGGGTCGAAGGCGGATTTGCGAAGAACCGGAAGGAGAGAACACAGCGGATTCGACCTTTCGGTAGCTATATCCAGTTTGAACTCCGTTCGCATAAATTTACTGGATACAACTTTTTGCAAGTTTTTACACAACCGTGAATACTCTTTCTCCCGCTCGTTATACACTCTTCAATGACAGAAACTCGAGGGGCAAGGGATACTGTAGAAATGAGTCCCCTCATAAAGGAGTGAGTACCATGGCGGAGCCAACTCAAAAAGAAAGGAAATCAGGCCGGGAAGACGCGGCTGTCTTCTATCTTGAACGATTGATGGATCAGCTTGACCGACAGTGCTTCCTCTTGGCTCATCGTACATTCGTTCGGCATCGTTCCGATTTCTCCTCCATATTGGAGGATTCTCTGCTGGACAACCTTCAAAAGCGAGTCCAAAGCGAAGTTCCTCAGGAGATGCGATCACCAAGCGAAGTCATCGAAAAGGTGACCAATGCGGTCCAGTTCGGCGAATATCGGACGGCCTACGATCTCGCCACCGAGTACCTTCTCGCGCACGATCAGCCCAACGCGAGCAACGGCGACCTGACCGCTCTGGAGACGCTGAGGGACCTTCTTGCGGAGACACGGCGATTCTATGTGGAACCGGACGACGTCCAGGTCAATACCTTTGTCAACGCCGAAGTCGGTTTTGTGGTCGAGCGGCGTGGAGTCTGTTCGAAAACAGGCAAACCGCTCGAGGGCAACCCCGGATTCATCAGTGTCGATGCCGTCGGCCAACGGTACCGCTGTTTTGTCAAGCAGGTGCCGGAAGTGAAAGTGGGCGATCTGCTTCGGCTGAAGGTGACCAACGTGACGAACACGTTCATTGACACGCCGAACGGCAAAGAACGTGTGGTTTATCTGGAACCGAGAATCCAAACCGGAGATCGTATCGCCATCGAGATCAACAGCCTGTCCCATACCGGGAACAGCTTCACATTCCGGCTGCACAGCTACGACGGCTTTCTCTGGTTCAAACGGCGAGGCGTGAACAAGCAGCAGTTCAACGAAAACACGTTGAAACCCGGCGACAGGGTTCTCGCTGAGGTGCTCTATACAACCGAGGAGGTCAAGCTGGGTTCCAAAGGAATGCCTCGGAGATTAGGCTTGGTAAAGGCGGTCCCGATCAAGCGGCTGGACGAGTCGGAAGATCTTGATCCAGATACAGACGCTGCCACCACTCCAGACTGAGCAGAATCCAAAACTGATTGTTGAGTTCCCGCCTGCCGGACAGATGATCGTCCAGCAGGCGGCGAATGGCTCGCGGGTCGAACAAACCTCGATTCGCTACGGCTCTCTCCCCGCACACGTCCTCGATAACCTCACGAAGATCTTTCTTTATCCATTCACCAATGGGCACATCAAACCCGTGTTTCGGCTTATGAAGTATCTTCTGCGGCAGCAGGTCGGAAAACGCTTCCTTCAGAATCCACTTCGTTGTCTTCCCGCGCAGCTTCAGGTGACTCGGCAGCGAGAAGACCGATTCGACCAGTTGGTGATCCAGAAACGGGACCCGAACCTCGAGCGAATTCAGCATCGACATCCGGTCCACTTTCACAAGCATGTCGTCCGGCAGCCCCTGTCGAAAATCGATCCACAGCAGCCGATTGAGCAAATCGTCCGTATCGGCCTCATCGAACCGCCCCGCGAAGAGGTCTCTCGGAGTCACCCCACCGAGTGAAGAGCGAACATCATCGCTGTAAATGCCGTGTCGCAGCTCGTCCTCGAAATGAATCGCCCAGCCCAGGTGTCGATCCACCGGATCCGGCGCCAATCCGCGCAAAAACTTCTTCGCCTGTCGCAATCCGTCCATAAACCCGCCGGAGCGCGACTCCGGAATCGACTTCTGAACAACATCATTGACAGTCTTCAGCACATTTGGCGGTACCCACTCGATGAACCGGCGATAGTATTCGCCTGTGTACTTTCGATATCCTGCAAACACTTCGTCGCCGCCATCGCCTGAAAGTACGACCTTCAGCTGCCTTCTTGCCAGCCGCGAAACCGCAAACGTGGGCAGCGCGGAGGAATCCGCGAGTGGCTCGTCAAACGCCCACATCAACTGAGGCAAGAGTTCGAGGAGATCGTTCGGACTCAGTCGTTCTTCGTGGTGTTCGGTCATAAAAGTCTCGGCGATTTGGCGAGCGTCACTTGTCTCGTCGAATAGAGACTGCCCTTCGAAACCGATGGAAAACGTCGGCACACCGGGTCCGCACAGCTCCGCCATCAAGCCGACCACCACGCTGGAATCGATCCCCCCGGAGAGGAACGCACCCACCGGCACGTCCGAGAGCAAATGCGAACGCACGCTGTCGCGAACATTGTCATGAACCAGCTGCACAGCCTCTGCGTCGCTGATTGAGGGGTCTGTTCGGATATGCGACCAGGGATCCCAATACGTGCGGAGATTCACCTCTCCGTCATCGATGATCAACATCTCGCCGGGTTCGAGTTTCTTGATCCCTTTCAGAAGCGTCCACGGAGAAGGCGTTGCAAGAAACGCCAAATACAGATCCAACGCCTCCAAATCGATCTCACGTGGGATCGACCGGTCGCACAGCAGCGACTTAATCTCAGACGCGAAACGGATGCCGACTCCAGGCTGATGGTAGTAAAAGAGCGGCTTGATTCCGCATCGATCTCTCGCCAGGATGAGCCGCCGCTTGTTGCGGTCCCACAGGGCAAGCGAAAACATACCGCGCGCTTCCTCCAGAAAATCCAATCCGCGCTCCCGGTATAGATGGAGAAACGACTCCGTATCGGAGGAAGTCCGATAGACATGCCCTTTGCTTTCGAGGTTCTTGCGGATTTCGGGATGGTTGTAGAGTTCGCCGTTATAAACAACCCAGATCGAACCATCTTCCGTCGACATCGGTTGTTGTCCGTCACCGAGGCCGATAATCGACAGGCGTCTGTGACCGAATCCGAGTCCTGGTTCGACATGAATCCCTTCATCGTCCGGCCCGCGATGTTCGAGGATCCGTGTCATCGACTCCAGCAACTTTTTGTCAATAGGTCGATTCGGATCAAACCAATGTATTCCACAAAAACCGCACATTACTGACTCCTGTTGTCACCCCATGAAGTATGACGAGGTCGCAAAAAGTCTGGAGAGATCTTCTCCCTCTCCCTCTGGGAGAGGGCCGGGGTG
>CAZTDD010000190.1:0-8450 GCA_964612675.1 uncultured bacterium
AAAAATCTACAGCTATCGCTGTTCCACGACCCCTAAAAACTGGGGAAAGTCCTGGATTCAGAGGGGGTTGACACCTCACTTCCCGCATCCCGACGACTTTTTGCGATTGCATCAAGAAATAGAGGATTCGGTAGTTGACATGACCATATCGTATTCGAAGTTCGTAAATGCCCTCGCGGAGTTGGTCAGCGTCCGGCCGCCGAAGTTCATAACCCAATCTCTTGAGACGCTCGATCCGCACAATGCACTTGTCCTGGACCTTCGTCGGAAGCTGGTCGAGCCAATCCAGCAACGGGACCGATCCATCGTCGTCGGCGAAAACGAACACTTCCGTTTCGGGCATTTTTCCGTCCTCCCCATTGTTATCGCAATATTACGATAAAAGTCAAGCGTTTCAAGACCTTTTTTGTTGTGAAAAACGCTCATCCCTCCGCAGAATTTGCCTTTTCTCATTGAATAATTTATGCTTATGTATCTCTGTACATTCATGTTTTATTGTACGTTAGCGGCCCTTGTGACTAATGCTAACCAGACCCAATACGAAGAAAGGATTCGCGCTCTGTATCGACGACAGAGGCTGCGAAGATCTGGAGATCCGCAAAGTCTACGCCGTCATTCCTGACGAGAGTGCGGCAAAGGATGGATACCTGCGGGTAACCGACGAGTCGGGCGAGGATTACTTGTATCCGGAATCGTACTTCGTTTTGATCGACCTGCCCAAAGAGGCGCAGAGCGTCTGTTTTTCATCCGAGCAATGATTGAACACCTCAATCACTGACTTCTACAACTTCCTCTCGCTGAACCCCGTAACTCGTCCCATTCCAAACAACTGTCGGATCCCCGAAGGCGTGAAACACGCGCAGCTTCTTGGCGTTTGCCAAGTTCTTTCCCTTGACGGGCTGAATCGTGAAGAGGGCTCCGTCCGGATAGTCTCTCCCATTCCAATGCTTTGCATAAAACGCCGTGAAGCGCGGGCTGTCGACAACGAATCCCCAGCTCGGCAGCAGTACGTCCCCGCCCCACTGTGACTCCACTGACGCATCCTCCGGCCCGAAGTTCACAACAACGGTTGTTGCATCACTACCTTCGCCATACCTCGCGCTGCGAACACAGCGATCCGCTGTCAAGAAACTCAGCTGCGTGAGTCGATCGTGGGCGGTGGCATAGTGAAGCGGGCCGAGCACTTCATGCGTGTTCTTGAGAAAAACATCCGCTGGATGAAATCCCTCCGCCCAACCGTTGTCCGTTCGTGTAAAACAGGCGCGCTCGCCCGCCGGTTCCTGCTCCTCGGGTTTGTCTTTCCAGTAAAGATGGTGAGGTATTGAGTGATAATGAAGCGGCCTTGCAGCGAGAACATGATGCGCAACATACTCCGCCGCCTCGTTCGCAGAATAGCCGTATTTCCCGTAACAAATCTGGCAGTCGTGATAAACCATCTCCCAGAACGGTATCGGCTGTGCACCGAGTTCGTCCGGCTTGAGGTTGTGATAATAGCGTCCCGAGACGCCTACAAGTCCCTCGAAGAAATCGCTATGAGGCAGCGCCCATTCGCGGCCGCATTCGCTCCCGAAAATGCCAAAGAGTTCGCGCGCCTCATCGCTGATCCGAATTTTCCACTCGATATCATCGTTACGGTCGATCGGATGATTCGAGTCGAAACACTCGCGCGGCCCGGCGGCGTAGGTTGTGTCGATGAAATACGACCAGGGGTGGAAAAGTCTTTCGGTCTCCGGAAGATTCTGCGGGCGCATTGCGAGTTCGACACGCTTCGCCGGACAAACAATATACGCTCGTCCGCCCAGCCAACGACCGCCCTGCACCAGAGACCCGTCCCGCTTCTTGGCGATATATTTCGGATCCCAGCTCTCCGCGTCGCGGTACATATCCTGGTAATTGTCATGAAGGCACGCGACATAATCGAGATCTTGAATCCGCTCAATCGCGTCGGCGAGTGCCTCGTTGCCGCCGCATTCGGGATTGGCGGGAAGGTTGTCGGGGTGGCGGCAATCGTATCCGCTCTCGGTCCAACCACCGATCATGAAGAAGCATGAAGCGATATCCAGATCGTCGTGGAGATGTTCCGCAATTGCCGCGGCTTCGTCGAATGTCCAGTTGACTCGAACCCATTCTTCCTCGGTACTCTCCTCATTCATGCGCCGTGCCAGGCAGTGCCACAGTTTGACATTCGACGCGCCGAGCATAAGACGCAGATGGCGGTCATGGCGGATCTTTTCGCGCAGCGTGACGGCGAAGCCTTTTTGACGGGCGATCTCGCGATAACCTTCGGCAACCGTATTCCAGTCGCCGGGTCCGAGCGGAGTCAGACGGAACGTGCGTGCCGTGCGTTCCAGTCTCAGCTCGGTTGTGAGGCGCTGCCCATTTTCGTCTGTAACTGTGCTCTTCAACTGAGGCCACACATACGCATCGTCCCATGTGAGGACCAGGCCCGCACCGCGTTTGACAAATCCCAGCATATTCATGTGGCAGCCTTCATACTGAGATGTGCCGAATGTGCGCTCGAAAGCCACGCCGCTGTCTGCCGGGATCATAAGCCCCTCACGGCACGGGACGATCATGTAGCCGTCTTCGTCGCTTTCGATAGCAAGTGCGTCTTTTAATACACGGATCTCATTCAAGTCTTCGCCGTCGTAGACAATCTCGACTCCGCGTCCACTGTTCACTAACTTGAATGTCACACGAATGCCGTCTCGAACGAGCCGAATCCACTTCCCGGAGCGCTTGGCCTCGTCGAACGTGCCATCGAGCCCTTCACCGACGCCCGGCCCGGCGGTTCCCTCGGACGGCCATGTCACGTTCGCCTGCTTGTCGAGCAGCGACCAGTTCCCGGTTGTCGTATCTACTTCGACCAGAAGGGACGGACTCTCCAGCCGCATGGTCTCGCTCCGGGCGATTCCGCTCCCGCAGAAGAGAACTGCGAGGATCACCGCTGCGAGCGTCGTTCTCTTTCGTCTTGCTACTGGTGGTTTGGAATGTGGTTGGTTCATTGTTCTTACCCCTTCTTGAAGACCGTCGCGTCTGCGAAACAGTTTACGGAGACTCTACATCTGGATTTCCGCTGAGCTTCACACGGTGTCCTGCCATTTTCTTCCCGTCACACATTAGGTGCGCGGCTTGCCGCGCCCTCTTGAGCCGCGTCTCCTGTGCTCTCCATACATGGGGTCGACAACATCGAGAAACGGGAAGCGATGGAAATCTGTGTCCCGGGTGTAGATCGTCTTGATTCCGTGCTCGCGCATCAGGATCGCGGTGCGTGCGTCAAAAAGGAGATTGCCCCGAATATCCGGGATTTCGTTGAACACCTCCGACGCGACCGTTTGATGCCGTTCTGTCGGGATGAGTGGAATGAGGCTGGGAGACGCGAGCGTGGCCCGAATAAAGGCCCACGCATCCGTGAGTTTGAACGGCTTACGAAACACATTGGGGTGTGTCGACACTCGCAAAAACTCGTAGACAATCCCCCACGTCACATGCCACGGCGATGATTGCAGACGCCACGACTCCAGCAGCTCGCGACATCGTGTGTGATCGGGGGAATCGGCATCCGCCGCGTACAGTAAGATATTGGTGTCTACAACGAACACCTTCAACGCTCCATCACGTCGTATAACGCCTCGCGATTCGCCACGTTGACTCTAGCGCCGCCGCTGTGCAGCTTCGGGAGTGGGGGCAGCGCCTCTTCCGAAGCAGGCTCGGTAAGGAGCTTGCGCAAAGCAGCCTCGACGAGTTCAGACATGGTTCGTCCCTGGCGGGCCGCTTCTTGCCTCAATTGCGAGATCGTCGCGTCGCTTATGTTAAGCGTCGTTTTCATACAGAAAACCATACGGAGGATATGGTTGGATGTCAAGCACTTGATGAACGGCCAGCAGACTCTGCTATCTACGACATGCTTCGACAGAACGCCTCGGCATGAGAATCTCATTTCGATATTGACGAGATATTAGTGTCGGGCTATGCTACGAGTAAATAGTCCTCTAATAGCTGACGGGGACGGTCGGATAAAGCGTGTCGATTGAAGAGATTCTCGCACAATGCGTATTCGACCGAAAGACCAAGGATTCGCCCGCAAGCATACGTGTAGTTATGAAGAAACATCATGAGCCAAACGCCAGAGTGGGACGAGTCGTGTTGTTGGTTTTGTAAGAGAGAACCTTCAGATCAGGTTGCCAAACTCGATGTCGATTTATATCGGGTGCTTCACCGGAAGTCTACCTATATTGTAGTGGGCATGCACTACACCCAGGAGTATGAAACTCTCAAGACCTGGGTCCCGCGTTGTCGGAGATGCAAGTTCATCCACGAGCGCGTCGGCACAATACTGCTATGCGTGTGGTTAGTGCTGGGTACCGTGGCCACGGTGTACTCCTTCACGCTGCCACAGAATCGATCCGAGTCTACTGCCATATCCATTGTCGGCGGCGGGGTTAGCATCATAATGACGTATTTCATGTCCCTAGTAGTCGTCGGGGCCGCCTACCTTTTTACAACTATGTTTTGGAGGTCGGAGGAGTACTCTGCGGAACATCCACGGGTCGTTGAATTGACCAGACAGGGTTGGCAGGTCGGCCAGAGGCCTCACTACAAATGGTAAACATGTTCTTGAAACAGATCTTGAAACCACACGCCAGGGCTTGACTCGGGAATTGTGTGGTGAGTGATTCGTCGGCAATTTCAGCGTCTTTTTCAGGTTATAGATCATTATGGTCTCGGAAATCTTGGGTGGAGTTTCTGCTCTAATAACTATTCTAGAAAAGACTGTGCGCTGGTTTAGACGGAAACCTGAAGAAATGGAGGTTGACAGAGAGATTTGGGATGAAATGGGGCTCAGCAGGTACCTTGAAAAAGGGGAGCGTGTTCTTTGGGCAAACCCGGAGAACTTACCCAAGCTATTACCCTTCGGTGACTATGAGCGGATATACTTTACGGATTGCAACGGCAAGTATCGCGTTTTGGTTGGCATGCCCCGCGGACAGATTCCGCTCAAGACGAAATTCGAACCTAATGAGATCGAAGCACGGAAAGCAGAGAGGTTACGAAAAGCCAGGGAAGGCTCCACGCGCTAATTGCCAGGTACTCGACGGTGGCAATGCCGTCATCGAGCCGCTATCCGAAGGGGGACGCGATTGTCTGGAATCTGTCGTTGCATTGTGTCCCAACTGTCACAGACAAGTCCATTATGGAACTAATCGAGATGAACTCAATCGGCGGTTGCTGAGCTACGTAACCGAGATTGAAACGAGACAATAGACCCGGGTGGCCCCGATTGCTCGTCAATCGGGGCGCTGAAAGCGCAAGAGGTAAAGCGCAAATCCTCTGTTCCAAACAATGTGCGTTAGTTTCTATGTAGAAAATCAAACATGCCCGGCCGAGCGATCTATGATAACGAACTCCACGCGCACTTCCTCACGTTTTCTTGCTACCGACGGCGTCGGCTGCTGGACCACGCTCAAGCGAAGCGTATACTCCTCGGCGTGCTAGACTCCCAACTGCAAAGCAGGGACGGTCACTGCATGGGATTCGTGATCATGCCGGACCATGTGCACGCTATGGTCTGGTTTCCCGTGAAAGCACAGCTCAGCGTTTTCGTCCAACAATGGAAACGGATGAGTTCGTATCATATTCAGCGTTTTCTCCGCCAGGATCTTGTTCGGTATGCAAGTTTGATTCAAAAGGGTGATCCTTTCTGGCAGCGAAAGTATTATTCCTATAATGTTTTCAGCGAGGAGAAGATCCGTGAGAAACTCGTCTACATGCATGAGAATCCAGTTCGAATAGGGCTGGTGTCGACGCCATGCGATTGGCCGTGGAGTTCTGCTCGGCATTACGAGGAAGAAAAATCGGTCGGAGTCCGTATTCGTTGGCCGGGCTGAGAGCCTCTTGTGGCTCCGCCACCCCGATTGGCGAGCAATCGGGGCCACCCAGCAGAACTCCGATCACATGCATGAGAACCCAGTTCGAGCAGGACTCCTGTCGACGGCATGCGATTGGCCTTGGAGTTCCGCCCGGCATTACGAGGAAGAGAGAGCCGTCGGCGTTCGTATTCGTTGGCCGGGCTGAGAGCCTCTTGTGGCTCCGCCACCCCGATTGGCGAGCAATCGGGGCCACCCAGCTGGCAGCGGTATCGTTTATCCATTCGCACTGGCGTGCGTTACAGAAACAGGAACCATTCAATGGAATTCGACGGACACAACGAAACCAGCCAGGTCATCGCTCTCCTCTGCGCTCCAATCGGTCAGGAAAACAATGCAGCGGGCATGGTGAAACCTTTCTCGCCAACAGAATGGAGCAGTCTGGAAGATCGAATTGCGCAAGCGGGCTGCTCGACCCCGGAAACGCTGCTCGGAAAAGAGGCCGATGAGATCCGCGAGGCATTGGATATCCCTCACGAGGACGCGGCTCGAATCGCGGCTCTGCTCGGGAGAGGCGTACAGCTGGGTATCGAACTCGAACGTCTCGGCAACAGAGGAATCTGGATGCTGACTCGCGCGGACCCGCACTACCCGGAGAAACTCGAAACTCGCCTTCAGCACCGCTCCCCGCCGGTCTTGTTTGGGGCAGGCCCTCGCGAGCTGCTCTCCGACCCGGGTGTAGCCGTTGTTGGATCGAGAGACCCCGATCCGCAAGGGGAAGAGAGAGCAAAAGAAATCGGCGAACGGTGTGCGCAGGAAGGATTGAGTGTTGTCTCCGGTGCAGCGCGTGGAGTAGACCGTCTGGCGATGACCGCTGCGCTGGAGGAAGCGGGCAGCGCTGTCGGAGTCGTCGCCGCGAGCCTCGAACAGACGCTGCTCGATCCCGAGGTGCGCAATTTCCTGCTGGAGGAGAAACTCGCACTGATTACTCCATTCAACCCGTCTTCGCCATTCACTCCGGGCAAAGCGATGGGACGGAACCCGCTGATCTACTGTCTGGCGGACTACGCGGTTGTCATCTCCAGCGCAAAAGACCGAGGCGGCACATGGGCCGGGGCGACCACCGCGCTGAAATCGAAATGGTGTCCGGTTTTTGTGAGGGCGGACGATGATGTCCCCGAGGGGAACAAGGCGCTGATCGAAAAAGGCGGTATTCCGCTGGATCTTGCCACGATGCCCGAGGATACGGGCTTCGAAGGCTGGCTCGAATCGCTTGCCGAAAAGCACAAACCTACACCAGAACAACCCGAGGTCATTCAGCAGGAGCTGTTCTGATCGTTACGGAAGATCCGCAGGGATGCCGATGTCGGGCAGGCCGCGATAGCGCTCCTGATAATCCAACCCATAGCCCACAACAAATTTACGTGGAATCACAAAGCCCACAAAATCCGGATTCGGCATCGGCGACGACTCGTAGCCTTCCTTCGCGAGCAACACACAGATCCGTAGCGATGCGGGTTCTAACGCCGCGAAGTGGTCGCGAGCGTAAGCCAGGCTCTGACCCGTGTCTAGAATGTCTTCCACGATGAGCACGTGTCGCTCTTTCAGATCGGGATGGGGCAGTACGGTCAAATCGGGTTTTTCCTGTGGAGTTGTCGTACCCCGGTAGCTGGACATTTGAAGAAAATAGAACTCCGTATTCGGTCCGAGACGGCGAACGAGGTCAGAAAGAAAGATGACAGAGCCTTTCAATACGGAAATCAGAATTAGACGATCGTCGGAATATATTCTCTGGATTTCTTCAGCCAATTCATCCACTCGCTGCAAAATCCGGTCTCGGCTCACAATGATTCGTTTCAATGGATTCATTTAAAACGGTTTCTCCGGAACTGGTTTTACCGCTATTCTGGATCGAATCCCGCCGGATTTCCACCGAAACGAACACAACAACAATTCACCTACGGCATGAATGAAAAAACGACCGCGCTTCAATAGTCGATTGTGAGACAGACGATCAACCCCCTCCTACACCCAATGTCATTAAGTTAAGAAGATGACGGACCTTTCGCGGGAGGGCGAAGCTCCTGGTGAGCCGCGCACAGGAAGGGAACCCCGGCTCGGCGGGAGCCTCACCCTCCCAGAATTTCCTCCAAGTCGGTTGGCGCTGATATTCGTTTCAGTTTCTTTCCCCAATCTTGACGCCGTCAGTTTTAGCGGCACCGCAACAAGTCCGGCGGAGTTCTTCCCCCTCTCCCTCTGGGAGAGGGCCGGGGTGAGGGATCTTTGCACTTTACTCACCCCTCCCTCCGTATTTAATGAATTTCTGTCATCATCCAAACCCTTTGCCGCTGATTCATTTGCTGTCTCTGGCGAATACACAAGCGGAGAATAATACCCGAATCCGGTGCAATGGTAGCCCCTCACCCTAACCCTCTCCCTGGGGGAGAGGGAAGCTCCGATGCCAACTTACGACTTCTTGCGAGCCCGTCAGTCTTGGGGGAGAATACGCTGCAGACACGCTCGTTTCCTTTTCCTCCCCCGAAGATCGGGGGAGGTTAGGAGGCAATGTCATTAAGTTAGGAA
>CAZTDD010000191.1:0-8361 GCA_964612675.1 uncultured bacterium
GGAGCCTCGCCCTCCCAGTAAACGGCTTCGCCCTTTCCTAACTTAATGACATTGGCGTGTAGGGTGGGCTCACGGGCGTTGTTTTGCACCGTCCATCTATTGTCAACAACCCTCAAGCCCGTAGCCCACCAACTCTTCTGAGGGAAACGGCGCCTCCGAGTTTATCTCGGACGAATCTGAGGGATTTCACGTGAAGAATCAGCGAACAAAATACGATTCACCATTCTACGGTACCCCAGACAGCGTTTTCAGACTTGGACCTGCAGAACTTGATGGGTAGGATAATAAAGAAGGCGCGTAGGACCGTCGGCCCCGGAGCAGAGACCCGCATCGGCCGACATTTTAATGAGGTAGAAAAGTATGGATATAACGGGAATCTTGGAAGAGTGGCCTTACGAACCCGACGAGATTACCGTACGGAAAATCATCGGCGACGATGGCCGTGAGAAGGTGCAGATGCGTCTCGACCTTGGTCTCCTGCAGATGGAAGGTATGGGACGACCGGATGGACAGCGTCCTTTCGGGTACGAGTCGCTTCTCGAGTATTACGAAGACAAGAAACAGAATTACCAGTATCGCTATGGAACGACCGAAGGTTTTCGGTTGTGCGGAGATGAATGCGTGGAGCTGAGGAACGAAGCTCTGCAATACTACTACAGATATCTCAGTCTCTTTCATCTCGAAGATTATGAAGGAGTCATACGAGATACGAGCCGCAATCTCCGCGTCTTTGACTTGATCCGCGAGTATGCCGCAAATGAAGAGGATCGGCTCGCGCTGGAGCGCTATCGGCCTTATGTCCTCATGATGAATGCGAGAGCGCGAGCAAACCTTGCCCTTCGTCGAAATAAACCGGTCGAATCCCTCGGCATCATTGAAGAAGCACTCGATAAGATTCGCGCATTCCTGTGCGATCACGATCGCGAGGAGTATTTCGAGGAATCGGGCGAGGTTTTATTTTTACGGCAGCTTGCTGAACAAATCAAAGAACAGATACCCCGCGATCCTCGTGACGATCTGCGAAGGCGCATGCGGGAAGCCGTCCAGCAAGAGGACTACGAATTGGCTGCGGAACTTCGAGATCGTATCCGCGAGCTGGAAGGCCGTGTTCCGTCACAGCCGGAGAAAAATCAGTAAGGGAAAGAGAACGGGCCGGACCTGCACTGCCTCGCTTACAGGTACTCCTTGAAAAGCTCCGGCCTCGGATTCGGGATCACGACTTTGCTGACCAGGAGTCCGCGCGACGATCCCATCTCGGCCCCCGCATTAACCGCGGTCCTCACCGCGTCGACGTCGCCCGTAACCAACAAGAACCCCTTGCCGCCTATGGCCATGGCCAGGTGTATGCGGAATAGATCGACGTCGCCTTCCTTGACGGCCGCGTCTCCCGCTTCAATCGCAGAGGACGCCGAAAACGTCTCGACAACCCCTAGCGCACGCGCTCCGTCCGGCCGAAGCTCGACCGTACCCGAAATCGCCGGAAATACCTGTGGGTGAACGCTGGGAATGACCAGCGAATCGATCACGGTCTCCGGGCAGGCATGCAATCCGGCATCGACGCTGGCTTCTATTGCCGATACATCCCCGCGAACGACAACGATGTACTTTCCCGAGCAGATCGTTCGCGCAACGACCAGCGTTACGCCCGCTTCTTTCAGCATGGCGTCTTCGGCTTCATACCCCATGCCGATACTTGACAGTTCAACCATCCCTACGGCTTCCGGCATCCTTCACCTCGTATCCAACTCGCTTGAAAACAACCTCTCTGAGCGGCCTGTAGGGTGGGCTCACGGGCGTCGTTTCGCACCATCCATCTCTGGTCGACATTCCCCAGAGCCCGTAGCCCACCAACTCCTCGTGTTTCTTCCCCAAGATCGTGGGAAATCGATCGCGGGAAATCGCGGGGAGAAAATACTTATTCCTCCCCCGAAGATCGGGGGAGGTTAGGAGGGGGTTGATCCTTCCCCACCTCAGTGTTGTGTCTCACCATCCATCTCTGGTCGACATTCCCCAGAGCCCGTAGCCCACCAATTCCTCATCCACTCTACCCAACATTCTTCCTTCTCGACAAGTAGACATCCCGCATCGCTGGGCTCACTTACCCAACACCGCATCCACCTGCCGAATAACGTCCGTACGGCCTTCGTACGGCTTATAGATCGCGGTCAACTTCATTTCGTACCTTCTCCCCGCCTCCGGATTCGGGAGAATCTGCAGAAAGTCCCATGCCGGACGGGTGTCCATATCGTCCGGCGTCCGCCCGCCTCCGGATGGAGAATGGCTGAAACGGACAATACCGTCATTCTCTTCGAAGACATAGATGAGGACCATCTTGCCCCGAACACCGTAGTAAAATGGCCGGGCATAGCGAACCGGCGAAAATGCCGAGTACAGGTACCTGTGATCGTCTCCATCAATGGGAGTATCGACCGCGTCCTCCGCCGACCGGACCGTGCTATCCCGCCCGTGAGCCAACGTACAGTGCTGGTACCAACGCCACCCCTTCTCATTTTCAGCCGGAGTGCCGAAATAGATGCTCTTGTTCTCCGGGCAATTGATGTAACTTGCCCAGAAAAATCCCACGTATCCGAATTTGAAATCAACCTTGCTGGGCCGTGCGCGAAACCGAAATCGAACCCGATTCGGCTCCTCGACTCTGAACGTTGTCCACGATTCAACCCCGGTGTACGGCGTCGGCGATTGATACAGGACAACACCCTCACCATCCCGTTCCAATTCCATCGGGTGGTTCCGCGGCTCGAAATAGCGTTGGTGCTCGCCGTGAATCGACGACCCGTCGAAGATGTGTTCAAGATTGAGGCCGCCGTATGCCGGAACGTACAGATTCACCGGTTCGTGCACCGAGGTCAGCGACCACGCCCCGTTGTAGCCCGCCCGGTGCTCATCCTGCTCGGAATTATCCCCGACTACACATTGGATCTCACGAGTCTTCAGTTCGACCGACCGCATCTTCCCTTCCTTTCTTTCTACTTTTTTGAATCATACAGGAAATAGGGCGGTCCGGGGACGCACGCTTCCCCGGAGTGCCCATTTGACCTCACCCCGTTCCGCTTGCTACCATGTTTGTCTGTCTTCCAGACAAAGGAGAGGTCAATGCCACAGTTCAGAAAAGACCCTATTATCGGCCGCTGGGTCATCATTTCGATTGAGCGCGCCAAGCGGCCGATGGATTATACGAGTCAACCCCGTGTAAAACCGGCGGGAATGTGCCCTTTCTGTCCGGGTAACGAAGACAAGACGCCACCCGAAGTCCTCGCGTACCGCGAACCCGGCAAATCCAAGGACTCCGAAGGATGGTGGTTGCGCGTCGTCCCCAATAAATATCCTGCGCTCCGCGTGGAAGGTCAGGTGGAACGCATGGGTGACGGCATGTACGACACCATGAACGGCATCGGGGCCCATGAAGTGATCATCGAAAGCCCCGAACACGAATCCTCGTTCGGAACCTACTCCCAACGCCAGGTCGAGGAAATCATCTGGGCATACCGTGACCGCGCCATCGAATTGAAAAAAGATCGACGGTTCCGTTACGTTCTGATTTTCAAAAACCACGGCCGTGAATCCGGTGCGTCCATCGAACATCCTCACACGCAGTTGATCGCCATGCCTATCGTACCCAAGCGAGTCAACGAAGAGATGAACGGCTCGGAGCGATACTACCGCTTCAAAGAACGGTGCATCTTCTGCGACATTATCCGACAGGAGACGATGACTGCGAACCGCATCATCGATGAAAATGAGGAATTCATTGCGATCTGTCCCTTCGCTTCTCGATTCCCGTTCGAGACATGGATTCTACCGAAAAAACACCAAAGCCACTTCGACAAACTCGAACGCCATCAGGTTGTGCTGATGGGCCAAATGATGAGTACAACGCTGGGGAAAATCGAACGCACCCTTTCCGATCCCCCGTACAATTTTATGATTCATACCTCCCCAACGAATGAAACTTCCACTCCCAGCTATCATTGGCATATCGAGATCATCCCAAAACTGACCCATGTCGCTGGATTCGAATGGGGAACCGGTTTTTACATTAACCCAACTCCGCCGGAACAGGCGGCGCATTTTCTGCGTGAAGAAACAAACATTCCCTTGGCAAATGGAGAGACGGAGTCTACTATCGTGACTCTTTCGGTGTGAGGAATGATGAGACGACAAGCACTTACAAGTATCGAAATCCCCGAAGTCCAACACCACCGTCGCGGGAAAGTCCGCGATATCTTCAGTGTGGACGACAAACTGTTGCTCGTAGCCTCGGATCGCATCAGCGCATTCGATGTGATCATGAACGAAGGAATTCCGGACAAAGGACGGATTCTGACCGCCATGTCCGAATTCTGGTTCAATGAAATTGACGAGGCGAAACCGCATCACGTCATCACCACCGATATCAACCGGTTCCCAGAGCCGTTCTCCCGCTATCCGGACCTACTTGCCCATCGTGCGATGCTGGTCAAAAAGACCGATCCACTGCCCGTCGAGTGCGTTGTCCGGGGATATCTGGCCGGGTCCGGCTGGGGCGAGTACCAACAGGGAATTCCGGTCGGCGGTAATCTGTTGCCGGAAGGACTTCGCGAATCGGATCGAATGCCCGAACCGATCTTCTCGCCGGCCACGAAAAGCACCGAGGGACATGATATCAACATCACCTTCGACCAGATGGTCGATAGGATCGGCGGAGAGCTCGCCGAGGAAGCCCGCGATCGCGCCCTGACAATCTACCGCAAAGGATCCGCAATTGCCGAAACAAAAGGAATTATCCTCGCCGATACGAAATTCGAATTCGGACAAACCGAGGAAGGTCTATTGCTGATCGATGAAGTGCTGACACCGGATTCGTCGCGCTTCTGGCCCGCAGACGAATATGAACCGGGACGACCGCAACACGCTTTCGATAAACAGTTCCTGAGAGATTATCTCCTCCAAACCCAGTGGGACCGGAATCCGCCGCCACCCACGTTGCCCGACGACATTATCGAGAGAACGCGGGAGCGATACCTGGATGCTTATCGCCGCTTGACCGGCAAAGAACTCCCGCTGGATTGACCGTGCAATCCTCTCCGCTTCCAGACGAGGATCGAGAATCGACTCGCTCCTCCCGCTCCCAGAGATCGATTTCCGACGTTGCTGTACTTCTGGGCATCGCCTGGTTCGCGGGCGTGCTCATTCATTTCCTGTTCCTCAATTCCTGGGGCACCCCTCTCTGGAAACACGTTCCAGTCCAACTGTTCAAAGTACTTCTCGATCCTGGAGCCCTCCTTTCCGGCTTGGGGGCCATCCTTATCAAAACCCTTTCTCACTGCGCAACTTTGATCGTTTTTGGAGTCGTTGGCTGGCTCTACATCAGACGGCGTCTTCAAAGTGCATTCAAACTCGATTCGATCTCGCTGGCAATCCTCATGGGAATCGGACTCGTGGGCATACCGCTTCACTTCCTCGGTATGCTCCATTTTCTGGGACGCTGGCAGACTCTTCTTGTCCCTCTCATCATGGGAGCATTTGTCTTCTTCCTTCCCCAAAGACCGGTACCCGAGGATGAACTCGAACAGTATCCCGTTCCTGAGCTTTCTCTACTGGACCGATGGTTGGCCGTTACAGCATGGACACTCACAGGGATCTTGACCGTACTAAGCTTTTATCATGCTCTCGCTTTCCCGGTCGATTACTGGGACGCCCTGATTTACTACGTCGACTACGCGCAACGAACCTGGGAACAGGGCGGATTCCCCACAATCGTGTGCGGACAGGTGGGGATCGGCCTCGGTGCAAACTACCCTCATCTCTTCCATGTGCTCCAGGTGCTCGGAGCGCACATCGCCGGAGACTGGTCCGATGTGTACGGCCAGTTGCTTCCGCCTGCGCTCGGCGTCGCCACAATCGGAGTCCTCGCGGGATTCTTACGCAATCTGTTCCGCAACAAACTGGTTGTCGCTCTCGGCGTGCTCGCTTTTCGGGCGCTCCCCTATGGATTCACTTATCAGGTGTGGGTTTCCGATTACAGTCTCGTAATCGCATTCACGGCGGGCTTTTTCTATTGCATCGAGCGGTTTGTCCAAAGGAGGGACTGGCGCTGGTTCGAGGCGGCAGCGCTCCTTTGTGGGGTAATGCCGACCATCAACTATCTGGGTTGGATCTACTTCGCTGTCCTTGCCGCGGCACCTTTACTCCAGATACGAAGCCATACCCCACGGATCATCCTTCGAAAGACCGTACCATTTGTCTTACTTGCCTTCGCAATTGCAATCCCCTGGTATGTGCGGAATGTTGTTGTAACAGGCAACCCGGTTTATGCCTTCTTTTATGAGTGGCTTGATGGGAAACATATCGATCCGGCGGTAATGGAATCCTGCCAGGTCGAATGGCTCGCAAACGGAGACGGACCCGCGCAGTTGGGACCGAACCTGATGACCCGTTTGACTCGCACTCCATGGTATCTCTTGGTGGCAAACCCCAGTTGGAAACTCGGACCGCTCTTCACAGGGTTGCTTCTTCCCGGTTTCTTCTTGTCTCTGTTTCTACGCAGAAATCGCAGCGCGTTCCTTTTGATGGCGTTGTTCGGTTTTGTTCTATTCTTGTATGAGTATGTGATATCGGGATTGTATCTTTATCATGCCCTCGGCATTTTGCCCGTGTATGCCGCTTTCGCGATGTGTCTTCCTGCGACGGCCGGTCCCAGGCAGCGCCGTTTCATTGCCGTTCTCGTCCTAATTGGAGGACTCTGTCCCGGTCTGGCATTCTCTTTGATGGGGCCGAAGTTCAATGACGTTTCATTGCGCGCTTTGCGATACGGTCCGATGGATCGCGACACATATTACCGAGTCCGATACCCGGAGGATTACCGAATCTGGAAGACCGTCAATACCGAGTGTGAGGAAGGGGCGAAGATACTAACGCACGAAAACCGCTATCATCTCTTCCGACGAGATATCGAGTTGATTCATCTCGATGACTGGGAGGTATCCCGGTTATATGATCGTCCCTTTGAAGACGTACACGAGTGGCTTGTGCAGCAGGGAATTCGCTACTACCTACGAA
The DNA here is from genome assembly GCA_964612675.1 of uncultured bacterium. GTDB lineage: Bacteria > Hinthialibacterota > Hinthialibacteria > Hinthialibacterales > JAKPRU01 > CAZTDD01. The sequence continues at coordinate 7,060 of CAZTDD010000191.1, forward strand.
TTCCCAACGAGAAAAACCATCCAATCACGGTTCAACTGGGCCACAACGCGTACTTAGACAATCCGGACTACTTCCAGGAAATCCTCCGCTCGGGGGAAACGGTTTTCTATCGGATCGTTCCCAAATGAACGTGCGCGATTCTGGATTCACGTGTTTACCGTACCAACCCCAGTAATTTGGTCCATCAAAGTTCTCAAAGTACTCGTCGATGTCAACCGAAGCCGGCTGCTCAACGTAATTCTGATTCCAGTCCTCGGCGCGGAGTACACCATGGGAAGCGACAAGGAAGAAAAGAGTGAGAGGAAATACAGTTCTTGTTGTCATTGGTGATATACTCCTTTCTCAGTACTGAAGGCTTGTTTCATTGTCCTCGACTTTGTTTTCGTATTCGTCCTGCAGTTCTCTCAGGACGGAGTCATGACGAATACTTGTTGGTATGTCTTCCTCATAGACGGCTTTCCATACTCGATAAAGCCGTGCGGCCAAGTGTCCCATCCTCCTGGTGATACCTTGTACTGTATTTCGAGCCCCGGGCGGTACGAAAAGAGTCTCTTTGCCCGATTCTGCCTCACGTTCAACTCTCTGCCACTGATTCTGGATTCTCTTTATTTCTTCTTCGCTTAATAAACGCTTAGCACTGGGAGAGAATGGGTCATTCATCTTTCGCGGAACACGCTCCAGCACCATCTGTGTCATCTTTGTGTGGATATCTTGGGGCGCATTGGGAAAGCGGCGTTTTAGGATCTCCTTCGCTTCCTCCACTAGTTTCTCGCATTGGGATCTGATCAGGTCAGCCCTCTCCGCGACAGGAATCGGCTGGTCGCGCTCAAGCGCGAGTCGGATATTAAGAAGAATCTCACGTGCCACGACTCGGCCATATTCGACAGTCATCTTTCTCGGTGCCGAGGTCTGCTGAAGCGTATTCTTCAAGTAATCCTCGACACGCGCGGGGAGGATCCTTCGATGTGCATCGTTGGGGGCTAGATTGTCAGAATTCAAGTAATCGGCCAAATCGCTGCGTATCGCTTGCTCGAAGGCCTCCGGTATTTCTGTCGCGTCCTTACGCTCGACTTGTGTAAGCGCACGATCTACCGCGGTGCGGATTTCCTTCGTAAAGGATAGGTCAGTTCCAGCATTCGATTCGGTTGACAAAACCAGACAGACGGATAGAACAATCGTGGCTATGGCTCTCATTATAGACCTCCTTCTTTTCGAACAATGGTTTTTGTCAAAATACAGCCCCCGTGACACGGCACAGCTCTACCGCTTTACGGACAGAGGGGCACCGAACGCTTCCGTCCG
>CAZTDD010000192.1:0-8288 GCA_964612675.1 uncultured bacterium
AACTAGATTCCTTGAATCTGCAACAACCAACCCGATATCCAAGGTTCTTGAATCATCTCGAATATATCTCCATGTCCAAGAAACGATCACATTCCCGGAAGATCTTCCCGGAAAGTTTATATATGCCCAGACGCATTCACCAGATCCCATTTGTGAAATTTGCAAGGCGTCTTCGTCAATAACCCGAAAACAATTTGTTTCCACAATGCTCTGGTTAAGAGTTGATCGCTCATCCCAAACATCGCCGCCGCCGACCGGCTGATTTCGGATGTTTCCGACCTCGTAGCCTTCTTCATGGGAGAAATGGATCTCTTTGATGACGCATTCGACTTCCGAAAAACACAAGGGACCGATGAGTGAGAACAGACAGAAGATCGGAATTCTTCGCATGGTGTTGTACCCTCCTTTGGCCGTGTGTTCAACTCTGTGCCTATGTCGAAACGCAGACTGGCCGACGCTTATTAAATAGTGGAAGCCTATATATCGGGCTTGGAAACAATATGCCCCCGTTTAAGAAGCTCTTGACATAAATAGGTCGACTCCAATTCGACTTTTCGCATAATTCCAGCATTGTTATACTCATCGATCACGTCATGCAAATTTACAAAGGTGTTTGCGAACGTCAAATGTTCTTTCGGGATAAGGATTACATCGGTTCCATCGGTCGTCACAATGTGGAAAGACAGGCAAAACCCAGCGACCAACAAGACTATGAATATTATCGAAAGGTTTACATTGTTCCATCGTCGATCACTTTTGCTTGTCTGTACGATTATTTCCCGATTCTGTTGGGCGTCAACGTGCTGATTTCCCTCTTGTGTTTCCCGGTCCTTCTCTTGTTGCGTCTCCTGCTGATTCTTTTGATCGTCTCCTGGCTCCTGACTGATACCGGTACTGGAAAGCATATCGATGTCTCCTTTCTGCAGAGTGTTTCAAATCCTGACGAGAGATATTTCAGGTCAAGACAGAGCTCACAATCCGCTTGTGTTGACCGTTTTCCCTTATCTCGCCTTATCCTTTCCGCAAAAAATCCCAATCAACGCATGAAAAGACTGTTACCGTATCTTCCCCCATTAAGAGATCGGATTATCGTAAATAGCAAGAAGGGTGCTCACACCTTCACGAATTTCATAATCACGAATCCCCTTGTCTTTGAGTGCCTCGATGACATTGTCCTTTTCGGCGAGAGGACACTGGTATCCCACTTGTACTCTCTTTCCTTCTAGGTCCTCACCTTGCGATCCCCGCAAATCCCATTCGTTCTCCTTGAATTGTTGAGCCCGGTGTTCACCCTGTGCCATGAATATCTCATGTCGACTGACATCTCTGGGCAATTCACCTTTATCGATTCTGGACGCTATTTCAGACCGTTCTTTGGAAATATAGTCATTCTTAAGTGTGCCATCGGCCGACGTCGGAAGCGTCTCCATCTCCTTTGGCGATTTTATCTCTATCGGAATGACACGATCACCGTTTATAACAAGACCATCCGAGGGTTTAATATCCCTGGTCCCACGTAAGTCTTTCTCTTCAAATACTGTTGCATGATCAAATCCCATGTGTTCCCTCTGATCTTCATATGCTCTTGGATAGAATTCTTTCTTCCCTTCGAGTTGATCAACTTCTCCAGACAGACCTTCGTTTATCTTCTGCTGCTCTGGTGTCAATTGTTGGACTTCGCCTGCATCTGTAGGCGCGGGGATTTTTCCCTCTTGGAGAGCCTTTGCCTGTTCCTGCAAGCCTTTGGTAATCTGAGATTGTTCAGTTGTTTCCTGGACAGTCTTTGTGAATTGAGAAATGTCCATCAGTGTTCACCTCCAAACACTCTTTGTTTGTATAAGCGGATATTCTCTCCAGCCTGTGGGTTGTCCGTCATTATTGCTTGCAATAATGCTTCATGGATGGTTTGCCTAACACGGTCGGGTACTTGGACCCCAAGAGTTAGATCTTGGCACAATCGCTCAACTACTTGGTTGAGACGACTGAAATTCATGTCCGGCTGGCCTGTGACCATTTGCGACGTCACTGTGGCGGTTGCATTAGATTTGGCGACCACCCAGGTTGCCATTGGTTCATAGCCCGAGCCGTGGTTGGTAATTCCCTTCATTGCATGGGAATACGACTCCAAATAAGGTCGAGGGTCTTCTCCTTGCGGAATCGAGAAATAAGCATCTATGAAAGAGCGATGTGCCCTCAAAATCTGATCATAGTGTCCCCAATAGGCTTCATTGATGTTTAAAAACATCCTATTGGTATACCAAATAGCAAAACACAAGTGTTCGGTTTTTGTCCTGGGTCTCAGTCTGTCCTCGATCAAATCTGACGCTTTTCTGACGATGTTGGCAAGCTCAGGTCCTCGGCTTTCCAGAAAAACTGTTGCGAGGGAAATAATCGCTTGATAAGAACTAACGTCAAACCGGCGGAAATCGCATTTGCTGAACGTCTCTATTATTGCGTTGTCTTTATCGAAGCCCGGCAAACGCCAGAAAACATAGGCGTGCGCCTCATGATAAGACGCCATAGCTGTTTTGACACAATCATGTGTGTTGAACGTGCCGAGACGGTCCTTGGTGCTCGGTACTCTTACGAGAAAAGGTTTATCGAGATCTTCCCTGTGAACGACGACATTTCCGGTCCTCAACAGCGGGAGTTCGCAATTCTGCTCGTGGGTCAAATTCATCGTCGCGCCCACAAAATCGCGGTCGTCTTTTGCGAGAAGCTTATGTACGATCTTAAGACTTGTATTCTTTACGACATCGGCAGTCAGTTTCGTTGGGATTTGGTCAACGATCAGTACTCCTTCCCCGTATTCCCTTACCTCCGACAGGATATTTGAAAAAGTCTCTACCGCTTTGCCCCGAGTATTCGTGCTTTCCATGGAGGCATATTCTGGGACACGTTTCAACAGCCGGTGAGCCTCCTCGATCACAGTTATGTGGTTGAGTTCTTTGGACGCGTGATACTGTGCTTCACGGTACTCATAAAGTCTTGCGAAGATCAGCCCCATTAGGAAAGTCTTTTCGTCGTCATCGCCCATGTATCTGAGTTCTAAAACAACATTCTCGCACATGAGTTCATCAATGGGGGTGGATTGTTGCGTATTTAGCATGAGTCCCTTACTTCCACATAGCAAACTTGAGAGACGCGCTTTCAGCGCGGCGGACAGGTCCATGGAGAGCTCTTGTGCATACTGTTTTCGGTCAACGACTCGTTCGACTTTGACCAGCAATTCGTCCAGAGTCGGCAGATAATCATGAAAGTGTTCATTGTCGTTTACGTTGAAATATCGGTTTGTTGACGTAGATATCTCCCAGCCCTTGTCTAAATAGACCTCTATAATGGCCTCTTCGAGCAGGTAAGGCATAGACGCGTACATGGGAAAAGCTGCATTAAACACCGCTTTTAAATAGTCAATGTGCGTCAGTAAATCCACCCCTTGGATAAACTCGAATGGATTGAGACGGAAAGGTGAAATACTTTCATTACCCAGCGTGAAGACGCGCAAGTCAGGAAATTCGTTGAGCAACTGCCGATACTCGCTTTTCGCTGGTTCTATGACCATAAAAGGGACGCCCGATTGACGGAGCAGGTTCATGATTGTATTGGTCTTACCCGACCCGGTGACCCCACAAACGAAGCCGTGCTTCCTGAGTGCCTGTTGGCTAATGTCAAACGGTGCATCCGAGAGCACTTCACGTTTATGGACGATATGACCAATTGTTATCTGGTGGGTGGCATCTCCGCTTCGAGTATAGTTTACGCCAAACGGGGCCGCTTCTCGAATTGTGATGCCTTGGACTTCCTCACGAGGAACGTTCATTATTATCGAGAGTTCTTCCGTATTCAGGGGCGTGCTCACACCTCCCATCACTTGTCCCAATGGGTGACCTAACTGCGCATTCTCGATCTCTTTCCAGGCGCATTCGATATCTTCGCGACTGTATTTTCCAGGTTGACGACGTATTTGCTCCAGAAGATCTACCTTCTCTGCATCGTCTACCTTCCGAAATAACGAAAGAACCTCCTCGACGGGTCTTTGGACTTGATTCGCGAACTCCCTGATTTTCGAACCGAATGAGACGGCCTTCTCCACCTGCTCCTGTTGGGAGCCGTACATCAAGAGGTTGTAGCGTGGATTGTTGAAATTGATCAAATATTGCCCTAATGCTTCATTGTTCAGCGCAACATGTCGTATGGGTTCCCAAAAAGTCTCGTCTCCAGACAGACAAGAGCGAAGAAGACCTTGCCCGCGGAGTTGCGTGTACCGGTTTTGTGCAAGTAGGTAAACGCCGACATTCCAGAATCCTAAGTTCTTCCCGTCTTGCAGCCTTTTGATATAGGTATCGATTAGTTTCTCACAGTGTTCGGCGGATTTGTTTAGGACCTCCTGGGTCACCGCTCTGCTCCGCGTCCACCCTCGGGCATAGCCTCCAAACAGACCGCCTCCCAACATATTTGCCGTTGTGTTTGCAATGGAACGCGTAAAGGAATGTGTTCGGAATAGTGGAGCGCCTGTTAAGAAAGTGATACCAGCCCCAGCCACTGCGCCGATGCCAGCGCCGATGCCAGCGCCGATCAGTGTTCCTGCTCCAGGGATCACTGATCCGACAATTGCTCCGATCTTGGTTCCAAGAAGCCCAGCTCCTGCGGCCGCAGTCAAAGCCCCACCAGCCGCACCACCAGCCATGTTTAGAAGACTTCCGGGGCCCAATCTCGCGGCAGCACCTGTTGTTGCCTCACCAAACGTCGTGGCGTCCGATACGCCCTTCATCCCGAACATGCCAATATTCACAGTATCCGAAGAGCCTTTCATCTTCTGAACTGTGGATTTAACGAGAGAATGGACAGAAGTACCAAGGTCAAAAAGGTTCTTGATCATACCGTCGATATCCGGCAAGGTGACCGGCTCGGCGATTATGGCCAATACGTACTTCTCGCCGCGCATGCCTTCAACGAATCGGTCTATACCTTGGACATACGTGGCTTTGGAATCCTTTAAACGCAAGGATGGAATACCTGGAAACGCCAGTACTTCTCTTTGATTGAGAATCGGATCGATGATTTCGTCGTCGATTTCATCAGCAGTCAAGGGATTCATCTTCACGCCTAAGAAGTTTCCGTGCATAGTCTGCGCAAGCATCCTGGCATATTCATGTGTGCTGATACTCGTCTGAACTCCCAACCGACGAGAAAGACCGTAATAGACAGATGTTCTCGTTCCATCGTTCCGGATAATCTGAATTGCGGAGTGCGAATCATCCTTCAGTGCGGCCAATACGTTCTGCATATTCAGGAGATGCAATCCATCGCTGGCGTCTCCTTGGTAGGTAACCTCGTCGAGCCGAATGATGCGTAAATTCGATTCGATGTCATATTCATTCTCCGCTGCATTCATCGCCAGCTCAAGGCGTGAAATGTCAAGGAAATCGAGATATCGACGCTCCAGCGCAAATAAGAGATGCTCATCAAACGCGGGAAGCATCTCCTCCTGTTCTTCGGATGTTAAAAGAAGGCTATTCCGCATGATCGGTTTCCTTCGTACTTACTTGAGTCGCACTCGGGATATCCGTGAACCAGTTTCCACCAGGCAAGAGCCAACGACCTTCCTTGACTTCCCATTTGTTTTCTAAAACGATACCCTTTAGATTGACTCTACATTTTTCCTTAGGAACCTTCCTCTTGTGATCATAGTAATAGGCGTTCACCGCTTCCTCAAATTCGTCTTCTGTAATGACACCATCGTTTTTCGTAGAATTTCGAAGTATTGTGATACATTGCGGCTCCCCGCTTTCTTTGATGGACGATTCATTCCGTATTGTAGAAAATATCCAAAACAATACGACAATGGACAAAGCAAGTAATAAGAGAATTCGGCGCAGTAGATCTTTCCGGACTGACTTCTGTGGTTTTATCGCCGCGTGGTGTGCCTGCGCTTGAGGTGAGTCTTCCTCCTGTTCTGGAACAACCGGTATTTCTCCTACCAGCTCCTTTTTCCCGAACATGGCAAGGCCTTTTGCGATGACCTCTTGGGGATTCGGACTTTGATATTCTTCATCTTTAGGCAGCATGTTTCGAAATTTCTCACGGACGTAATACAACCTTGCCGACCCGCCGGCCAAGATGGAGATATCGATATCCTCTTTGGTCAGGTGAGAGTCCTGAATAGCTGATTCAACTGACTCTTCAAACCTGGAAATCAACGGAGCACAGAAGCTCTCGAACTCTGTTCTTGTCAGTCGCCATTTCCTTATACGTGTTGATGTCTTCAGTCCGGCTATGGGTAATTCAGCATAATCCCGTCCTTCTCTACAGGCATGCGAGAGTTTCTCCTTTATTTCTCTAGAGAAGGACTTGAGACGCATTCGTTCTTTCTCGGATAGCGAATTCAGGTCCAATGACGGACTATACTTCTTCAGAAAACATTCCATTAATTGCTCGTCAAAATGGCAGCCTCCCAAATGTATGTCGCCTCCAATACCAATAACGCGGATATCCCCCTCTTCGGTTTGCAGAATTGCAACGTCGGTTGTTCCTCCGCCAAAATCGTAGACAAGTACTCTCTGCTGCTTGTGGACTGAAATATCGCGCATATAATGGTGATACAAAAGGACCCCGACCGGCTCTTCACAGCCTATAACGTTCGGGAAGCCTGCCTCTCGCGCTATCGCAATTGTTTGTTGGCGCTGATTCTCATTCCATTTAGCGGGATACCCAATGACGCATTTCACAACTTTTGTCTTCAATGGCGTGTAGTTGAATTGCTCTTCGATCTTCGCCCGGATGGTCGACAAGAAAAAGACTCCCAATTCCTGTGGCGTCATTGTTCGACCTGTACGCGAAAACTGACATATCCGGTCTGTCCCGATATTACGTTTGAACTCGATAAACGTCCGATCCGGATAGTCGAGGATTGTCTCCCATGCTTCTGAACCGAATTCCTCTACTTGGGTCCCGTCCAAATCAAGGCGGAATACGCTATCAGTACTTCTTTTCCCTCTTATTTCGATGATGTGGGGGACCAGGGATGTTTGTTTGATATAGGCAACTACTGTGGTTGTCGTACCGAAATCAATCCCCAGAATTGTATCCATAGTTGTTTAATTATCTCTTTGTCGTTCTTTCCGCTATCCAAGCGAAGATCGAGGATAGACAAATCTTCAGCATTTCCACTGGTTATAACGTGTTGCGATCTTTCCGACTTCCCTCACGATCATCTCCCTCAACTCCTCCGGCTTCAAGACCACCGCCGCGCTTCCCATCCCCAACACCCAATGGGCGATTTCGAATAAATCGGTGACGGTGGCGCGCATGCGGAATTTGCCGTTTTTGACGCGTGTCGTTTTTTGGCCGGGAATCCAGTTTCGGTTGGCTACGTAATCGTAGAGTTCCTCGTCGAATTCAATTTCGACGTCAATACTTTCCTGTTCGGCCCCGGAGAAAATCCCAAAAGAGCCTTTCAGGAAATCGTCCGGCGAGTAGTCTTCCGGATAGTCGAAGGAATCCTCAAGCAGGCGGGCATCGGCGATTTTGTCGACGGCGAAGGTACGCGTTTCCTCGTGGCTTTCGCTGTACCCGATCAGATACAGCGCATCCCTGTGCATCAAGAGGGTATACGGATGGATGGAGTATCGATTTTCGCCCCGCAGCGACACATAACTCATCGCCACCCTCCTCTGAAGCAGAACACCCCGAAAGAGAACGTCGATCTGCTCGTCAAAGTTGTCGTACCGCTTTGCACCGAACGCCGTATAATACAGCTTTTTGACATGGTTGTGAAGCAGTTTTTTGTGCGACCGGGGCAGGCTGCGTTCAAGGGCCGCGATGATGTCGAGCAGCCCGTCCCGGGCCACCGTGCCCTTCAGGAAGCTCATCAGTACGGAGGCCATGAACAGCGACACCAGCTGGTAATGCGTCGCGGTGACGGTTTCCCTGTCGTTGAGCATCCACCGTTCGATCCCGCCTTTTCGCGTCACTATAATCAGCGGCTCGGCGTCGGTGAAACCCGGACACTCGTTCAGCGACTTGAGATAACGCCTCGCAGTGCGTTCGGATACGCTGAGTGTTTCTGTGATCTCCTCCAGGGTCATGGAGCGCCCTTCCCGCGCCAGGAAATAGATCAGCTTGGCCATGTTCAGAGCGGCTGAGTACGAGGGTTTGCGATAGTCCGCCATGATTCTTCCTTTCGATGCATAGGGTATCACTGGCAGATGACAACGGTTGTCATTGCTTGACGGTACACTCTCTATCAGCCGGCGTGAAGATCCGGCGGAGGAGTTCGACTTACGGGA
>CAZTDD010000193.1:0-8219 GCA_964612675.1 uncultured bacterium
AAGCTAATCATACTGCCCGAATCGAGTGCAATGATCGCCCCTCACCCTAACCCTCCCCGGGGGGAGAGGGAGCTTCCGATGCCAACGTTCGACTTTTTGCGAACCTGTCACTGTTGAGGGTAGAATCCAGGACTATGCCGGCATCTTCCCACCCGGATATCCTGCCTGCCGAGGTATCGAGTTGCGCCGTACGAAAATGATCTGTACCATCCGATAGGCTGAGCGTAAGCCGACCGTGATTTCCACGGACACTGAATGCACCGGTAATTACCCAACTTCACCTACGGAGAGGCGACCCATGAACCGATTCCGACTTTTTCCTTTTCTCCTGCTTGTCGCGGTAACCGTTTCGACCGTTGCCGATGTGCGGCTTGACCTGCCGCCCGGGCGGTATCAGAAAGATTATTCCCCCGCAGATAAGACGACCGTTACCGAAAATCCTCCACCGTTCATTTGGGTGCCGCCCCGGCGCGATCTAACCTACAGCCTCGATATATCCCGGGACGCCCGCTTCCCCGATGAGAAAACACTTCAGTTCGATGATTTAGATAGAAGCGTACATTGTCTTAAGGAGCCTCTGGAACCGGGGGATTGGTTTTGGCGCTACGGGGTCGAGCAAGACGACGATGTCCAATGGAGTTGCCCACGCTCGTTTGTGGTTCCCGAGGGTGTCTCGGAACGCCCCTTTCCAAATATTGACTCGGCAATCGCCCGTGTTCCCAAGGAACGTCCCCACCTTTTCATTCTTGCCGAGGAGCTGCCGGAGTATCGGGAGCGATGTCGAGAGGAACTCAAGCCTCTTCTCGACCAACTAAAGCGACGGGCGGATAGCGCAATCGGGAAGGAACTGGTTCCCGAGCCCCCTTATGTGCAGGGCGAAGGCCCCGAGCGGGGAAAACATTATGCCCACATCTTCCGTACAACTCGTCCGCCGATGGACGCCATGGAGTATTGCGGACTGGCCTATCTGCTTTCCGGCGAACGGAAATACGGCGAAGAGGCCAAACGAAGGATTCTCCATTTCTTCAGTTGGGATCCCAACGGAAGCACCAGCCACAAGAACAACGACGAGCCGTCCATGTGGGTGATGATGCGCGGCGTTCGAGCGTACGACTGGACCTACGATCTGTTCAGTCCGGAAGAGCGCTCGAAGGTCGAGGCGGTCATGCGAATCCGGGCCAAACAGTTCTACGACCATCTTCACGGTCGATTCGAGACGAGTCCTTATTCGAGCCATGATGGACGGACAATCGGTTTTCTTGGAGAGGCCGCGCTCGAGTTTTGCCACGACTGGCCCGAAGCGAGGGAGTGGCTTGATTATGTTCTGCAGGCCTATTGGTCGGTCTACCCGGCGTGGGCGGAGGCCGATGGCGGCTGGCATGAAGGGCCGAGCTACTGGTCCTATTACATGAGTTTTGTGCTCCATTTCGTCGTTCCGTTGAGAACAGCCACCGGAATCGATCTCATGCAGAAACCGTTTTTCCAGAACACGCCGTACTACAAGTTGTATACAAATCCGCCGTACGCGGAGATCTCTCCTTTTGGGGACGGCGAGCACAGCCCGCCTCGCAGCTCGATGGGACAACTGATGTACCAGTTTTCAACCCTCTTGGAAGACCCGTATATCCGTTGGTATGCGGCGGCGATGGATGCCGGTCCCGGCTCGGGGATTCTCGGCATTACGTTGGCGGACGACACCATAGAAGCGAAGAACCCCTCGGTTCTACCGTCCACGAGATACTTTCCGGGCGTGGGGCTTGTGTCGATGCATACCGCTCTCGGGAAGGCCGATGAGGACGTTCATTTTCTGTTTCATAGCGATCCATACGGAGCGATCAGCCATGCCCACGCCGATCAGAACGCCTTCACGCTGGAGGCGTACGGTGAGGCGTTGGCGATTGCGTCCGGCTATTATCCGTGGTATGGCTCACTCCATCATAAGAACTGGCAATGGCACTCGAAATCGTCGAACATGATAACGATTAACGGCGGAGTGGGGCAGCGGATTCGATCTCCGGAGTCGAAAGGAGAAATTGTCTCGTTTTCGTCCGGTGAATGGTTCGATTATTGTCTCGGAGACGCCTCTGCGGCGTATGCCCCGCGTCTTGACCGTGCGGAGCGGCATGTGCTTCATCTGAGACCGGGGGTGTTCGTGATTGTCGACGATCTTTCCGCCCCCGAGCCGGTGACGTTTGAGTGGCAGCTTCATTCTCTCTCGAAAATGGACATCAATGAAAGACAGAATGAATTGACCATCAAGCAGGGCAACTCCCGCTGCTGGGTCTCTTTCGTTGTGCCGGAAAAGTTGCGTCTTACGCAGACCGACCAATTCCCCGATCCGCCGGAAGACGACCATCCGAACCAGTGGCACACTACCGCTGCTGTCCAAACAGACAACCGGGCGATGCGTTTCATTACTGTGATGTGTCCGTATCGAGAAGGCGATCGGGAGTCTCTACCGCAGATCGACTATCGGGAGGGTGACGATGCATCCGGTCTTCATGTCCGAAAAGGGGAAGTCGAGTACCTTGTCGGGTTCCGTACCGATCCCAAGCAAATAGAGAGCTCCGTGAGCGAACTCTCTTCAACATCCCCCGCATATGCCGTTCGGCTGGAAGGGGACGATATCGCAGTGTTCTCTTCCGACGGTGGAGAAGTTCACTTTCGGGAGTAGGCCCGCAAGTGCTGCCGCACGTATGTACCGGTAGCGTGATCGCTATCGGTCCACACTTTAGGGTTCTGTGCTCGAAGTCTGTAAGATCCGGGCTTGGGTCTGTGGTATCAGTTCTCCAAATCCGCGATGATGCTCCTCAGGTATTTGACATCGTCACGAAGCACGGCGACCCTCCCTTTCGGGTCATGATGGCTGAGTGAATCGTCTTCGATACCGACGTAACCGACATACCCCGCCTCGTGAACGCGCTTCAGGATCTTCTTGAAATCCAAGTCGCCTTCTCGAACCGACACGGAATACTTGATGTACTCGTATCCCGGCTCGCGCTGCTTGTCTTGGATATCCTCCGGATAGTCGACGTTTTTGGCGTGGAAATAGCGGACACGCGGTGCGACAGTATCCACGATTTCATAGATCTTCTCTCGTGGAAATCCATACCAGTAGAGGTTCGTAGGATCCAATGTTAGACCAAGATGATCTTTCGGTACCCGGTGAAAAACAGGCTGCAGAATCTCCTGGCGGTTCCAATAGCGTTGCAGGTTTTCGATTGTGACGGTAACGCCCTTCTCCTCTCCGTAAGCACCGACTTCTTTGAGAAACTTCACACTTTGATCGATGAATATCTCGTCGGTCAGCGGATTCTCCGATTTTCTCATTCCGATGGGGAAATAGACCAGGCGGCAACCAATGACCGGCGCTATGTCGATGAGCTGTTTTGCGCGGGCCACGACTTCTTCGTTATCGCCTTCGGGAGCGATTCGTGTGGAGGAACAGATTACAGGAGTCCGCAGGCCGTGTTTCTTTGCCGCCGCGGCGAGTTTCTTTGCTTCTGCTTTGGACGCAATTGAATACGGTGTCTCGTCGCCCTCATAGAGACGGGAGCAGTTCAACCTGTGGTCGACGGCGATTTCCATGGCCTCGACGCCGATTGCGTTTGCGGCTTCCCACGTGCTGTCCATCTCCAGGCTTCTGAGCAACGGATTGCAGACAATAACTTCCCAGCGAGCCGTTTCTTGGGCTTGTAGCGAAACGGTACCGACGCACAGTATGGCAAACGTCAGGAGAAGTGTGAGCGAAGAAAAGCATCGTCCGAAAGAGAACATTTTTGAAAGCTCCTTTGGATATCGTTAGGAAATCGTGGCCGATGAATTGTCTTCGACCTTCGGTGAATGTATCACGCGCAAGGCCTTGTGTGAGGGTCGGCGGGAGCAGCGTCCGATACAGTGGCTGTCCGGAAAAGCCTCTAAGTCAAATGAGAACATAGCATTGATCCTAAAATCGGCAGTTGAAACCCGAGCGCGGTTCCTGAGCCCGTCGAAGGGCCGCACGGGTATTGATGATCGGCCTTTCGAGAAGTTCAAGAACCGATCACCAAATGGGTGAAAGATAAGGATGATCACTACTCGTGAAACATGAACGGTTTGCAGCCGCCATACCGTTTTCAACTGCCGAATTTAGGTTGATGGAAGGCCGACATCGATGGAACACCCCGTACGGAGCGGTCGAGTTACACTTCCTGGAACTTCTCTCTCTTTTTCCCGATGAAAAAGGCCACTCCGTTGAAACTTCTGCCGAATTCATGCGTATTAGTTAGTAGGAATCAGACGCTGCCCGCGTAAAAGACCTTGCATGGGGCAGGCTGCTCCTTATTCATTCGCCGACTCACGTCGGGAAGGGTCAAGCCCTTCCTCCTTTCTTTCTCTCTCCACCCGGGAGCACGCTTCCGGGTCTTTTTTCGGCAACTGAATCCGAAAAAAATTACTCTCGGCCAATAAACCTTCCAGCTGGGACGTTCTAAAAGGGACAGGCCGCCGGTTTTTCTGATTGTCAAGACTTTGGCGATCATGAAAAACTGTCTGTCAGCTCCATCGTCGACGCAGTGTCGACACGCGGAAGAAGGATTGGACTCTTCCTTCTTTCTCTCTCTCCAACCCGGGGGCTCCCCCCCCGGGTTCTTTTTGTATGACAGCCACGCCTGAGAGCGTGGCGAAAAGTCGTACGTGCGTCGCAAAAAGTCCGGCGGAGTTCTTCCCCCTCTCCCTCTGGGAGAGGGCGGAATGAGGGATCTTTGCATTTTGCGTCATTCCCTCCCTCTGTATTTAATGAATTCCTGTCATCACAAAAGCCTTTTGCCTCTGCTTGATTTGCTGTGTCTGGCGAATACACAAGCGAAGAATAATACCCGAATCCAGTGCAATGATCGCCCCTCACCCTAACCCTCTCCCGGGGGGAGAGGGGACTTTCGACATCGACCTCAGACTTTTTGCGACCTCGTCAATCTTGGGGGAGAACGCTTTCTCGCTTGTCGGCTGCTTCTGACACAGCCTGTCCGCTTGGGGGTGGGACGGCTACAAGCACACAAATGAAGGGTCAAACGCATTTCCTTCCTTCTATCCAGACTCCCCGAATCTCGAATTCGTCTGTAAGTGTAAGGATAGTCGCGGATTTGCCCGCCTGCAGAGTCCCGCGCTCATTCTCGATCCCCAGCACGCGTGCCGGTGTATCGGCTGCACAACATACAGCTCTCTGAAGAGGCCAGCCGGTGAATTCGACAAATCGTTGGAGCACTAAGTGGAGCGGTAAAACAGTCCCTACCAACGTTCCATCCAGTTGACGAGCGGTTTCTCCGTCGGAGACAATTTCCAGGTTCCATCGTTCGTAACTTCCCGGCGGTAAACCAAGCCAAGGTAGAGAATCGGTGACCAGGGCCAGCCGCTCCGGTCCTTTCATTTGCGCGATCAATTTCACGATGTCGGGGTGAACGTGACGTCCGTCGCAAATCAGCTCACACACTACGCCTTCCTCAATCAAGGCGACACCTGACGCACCAGGTTCACGATGACTAAAACGCCCCATGGCGTTGAATATATGAGTGGCATACTTCACACCGCGTTGGACCGCTTCGTGGGCCTCCTCCGTGGTAGGCTGGCAATGCCCCATCGCGGCAACACCCACTTGAGCAATCCGTTCGATGGTATCGCCCCGCAAACACTTCTCGGGTGCGACCATCATCACTGCCAATAGACCATCACACGCATCGATAATAGCTTCCAGCATCTCGCGAGAGGGTTCTTCAACACGCTCGGACGTGAAGGCGCCTCGGCGATCGGAATGAATAAACGGTCCTTCCACAAGGATACCCAGAGGTCGCGCTCCGACGCCGTCCCACTCGTGGATCTGTCTCGCCAATTCCTGGAGCGGTTGGGTTGAACCCTGATACGTCGTACATGCCGGAAGAAAACCTGTGACACCACAGGTTGGCAGGTTTCGACTCAGGTTTGAAATCAAGTCCGGATTGGGGTCGAACGTCGATTCACCGAATCCACCCATGACATGCAGATCGATCAAACCCGGCAGGACCCACGCGTTATTCACATCCAGTGTTTCTGTTTCCGGAGACGGCGGCTCTGTGCCGACCGCCTCGATCTGTTTGCCACAGATCGTGAGGTATCCATGTTCGATTATTCCGGAAGGTGTGACTATTCTCCCGTTTGCGATGACGAATTTGTTATCCATGATCTCGATCAACCTTCTACGACGCTCTCATAATAGACGAAAATCACGTCCTTCTTGTTGCTCAAACTAACCCGGCACAAAATCTCTCTAAAAAACGCGCGAAAATAATGAAACCCCAAGCGTCCTTAGTCGTATATATAAGCAAAGGACAACGAATAAAACAAAACAACCTTAGGGGAGTGAGACAATGATTCTTCGATTCCTCAGCAAAACACGTACAACAGAATCCGTCCAACCATCGTCTTCCGGGCGAACATTTCGTGCCGACCGTCGCGGCGACGATGTCACCGAGCGGCTTGCCCGTTTGACACAGGCATTGCGCCCGTACGGCCACGAGCTCCCGCAGAGATACGCACCCGGCTCGGACGAAATTCACTGGATCGACTGATCCTACTCAATTTTCCATCGGTACGTCGCCACCGATTTGCCCGGCACAATATCGCGAAACGTTTTCGACTTAATAACGACGGTCAATGTCCTGTCTTTCGCCGCAGGGTTTGCCACAACAAGGACGATTGTATTATCGGGGTTTTTGAATCCAATGTGCGATAAAGTCTCCCTTTCGCTCTCCGTGTGAATTCTCTCTGCTCCTCTTCGGATGAACTTGGAGAATTGACCGTACATGTAGTATTCGAAGTTGTACCGAAGAGAGCCGTCGTCCAGGAGTTCGATCGGTGTCGCGTCCGCGTGATGCGGACCGTTGTTGGGTTTACGATGTTCGTCCAGCAGGAGCACCCACGCATTATACGATCGTGACCAATTCCGCAACATATCGATGATCTCCACAGCGCCGTCTGTCGCGAATGTCGATCCTTCCGTGAAATAGATGTCCTTATCGGGAAACTCGTTGTGAAGAACACTTTGTGCCTCGACCGATCCCTCGTACAAATGAAACGCCGTTCCGCTTACGTACCGACCTGCTATCGGATCGCTCAATACGGTCCTCGGAAAATCTAAATTGTTCCAGTTGTGATCCCAGCACCAAATTTCTGTTTTCATGTTTTCTTTCTCAAATAAGGGGCCGAGATGGTTACGAATGAAATCACGTTGCTCCTCAGCGGTCCAGTGGCACGTAGGGTATTCAGAATTCGGATAATTTGGTTCATTTTGTGTTGTGATTGCATGAATCGGTATTCCTTCCGCCTCGTATGCTCGAATAAATTTGACGAGATACAGCGCAAACGCATCGTAAAACTCCGGCTTCAGTTTTCCCGCCAACATCGAACCGTTTGTTTTCATCCATCCCGGCGGGCTCCACGGCGACGCTACAAAAAGTAAATCGGGATTTTTCCGGAGCGCGGTCTTGAGGGTCGGCAGAACATATCGACGGTCTTTCTCAATTGAAAATTTCTCCATGTTAGGATCGATTTTACCCTCTTCGAGATCATCGTAGGAGTACCAGGGCTCTCCCACGAAATCGGAGGTTCCAATGCAGATCCGCATGAGATTCATTCCGATGCCGGACTCGGCACTCACTATTTTCTCAATCGTCTCTTTTCTGGTGCCTTCATCCAAAACACTGAGATTGTAGCAAGTCGCATGTTCCAGAGAGGCGCCTATTCCCAGGATCGAGTGATACGTCCGCTTTGAGTCGACGTAGACAGCCTTGTCGTCAAAACCGACATTGTTTTTCGACGCGAAATGGAATGGTTCTTTTTCGGTAAGCGCATACTTTCCGTCCTCCGAGCTGATCGCAACAGCCACGGAGTCGGCAAACAGGGGTTGAGTTGAAGCGATGGTCGGTAGAACCAAAATCGTCATGCAAAGTGTTTGTCTCATACTTTTTCTTCCTTTGGACTGGATGGGGCGCACGGAATCCGAGAGAAGCGGCCTCGTGCGGAATCAGGGTTCTGCAGGAGCAAGTAAATCACCGGAACCCGGCCCCATCAAGAATTCCCGTAATTCATATTCGCCGGAAACAACATAAACAAAGAAGAAACTCAAGGTTCAGAAACCGAGGGCGAGAATAGTTGTAGAGTAAACCCTATGGTTGCAAAAACGAGAAGAGGCCGGCCGGAAACGCCGTTGG
>CAZTDD010000194.1:0-8122 GCA_964612675.1 uncultured bacterium
GGGGGAGATGAAGAGGAATCCGTCGGCGAAACTGGGGTATTCTCGTGATCACCGTAGGGATCAATGACGAATTTGGGCTAAGAAGCGGTACGCAACACCTCTTCCGTGCGGAGATCGCAGATCTCCTCGCTCACCTCAAGAAACTCCTGGCACAGTCTGGCGAACTCCTTCCGGTTCTCAATTTGTTCACGCACCTGTCCCACCCGCTCGGCGGGAATATACTCGGTCGCTGTTTTTCCTTTGACCTCCCGGGTGTAGGAGTACTATGGACCATGTCCCCGGTTCCCTGGCTTCGTACAGCGACAGCCGGGCTTTCCACATGGAATGTACCTTTCCGTCAAGGACCCCCGTCGCATGTCGCCCAGCGACACCATTTGCTCCAACAGTTGGTTTCTCCGCCGTTCCAGGTCTGCGAGTGCCATGATTGCTTGTCTCCTCTCGTGCGATACAGTATTGCTACTGTATGATTCAACGCAAAAAAAGAGAAAAAGCAACACTACCCACATTTATGTCGCACACCCTAACTCAATGACATTGTTGTCTGCGTGATGATTTGTATCGATGGGAAACTTGGTCTCAGGTCTTGTGCCATTCGCGCAACGCCAATTCAAACAAATCCGATTTTTCGGGCCAGGTCATGGCGCAACGGAAATCGTCTTTGTTGTCCGGGTGGATAAGAAGACGCTCTTTCGTATAGATGAACTGATTCCGGTCGGTACCCGCAAGTTCCCATTCCTGTCCAAGGACAACCGCGTCTTCAGGACACGCCTCCTCGCAGAAGCCGCAAAAGATGCAGCGGATCATGTCGATCTGGTAATGGCGCGCATAGCGCTCACCATGGGAAACCGGGTTGTCCGGCGGATTCTCCGCCGCCTCCAGATAAATCGCGTCGGTCGGACAGACAACGCTGCATAGCCCGCAACCGACGCAACGTTCGAGACCGTCGGGATGACGCTGCAACTTGTGCACACCGCGAAACCGAGGAGACTGCGGACGCTTCTCGTCAGGGTAGTTGAATGTCGACGTTTTTCGAAACAAATGCCGGAAAGTGAGTCCCATTCCCTTGGCGACTTCAGTGATGGCATTCAACATGCCGTCCTCCCATTCTCTGCCCTTCGATTTCCTTCCGCGACTGCCCGTTCCTGGCCCTGTCACTGCTCTGAGGAAACAGCTACGCGCTGTACGGACACGATCCTCCGGGGCAAGACGAACCACATGACGGAAGATCGTTGCACACACCCGGATCGCAGGTTCGTTGAGCACCCGTGCTCGTTGCAAAAACCGATAACTGGCGTTCGGCCTTCGCATCCCCGCACGATGGACACACCGGACGGTCATCGTCCGAGAAAACTAGATCCTCAAAAAGCGTTCCGCAATTTGCACAAAGAAACTCATATAAAGGCATGATTCCACTCCAGCGTCGCCTCCAATAGCGAACCTCAGACGGAGGAGGTCGACGCCAATTTCTTGTTGACTGCTCGGGTCAAACGTGACTTTTTTCGAGCGGCCTTCTTCCAATGAATGGTATTTCTTTTCGCGGCGGAATCAATGACGGAGATCGCAGATCGCAAGGCGGTTTGCGTTTCCTCCGGCGACTCGGAATCGTAAACCTTCTTGGTAATGGTGTGAATCCGCTTCTTGAGACCTCGGTTGCGCATATAGCGCCACTTGTCCTGCTTGAGCCGTTTGGCAGTCTGTTTATGACTAGGCATGGGATATTTTCTCCTCTTTCTGTCCTGTCCTCTCAACGATGAGTATACGAGATCAAAGCCATGTACCGTGCTCGCTTGATCGCGGTCGTCAACATCCGCTGATGTTTCGCGGTGTTCCCCGTGATTCGACGCGGCATGATCTTACCGCGCTCGGTCACGAAATCGCGCAGCACACGGTAATTCTTATAGTCGATATACAGAGTCTTCTCTTCGGTGAATCGTGAAATCTTCCGACGTGGAAACCGGCGACGGCCTCGTCGTCTCGGCCCACCGGAGGGTCTGGAACCTCGTCTCATGATATTGACTGTCCTTTCTTAGTCTTTCTGTCAAACTGGATCTCCCTCGGGCGGTGTTCCGCCTAGAAGGGGAGATCATCGTCTTCCGGCTCGTCGCCGGATGGAGGCGGAGCGTCGCTGTCATCAGGGGAAGGAGCGGAACCGCCTCCGTCCTGCTTACTTCCCAGGAATTCGACGTTGTCGGCGACCACTTCATACACTGTCCGGTTCTCGCCTTGTGAGGTCTGATATTTCCGCATCTGCAGGCTGCCGTCGATAGCAACTTGACGTCCTTTGCTGAGGTACTGTCCACAGAGTTCGGCGGTTTTCCGCCAGGCGACGATGTTAATAAAATCGGTTTCTCGTTCACCTTGGGCATTTCGAAAACGGCGATCCACGGCCAGTCCGAAGTTCGTCACTGCCACACCGGAGCTAGTGTACTTAACCTCCGGATCGCGGGTCAGTCGGCCAACAAGCACAATTCGGTTCATGGTCTCCTCCCTTCGCACAAAAGCAGGCTTTATGGTGTGGAGGAAGACTCCCTTTCTTCTCCACCTTCAGAGACGGTGGACTCAGAAGTCCCTTCCTCCGGCTTCACTTCCTCCGGCTTCACTTCCTCCGAAACCGGCTGCTCTTCAGTTTGCGTCTCCTGGGTCGTTGCCGGCTGTTCCACAGGGGGTGGCGTCTCGGTCGGCGGCGCTTCTGCAGGCGCAGGTCCCGCCGGTGCAGGTTCTGGAGCGGGCTGCGGTGTAGTCTGTGGAGCAGCAGGCTCCGCCGGTTTTTGCTCTTCAACCGGCTTGCCGGCTGGTGCACTTGATGCCGCTTCGCTCTCTCTGGCCGCTTCAGCCTCCTTGGCCCGTTGCGCGGCAAGAGCTGCCGCCTCAGCGTCCCGCTTCTCCTGAAGCATCTTCGCCTTCGGTACACGAATCATCAGATACCTCAAAAGCGAGGCCTGCGTTCGTGTCCACGCTGAAAAGGCCGTCGGCACGGTAGTCGGAGCGGTAAACTCGAGAACGTGATAGTAGCCTTCCTTACGCTTCTTGATCTCGTAAGCCAGCCGTCTCACGCCCCAAGGCTGGTCCTTGGTGATCTCGGCACCACCGGATTTCAACCGCTCCTGAATCGTCGCGTTCATTTTTTCGATGCCATCCTCGCCAAGCGCTGGATCGAGAATGTACATCATCTCATACAAAATCGGCTTTGTTTCCTTTTTCCTGGGCATATACGCTCTCCCTTCGGTTTTTCGCCCGAGGCACGAGAGACCCGGACAGGGGATATTTACCGCAACGCTCGCTATCGGAGCAGCGGGGCAATCACGAGAGAGATCACAGCCATCAACTTGATCAAGATGTTGATGGAAGGACCGACAGTGTCCTTCAACGGATCTCCTACGGTATCGCCGACAACGGCGGCCTTGTGGGTATCCGACCCTTTGCCGCCGAAATGTCCTTCTTCAATATATTTCTTCGCGTTATCCATCGCACCACCACTGTTGGCGCTCTGGATCCCGAGCATGAGACCGCTCACCAGTGAGCCTACCAGAAGCCCGGCCAGGCATTCTTTTCCGAGGACAACGCCGACCAGGACCGGTACAACAATCGCTATCAACCCTGGGAATAGCATGCCTCGAATCGCCCCCTGGGTGCTGATATCGACACAACGCGCAGAATCCGGCTTCGCCGTGCCTTCCATGAGGCCGGGGATTTCTTTCATCTGTCGCCGCACTTCCGCGATCATCTGATAGGCCGCGTAAGAAACGGCACGAAACAGTTTGGAAGAGAAGTAGAACGGAAGCATACCACCCAGCAACAGCCCGGCAAGGACTTTCGGTTGCAGCAGACTGGTCTGTCCGGGGTTCACGTCCGCGGACACAACATAAGCGGATAGAAGACCCAATGCCGCAAACGCGGCTGAACCGATCGCAAAGCCTTTCCCGATGGCGGCGGTGGTATTTCCTACTGCGTCCAGATTGTCGGTGATTTCGCGGACTTTCGGGTCCAGTCCAGCCATTTCCGAAATGCCACCCGCATTATCGGCGATGGGACCGTACGAATCCACAGTAACTACCATTCCGGTTGTGGCCAACATGCCCAATGCCGCCATCGCCACGCCGTAAAAACCGGCAAGATGATACGCAACAATGACGGCGAGTGCCAAAACGATCACTGGAATCGCGGTGCTTTCCATTCCGACGGCGATTCCTTCAGTGACTGTGATCGCAGGACCGCTTTGCGAATTTTCCGCCAGCTTCTGCACCGGCTTATATTTTCCAGATGTGAAGTACTCACTAATGAAACCGACGATCACACCGGATAGAATACCGATGATCGTCGTCCAAAACGGTGCCATTTTCCCGTATTCCGCCCCCGAAACACCCGTCCAGGGATGGCCGACAAGTGCCACGACAACCGCAGTTCCCGCCACGGCAAGAATGGCACTAACGTAGGTTCCCCCGAGTAATGATCCTTGTGGATTCGACGATCCGAACTTTTTCACATAGAAAACACCGACCACGGATGCGAGAATACCGACTCCGGCCACGAGAAACGGAATCGCCAAGAGACCACTGTCCGAGGAACTGCCGATCAACATCGGCGAGGCCGCAATCGCCAGACTTGCGATAATCGCTTCAATATAAGACTCGAGGAGGTCGGCCCCCAGCCCAGCCACATCGCCCACGTTGTCGCCCACATTGTCGGCGATGACGGCGGGATTCCGTGGATCGTCTTCCGGGATCCCGGCTTCCACTTTGCCGACCAAATCGGCCCCCATGTCTGCACCTTTGGTATAAATACCGCCACCACTGCGAGCGAAGAGTGCCATTAAGCTGGCTCCCATCGCGTACCCGTTAACAATCCACGGCTGCCCCCCCGCCAGGAAATACACGATCACCAATCCCAGCAACGCCAATCCAACGACAGACAGTCCCATCACCGCGCCACCGGAAACGGCTACCTCCAAAGCGCCTTTGAGACTGCCCGTGACCGCCCCTTGTGTCGTCCTGCAGTTGGCCTTCGTCGCGATGCTCATACCGATATAGCCCGCAGAGGCCGACACGGTAGCACCAAAGATAAAGGCCAGAGCGGTTTGCCAACCCAGCTGCACCTCCTTATTCAGCAGAGGAACCAGACTGAATAGGACAGCGATAACGACAACAAATATCGCCACCCAGGTATACTCCCGTTTCAGGAAAGCCCGTGCGCCCTGCTGAACAAGGTTCGAGATATCCTGCATTTGGGCGTTCCCCGGGTCTTTCGACAACACCTCTTTGGCGAGCACCCAAACCATAGCGAGAGCCACTATCGCGGATACGGCAGAAAAACCAAGTACCATGGTCATGATGATCTACTCCGATACGATTTGTACGTTGTTAAATTGATCCATCGCTCGCGTAATCCCGTCATCGACGATCGTCTGAGCGGCATCCGCAACGATAGATATGATTCTCTCCACGTGAGCCTGTTCCTGCTCGCTGAACGGCGACAATACGAAGTCCGCCCAGTCTGCCTCCGTCTCCGGTTGTCCGATTCCGATACGCAGCCGGGGTATATTCTCGGTCCCCACCGCGTCCAAAATCGAGGCCAGTCCGTTATGGCCGCCATCGGTTCCTTTTGTGCGAATCCGAACCCGACCGAACGGAAGATTCATGTCGTCGCAGATCACAACCGCTTCTTCCGCGTCTATCTCGTATCGATCCACCATTTCCGCCCACGCAAGGCCCGAGCGGTTCATATATCTCATCGGTTTCACCAGAAGAATCGGTTCAAGTTCGTCTCCGGTTTCGGCATATACACAATGCCTGCCTCGCTCGAAATGGGGTTCCCCCCATCGCTTCGCCAACTCGTCCACTACCCGGAATCCTACATTGTGACGCGTGTCGTCGTACTCCTTGCCGGGATTACCAAGTCCAAAGATCATCCAAATCATACGTAACAGGTCGGAAAGCGGATTATTCGGATTCGCCTTCCTCTTCGGCAGCTTCCGCTTCCCCCTCCGCTCCTTCTTCCGCTTCCGCCTCGGCTTCGGCTTCCGCCGTCGGAACTGCGGCGATCTTTGTCGGTGTGGCGACAGTCGCCACGACGGTTTCGAGATTCGTCAATACACGAACGTTTTCCGGAATCGGCAGGTCCGACACATGGATCGCATCGCCGATCTCCAGGTGGGAAATATCCACCTCGATTGAATCCGGAATGTCCAGCGGCAGGCATTCAATCTCAAGCTCGCGCAAAAGATGCTCGAACACGCCGCCTTCTCGTTGGCCCAAGCTGGAACCAACGGTACGAATCGCCGCGCTGGTATGAATCGCGCGATCCACCGAAATCCGTTGAAAATCGATGTGCTCGATCGTGCCCCGGATGGGATCGTGTTGTGTCTCTTTCAGCAGGCTAAACGTCTGGCCTTCTCCGTCTCCAAATTGTAGGTTCAGAAGCATGTGTTCCCCTCCGGCAGACTGAAGCAGCTGGTAAAACTCCTTCGCCCCCACAGTCACCGCCTGCGGCGCCTCGTTCCCGCCATAAACAACGCCCGGGATCAGCCCTTTCCGGCGCAGCGAGCGCGCGAACCCCTTTCCGGTTTTGTCTCGAGTCTCGACCCGCAGATCTACACGTTCCATGATTCACTCCTACTTTCTCTTCCTTTTTTGTCTCGGAGGTGACTGTGCACCCTCCGGTGCGACTGCCCCGACGTCCGCCCGGACCTCTTGGCCGTTTTGCAGATTGACAAACGGTCCGATATGCCTGCCGGCTTTCACAGTGGAGCCGCTGATGAAGGAACTATTAATATGACATCCGTCTCCGATGTCTGAATCGTCAATCTGAGTTAATGGACCAATGATACAGCCTTTCCCCACCGATGCTCGACCGCGAATGATCGTGTTCGGCTGTATGATACTATCAATTCCAATGGTAACGCCATCGTCGATAAATGTACTGGGCGGATCCAAAATCGTCACACCGGACAACATGAGCCGGTGCAAGATCCGATCCCGCATGATCCGCTCGGCTTGAGCGAACTGAACACGATTATTGATTCCCATTGTATCCCGGGAATCGCGCGCGATAACCGCCTCCACCCTCTTCTTGCTACGGACCATTATCTGAATTACGTCGGGCAGATAATACTCGCCCTGTTCGTTGTCCGGACGGATCTTCTTCAGCGAATTGAAAAGTTCTTTCCCATCGAAAACATAAATACCCGTATTAACTTCGTTAATCTTTTTTTCGTAGATGTTTGCGTCTTTATCTTCAACAATCCGTTGAACCGTACCGTCCTGGTGCCGAAGGATTCGGCCGTATCCGCCGGGCCGTTTCATCTTGGTGGTAAGAATCGTGGCGGTCGCGTCCTGATGTCGATGCCGGTCGATGAGCTGCTCGAGCGTCTTCCGGGTCAAGAGAGGCGCGTCACCGACAAGCACAAGGATATCCCCGGCGTATTGCTTGAAACAGTCCGCCGTGCAAAGCACCGCATGACCTGTACCCAGCTGCCGAGGCTGATTCGCATATCGAATTCCCCGATATCCGCGAGATTGGAGCGCCTCTTCAAGTTTCTCCCGCGCAAATCCGACAACGACAACCGTGCGCGCATCAATCAACCCGTCGATAGTACGCAACAGATGCACGATCATCGGCTCTCCGCATATCTCGTGCAGAGCTTTGGGGAGCTCCGAGCGCAGCCGAGTACCTGCCCCTGCCGCAAGTATGATGCAGGACATCTTTTTCATCTGTCACGTACCGAACCTTGACACTCTTAATGTTCGACAACCTCTTTCCACGCGTAAACACGCAAAATATAGAGTTTAGGGGTGGAATGCGATAGGGTCAAGCCAAACGTGCTGATTCGACCACCCTTAGGACTTCCATTTGTCGGCCGAATCGTTGGCCGAAACGAACGCCCAGGCAAGGATGACGGGCTCGCAAAAAGTCGTCGGGATGCGGGAAGCAACGTATCAACCCCCTCTGAATCTCCCCTTACAGCGGCCACGCAAGCGTGTCCCTCTTGGGGGAGAAACCGCTGCAGACACGCTCGTTTCCTTTTCCTCCCCCGAAGATCGGGGGAGGAGTCTCATGGCTTGCCGAAGGCAAACATGAGAGCCGTAAAGGAGGGGGTTGAAATCCGTATCCCAGACTTTTGGCGACC
>CAZTDD010000195.1:0-7899 GCA_964612675.1 uncultured bacterium
CCCGTACCTGCGATTCCGTTCCCACATCAAACACTTCTCCTAATGGGATATCCACGCCCTCCAACGATTTGAGCGTTAGGGTTTGTGACGAATCGAAGATTTCACTGACTCGATACTGTCCGTTCTCGTCCAGAAGGAATCGTTCGACACAGAGGTTGTCGGGGGCCACCAACACATATTCCTTGACGCCGAATCTCTCATACAGCCGTCTTTTGAGTAAGCGATCCTTCTTTGAACTGGACGGGCTTATGATCTCGAAGACGACATCCGGGGCGCCGCGTACGCATTTCTCGGTCATCTTTGTCGGATCGCAAACAACGAACACATCAGGCTCTACAACGTTCTCCTCGGAAAGGACAACGTCGGTCGGTGCGTGAAAGGGTGTGCACGTACTATTGCGCAAGGCAGTGCCGAGGACAATGGACAGGTTCATCGAGATTCTCTGGTGCTTAAGGCCGGGTGCCGGAACCATGTTATAAGCCACGCCATCGATAATTTCCCAGCGCTCGTCTTCCGGACAACTCAGATAGTCCTGGTAGGTCACGGGTTCTTTCTGCTTCGCTAGAGGCATGGATGTCAACCTCCTCTCGACCTATTCTTCCTGAGTCTCGCGTGATTCCGTTCCCACATCAAACATCTCTCCCAATGGGATATCCACTCCGTCCAATGATCTGAGCGTCAACGTCTGTGTCGAATCGAAGATCTCACTGACCCGATAGCGGCCGTCTTTGTCCAAAAGGAAGCGCTCGACACACGGGGCGTCGAGATCGACGAGAATATATTCTTTGACGCCGAATTTCTCGTAGAGCCGTCTTTTGAGTAAGCGATCCTTCTTTGAACTGGACGGACTTATGATCTCGAAGACAACATCCGGGGCACCGCGTATGCATTTCTCTGTGATTTTTGTTTGGTCACAAACGACGAAGAGGTCGGGCTCGACGACGTTCTCCTCGGAAAGGACAACATCGGTCGGTGCGATAAAGGGTCTGCATCGATGTTTACGCATAGCGTTCCTCAAAGTGAAATACAGGTTCCCAAGGATTGACTGATGTCTGGTGCCGGGTGCCGGGACCATGTTGTACGCTATGCCGTCGATAATTTCCCAGCGCTCGTCTTCCGGACAACTCAGATAGTCCTGGTAAGTCACAGGTTCTTCCCGCTTCGCTAGAGGCATGGATGTCAACCTCCTCTCGACCTATTCTTCCTGAGTCTCGCGTGATTCCGTTCCCACATCAAACATCTCTCCCAATGGGATATCCACTCCGTCCAATGATCTGAGCGTCAACGTCTGTGTCGAATCGAAGATCTCACTGACCCGATAGCGGCCGTCTTTGTCCAAAAGGAAGCGCTCGACACACGGGGCGTCGAGATCGACGAGAATATATTCTTTGACGCCGAATCTCTCATAGAGCCGTCTCTTGATCAGACGGTCCTTTTTGGAACTCGACGGGCTTATGATCTCGAAGACAACATCCGGCGCACCGCGTATGCATTTCTCGGTGATTTTTGTTTGATCACAGACAACGAAGAGGTCGGGCTCGACGACGTTCTCCTCGGAAAGGACAACATCGGTCGGTGAGGCAAAAAGTCTACATTCGCTTTTGCGCAGTGCGTTCCATAGGAGTCCGGACAAGTTCATCGATACACTCTGATGATTCGGAGTGGGGGCCGGCACCATGTTGTAGGCCACACCGTCGATGATTTCCCAGCGTTCGTCTTCCGGCCAGCTGAGATAGTCCTGGTAAGTCACGTGTTCTTTCTGCTTCGCTAGAGGCATGGTTTCCGACCTCCTTCGTCGGTTCTCTTCACAGACCATTATACACGAGTCTCACGCAGCCATGGGTCTGGTTAGTTCCCACTCGCGGCTGCCTTGAGATAGTCGAGAGCCACGGTACTCATCGCGCGGACGCCGTTCGGAAGGGCAGCCTCATCGACGACCATATTGGGTGAATGAAGCGGATGGACCGCGCCGATCTCTTCATTACGAACCCCAAGCAGGAAATAAAAACCGGGGACTTCCTGCGCGAAATAGGCGAAATCTTCACCACCCATGGAAGGTTTTACCTCGACCACGTTGGTGTCTCCTACAACCTGCTCGAGTGTCGGCAGCATCTGTTTTCCCAACGCGGGATCGTTCCATGTAACCGGTCCGTAGCTGCTCATCTCGATAGTCGCGGTCGCGCCGTGGCTCTCGGCGGTCTTCTGGATGATTCGTTTGAACGCCTCATTGACCTGCTCCGAAACCTGGTCGCTGTGGACGCGGATTGTCCCTTCCAGCACAACCGAATCCGGGATGATGTTCCAACGCGTACCGCCTTTCACGATACCCACTGTGACGACAGCCGGTTCTCGTGTATCTACAACCCGGCTCACAATGGTCTGAAGAGCGGTAATCACATGAGCGGAGGTTACAACCGGGTCGACTCCATGCCAGGGATAGGCAGCGTGGGTCTGTTTCCCTTTGATTTCCACACGAAACTTGCCGACCGCCGCCATCGCCCCGCCGAGGACGTACCCGAACTTACCGGTTTCGATCTCGGGGTTGACATGCATACCGAAGACTGCAGAAACATCGGGGTCTTTTAACACTCCTTCTTTCGCCATTAGCGATGCGCCGCCTTCTTCGCCCGCCGGCGCCCCTTCCTCACAGGGCTGGAAGATGAGTTTGACTGTTCCGTGAATCTCATCGCGCATTTGAGATAAGACTTTCGCCGTGCCCAGCAGCATCGCGGTATGGCAATCGTGTCCGCACGCATGCATAACGCCTTCATTCTCCGAGGCGAATGGAAGACCGGTTTGTTCCGTGACCGGCAGTGCGTCGATATCCGCGCGAAGACCGACACACGGGCCGGGGTGTTTGCCTTTGATGAGGGCGATGACACCGTTATGTGCGACACCCGTTTCCATATCGTCCACACCAATCTCGCGGAGCTGTTCGGCGATATACTTGCCTGTCTCTGTCTCCCGATTCGATAACTCGGGATGTCTGTGAATATGGTGTCTCCAGTCGAGCACCTGTTCCATCGCCTGATCGGTAAGTTCTGAGACCCGATTTACGACTCCCTGTTCCGCAGCCCAAACAGACGTTCCGCTCAGCACGAGTACCGTTCCGGTCATTAGGAGAAAGGCATTTCTGATCATGGCGTTGTCTCCTTCAGGTTTTTGATGAGTTTTATTGTTTCCTATATCGATCGATTTCTTCACGCGTAGGGATTGACGGTTGTGCGCCCAGTTTTGTTACGGAAAGTGTCGCGGCGGAGCAAGCAAAGTCAACCGCATCGGGGAGATCCCGGTCGGAGCTCAACGCGACCGCCAATGCTCCGATGAATGAATCACCGGCAGCGGTTACGTCGACAGCTTTGACCTGCCTTGTCGGGACGCGCAGAAGACCGTTCGTGTCGTAAATGACGGCACCCTGGGGTCCCATGGTCACGATCACGTGTTTCGTACCACGGTTGAACAGCTCTTTCGCGGCTTCGGCGGCCGTGTCGGTATCGACAACGTGGAGCCCGGTCAACTGTTTGGCCTCACTCTCATTTGGAACGAAGTAGTCGATCTTCTTCAGTAGACCTTCTGTGGGGGTGTCTGCCGGGGCGGGATTGACGATGATTCGGGTCCCCAACTCTGACGCAAGCGAGACGACGCCGGAGACGGTTTCCATCGGAAGCTCGAATTGAAGGATAATCATATCGGCCGCCTGGATGGCGTCCTTTGCATCCTTCGCGTCTTGGACGGTAACTCGGTTATTGGCACCCGCTGTGTAGATAAGCTCGTTTTGACCCTCGGTATCGACACTGATCATCGCGTTACCTGTGGGTTCTTGTTCGTCACGCTTGATGAACTGTATGTCAACGCCTTTCGACTTGAGGTTCCCCAGGCAGGAATCCCCGAAGATGTCTTTGCCGACTCGGCCGACCATTGTCACTTGCGCTCCTGCAAGAGCGGCTGCCGCCGCCTGGTTCGCACCCTTTCCACCAGGCACGGTGGTGAAACTCTTGCTGCGCACCGTTTCGCCCGGGACAGGGAAGCGGTCTACTGTAGCGACCAGATCCATATTGATACTTCCAACAACGACGATTTTTGGTTTATGCATGCTCAGTTTTCCTCCATATTCATTTTGAACAACCTATGGGCGTTCTCGCCAACAACCAGACGGCGCTCTTCTTCGCTAATGTCGCTCCACAGAACCGAACCAAGAGCGCTCGGCAAAGAAAGAAAAGGAATATCGCTACCGAACAGGACCCGCTCGGCTCCCACTCCTTCAACAATTCGACTGATATGTCTGTGATACCGTACCGAGTTGGTTATGTCGAGATAGAAACGCGTATGTTCTTTTGCGAGCCTTATTGACTGGGTGTGCCCTTCGTACGTACCCCCCGAGTGTCCCAGGATGATGGGCACGCGGGGGTAACGTTCTGTGAGAGAGACGAACATTTCCGGATCGCTCCATTGGCTACGGTGCCACGTGTGAGAGAGAAGCGGTGCGGAGTGTTCTTCACACCACTCCCACGCCGGTCGGAATCCATCGCTGTCAACCTGAGATTCAAGCAGATCCGGATGGAGTTTCACGCCGACGAAGCCGGGATGGTCGCCGTAACGTCTCAGTTCTTCCTCGGTCTCTTTCGGCCTATGCGGGTTGACAGCGATCCAGCCGCGAAATCGATCGGGGTATTTCTCGATAGCCTCGGCGACACAGCGATTCCCGTGTACCGCGTCCGGACCGATACTCAGATGATGACTGCAGACCGCTACCGCCACACCACACCGGTCCATTACGGCGATCATCCCTTCCGGTTCCGGGTGCGGGATGTGGAAGCAACCGTATCGACCCATGTGGGCGTGTGCGTCACAGATCCAATAGGAGTCAGCCATCATGTCCTAATCCGAGAATCCGGCGCATGTTCTTTCCGGTGATCAGTCTTTTGCTGCCTTGCGGCAAATCCGCCAAGGCCAGGGTGGTCAAAGGCGCACCCGGGCTGTTTCGTCCTAATCCGGAACCGAAGACAAATCGCTCGGGACCGAGTTCTTCGCACAATTCCTCCAGACCCCAATGGATTACATAGCCGGTGTATTCCATGCTCAGGTTCGGGAACTGTCGTAGCAGCGGATAGATCCGCCGCCCGATTCTGTATCCGACATCCGTAAGAATTATACGAATTCCTGGAAAATCGGCGAGCGTGTGTTGCAGGTCGTCCCATTCTACCTCCGGCATGGAAATGAAGATGGGAACCTGTTGTTCGGTGAGCATCTCGAACAGATCTGCGCAGCACCAGGCGGTGAACGCGTAGCCGTGTGACGCTGGAGCCATGCGGACGCACGGTATCCTCTTGGTAGATAATGTCCTCGATAACTCTTCCGCCGAGGGGCATTCCCCAGTGGTACTCGGTAATACCACCCACTGAGCCAAGAGGCGATCCTGTCCTTGGAGCTGGTCCATCAACAGTTGGTTTCCGACAGTGGGATGATTCTCGACGGCGAGCCTGTGGTGGACAACCGCACGGCCGATTCCGAAGCGATCCATAGCCCGCAGAATCTCTTCCGGGGTCTCCAGATCGCCGTCATAAGAGACCGTACGTTTCCCGATGCTGACGTTGGCGTCGAAAATATCGAGCGATTTGAGCTCGTCATAAACGTTGGACGGATCGAAACGCAGCGTGGATAGTGGGAGCGGAGCAGAAAATGAGGTTGTCATACCCCACCTCTTCTACGATGGCGAAACCGTCTCCTGGCTCGTCTCGCGCCGTAGGGTGGAAGAGTGCGTGTCCGACGTAGTATTTCCGGGAACAAGCGGATCACCAGCGCGGGCAGCAATGGATGGTCGGGAAACCTCTCCAGCATTAGAGCGACACAGGATCTCGCAACATCCAGCTCTCTCCGTTCTGTATAGACCTCAGCCAGAAGCCATAGAATATTCGGTTTGTCGGGATCGATTTCTCGGGCCTGGTGAAGCAAAGGGAGAGCCCGCTCATGCATTCCCCGCCTCCATTCAATGAACGCCACCCGCTGCAGCGCGATTGATCGAGCGTTCGCCGAGATATCTTCTTCCATGTCCAGAAGTTGTTGATAGATACGTCTAGCCTGAGTAAGGCGTTCCAACTGGAAAGCGGATTCTCCCATGGAGGCCAAATCGAGCGGCGTTCGCGCGGACTCGGGAATCCGATCAAACGCGGCCAAGGCCTGTGCCCAATCCCGCTCAAAGTAATGACAAGTACCGAGAATCTGGTAGATCCTGGAAGTTGTTTGTTCTACAACCTCTAAGTGTTTGACGATCGCGTCCTCCGCCTCTTTATACTCCTGTTCCGAAACAAAAGTCTGAGCGATTCGTTGTACGCATCGAGCATTCTCGGGTTCGTTTTGAAGTACCGAGAGAAAGATTGCTTTGGCTTGCTCGACTTGTCCACATTTGTACAAATAGCTGGCGTACGAAGTGCGAATTGCATTGTACAGCGGGAGATCGGATCGGTCCTTGATCGGCTCCGCTGTTTGTGCAGCCAGGTCGAATTGTCCGCTCGCGGCCTGCTGTTCGGCTAATTCCATCCGCAATTCCACATCGTCCGGATTCAGGCGCAGAGCATGTTCCAAAACACCGCGGGCTTTTGAAGAGTTGCCTTCCTGCTCGTAAATCTGGCTGAGTAGAGACGCTGCGGATCTGTGGCCCGGAGTTCTCGCCAGAAGTTTTTCCGCTGCAGCCTTTGCTTCGTCCGTGTTACCTCGGTCGAAAAGCGTGAGGATGCTTTGGAATTCCAAGTCCTCTTCCACGGCCTCTGGGCCTTCAGCCGTGAACTCGACAAACTCCGCAACATTTCTTCCTTGAATCAACGTACCTTGAAAGCTGGGCCGGAAATGAACTGCGAAGGACCGCCACTCGTCCGGTGTGTACTTCTGCCGAATTTGTCGCAGGCCGGGTTCAATTTTTTCAACGTCGATCTGGGGTACTTTGGACAGTTCGACAAAGCTCGAGAAAACCCAATGATCTTCCCAGGGGACAAGACGGCCTTCGACGATGCTGCCCTCAGGAGGTTCTTCCCGGTCGGCATGTACGAGATATCCACCGGGTATCTCCGCTCCGAGTTCTTGAACGATATAGGTCTTGTCCTCGTTTCGACGCGTGACCTTGAAAAACCCCGGATGAGCGTTGTGAACCAAGGAGAGGATTCTCTCTCTGGTTGGCTTGTCGAGCTCAGAATGTTCCTCGACAAAATGCTCGGCTACCGTGAGGCTGTCCTTTTTATCTCGAAAGTCAAAAGCAGCCCAATCGAGGAAATATGGAGTCAAGAAGCGTGGTAAGTCCTTCAGCTCCGCGTAGTTTTCGAAACGGGCCTGTGCTTTGCGGAACAGCCGTCTTCGGTCCGGCTTCCTCAAGAGGTCGATGACTCTACGGTAGGCTTCCGGGAAACTCGTTATCCGGGTCTTCGGGCGATATCCGCTTTTGTTCTTTTTCTTCTTTCTTTGTTTTGCCATGAATACAAACACCAATTCTTCCTATGAGGATAGGGTAAACTATCATGTTCCGGCTGTGCGGCAAGAAGTGGTTCTTCGACTTCAACCCCACCCGAACCCTCCCCAGTCTTGGGGAGGGAGTTCCACCGATGCCCGCGTTCCAATGAGCCCGTGTTCGAATGAACCGCGTTTGAATGAACCCGCGTTTGGATGAACCCGCGTTCGAATGAGCCCGTGTTCGAATAAGCCCGAAAATGAACGTGTCAACCCCCTCTAACCTCCCCCGATCTTCGGGGGAGGAAAAAGAAAGAAGCTGAATTATACCCGATCTGTGTTCGTATTCAGTTGTCTCCCCCAAGCCTGATAGGACCGCAAAAAGTCCGAAATTGGCATCGGAAGTTCCTTCTCCCCCCGGGAGAGGGTTAGGGTGAGGGGCGATCATTGCATTGGATTCGCGTA
>CAZTDD010000196.1:0-7875 GCA_964612675.1 uncultured bacterium
GGAGAGATTTGGAAATGTTGGCAGGAGGAGTCAGTTTTGCAACGTTAGGGTCTACTACAGTCTACAGTCGAATTCCTTTCTCTGGGGGCGATATCAGACCTTGCCTTCGTTGACCAGCTTCACAAGCTGCTTTTGCACACTGGCGGGGTTCGCGCTGTGGTGCGCGTAACAGCGTTTATTGTTCTCCTGCGCGTAGTTTGTCGCCTGGAGTATTCCCGGGTCGGTGATCGCGTCGCTGAGTGTAAGGATAAGGTCGGAGCGATCCACCAGCTCCGCGATTTCGCTCTCGGACATCTCCGCAAGGCTCTGATACCACTCGCAGCTACCGCCTAGTTTCTCGACAAGCTTGCCGTAATCGTCCCGGTACTGTTCTTCGCCGCCCAGGACAAGAATTGTCTCGCCGCTGAAGATTTTCTTGACCTCTTCTTCCTCCTCGGAGTCACTCGCTGCCTTTTCGATTTCGTCGATGAAATCCAGATCGAGATCTTCCTCGTCCAGTTCCTCCTCAGGCTCCTCCTGCGATTCTTCCGTTCCTTCCTCAGGAGCCTCCTCGGTTGTTTCTTCCTCTCCGATGTCCTCGAGGTCCAGGTCGTCCAAGGACCCCAATGCGTCCAGGTCAAGTCCCAGGTCTTCTTCTTCGTCGCCTTCCGGCTGTTCTTCCTCTGTGGGTTCTTCCTGGGTTTCGGCGGGAGGTTCTTCTTCGGCCGTCGGCTCGGGCTCCGGCTCCGGTTCGGGCTCCGGTTCGGGTTCCGGTTCGGGCTCCGGCTCGGGTTCGGGTTCGGGTTCGGGTTCGGGTTCGGGTTCGGCCGGAGGTTCTACCTGTTCGGGTTCAGCGACAACCGGGTTGCCGTCTTCATCCAGCGCTACGTATTCAAACGACTCGACGGTCTGTTCAAGGGAAGAGACGCGATCGTCAAGAGATCGCATGGTGTCTCTCATCTCGTCGCACGTCTCGCGCAGCTGCCTGACGTCCTCATCCGCCGGTCTGCCGCCGGCGGCACTCGCCGCCTGAATTCGGGCCTGCATTTCCTCATCCACCCAGGGGGGTAGACCAAGCCGGGCATTCTCGTTGAAGAGTACGACGACTCCTGTTTGGCGACCGACAATCGGAATCACGCCACGGCCCAGGAGGTCTGTATCGGGGATCAGTTTGATCTGTTCACCGTATACCTTGGTAAGGGCTTCCTCGGTGCTCAACGGTGACAGCATTACCGGTTCGTCGAGTTCTCGTTCGGCAGCCCCCTGCGTTTCGATGGTCCAGCTCGGGCCGTGAAGGATTTTGACGCCGCATTTCTTTCCCACAACGCCGATTTTGTCCTGGGATACCAACTCGGAATCGGTGACAAGTTCGACGGGTTCACCAAATACGCTGGAACAGGCTCGGTGAAGAGACTCGATAGGAATATCGATACCGGCCATGGTGATGTATTTCTGCTCGGGTGCCTTCGGAACCTCCGGTTCTTCGGGTGGAACAGGCTCTTCCTCAAAGTCGTCAACGACGGGAAGTTCGGTGCCGGGTTCGAGTGTTTCTTGCTCGATCTCATCCAATTCATCGAGGTCTTCCGCGCTCATGGGCGGGAGATCGATATCCAGCCCCTCGAGATCTTCTTCTTCGTCCGGTCCCAGGCTTTCATCCAGGATACTGCTCAGCTCGTCAACATCGGGAATCTCGACTTCCTCTTCCAAGTCCAGATCAAAATCTTCATCCGCCGATTCCTCATCGAGATCGAGCACATCCAATTCGTCTCCGAAAGAAAAACCTTCTTCCTCTTCGGACTTTTCGACGGGCAGCTCTTCGCTGACCGCCTCGAGCACTTCTTCCAAGCCCTCGAGCACGCTTTCTTCATCGGCATCCTGTATGCCTTCGGGCTCGATGTCCAACTGCTGTTCCTGTTGGGCGGCCGTGTCGAGAAACCCTTCCAAGTCGTCTTCTGAGAAATCGAAGGTTTGTTCAGGGCTCTCTTCTTCCGCGGCAATTTCCTTGGTTAGTTCTTCCAGGTCGTCCAAATCTCCGAACTCTTCGATATCTTCAACACCTTCAAGATCCAGTTCTTCCTGGTCGGGAACGGTTTCGGGCACGGGGACGGGAGCCGGAGCGTCTGTCTCGTCGGTCGGGGAGCTTGTTTCTTGGAAAGTCTTATAGATCTGACTCGCCAGATGGGAGGCCCCGACCCTGCCGTCACGCAGCAGCGCCCAGACGATAAGGCCGAGGTTTCGTCCGGGTTCGATAAATTCGAGTACAAGACTCTTGCGGAGATCGGCAAGGGACAACTGGCGGATTTTCTCACGCTGAGCGGTGGACTCCATGTCCAGTTGCGAGGACACGGCTTCCCCGTTCTCATCCCCCTCCAGAATCAGTTCAGCGGTTTTGCGGTACGGGTCGTCTCCCAGATCGGTATCCCCCACCATCTCCCGTAACTGAGATTCGTTGAAGCAGCTGCGCAGTACCAGAATAATTTCTTCGAGTTCCATTCCTGTTGCCTCCACGTCATCCGAGTCTGAGCGAACAGATGTTCTGTTGCATGTATGCCGGATCAACGCTCATGCAGATCCGCGATTTCTCTCATCCGGCTGTCCGGTTTTCCGTGCATGTACGTTAACATCACGATACGAGGATGGGATACAACCAGAATAATGAGCACCTCAATCGTTGTGATCAAGATATCCACTGTCACATAGGTTCGGACGGGCTGTTCATAGATCTGTCGGGCGATCAGGGGCCAACAGGCGACGCCCAGCGTCAAGAACAGATCAATCGTAATGAGCGTCTTGAGAAATCGTCGCGCCCACTCCTGCAGGCGCAGGAGACGTGTCGCGCCGATCAGCACACCGAGCCACAGGAGGAGATTGAACACCTCGAGGCCCAGGCGGGGTACGGGATTGCTTTGGATGATCTGAAACAGTTCGTATTCGGGGGTCCCCTCGACGAGTTCAATCCCGCCGGTGACGGCTCCGCCATAAATCACCAAGGATCGAAAAGCGACCAAAGCGCCGAATGCGGAAATAAAGAGCGTCACAAACAACGTAGTCCGCAACCAAAGCAGGGCGGCTGCGTCTACCGGCGGACGGTGATCCTTGCGAACTGGCTCCATTCTTTGGCTCCAATGAGCTTCCCCGAAGATCGCAAAAGAGCTACGGAAGATCTGGGTGCGATTCAGGTTTCTCGATTCAATCTCAGACTATGCATCGGCCAGCACGATTCCGAGAGATCCCACCCGTCGTGAAATCCAAGCGATCTCCGCGACGCCCAAAGCACAGGCCCCTCTGCCGAAGCATCATCGGGTAAGGATACCATAGCCGTACGAGGCGTCGCTACCGCCATCCACGTTTTCATATAGGGAATCTGGACATGGGGTCACGGAAAAGATGCGCCGGAGATGGCTCCCATGTTTTACGCGGCTTCCATTTCGCGCAGCAGCGGCTCGACAGCGATCCGCTGTTGGTCATTGAGATAATCGACAAACAGGACTCCGTTTAGATGGTCGATTTCATGCTGAAGGACGCGAGCCAACATGCCGTCGGCATGGATGGTGAGTTCTTCGCCGTCTTTCCAGCGTTGCGCCCGAACGCGGACTTCCAAGGGCCGAATCACGTATCCCTCGACGCCCGGCAACGATAAACAGCCTTCCTTGAACGGCTCCGTGTCTTTCGAAGTCCAGACTACTCTGGGGTTAACGAGCGCATACCGTCCACCGGGCTCCATCGTATCGACCACAACGACTTTCTTGGATTTCCCGATTTGAGGTGCCGCCAGGCCAATGCCGTTTCCTTCGCTCATGACGTCGAACATTTCGTCGACCAGACGTGCCAAGTGGTCGTCGAATCGCTTGATCGGCCGGGTTTTCTTCCGCAAGACAGCGGCTGGATAGGTCACGATTTGTTGTATATTCATGCTGTCTTCCTCACTCCATTTAGAGATTGCCTTATCGGACGCTTCGTATGAGAATCATTCCCATTCTACTCAGAGAACGGCGTCTCAACAAGCGCGAAGCGCGGAATTGCCAAGCGCGGAATAGGGCACTAGGAGCAGTCTATGGGCGGTTGCGGAGCACGCCGTGCAGCCTGAACAGTTCTTTGAACGCTCGAAGGATGACCTTGGGGCTTCCACCCGACTGTTCCCCGGCGCGACGAGGGTAATGATGTACGCCGATTTGCTTGATCTTCGCGTCCGCGTTCGTCATGGTCGCAAACAGTTCCACCGAAATGAGGGCTCCCTCCGCGTAAAGCTCTACACCATCGAAGAAACTCCGACGGAAGAGTTTGAACGCACAGTCCAAATCCCGGACACGAAAGCCGAACAGCAGACGAATCAATGTTCCCCAACAAAAAGCGAAGACTTTACGATGAACGGGGTCCTGCCGATCGATTCGATAACCAACGACGGCATCGTATTCGCCGGCATGGGGCAGAAAATACTCGATCTCCGAAATATCGAATTGACCGTCTCCGTCGCTGAAGAAGATCCAGTCTTTTGTTGCGGAGACGATACCGGTTTTGACTGCTCCCCCGTAGCCGCGATTTTTCGGGTGGTGAACGACTCGAACGGAAGGAAACCGTTCGGCCAGTTCATCCGCCACTTCATGAGTCCCGTCGGTGCTTCCATCATCTACGACAATGACTTCAAAATCGTCAAGCAACGGCTCCAGCACCGACACCGTATTCTCCACCAACGGGCCGATATTCTCCGCCTCGTTGTGCGCAGGGAAGAAAACGGAAAGCGACAAATCATATTTCGCCACGGATTCGGACCTCATTGTGCGGTTTATCTTCCCGAGGATACACGACATGGGAGAATGAGGCGAGACGACACAAGGCATCACAAGCCGAGTTTCTATAGAAAAAAAACACGGTTTCACCCGATCAGGACTGCAGGAGATGGATCTCGCGGGTCACGTGCTGGTCCGGTCGCCCATAATACAGGACACCCCGGCGTGCCGCCCGAATTTCCTCGCGTGACCCCCTCAATCGTTCCACATGCTGAATCGATTCCAGAGAATCGATCACCCGGTATCCCGCCAGTTGAATGGTGGAATGGACTGAGACATGTCGTACATCGCCGCTGGAGTCACAAAAACACGGCGTGATGAAGACTACGCGTCCTCCGGGTCGAGTGACAATACGGATTTCCGCAAGTGTTTCTCGGTAGAGCGAATGGAGATCGGCGAGGACAGCCTTGAGTCGGCGTGGACTCGGGGAATGAGTCAGAGGAGGTCCGAGATAGGGTTCCGTGGCTACAGCGTCAAATGACAGAGGATCGAAATAGCGGTGCATCTCGGTCGCGTCTCCCTGCGTGAAGGAAGGAACGGGGAACGAACCGTTGAACCGCTCCATCAGCCACTCACAATTTGCTCGGGCTGCGCGGACCGTCTCGAAATCGCGATCCATTCCGGTAGGCGAAAGCCCGACCAGCAACGCCTCCATCAAGGTTCCCCCGCTGCCGCAAAAGGGATCCAAGAGAGTGCGTGCATTCGGTCCGCGCGCGAGGTTCACAATCATCCTGGCCAGTTTCGGCGGCAACATCCCGGAGCGCGGATCGGCGTGAGGGCGGTCATAATCTCTCGCGGTCTGTCCGCTGTAATCCTGAACCCAAAGCGTCAGCCCAGCCAACCACTCCTCTTCGGCCTCAACCAATACGATCTCAAACCCCGTGTCCAGAACACGGTTTTCTCCGACTTGCACGCTGGTCAACGAAGTCTGCCCAGACTGCGGCTCAACGTATCGACTGGAGAGACCGTTCTGCCGCAAATCCTCTTTCAACGTGGAACATATATCCGCAATCGAGCCTTGGATTTTCTTGAGACGCTTTTCTTTGGGAAATACCGATAAACCGAAAGATACCTTTTCGCCTCCCAGATCCAGCAGGCCACTCTCGATCGCCGAATGCAGATACCCCTGAACCTCCACGGGTGAAAGGCTCGACAGCGGCTGGACACTCGCTGCGACTCGGATGGTGCCTCCCAATTCGAAGAAAAAGTCGGGTTCCAACGGAAACTGGGTTTCAACCAAGAGAATATGAGGAGCAAGCGCTTCGGTTCGATGTACGTCCGACTTTTGTCGCAGAAGCGATACAAATTCCGAGGCACATAGCAGAGATTGTCGGCCTAATTCAATTAGATAACGCATGTGGGACAGTCTCGATTTCCTGTGGCGGTCAAAATTCTTCCGGTAGATCGATCACTGAGTATTCCGTGATTCGAACTCCGGACTCTTTGACAAGGATAGCGCACGACGGACCGCTGCCCAAACTTCGTCGGTTTGAATCCGCTCCATGCAGGCATGGTCGCCATTCGGGCAATCGCGTTCGATGCACGGCGCGCAGGCGGTCGGATGACGTATAAGGATATGCCCTTTTCCCCACGGCCCCGTTGTGACCGGGTCTGTCGAACCGACTGGGACGACAACACGCGATCCGAGAGCCGACGCGATGTGCATCGCGCCGGAGTCGTTGCATACAACAACCGGACACCTCTGAAGCAGCGCCATGAACTGCCTGACATCCGTGCGTCCACCGAAATCCAGCGAGCCGCCCCCTACCGCCTGATGCGCCTCTTGGGTCAATGCGCGTTCCTCGGCACTTCCGAAGAAAACAACCCGATGGCCGCTTCGGACAATCCGGCGTGCCACCTCAATATACCGTTCCAACGGCCACCGTTTCGCGGTTCCGTACGTTGCGCCCGGCACGATCCCCACCGGATGCTCCGTAACCCCTTCCCGAGCGAACCGTTCCGCCGCCCAGTCGGATTCTTCTTCGGTCACAACGATGCGAGGTGTCGGATCGAATCCATGTCGGTCCGCGCTGTCCAGGATTCCCAGGTAGTAGTAGATTTGATGCTGATCGAGAATTCCCTGTGGAAGAATACGAGGGTGGGAGAGGAGCCATTTCCTGCCTTGCGTAGCATATCCGAATCGTTCCGGGATTCCGGCCAACCGCAAGAGCATTGCGGAGGAAAACGAATTGGGCATCACATAGCCGCGTGCAAATCCGCGTCGTTGAAGTTCTCCGGCCATTCGCAGGAGACCGCGATATCCTCGATGCCTACCGGACCTATCGTAGACAAGGATCTCGTCGACGTCGGGAAGATACTTGAGAAGTTCGGCGACGCTGGGAACGGCCAAAACCGTCAGATGAGCGCGAGGGTGGGCATGCCGCAGAGCCCGTAACGTGGGCGTCATCAGGACACCGTCCCCCAGCCAGTTTGTCGAACGCACGAGGAATCGTTGGTTCACGAGTATCCTTTTGCTGCGTGTGGCACCCCCAACTCTGTTTGACGGTGCGGCAAGAAGTCCAAGAATCGCCCCTCACCCTAACCCTCTCCCGGGGGGAGAGGGAACTTCCGATGCCAACTCGCGGCTTTTTGCGACGCCATCAATCTTGATGCTGTTGCAAAAAGTCTGGAATCGCCCCTCACCCGAACCTTTCCCGGGGGAGAGGGGAACTTTTAATGGAAGC
This sequence comes from uncultured bacterium, assembly GCA_964612675.1. Taxonomy (GTDB): domain Bacteria; phylum Hinthialibacterota; class Hinthialibacteria; order Hinthialibacterales; family JAKPRU01; genus CAZTDD01. The sequence goes on from CAZTDD010000196.1 coordinate 7,451, forward strand.
GGACGACTCTCCCGGGGGAGAGGGGAACCTTCAACGTGAGTGGCCGACTTTTTACCGGATCATCAATCTTGACGCTGTTGCAAAAAGCCTGGGATACGGATTTCAACCCCCTCCTACACCTCCCCCGATCTTCGGGGGAGTAAAAGGAATGCGCATCTCTACGCTGTTTTCAATCTTGACGACGTCGCAAAAAGTCGGGAGAGATCTTCTCCCTCTCCCTCTGGGAGAGGGCCCGGGGTGAAGGCACGTTGCATTATCTGCTAACGTTCCTTTGTGTGTAACAACCCCCTGTCATCATCCAAACCCTTTGCCGCTGATTCATTCGCTGTCTCTGGCGAATACACAAGCGAAGAATAATATCCGAATCGAGTGCAATGATCGCCCCTCACCCTAACCCTCTCCCGGGGGGAGAGGGAACTTCCGAT
>CAZTDD010000197.1:0-7620 GCA_964612675.1 uncultured bacterium
CCCCGAAGATCGGGGGAGGTTAGGAGGGGGTTGAAATCCGTATCCCAGACTTTTTACAACAGCGTCAAACTTGAGGGGCAGAAACGACTGGTTGACGAAGAACGTGCCCGCAAGAGAGTAACTGGATGCTTGAGAAGGTTTTAGGGAATCCGATCGCCGTGCTGTTCAGCATCATCGCGCTGGGCTATGCCCTGGGCAATGTCAAGGTGTTCGGGATTTCTCTGGGCTCTTCAGCCGTGTTGTTTGTTGGGCTTGTATTCGGTCATTTCGGTCTTAGCGTTCCCGAACAGTTCTCGAGTTTAGGTGTGATTCTGTTTGTCTACGCGATCGGATTGCGTGCCGGGCCGCGTTTTTTCGCCACTTTTCAGCGGCGCGGAATCGTATTTGCTCAGATTGCGTTCGCTGTGACACTGTCGGCCGCGGGAATTACGTGGTTAATGGCGTGTTGTTTGGAAATCCCCGCCAATCTCGCGGTAGGGGTCTTTGCCGGAGCGCTTACGAGCACACCGGGGCTGGCTGCGGCAACAGAAACACTGGACCAGTCGGTTGCTATCGGGTACGGCATCGCCTATCCGTTCGGCGTTGTCGGCGTTGTCCTGTTTGCACAAATCCTGTCTCGAATCGCAAGAAAAGGGTCTCCTACAGCCGATGCTTCGTCCTCTTGGGGGACACGATCGGCAAAATCGGGAATCGAAATCAAACAGTTCCGCGTAGCGAATCCTCAGTGCGATAACAAGACGCTTGCCGATCTACGAATCCACGGCATGACCACAGCCAACATCTCTCGGGTGAAGCACGAGGAGACCATAACAACAGCGAAGCCAAGTACGGTGTTGCACGTCGGAGACGTTGTTCACGCTGTCGGAGCACCCAAGGAACTAGCGAAGCTGGAATGGATCATCGGTCCGGAGACACAAGTCGAGATGCATTCGACGGAGCACGTAGTTGCCAGAGATGTTTTCGTTTCCGAACACCGAGCCGCCGGAAAGACGATTGGCGAGCTCCAGGTTAGTAAGCAATTCGGTGTTGTGATCGCGCGTGTTTCCCGGGAAGATATTGAGTTTGTTCCCACGGGGTCGTTTCGGTTGGAAATGGGCGATCTGCTGCGTATTGTGGGGAGCCCGGAAGACTGCGAGTCTTTTATCCGTTTCGTCGGTCAGCACGAGAAACGGATTCATGAGACGACCATTCTGCCATTCTCGATTGGAATTGTGCTCGGGGTCGTTCTGGGCTATGTGCCGATCAGCCTGCCCGGTGGGATCACGGCGAGGCTGGGGCCTGCGGGAGGACCGCTTCTTGTTGGACTCCTTTTAGGATATTTCGGAGGATTTGGGCGTCTACGTTTGCGAACACCCTCCGCAGTGCGGTACCTGCTTCGAGAGCTGGGGCTGGTTTTCTTTTTGGCGGGTGCCGGGACGAGCGCGGGAGCGGAGTGTCTCGAGGTATTCAAACAGCAGGGAATCCTGCTTGTCATGGCTGGAATCGTTGTGATGTTGGTACCCATGGTTTTGGCCTACCTTTTGGCTCGCTTCTATTTCCGTCTGGATCTTTCGAATTCTCTCGGGTCTATTTGCGGCGGTATGACCAGCACACCGGGACTCGGGGCGGTTTGCACAAGTCTGGATTCCGACGAGCCTGCTCTTGCGTATGCCACAGTCTATCCGATCGCTTTGATTTCAGTGACGATCATGGCGCAAATCCTGGCTTTGGTGCTTAGAACGTAGATTCGGCATTTGGAAGCCGAGGGGGGTATTTGAGCCCGCGAGGAAGTCGGTGGCGGACCAGCCCGGGAATGTCGGCAGCTATTCAAGGAGCCGGATCGGAATGATTGGGTGCTTTGTATTGAGGCGAAGTGAGAGATCTATGGAGTCCGTTCTACACTTCTTACTTTAGAACGAGATGCGATTAGAGCGACAAACGGAACGAAGTGACTTGTACCGAGCGTATCTCACGAAAGTAGCTTGAATTAGCGATCCTGTGTGGGTACGCTCTTATTGACTCACCGGTCTGATACCCCAGGAGGAATAGATCCCAGGAGGAATAGATCATGGAAGAACAGGTACGTGAAGTGATTGAGAAAGAGATCCGACCCGCGCTGCAAATGGATGGCGGCGATATCGAGTTGGTCGGAATAGAAAACGGCGACGTTCAGGTCAGACTGCAAGGAGCCTGTGCCGGATGTCCGGGTGCGGCCATGACCCTGAAGATGGGAGTCGAGAAGCGTCTGAAGGAACGTGTCCCCGGAGTCGGGCAGGTTATCCCCGTTTGATCGAACGTGTCCGTTTTTACCTTGAACGGGTTTTGATGAAAGCAACTGCGGCGGAACTGATTTGGTTCCGCCGCGTTTTTGCGTTGTCTGCCGGATCGTTTGCCGGAATTCTGCACGATCATCCGATTACGCGAACCGCACAGCCCTCTCCCACTTGAGTTCTTTTGCCCCCTGCATTACATCCCGCGCGGTGTGGATAGCGACCGGTTCGCCGACGATCCAATCGTGACTTGGCAAATTCAGTACAGAATGGACACGGCACTCGATATTCACCGGACATTCCGCGATGACGGATGCTCGAATCGTTGCGGGTTTCCCGCGTGTAAGACCTGCGCCTTTGAATTTGTCCAGATCCGGTTCTTTTGTCAGTGAATGAGTGCCGCAGAACTCCCAGGCTTCTTCAAGGCCGAGGTGTGGGATGTTGATCGCGAATTCGCCGGTCTGCTCGATACAGGCGGTTGTGTAGCGCTTGAAGAATCGTGGCGGAACGGTTTGTGTACACAGCGCGATCCCGTAGAGGTGTGGCGCACCATTCACCAAAGACCAGGCTCCCACGGTGCAGATGTCTTCTTTGCCGGCGGCATCGACCGCAGTCACCAGGACGACCGAGCTGGGATGGAAAGCGCGGAATTGCTCATCGCGCGGGTATTTGACGATTTTCTCCATTTGGGGACCTCCTCCGAATTTGCTGAAATGGCCTCGGTGGAAAGGGCATGTCGCAAATCAATATCCTGCTTAAATCCAGTGCCGCGAGCGGCTCAGCGGTCTCACTCAACCGACTCCCGCGAGTAAGTTCCGGACCATGAAACCGAAACACAGGAGAGTGATTGCGATGCACCCGATTTCCATGCCGCTCCAGAACTTTCGGTGGTAACTGACCGATACATCGGGACGAACCACCTGGGCGAAGAATCCCCCCGCCAACGCGCCGCCGATGTGCGCAAAGTTGTCGCCTCGCACAAATAGCGAATAACCGACTCCGATCAGGATCCAGATCATCATGAATTTGAATATGGCGTCGCCGCGCGGACCGCCGATGCGGGCCCCGTATATGGCGCCGGCACCCAACAAACCGAAAATCGAACCGGAGGCACCAACGAGGAGTATGGGTTCTCCCATCGCGAACGCCCTGACATAGATTGACGCTGCGTTGCCGGCAACGCCGCAAAGCAAATAGAGGGCAAGGAACCTCTTCGGACCGTACACCATCTCGATGCGGGGGCCGATGATGATCAGCGCTACACTGTTGAAGATCAGATGCATGAAATCCGCATGGAGGAATATTGCGGTCAATAGCCGCCAGTATTCGCCCTGCAGGATCGACATGGTAAATGCTGCGCCGAAACGATAGGAATCGAGACCGCTGACTCGCCCCAGATTGCCTGTCCCCGAAGGTCTTTCCTGGCTGAAAACCAACACGGCCAGCATCAGGAGGACGTTGATGGTAATAATGACGTTGGGGTACGAGATTTCTGAGAGGTCCAGCAGTGTGCCGAAACCACGCTGTTCGAGACGGCGGACACGCCAGCGAAGGCGCTCCGACGCCCAGCCGCGTGCAATCAACCACTCGGCACCCGAGCGGACCGCTCGAATCAAAGCGCTATGGATCGGATTGGGGCGTTGTTGGTCCATACTGCGTGAGAGTAGGTGGAAGTCATTGACCTGTCAAAAGCAGTGCCGATTCGGGGCGAAACGCAAGTCTTAGTTGATTGCGTAGAGAATCCAGTCGCCGTCGCGCCACAATTCGCTGACATACATAGGGAAAAGTATCGAGAAATCGATGTTCGGTCGAAGGGAAGGCCAGGGCTTTACGATGTGTGTGATTCCTGCGTCCCGTAGAACATTTGCCAAATGCTCGGGGTCGTCGAGGTTGGTTTCATTCACGAGCCAGGGAAGATAGCCGTATTTGATTTTGGAGATATACCGCCGCTCCAGAGGGTAGCCGAGGCCGAGGACTACTGCGTCCTCTGGGAGATTCTCGTTGGCCCATCGAACCAGGCCGAAACCGTCGAAGCGCTCGCGCAGAAGGTTTTCTCTGGCCTCTGAAGCGATCTTCGGGATGATCTGTTGATCGTAGATCTGAACCTGGTTGACCCGGTGCACGCACCAAAAAGCAAGAAGGGCCGCCGCGATGACCCACCCGCCGCGAATCAGGGTGCGCCGGGAATTCCGGTCGGTAACGCGAGCGATCATATCCGAGCAGTAGTAAGCGGTGAGGACTGCGCACAGCATAAGGGTGGGGAAGAAGAAGCGTCCTTCATGATTGTCGGTCGCTATGAGGAAAACCAGAGATGAAAGCAGAACCACAATGGACAGAAAGCGAAGTAACCGATTGCCACGAAAAACATAGAACAATGCGGCTGCCATGCCGGAGAAGAAGACAGCATTTCCCTCGGACGCCAGTCGAGACAAGCGCATACCGAGATGAGGCCAGTAGCCTGTCATACTGAGGACATCGTCGGGCGGGGCGTGTCCGCGAAAGAACGCCTCCGCTTCATCACAGGCGGGAATATGTCGTCCGAAGAGTGAACCCAATAGCGGATAGGTGGGATTGTTCGTCCAGTAGAGGTTATAGGCCAGCCACGGACTTGCGATGAGGAGTGCTGTACCGAGCACGAGCGCGAGTCGCCAGATTGTCGATAGGAATCCCCTCAGCGGAAACCAGACCACAGCAAGTCCCGCCAATACCGGCGCTACAACGGTAGCCCACGCGACATATTTCGCTCCCAATACCACGCCAAGGAATCTGGAACCGGTGAGCAACGGTGAAGAAGGCAAATACCCTTTCTTAGCACAGAAGCGTAACGATCTCGGACTGCCGTCATCGCGAACGAAGTGTGGCGATCTCTCCTCTGTACTCTTCGACGCCGAGATTCCCACGTCGCTTCGCTCCTCGGAATGACGGATTCGGTCATGTATCCCTAAGAAGACGCAATCGATCGCCGCCAGCGACCACATCGCGACAAACAGATCGACATAGCACGTCGTTGAAAGATAAGAGAGCAGAGGTAAAGTTGCGGCCAGGAATGCGGATATCCATCCGACCAGACGTCCGCCCAGACGGGTGCCTATACCCGCAGTCAACAGGATCACAGCGACACCCGCAGACCAATGGAGGAGCTTCCCCAAGATATCCGGCCCGAAGAGGAGCATAAACGCATAAAGCATCTCGCCGTATTTGGGCATGTACGTGAAAACATGCCACGGGATTTCGACGATTCCCTCGGAAACGGTGTAGAGATTCGCGACGGTCAGATGGTAATCGTACGGATCGTGACGAATCTCGGGCGAGAGACAGAACCAGGCATTGATCCCGCACACGACCAAGCACACAATGAGCAATATGCGTTGGATTCCGAATGGCCGACTGAAAGTGTTGCAGAGTTCTTGGCAGATGGCGGGGCCGCGGTCTATTACCCAGAATACTCCTTCCACTGCGAATAGGATCAAAATGACCCAAGCCACTCCGGGCCGCAATAGGTGAAAGACGCCGAGAATCGTTGTCGCGATGGTCAGAAGCCCTATGCCGCCGGCAAGAGCCAGGCCCAGCCGCTCAGAAAGCGACACCGGTTGCGTCCGACGTGCCAGCCAGTCGCCGACTCCGACCAAGCCCAATACAAGTACAGGGAAAACAAGAAGATAGAGATAGTCTTCGTACAAATTAATCCCTTGCCGGACTCTCTGAAGCGGTTATACTGAACCGAACACGTCCAGTTCTTATCGATTTCTCCACGGGGTCGTCCCGCGATGCACGTCTGTTTCATTTTAGACGATATTATGCTCCAACATCAGCCCTTGGGGGTCTGTTATCTGTCTTCGATTCTCAAGGGGCACGGTCACCGCACATCGTCGATCAATGTGGATGCCGCTCCGGACTATGTGGAGCGCCTGAAACAGATGGGACCGGACCTACTGGCTTTCTCAACGACCAGTAGTCATGCAGACCGGTATCAGCAGGTGAACCGGGAGATTCGTGGTGAAATGCCGAGCGTATTTTCGTTGTTCGGAGGACCGCATCCGTCGTTTTTTCCCCAGATGATCGATGAAGATTGCGAGATCGACGCGATTTGTCGGGGTGAGGGGGAAATCGCGATTGCAGAACTCTGTGATCGCTTGGATCGGGGCGAGGATATCTCGAATATCCAGAGTCTGTACGTGCGAACCCCGGATGGTATTAAGAAGAACCCTCTTCGACCCGTTTTGACCCCCGAAGAGCTCAACGATTTACCTTTTCCCGACCGGGAAGTGGTACGAGGCTATCGAGGGTTTCATCATCAGACGGCATTTGTGACGGCGGGACGAGGTTGTCCTTTCGATTGTTCTTACTGTTTCAATCATATCTCCCGGGAGCTACAACCCGGAAAATGGGTCCGGCAGAGGAGCGTTGAAAGCGTGGTGGCGGAAATCCGGTGGCTGATAGAGAACTACGGAGTGATTTACGTCGCGTTCCAGGACGATACTTTTATTCTCAATCGGAAATGGCTTCGCGAGTTTGCCCCGGTGTACGCGAAGGAAATCGGGCTCCCATTCATCTGCAACGTCCGGGCAGACCTGACAGACGAAGAACTGGGCGATCTGCTTGCCGAAGCGGGCTGTATCCGGGTTGCGACGGGGATCGAGAACGGCGACGACGAGATCCGCCGCACGATCCTAGCGAAAAATGTTACATCCGATCAGTACCGAAATGCCTGCAGGATTTTTAACGATCGAGGAATCCGGGTTGTGGGTCAGAATATGATCGGCGTTCCGGGGGAGACGGTCGACACCGCGCTTTCGACAATCGAGTTGAACATCGACTGCGGGACCCACATCAGCATATTCTCGTTTTTCGCACCATTTCCCGGTACGAAGCTGGGAAAATTGGCCCGCGAGTATGGGTTTTCAGGGGATATGAGTGAAATTCCCCGCGAGTTCCAGGACGGACTCGCGCCGTCGCTGAGGCTGGAGCGACGGGAAATCATTGAGTTGATCGGATTATGTGCGCATCTCTTTGTGAGTTATCCTCGCATTTTCTACTTCTCGAAATCAATGCTTGGTTTCTTGCCCAACGATCGCCTGCGAGCTGGTTACTTGAGATTCATGCACCGGCTCAGCGGGTACCTGACCCGGAAGAAGGGTGGGCGGTTGCCGTCTCATTGGCATCAACCGAAGTTCATCGAGAGTTTGTGGTAGTTACGGAAGGGGAGGGTGGGGGGATGTCATTGCATTGGATTCGCGTATTATGATTATCTTGTGTCTTCGCCAAAGACAGCAAATCAAGCAGAGGCAAAGGGGTTGGATGATGACAGGGGGCTGCCACATACAAAGGAACGTCAGCGGATAATGCAACGTGCCCTCACCCCGGCCCTCTC
>CAZTDD010000198.1:0-7430 GCA_964612675.1 uncultured bacterium
GGGGTGCCAAAGGCACAAGAGGGAATGCACTCTCCGGCACGCCTGTTGGATGATAAGACCACCCCCAAGCGGAGTTGGGAGTGGCACCCTGTGAGAAGACGGGTGGCCCTTGGTGAAAAGAGGGGGTGGCACTCGGTGAGAAGAAGGGCGGGACCCGGTGAGAAGAAGAGGGGCATTACGTGAGAACACGCGTAGCCCCGATTGCTTGTCAATCAGGGTGCCAAAGGCACAAGAGGGGATGCACTCTCCGGCACGCCTGTTGGATGATAGGACCACCCCCAAGCGGAGTTTGGGGGTGGCACCCTTTGAGGATGCCAGTACACCCAAATGCTGGATGCTGTTCCACGAGTTGAACTGCAGGTCAAATGGGTAGCCCCGATTGCTCGCCAATCGGGGTGCCGAAGGCACAAGAGGGGAGCTGTCGTGGCCGACATGGAATAGGTCGTTATGCGGGAAACTGTGAGCGAAAGAAGATTCGAGGGGGTGAACCGTGCGAGGGCGAGTCTCCGGATGAGCCCTCTTTTCTCAGCCGTGTCGGCGGCATACAGCTCGGATCGGCTACCACCGCCGGATCTAGGTTCAAACACTTCGACACGATCTAACGGCTGCGGCCTTGCTTTACTTGACCCAATAGACCAGAGAGTAAGGGATGTTTGTCTCTCCGAATGGACTTTTCAGTCGAACGAACCCTCTCTGCTCGGGGCGTTGCGCAGTGGCGTCACATTCGACTTTTAGTATGCACTTCGATGATTCTTTATCCCCTGAGATAAGATCGGCGCTGAAGCACGGACCGCACTCGGCCACAAGAAAATCGGCAATGTTCGGAACGGGAGGATCCGAGTGGACTACGGTTGTTGCACAAACAACGTCCCCTTGCTCCACCCCGCCGAACCAAATGACCTCAGGCTCGCAAAAAACGTGTTCGCGTGCCCTCAGACGGACGGGGAGGTACCGTAACGTTCGCCCGACCGGTGCCCCATTGTCACATCTGTGGATCATAATCCCGTCGGTGCTCCACCGAGGCCCGGCACGTTCAGGGTGGAAAGTCACGCAGACCGAGACAGATCTCCCGCCGCCCAGCGTAACGAGTGTCGGCGTCACGTCGATAGGGCTCCGGGAGGAAGGCCAACGAGTTCTTAACATGAATTCCTCGTGTCGTTATTCCCAGCCGCCGAGTGTGACGGTCTGCGTCTGTGGCGGTGATTCCTTGCGGACATCAAATTCCAGCGTTTCGGGGTCGACGCTCACGACTAACTTCGCAAACATCTGAACGCGAAGTTCGACTTCCGCTTCCTCTCCCTGTTCGTCCCGCCAGACGAGAGTGCTTGCGAGTTTCAGTGCCCCGCTGGCTGACGACGGCACATTTGCCGTCGACATGCAGAAGCCGACCTGCCCAGGGTCGAGTCGATCCTCACTCAAACGAACATCTGACCAGCCGCAACTATCCTTTGTGCTCACGAAATGCATCGTACGGGGTGTGTGGTTCAGAAAAGCGAAACTGACCTTATGCTGAGTCCCGGCCTCTACAATGCCGATTGGAATATCGTTTAAGTGTATCTTTAGCTTTCCGGACGATGTGTCCGTTCTTGGACTGCCGGAGTTTGAATGCGTGTCAATGGATTTCGCGTAAAGCAAGACAAAGCCGGTTTCTCCGTTGGGTAGGCTTGTGAAAGCCAGCGGTCCGAATTCATCCCGTGGCAGGACCTCCGCCCGAAGGCCGGGATCATAGATCTGGACGCACTCACCGGGAGCCGCGGAGAGCACGACGAAATGTTCTTTAGGAAGCCAGAGAATGTGGTAGCCATCAAGCCGTGTGAGGTCATCAAACCGCACCAGCCTCGGAACAAGCTCCAGTCCTGTTCTTCGCGCGGTCTCGACCAGGCTGGCAACGCTGAGTTCTGCGCAGGTTGAAGAAACAACTTCCGTCGCCTCTTTCTCGATTTCCGCAAGTGTGACCGGACTCAAGTGTACCCAATGTAGAAAAGAAACACATTTAAGTCCGCAGTTGACGTGCGGGGAACACGCACCATGCGATTCGATGCTTTTGAATCCCGTCGCAAGGAGGAATAGCGAGAGAAGAACTGCCATCGCTCCGGCGGGTGATAGCCTTGGTGTCGTCTTAGTCCGCATGGAATTCGCGACCCGTTTCGCGTACGCGCACAATGTTTCCGTCCAACGTTTCGATTATGCTCCCAGGCGGAAGATAGATCGTCATCGGTGCTTCCATGACCTCGCTCGACGGTAAGATTCTTGTGAGACGGTGTTCCATGCTTTCAAGGACCCAGGCGGAGTCCTCTTCCCCGCCGTTGGAAAGGGCACGTGGTCTCTTGTATCGCTTCTGACGAAATGCCGTCGGCACGTTGACGCCGTTTGAGTCGGAGTAAGTCAATGAATACGAGGACTTGATGATAAAGCAATCCCTTTGCAACCGCCCCTCATCCCATCCCAGGAGACGCCCATCGGATCCCAGCGATGAGAGATGGACATGGAACACTATATTTGGCTTTCCAGCCACGCGGCGAAGATACAACGTCCAGCTTCCGTTCTTTTCCTCGCGACATTCCACGGGCCACTGCCAAAAGTCTCGTGACGGCCCGCTCTCTGCCGGGCTCTTCACCAACCCCGCAGTGAAGTCGACAAAGCGGCGCAGTTCCGAATAAACATCAAGCTCGGGAAACCCGTACCGACGGTTACTTGGAAGAGGAGGCGAAGACTCCACAACAGACATATAGCCCTTTGGGGACTGGACTGCCCGATAATACTGGGAGTCCCCAATAGACTGCCACGTGCGTATAACTGTAGGGGAGCCGTCCCCGGTGGCCGGGAACGTTGTCGTCACATCAGCCCATTGAAGGCTTCTGCGTCTTATGTAAACTCCTTTGCCGTGCTCGTACATCAATTCAGAATCGGGTTGGAGTCTGAGTTTTTTGTTGAAGCTATACTCATATCCATAGCCACCCGACACAGGAGGGCAGAGTGTGCCCCATGTCTCCGCGATCTTCGCCACCGTATCCTGATCCAACGTCCAAGTTGAGGTAACAGACTCCGCTGACTCTGATGGAGCAGCAAGGCAGGTGAAAGCAATCGCCCAAAAGTACACGGCTACACACATCACAGAACACGAGGTTGTTCTCCCTAACGTACACATAGTGCACCTCCTTAGTACTATCACGTGATTCGCACGCAGTAGAACCACGAGCCCCAAGACGTCGAGACTACTGCAACGCAGTCGCCGCCGGGTGGAAAGGGATACGGGTACCACTCGCACACCATAAGGTCAAAACACGGTTGGTGTTCGATAGTATCCATATCGACGTCGCATTCGTCTCCCTCGAATCCGAACTCGAAGCAAAACTCGTTTTGTTTAATGTGGGCAACGTCACCATCACATAAGCGACACGTTTCCTCTGTTTCTCCACAACAGCCAGTGAACCCTTGGCCGGGCTGTAGGTTGTAGCAGGGTCCGGTCTCTCCACATCTGCCAATGGTAATGCCTCCACCGATCAAGAATCCTTGAGTGGATACCGCAATGTCGACTCCCGGAACGCGTCGTTCTCCGCTGCACTGATTGCGATGAACGCCGAATATAGCAAGGACACATAACAACAAGAAAAGGATGACCTTTTTCATTGTATTTCCTCCGCGCATCAAAGGACTTTGTTAACGTTTCGGTTTTTTGCGATACATCCAGCCAATCTTCACACTGATTATGATTTCTTGCGGCCTCGCGAATGCTCCGTGGAGGATTCACAGAAGATCTCATGCATGTTTCTCGCTACAAATGTACCGTTGATGATTAATGATGTCATTTCTAAATTCATTTTACTCTGGGTTTTAATCTGCACGGATTTCTCGACCTTTCTCCCCGACATGAACCGTATTGCCGTCAACCGTTCTGATAGCGCTACCTTGCGGAAGATAAATAGTCATTGGTGCTTCCGCGATGACCTCCGGTGACAAGACTTCCTCCAGATGAAATGACAAATCCATCAGAACGCGGGATGAGTCTTCCGCGCTCGTGTCAGAGTCCTTGCCTGTCCGCTTATACTTTATCTCATGGACCCCACACAGCGTCCCCGGATCGTCCGGTTTCGAGTAGCTCAAACGAAAGGACGAACGCACCTCAAAAGAAGCTCCCTTATAAATGCCCTCATCCCATCCAACCAGACGTGCATCTGCAGCCAAAGATGACGTATACAAGTAAAACGCCAGTCTGGAATGATCCTTGCTCGCCGCACTCTCCAACAGAATCCTGAATATACCCTCTTCTTCCTGTTGACACGGCGCCGGCCATCGCCAGAAGTCACGTGGTGGGGCGTCTTTTTCTGAGATGTCTGCAATCCCAGAGAGCAAATCCATGAACCGCCTTATCCCATAATACATGTCCAAGCCTGGTGTGCCGTAACGTTGGTTGATACTGGTAGAGCCCGGCGCGGGCATTTCCTGAACGTATACGCATCCCTTTAACGTACCGTATCCTTCATAATGCCCATTTTTACCTATCGAGAGCCAAGTCCGTCTCTTTTTCGGAGGATCGTTATTCTTGGTGGCAAGCGTCACTTCGATATCCGCCCATTCAAGAGGACCCTTTCGGATATAAACTCCTTCCCCACGTTCGAGGTCGGCCTGAGACAATGGGGAAGGCCGGGTCTTTGTTGCATAAGTAAATCTATATCCGTATGTATCCGAGACTGGCGGACACAAACAGAACCAGGACCGGAGTACTTCGGCGATTGTATCGCTTGATATCGGCAATAATTCCGCTTTATGTTCTTCAGGCTGCGCGATTGCATCTCCAGGCACCACAAGAAAAACGCCTATGGAGAGAATTAAAAAGAAATGCAGGAATAATATGTACTTACCTCGTAAAGCCACGAACATCATCCGGCTCCCTTCCGCCTTTATGCACACATGCTCAATTCTTGGAAGCATGCCTGAGATTGGCCGCCCCGTGGAGAGTAATACTGAGGCTCGCACATCTGGTGCCCCCCGAGCCAAACCCACTCACAGGTTGTGGTTGTATAACAAGGTAGTTCCCCATTACACTTGCACTTTTCTTCATCACCGTTAAGCATGCAGGATCTATTTAATGTAATGTCGGAAAGTGATCCCTCACAACAAAAGCAATCGAAACCGTTGACACAACATGCAGTAAATGCTGGACCTGCACAGGGTCCTCCAGTCCAACATCTCCAGCTATCATCTCCCCGGCCTGACAAAGATGCCTGCACATTAATGGGAATCGCTGCTCCTGGGATTCGTTGTACAGTACACGTGTTCACCCGATACAAGATCGCGAGTCCAAATACACATAGCACAGTCATAAGGAACATATATAGTATTTTTCTTTCCATCGCTCTTCCTCCATGTATTTAGTCAATCACACCCTCAAACGCGCCTTAGAAAACCTAGACTTACCTTCTTCGGGATACGTAGCTATTGCTTTTCTGCAAACGGCTTAACCCTTTGCTCAATATAGTCCAGAAAATTACCAAAATTTGTATTGAAAAGTTCCTCCTGACTTTTGGGCGGATTCTTAACCAGATATTCTGCGTGGGGCACACACCTTTCATTATCTCCGAGGGTTCGGCACGCCTCCAGCGCGTAATAATGTGCAAAGACCAATGTTCGTCGTTTTGCCAAAGAATCTCCGTCATCCTGGGCGTGCCAGATGGCTTTGTCGAGGTGGTCGAGCGCTTCCTCTTCTCGGTCCTCCATATACAACAATTCACCTGCCATCAAATGCAGACGGGACAGCACGTGAGGGGGCGAGTCTTGGCGGATCAGGGCCAACGTTCGTTCGACTTGCTTCACCGCTTTTTCCCGATCCGTGACGCCGTCCCAGGCTCGTTCGGTCCAGAAGGCCGCGAGCATCATCGCCGCTCGCGGAGCGCGGGAGCTTGAAGGATGTTCGACAATGAAGTCGCCATAGAACTCTTCCGCAAGGCGCAAATAGTGCCCCGTCGGCGAGAGCTGACGAAGCCCGTAATAGCAGCTGCAAATGTGATACTCCATATCTTCAGTGGTTTCGGTATCGGTCGGCGGCTGGGCTTTAGAATAGACTTCAAGGGCTCGGCTGAAATACCAGCCGGAGATCATATACGACGTCATCTCTTCCTGCGATGGCTGGGCGAAGAATTCCCGGTCCTGACGATACGCATGTTCGCGTTCCACTGTGATGTAGTGTGCGGCGACGTAAGCGTATTTCGCGATTGCGTCAAGCATCTTTGCGTGGACCTCATCGCCCATGTTCGACGAATCGTCAGCAGCAGCCGGAACGAGCAACTCAATGTGCGGCTTCATCCGGTTCAGGATCTCATTTCGCCAGGTCTGCACTGTGTACGCATCGGGAACGCCCGAGTCGAGTTCCGCTTTTGCATTCAACACTTCTGCTAGAGCGTCAACCACCACGCCGGGCTCGCAGACTGCTGCGTTTCGATTCTTCAGGAGAGGCTGCAGGCGCTCGTTGACGCTGTATCCCTCCAGGTCGTCCAGCGATAGTTCCACTCGTTTGAACTGCAGAACTCCCGTATCGGCAGCCCGCCGCAGCTCGATCTCTTTGAAAAGGACTGTTGGGTCGAGGGTGGACAGTGTGTTATCGTCTGTGGGTTGCCAGTCTTCCAACGCGGCAGTGCGAGCCGCGTAACAATCCGCCGGCAAAACAAGCCGGTAGACATCAAACGCATAGCAGCCTGCTCCTGTGGTCAAGACAAGGACCAACACGATACCCAATTGTTTCCCCAACTTGTTCATGTTCCACCTCCACAATAGAAGAGTTGTCTCGACCCGTAAGCAGCTCCGCTGCAGGACGAGCGTGCACCAAACAGGTGGCGGTTTAGGACAAGCAGGACAACGGATACCGGACAGCAGCTAAGACAACGGACACAAACAGTCCGCAAGCCAAAACCGTCCAATATAGTCTACGAATTTGATTGGAATCCCCTTATTGGCTTGTTCTCCCTAATCTATTTGAAATCCGAAAAAAAGAATCGGTCATCGCAGTACGCAATAGCATTTCATTAGCATTCACTGAGTATATTAGCGCAAAAAAATAAGACTGTCAAGCACTTTTTTCACGTTCTTTGAAAAAAAAGTGCATATGGATATTGCACGTGAAAAAGGAACCCCTTTTGACGATGACATTGAACACATGCGCTCGGCAATCACTGCCTGTCCGTGGCTTTTTTCGCTTGTTTTCGCAGATCACGGACGATGTGACAGTTGGGATTCTGGATCTGAGCAGCTAAACCCCGGATTTCCCGTGCCATCCTGGCGGAGGGTGCGTCGTTCCGGATCGGCAAATTCTCCGCTTCCATTAAACCAGTCTCGCCGCGGGACCGCTGAATATCCATTTTCTGTGCGATCACGTATGCAGCCATGCTGACGAATGCGTCTTTTCTCTCTTCTCTGGTCTTTTTTGCACCTCTCAT
>CAZTDD010000199.1:0-7310 GCA_964612675.1 uncultured bacterium
TTCTCCCCCAAAGATTGGGGGAGATTCAGAGGGGGTTGACACCTCACTTCCCGCACCCCGTCGACTTTTTGCGAACCTGTCTAAGATTGGGGGAGATACAGAGGGGGTTGAAAGCTCTTCATTATGCACCCGCCGACTTTTTGCCGCCTCGTCAATTCTGAGGATTGCGCTTTTTGTAGCTGTCTTTTCGTGGTTACCGTCTTTCGTGACCGTAACGGACGCCGCGGACAATGCTCCATTAGGGTTTTCCTTGACTCAACAACCCTACCTTCCACTTCGGATTCCGGAGAACACCGTCGCGGTCAGTGTTTTTCAGGAGTCTCGCACGTTGGAACAAGAGTATTCGTTTCTCTGCATGGTCTATTTCAAATCCGGCGAGTATCCTCTTCCGCTACAGTCGGGCACATCCCCGCTTGATATCATACAGCGTATCGAGTTCGGTCCTCAGCGGCGGGCGCTCGATCCGATTAACGCTGGTACGATAACCGCTACGACTTTTGGCGATCCCGTGAATCGAGTCGAATGGAAATTCGAACAGGCTTTTCAACTAAACGATTCAGAGCTGTCGATCTCAATCGATTATCTTTGGGCCAACATCGAAGACGGTGTTCCGGACAAGGAAGCCATCGTGTTCGATGAACCGTTTCTTTCCCAGCGCGCCTATATGATCGGCAAGATTGCGTCCGGTGTACGAGTTGAGATTCTTCGATTTGCATCGTTGACGTATGCGAGCTTGCCTTTGTATCGGGTCGATTTTGTTCTGGAGAACGATCAATTTATTCGCCTCTTCCAGCGATTCCAGCCGCCGATGGCCGGTAGTGGCCCCGCGAACCTCGTTTACGCGGAAGTCGACATCGAAGAAGGGGAGGTACACCAGGATAATTATTGGAACCTGGTCTACAGCGCGGATCATCACAACTGGGACGAACGGTATTGGGTCTTGTTCGATCCTCCGCTGGGAGACACCTATGGTGTCGCCGCTTTCGCGAGTGACTTCGAACAGGAACCCCAGGTCTACACGCTGAATGCCGATCTCGAACCGCTACGTCCAATCCGGATAGTGAATTACCAGAAACAGCCCATCGACGCTCTTCCCATTCCGCAGCCCACACCCCCACCTGTTGGTGTCGAGCAATGGGAGTTATATTTCAATAAGTGAGCGAATTCACTGAGCGAATTCACTGAGCGGATTCACTGAGCGAATTCCGAAGGCACCTGGAGGTTTTTATGCGGCGGATTCAGATCATCCTTCTCTCGGCGGGCGTGGCGATCATGGCGTTTTCCTGCTCGTCGGTTGAGAAAGTTCCGTATCGACAAACGGGGGACGGCGATGTGTTAAAACGAGCGAATCCGTGGGACGTCGGTCTCGATTTTCGTGAGTTGAACAAAGGCTATGCCGGAATTCGTTCAGCTTTGTCAGAGAAGGCCGCTCCGGGGGCCGTTGCCTTGCTTGCGAAAGACGGCAAAGTCGTTCGACGCCGTGCCTTTGGATATGCCCAATTGTATGCGGACCCTGAAGAAAAACCCGACTCGGACGAAGGCAAACCGAAATTCACGGATCGGAAACGGCACATGCGGACGACCACGGTGTTTGATCTGGCGTCGCTTACGAAAATGGTGGCGACAACAACCTCGATCATGATCCTGGTCGAGCAGGGAAGAGTTGATCTCGATGCGCCGGTTTGTCAGTACATACCGGAGTTCGGTAGAGCGGCTAAAGAAAACGTATCTGTTCGCAATTTGATCACGCACACTTCGGGTTTACCTGCATGGATCACCCTTTATCAGCTCGGCGAAGGAAAGAAAGACCTTTTCGAAATCATCTGCAATCACGAGTTGGCTACGCCGCCCGGGTATCAGCGCGTCTACAGTGACCTTGGCTTCATCACGCTCGGTGTTCTGGTTGAACGTGTCTCGGGCCTATCGTTGGATCGCTTTTCAGAGAAATACATTTTCGATCCATTGAATATGGAGGACACGGGATTTCGGCCACGGGGACGACTCGGTAAACGGGCCGCAGCGACTGAGTTTTCGCCTTGGCACGAGCGATTCTTGGTCGGTGAAGTTCACGATGAAAACGCCTATGCGTTTGGCGGCGTTGCGGGACATGCGGGGCTTTTCTCGACTGCTGACGACCTGGCAATTTTCTGCCAGATGCTGCTGAATGGAGGCTCCTACGGTGATGTGCAGATTATGAAGCCTGAGACTGTTCGGATGATGTTGACACCGCAAATCGAACAGGAGGTGCTTGAACGCGGCTCGGGTTTCTTGAAAGATCGTGAACAACTGATCGGCTGGTGGCAAATGGGAGGCAAACCGGAGGTGACCGGCAGCGGAGGCCTTCCGTCTGAAAAGGCCTTCGGCCACACAGGTTTCACGGGTACGAGTATTTGGATCGATCCGGAACACGATATGTTCGCGGTTCTTCTTACGAACGCGGTCCATCCGAGTCGCAATACCTGCAACCGCAGCGCGGTCAGAAAAGCCTTCTACGAATCGATCTGGCGCGCCATGGGTATCGAACCGCCCGTGGAAGAAGAGGAGTAATCTAGAAGGGGAACCGAGGATACCGGCAACACGGTAGGCTCACGGGCGTGGCTCTGTACCGTTGTATCTGCGCGATGCTCACGCAAGCCCGTAGCCCACCAACCGGTGGACTGAGGCAATAGTGAACAAAATGAATGATTTGATCCAATCTAAATATGAACAGTTGCAGCGCCTCTGTGACAAATACAACGTGCGTCGGTTGCACCTCTTTGGCTCTGCGACAAGCGACCGATTTGATTCGGATTTAAGTGATTTGGATTTCCTCGTCCAATTTCAATCCATGCCGCCCGCTGAGCATGCGGATTGTTATTTTGGATTCTTGGAGGCGCTTCAGGATCTTTTTTCACGCCCTATCGACCTGGTAGAAATCGAGGCTGTGAAGAATCCCGTCTTGCTCGAGACGATTGAGGAGACGAAGAGTATTCTATATGCAGCGTGAAGTCCGGAAACTTTTGCTTGACGTAAAGGATGCCTGCGAACTGATTCAAAAGTTCGTAAAAGGAAAGAAATATACCGATTATCTGAGCGATCCTCTTCTCAGATCCGGAGTCGAGCGTCAATTTACTATCATTGGCTAGGCACTCAATAAGTCTCTGAGAGTCACCCCCAAACTGAGAGAATCGATCACTGATGTTCGCCGTATCATCAATTTCCGAAACGTTCTCACTCACGGGTATGGCTCAATCTCTGATGAGACGGTCTGGGGGATCGTTCAGAGCTATCTCCCCAGGCTACATAAGGAAATATCGAACCTCTTGACAAACGCCAAGGATAATCCAAGGAGCTCCAATGCCAGCTGACAAAAGCAAAATCCGTATCCGTGTAGCTGTTGTCATTGTTCAAGACAACAAAATCCTCCTCGTTCAACACGAGAAATATGATAAGAAATACTGGCTCCTGCCCGGCGGCGGTGTGAAATTCGCCGAAACTCTGGCGGATGCAGCCAAACGCGAGCTGATGGAAGAGACCGGTTACGATGTGGAAATTGGGGATTTATTTATGATTTCCGAGTCCATTCCATCTGACGAACACCGGCATGTCTTAAACATGTATTTCTGGGGCAAGATACTCTCTGGTGACTTGAAAGTCGGTGATGACAAGGTTCTCTGCGGTGCCGAATGGATTTTGCTTGCCGATCTGCCGCATCTGATTATCTATCCTGCCGTGACGCGGGAACTCCTTGCGGTAATTGAAACGGGGTCTCTCCCTCGTATCAGCTTAGGCAATCGTTGGGACTGATTGCTGCGCTCACTCTGGAGTTGCACCCCCGGGGGCGTCTTCCCTGCTTGAGTAAGAGCACGCGCCCTGATAGCCTGCTATTATCATGAAGCCGAAGATTTACGTAGAGACCAGCGTCGTCAGTTATTACACGGGGCGTGCCAGTCGTGACGTGGTCATAGCAGGACGTCAGCAATCGACGCATGATTTCTGGTTGCTCCTAGAGGATCGATTAGCACCGTACGTCTCTGCACTTGTGCTCCAGGAGGCCGGCAAAGGTGATCCTGTCCTGGCCGAAATGCGGATGCAGGCAGTCCGATTCTTCCCGGTACTTCGGTTGAGCGCGGAAGCGGAACAGTTGGCACAGGCGATCCTGGATGGACGGGGGATACCCGCCGAATATCCGGAGGACGCGCTCCACGTTGCGGTTGCGGCAACTGGCGGAATGGACTTCATCGTGACGTGGAACTTCGCTCATCTAAACAATCCTTTCACAAAAATGATGATACGGCAGGCTGTCGAAAACCAGGGATACGAATGTCCTGAAATCGTAACGCCTGACGCTTTCCTGGGAGACGAAACATGAAGGACCCATTTGTTGAAGAGGTGCGAAAGCACCGCGTGGAACACACTCGCCGGTTCAATGGCGATCTTCGTCTGATCTGTGAAAACCTTCGAGAATATGAATCCTCGCTTGGTGGACGAGTTGTCACGCTCCCTCCGAAGAAGAAACAGCGAAAGAACAAATCCAACCAGTCGCAATAGACGGCTCTTCCGTTACCGGTCTTCCGTTGCCGGGTAGCCCCGATTGCTTGTCAATCGGGGTGCCGAAGGCACAAGAGGAAAAACCTCAGGCTGGGGAAGGCGAATCTCCCGATGAGCCGCCTTCTCTCACCACCGATCACTTATCATTCCCCGATCCCGCATGGTTTGACATTCCCATTAGGCGCCGAGTACGATGCCTGGACATCGAATCACTATTGAGGTGTTTGATTATGGCGTATCCTTACACGAGTCCTCCGCAGCAACGATGTTCTGGTTTCACGCTGATCGAATTGCTGATCGTTGTTGCGATCATCGGGATTCTCGCGGCGATTGCCGTCCCGAATTTTCTCAATGCGCAATTGCGGGCCAAGGTCGCGCGGGTCTATAGCGAACTGCGCTCGGTCTCGGTCGCGCTCGATACCTATCAACTCGATCACAATGTCTACCCGTGGCCGAAATTCAACGGTCGTTTCGAAACCGCCAATCATGTCGGGAATTGTATCGAGTTGACCACACCGGTTGCGTATATGAGTTCGGTCGATTTGGACGATCCGTTTGTGGATCGCAAAACCTGGGTGTCATGGGGAGCGGATCACGCGCATCCCATGTACATCTATGTCAATTATCACGGCTCGTGGGGCCACGAGTACTTCGGAACGTATCTGGATCAAATCCCTAAGGGATACGGTGTCAGCTCACACGGTCCCGACACGGAGGCCTCCGGCGGTCTCCATTGGCCGCTGGAGGTTTTTCTACTCGGCGTGCCGATTGAGCAGGCCAATGATCGTATCTACGAATCCAGCAACGGTCTTCACAGTACCGGCGACATCATTCGTTTGGGTGGAGGCATGAAATCCCCGGCCTCCGGCGGCGGCTGATTCGGAATATGTGGCGGATAGGTTCCTCGCTTGTCGGTTTACTCTCGGATTTCTGAAACCACCAAAGAAAAAAAGGGAGGTCAACATCTTGACCTCCCTCACCGCACGTCGATCGTTCGATCCGTGTCGAACGATTACCCTGGGGACAGAAAGGTGCTGTAGGGCCGGCTGATACCAAAGCCCATACCGTTGCGTCTAAGCGTTATGACCAATCCCATGATCGGCCTCATGACGAACCCTGCACCAAACCGGGCCCGTGCTGTTCTGACTTCTTCACTATCAGGAGGAACCCCTTTCGTTCAAACTTTTTGCGTTTTTACTGCTGCGCTATTTCGTGCTGCCGAAAATCTGCGGCAACACTTTGCTGACGTCCTTCTTATTCTTCTCCCTCTCACGGTCGCTGACCGAGGACGAGGAAGATGAGGAGGACGAGGATGACCGTTTGTAAGACGATGTACTTTCACCGCTCCCCGCAAGGACCGGCTCGTGCAGACCGTCATCTACAAGCGTCTCCGGATAAAACTCAGGGAATTCATCCGCTTTGTCTTTCCATGCAGGCCGGTCGTATTCCCGGCTTTCGCGCTGGAAGTTCTCCATCGAAGCGGTCCCGATATCGTCTTCATCGGTGGTCCGCGTAAATCCTGACGCGAGAATCGTGACCTTCATGTCGTCGTCCATGTTCTCGTCGACAACCACACCGAAAATCACGTTCGCCGACGGATCGGCTTTCGAATTGATGTACTGATTCATGGCTGTGTGGACCTCGTGGAGGGTCACATTCGACGGCGCGGTGATATTCACCATGATTCCCTTGGCGCCTTGAATCATGACCTCTTCCATGAGCGGGCTGGAGGACGCCTGCTGGAACGCCTCGCGTGCACGGTGCTCGCCCTGGCCGTACCCGACACCCATGACAGCTCCTCCGGATTGCGACGATTTGTCCATCACCGCTCGGATATCCGCGAAATCGAGGTTGATCAGTCCCGGACGCGTAATCAGATCGGAAATCGACTGTACACACTGTTTGAGAACCGAATCCGCAACCTGAAACGCCTCCATCAGGGTTGTCTTTTCTTCCACGATGCTGATCAGCCGCTGATTGGGCACGGTGATCAAGGTGTCGCATTTCTTTCGCAGCACCATCTGATACTTGTCGGCGTGGTTGCGACGGACAGACCCCTCAAAGTCGAAGGGCTTTGTCGTGATCGCGACGGAGAGCGCGCCGATGTCTTTTGTGATATCGGCGATGATCGAAGATGCTCCCGAGCCTGTGCCGCCACCGAGACCGGCGGTGATGAACACGAGATCGGCGCCTTCCATCGCCTGGCGTATACTGTCGCGATCCTCCTCGGCCGCCTGTTCGCCGAGCGCCGGGTTCGCACCCGTCCCGAGGCCGTTTGTGACATTCGAGCCAATGTGGATCTTTTTCGGTGTACGGGCTTTACTGAGCGCCTGCCGGTCGGTGTTGACCACCATGAACTCAACACCGTCCATGCTGCCGTCCGCACTCATGGCGTCGACAGCATTACATCCGCCGCCGCCGACCCCAACAACGACAATCCTTGGCCCTTTTTCCATTTTCTCCTGTACTTCGTCGACCATCTGAATCATGAGTGGGTTCCTCCTATCCAATTTCTCTGGCTATGCCAAAGTGTGTCTACGATTTTTCTTTATCTCCTGTCCTTCGATTCATCGGGAAGAGGTTGTTTTTCGGTTTCAACCCCCTCTATATCTCCCCCAATCTTTGGGGGAGACAACTGAAAACGAAAACGGGTTGATCTGATACAGCCTCCTTCAATGAAAACCGATTGGCTTGATTCAACCTCCTTTTTTTCCTCCCCCGAGACCGGGGGAGGAGTCTCATGGCTTGCCGAAGGCAAACATGAGAGCCGTAAAGGAGGG
>CAZTDD010000200.1:0-7177 GCA_964612675.1 uncultured bacterium
CATAGCCGCTACCGACGACTGTGTAGGCATTGCCGTCGAAGGACGCGCTGCCTTCAGCGCCCAAGGCTTCCATATCTACGGCGATATCGGTGCTGGCTTCGAAAATGCCTAGATCACCGCCGCCGGCGCCGTCTTCACCCATGACGACAAAATCATCGAGGATGCCAGTGCCCGTCATTACCTCTGTGTTGTCCGTGGAATGCGGCGTGTAAACCAAACCCAAGACGGTGGGCTCAACCGTGTCTTCGTCGTTGAATTCCATCCATCCGTCCGGCAGGTGACGGTCCATATTGTCGTCCGCCTCCAACCAGGGGCCGTCCAGAGACTCCGCGCACAGCATCGTGAAGATGTCGCCCTCACGAATCAAACGTACCCACCAACCGTGTGTCGGTCCGGAGCCGTCATTGCCACGACGTGAACGATCCGTAGAGGCCAACCAATCGAGACGATACTGGGTGCGCAGGCCGTGTGAACGGGAAACCATCGAACTTACATATGGTGCACTGGGATCGAGTCCTTGTCGGAATACGATTCCTGCTTTTTCCCACTCATTGCCACCATTCGGGTCGCTGCGATTTGCACAATCCGGATCGCCGTCCAGATTGCCGTCAAAGCTAATGACGTGGACCGCAACGTCGAAGTCGCCGGTCACTTCCTGATACAGCATCCCGCAGCCGTCCCAGTCTTCCCACATATCCCAACCGTTGTTGGTGATATTCAGCTGACCGTCAACGACTGCCGCCTCTCCCTGTGATTCATCTCCGTCCTTGGCCGGGCCGGAGCCTAGGTTAACGTAGGTCCACTGATCCCCGATTCCATCATTGAAATCGTCGGGAATCGGTGGTCCGGCGTAGACGCCGCCTACCACTACAGCGAAACAGAGAAACCAAAACCCAACTCTCATCTTACTCTCTCTCCTTTCCCGAATTTCGCCACGAAATATGTATACGCTATCTTGATTCGTAGCTTGACAGTATTATGCATCCTGCTTCTAGACTGTCAACCAGCTACATAGGACATTTACTACCTCTGTTTTCAAGATTTAGATTCTGCAGTCGGTTTCTTAATGCGTTAAGTTGTTGCGGTGATATGTTGTTGCGGTGATATTTTTACTATCTGGAATACACTATAACGTATTGACATTGTTAAGTTTGGGGCATACACTTGAGTTGATCGAAGTGTTACGAGAGAGTAATCCACAATGGCTGAATTGGATTTTGAATATCAGGATACCCGGTGTCACGTCGGGGATCCGCTGAAAATCGACGTGGGGCGGGACCGGTTTTTACACGGTCCCTGTGTGACGCGATGTCCAAACGGCGATTATATCGTGGCCTATCAGGACGGGTTGGACGATCCCGGCCGCGAGTCGGTGATCCGGCAGCGGCGAAGTAGGGACGGGGGGATCACATGGGTGGACGAAGGGATTGTCTATGACGAATCCGCCGAAGGATTTGGCGCCCGGAATCCGGCATTCGGGCAGACACCGTCTGGAAAGATCCTGATGATCGTTCAACGGGTTGGTCTCCGGCGTTTGGGGCAGGTGCGCGGCGAGAACATCATGGGAAGCAAACTACTCGTAAGCACCCACAACAGCAAAACTTACGAAAATCGAGGCATCATCGACAAAACAGTCCGCCGAGGGCATCAGGGCTGCAGCACGCATCTGGTTTATCACAACGGTAAATTCTTCATGCCCGCGTTTCATCCAAAGGGGCTGGTTCTATATATCAGCCACGAGGAAGGAGAGAGTTGGTCAGACAGAATTGTTGTTGCTCGTCGGGAGGAGTTCGACGAAGTGCCGACGTACCCGACGATTATTGCCCGCCCCGATGGCTCGCTTCTTTTTCTGGCGCATTTGAATCGAGCCGTTCGGTGTTTTCGGCGGATCAGCAACGATGATGGGTATACCTGGAGCGAAGTCGAACTTCTTGACGACATACATCTGCGACATCCGGTGCTGGGTTACGCTGGCGATACGATGATTTGCGTTGGGCGGAATATGGATTTCTGGAAACCGGCGTTGTGTGTTTCTTCGGATCATGGAGACTCGTGGTCGGAACCGTTCGATCTGCTGCCGGATCGTGGGGCAGGCGGTGGCTATACGGCACTGTGGCCGACGGACAAACCTGGACGAGTATTGGTTGTGACGAGTACGAGTGGAGTGACGGTGGAATCGCAGGATATTGTGGGGATGATTGTTGAGGTTAGCTGAGATGGTCGCGCTGCGATAATCCGCCTTCTGAAGACGTGTTGTCATGAGTATTTCATCATTCTTCAGTTTTCTGTAATTCACACGGTTCTGGTGAGCGTGGGCATAGCGGCCGGTAAAAAGCACGCGCGGCACAGTGTACAGACCGGCGCTTGGATGTATGCATGGGAGAAGTCCGAGGCAATCAGGCAGAGAACCCATATCAACATAGGCTGCCAGTTTATCTGATAACCACGCCCCCCGCGGCACGTCTTAATCGGAAGAACCCTTCGACGGCAACGAGAGTTGGGCTTGCGCCTTCCAGAACGCGGTTTCAACCTTTTGAAAGTGAAGTTCTCTTGTAGTCTCAAGGACGGATATGCGCTTTTCGTGATCGCTGACTTTGGCATCCAGATCAGTCACAAGCCTTTCGGTAGTCTTTATGTCTGCTTTCAGGTCGACTATTCTCTCCAAAGTCTCCATCGCTGTGCTCAACGTTTTATCAAGCATTGCTATTCTCGCTCCTTTTCAGTTCATCCAGGGTGGTCCTGATCTCATCATTGAGGGAACGAATTCGATCATGCATTTCAGATACAGTGCTAAGTATCGCACCGAAGACAGCTTGAATCGCAAGCATTTTCTCTTCGTCCTCGGACAAAAAAGGCTCCGATACTGGTAGTGCCCAAGCTTCCAGTTCCGTTTCGTACGGTGTCGTATTCACTCGAATGCCAAAGGGCTGTTTCTCCACATCAATGTATTCAACTAAAGGCTGGAACGCCGAGCAATATGTCAGCAGCGCACGCTCTCCGTGAGGCTCCAATTCAAAAGAATACTCACGTGTGCTTCCCTTAAAATGAAACGAGTATGACTTCTCTGCCTTTTTTCTCGAAACAGGAATGCTCCTGGTCAAACTGGTCATTGAAGCTCGACCCCCTTTCCAGAGAGATCCTTTTGCACAAGCTCTAATTGGTGTTTTATCTTCGTAAACCGTTCGATGAGCTTCCCAAGACTCTCATTGTCTACTGTAAAAAGGATACTTTGCTTTTCCTCCTTATCATCTTCCGCGCTCAACCGGATAGTGGCAATTGGTATGTATCCTACAAGAGACATGTTGCCCTGCGAATCATCATCAAAAGCCGCCCTGACTTCGTGTGTATGTGCAATCGAAGATATCTTATGGATTATTCCTTGATCATAGGGCTCAAACTTGCGCCTTCTTTGATATTCAAGTGGAACCGAAAAGAGCTTCTCTAACGCCTTTTCCTTTCCGTTTGGCGAAGGAAGATCGTACTCTCGTGCTATAGTCTGGAGGGCCTCGAACAAGTCTTCAAACCTACCTTCCTTCTCCGCCAACCGATCATAGAGATACTTTGATATTCTGTAGATCTGCTCAAACTCGTCTCCTGTCAGAGAAAGGCTTCGAACAAGCTGTACCACATACGCTTCTTTGGGAATCCCAAAGCCACGTTCAGTATTAACGGCTTCCGCAAAAGCAGAAATCTGCGTGGTCTTCAGACTCAGCAATACAGCTAAATCTTTAAGCATATGTTCCGTGGGAATGATTCCTAAATCGTTCTCACTATTCTCTGTCATCTGATGTTCTCCACTCTTATAGAACTCCGTTCTCCGCTGTGCAGCGCGCACATATCAACCTCCGTGATGCGTCGTGCCACCATGATGGTGTTGGCCGCTTGATCGTCGCTGGCATTGTTGACGGCGAAGAGCCGCCATTTCCATTCTTTACCTCGGCCTTTATCGGCGAGCATGATCCCGCTTTCATTTATCATACCGACATCCCCCCTCGGGCGATTACAGGCTTGGTAACGTCGGATATTATAGGCAGCGTGTGCGCCGCTGTCCACCTGTTCTCTATGGTTAGTCAGGGAAAACCCAAGCTTCGCGTTTACCCCAACTGCCCGAGTTTTTCTACACGAAAGCAGTCTTTGCCACGCTGTCAAACAGTAGCAGATGAGAAAGCTAACAGGTAAAACCAGAATTCTATCCATTGGCCAAATCGCTGCTCCGAAACGGCTGCCGCCGGTTCTCAGCAAGGACTTCATGCACAATCATAATAACATCCTCGACGTCGCGATCGGTCAGCTTGGCTGACAGCGGCAGCGATAAGGCGCGTTCCGAATACTCTGTGGCGTTCGGATAATCTTCTGGCCGGTATCCAAACGTCTCGCGATAATAATGATGCAGATGCAAGGACCGATAGTGAATTCCGGTACCGATGCCGCGCTTGTGGAGTTCTTGAACCACTTCATCTCTCCCGATCCGCAGCGCATCGAGTTGCAGTCGTATCACATAGAGATGCCGCGCGTGAACCGTGTCTTTCTCCACCGGCGGAGGTGTATCGAGAGGCTCGCCTGCGAACGCCTCATCATATCGTCGCCAAATTTCTTCCCGCCGCTGCAGGTAGCGATCGACTTTCTTGATCTGATGGATACCCAGGGCCGCCTGAATATCCATCATGTTGTATTTGAAGCCGGGGGCGACGACCTCATAGTGCTTGAAACCCTCGTCGGAAAACCGTTTCCACGCACCACGTGAGAGTCCATGCAGGGCGTAGTGTTCTATCGCTTCCGCCCAGTCTTCGCGGTCGGTTGTTACCATTCCGCCTTCGCCGGTTGTCAGATTTTTGGTGACGTAGAAGCTGAAGACCCCGAGATCGCCGATGGTTCCGATCTTCCTGCCGCGGTACCAGGCTTCCAGTGCGTGCGCCGCGTCCTCAATAACAAGAAGATTGTTTTCGCGCGCGATTTCTGTGATGGTGTCCATCGCACAGGGGCGTCCTGCGACATGGACCGGCAGAATGGCGCGTGTTTTTGGGGTAATTTTGCCGGGTATTTGGCTCGGGTCGATGTTGAACGTCTGCGGGTCGACGTCGGCGAAGACTGGTTTGGCACCGGTATGCAGGATCGCATTCGCTGTAGCGGCGAAAGTGAGCGGACTGGTGATTACCTCGTCGCCCGGTTGGATACCGGCTACCAACATGGCGAGATGGAGACCGGCGGTACAGGAGCTGGTCGCTCGGGCGAATTGGCATCCGGTATACTCACGGAATAGATCTTCGAACCGGGCGACTTTCGGGCCAGTCGATATCCAGCCTGAGCGTAAGGAGTCGACCACTTCGGCGATCTCGTCCTCCTCGATGCGGGGGCTGCCGAAGACTAGATAGGAATCGCGTTTCATAGAATTCTCAACGTCAAGGGATTTTGGTGGGGCGCCCCTCACCCTGACCCTCTCCCGGTGGGAGAGGGGACTTCTGATGCCAGTGTCAGACTTTTTGCCGCCTCGTTACTTATTCGAGGAGACGCTAGGACTGACGAACCATGGCTGTTTATCCAGCCTTGCGTATCCCTCCACCTTTTACTACGGTGCGGGAAATGTTAACGGAAGGCAAGGCACATCACGTGTCAATTTTGTTCAGGAGCTGCTGATTTTGTCCGCGAATCCTGCATCGTTTCCATTGCGCTTGAAGTTGCATGGTTGTCGAGCCGACCTGATTCGGGAATTGCCGCAGGTGTACCCGGACGTATGGCGGTTAATCTGCAATCTTTCAACCCGGAGCCACATTTCCATCGATATCGAAAACCAATCGATTCTGCAGCGCGGGGCAGGCGGATGGCATCCGCTTCGAAATCCGGAAGTCGGTGACGATTTGATGAGGGCTCTGCGTGTCATCAACCGCCTGCCGAATCGTGAACTGACCGCGTCCGAGGACGATCTGGCCGTCATCATCCTTGCGGGCGGAACAGGCAGCCGATTTGCGGACGGTTCCAGCCAGAAGGTACTCCATCCCGTCGCGCGAGTGCCCGCACTGGAACGTTCGCTGAATACATGCCGGGAGGCGGGGGCAGGCCCGATCGTACTGGTCGTCGGTTACCGATGGGATGAGGTTTTCGACTTCACTGAACGACACGCGCCCGACTGTCATTATGTGTATCAACCCCGCGCGATGGGAACCGGCGACGCGGCGCGGCGGGCGACCTGGCTGCTCCGGTCGAAGGGGTTCGAAGGGACTGTTCTCATCCTGGCCGGGGATAAAGTTCTGTCACGTCAAGCGATTCCCGCTATGATCGAAACCCATAAAGCGCGTCAAGCAGACATGACCCTGGCGGCGGCGGGTAAATCGGTGTGGCCGAACTCGGGCCGGGTTGTGATGGATGGTCGAAAGGAAGTGCTTTCCGTGATCGAACGGCCCGACGTTATCCAGCGTCAGATGTTCCGCCGCATCTTCGACATCAAAGACGACATTGTCGACACCGACGAATTGTTGACGGGGTTTCGCCTCCTACAGCCCAGCGAGAAGAAACTCAGAAAGGCTCTGGGATCGGATCTGTGGAATCTACTGTCCAGAGGTGGCGAGTGTCCTCGAGTTCAACTGGCTGCGTTGGTCGATCCGGGTCAGCTGGTGTTTCGGCTGCGGACGACGGACGGCAATGAATTTGAGATGACACCGGAGGCGATCGAAGACCGCTGCGATTTGGTGAATGTTTCTTTGTACCTCTTTTCCTCGGAGGCCCTGTACTGGGCGATGGACCGTTTGGAATCGCTTAATGCGCAAGGGGAATTCTATTTGACCGATGCCGCCGAGATTCTCGCACAGAGCAGGGAAGCACCGCGACGATACAGAGTCTGCGCGGCTCGTTTGCCGGATGATTACGATGCGGCCGGATTCAATACGCTCGAAGAACTCGCCGACATTGAGGAACATATGAAACGGCTCGGGACAGCGGAGTAAATCGTTCCCTCACCCCGGCCCTCTCCCAGGGGGAGAGGGGATTTCGACACTCCTGACGGGTTCGCAAAAAGTCGAAAGTTGGCATCGGAAGTTCCCTCTCCCCCCGGGAGAGGGTTAGGGTGAGGGGCGTTAGTTGCACCGGATTCGATTATCATGACTAACCTCTCTATTCGTCAGAGACAGGAAATGAATCAGAGGCAAAGGGCTTTTGTGATGACAAGGTTCCGTCACGTACAATG
>CAZTDD010000201.1:0-2265 GCA_964612675.1 uncultured bacterium
CCTCTCCCAGAGGGAGAGGGAGAAGATCTCTCCCGACTTTTTGCGACGCCATCAAAGGTAATCGGGAAAGGAAATCAGTGAGATGGATCGGCGTGATTTTGTGAAAAGAACAGCCGCTTTCAGCGCCCTGTGTATCGGCGGCGAAACCATTGGAGCACGTGAAGAAGTCTCAGCGAGCTCCGGCGAGCTGCAGGTACCGCCCCGAGTTTTGGGGCGAACCGATATCGAGGTTCCGTGCCTGGGGATAGACTGCTCCGTATAGCCGTCCGACGACATGAAATCCTTCGCTTCGGTGGTTGTTCCGGTTGGGGACTACGTTTTCCGATTGAGGGGAACGAGGCAGTTCTACTGCCGGCATCACCCACGCGATGAGGGCAGTCTCTCGACGGGGCATCGCGTGGGATTTATACTCTATCTATGCTATTTGGCCTGATGGTTCCCTGAAGGTATCCGGATGGACTATCAGGTCCATGAGGTTGACACCATTGACGTTTCTTTCACTAAGAGACCGTCTTGAAATGGCGCTTCCGTCTATATCTCGAGGGAAACGTGGTAACGTAATAGAGATCTCCGGAGGTTAAGAATTGCGAATTCTGGTTGCCGAAGATAGTCCTGTAATCCGTAAGATCGTTGTTGGAACCCTTGAAGACGCCGGTTATGAAGTCATTGTCGCTTCGAACGGTAAAGAGGCGTTTGAAAAGTTCAAGAATAACGATGTTCAGATGATCATTACCGACTGGGTCATGCCCGAGATGGAGGGCGCCGAGTTATGCAGGCAAATCCGGAGAGAATGTGTGGACCGTTATGTCTATGTCATCCTACTGACCGGTCTGGACAGCAAAGCGGATGTTCATGCGGGCCTCCAGTCCGGAGCGGATGATTACCTGATCAAGCCTGTGGAACCGGACCAACTCATGGCACGGATCCGCACGGGAGAGCGGATATTCAATCTCGAACGGCGTTTGCACGATACCTCGGGTCAGCTGGCCGGGGGACTCAGTCAGGACCCGCTCACAGGGGTTCTGAGTTCGTCTGCAGTACTCGATATTCTGGATCGTGAGATCGAGCGAGCCAGCCGAGAGGAGAGGCTGCTCTCGATTATTCGTTTTCGTATCGATCGTTTCGACGATATCGTCGAGACGCACGGGCGGGCAGCCGCGGACAAGGTGGTCGCCGCCGCCGCCGGACGGGCAAAGAAAGTAACGCGTCCGTATGACGTACTGGGGCGCCTCGAAGACGGCAGTTTTCTGGTGATCGTCCCTGGGCCGGGCGCTGCCGAAACGGAGGGAGTTGCGGATCGAATTCGCGCCACCTTCGCTGCACAATCGATATCGATCGCCAAGAAGAGTGTCGAGGTTACTGTGAGTCTGGGCGTTACGGAATTCTCTCCCGCAGGCGATCCGAGTTCCAAGAGTCTTCTCGACCGGGCTATGGATGCTCTGGAGCAGGCGGTCAAGGAAGGCGGCAACTGCGTCGGGGTTGCGCCTCCGCCGGACCCGGAAGACCTTGAGCCCAACGACTGAAATCCTACCGCACTTGCTTCACTGTCCAACTCTGTAACCGATAGAGTCGAGACAGATTCTCCAGAGGCAGTTCCGGATCGTGAATCGGCCAGTCCAAATACCAGCGACGGGCGGTGGCCTCGATGCTGTAAGCGCATTCGGGGTAGCGAGGCGCTAGATGGGGCACGGTCAAATGTCCCTTTCCCGCGAGCTCGGCACGATGGATTCTCAGATACGCAACTGCGAATAGCAGATACAGGGTCCCCAACCCCATTCGGTCGCCCTCTAAACTCATCCAATGAGGCAGGCAATCCAGGTCGGCGACATATCGGCAGCATTCCGCTGCAAGATCGCTGACCGTCTCCAGCGAGACTTCCACCCGTGGGTTCTCCGGCCGCCGGATCGGTTCCTTTACCGGTCCGAGAACAGTTTCGGGGGGCAGCTCCATACGATCGGGTAGACCGGCGCCGATCTCCGCCAAGGTGTGGATGAAGCAGAGAAATGCCTCCGCCGGACTGAACGGTTCATCGAACGGGATCACGCCGCCTCCGCTTTCCCAGGTCGACTCTGTTACCGCTTTCTCGGCCACCCGGGCGATATCCTCTCGACTCACTACTCTGGGAGGAGGGGCCACGTCATGGACAACGTCCCCAATCGTTCGGTTAGTGAGCAATTCATGATCTCGAATGAAACAAACAAGACGCCGGAAGTTCTTTTTCGCAAGATCAACTTCCGGTTCCGAGCGAAGGCGGGGGATAAGTTG
>CAZTDD010000201.1:2365-7157 GCA_964612675.1 uncultured bacterium
CGGCCATGGCGCGGATAACATCATTGCGCCCACGTTCCCGCAGCGACCGGGCTTTGTTTCCGATCGCGAGAAATGTCCCGGTGACTCCCTCGTCTGTCATGATCTCGGCAAGCCATTTGGGGATATCGTCCAAACCGGTCTCAGGAGGCGAGGTATAGTCTTCGGTATCGAAAAGAAGGCTGACGTCCATTCTCTGTCTCCAATGATTGTTTACGGTATCGTCTTCCGAGGCACGGTTTCGGTCAAGGTGATATCGGCGGGGTGTCCTTTTCCGAGGCTTATTTCAGAAACGCCACCAGGGACGCGATTTCTTTTGGGTCGGAGTTGGTGTAGGCACCGAGGGCAGTTCCATGCCTTCCAGGGAGGGGAAAGGGGCTCGGACCTCTTTCGTCGATGGTTGGGGAGGATTATCGAAGGAGGACAGCGGCTTCCATTCGGATGAGGTTGCCTCGGATGGGAATTCATCCGGCTCACCCGCCGCGCCTCGCCCCGGTTCATCAAGGACAACGGGGCCGACTTCAAAGTGCCCGTGGAACGGGCAGGACAGAGACGGGGCGTTTTCTTTTGCAAAGAGCATTTTTCGCGTACGCGGACAGCCGGGTGTTGCGAGAGTTCCGTGGTCCAAGCAGATGCTGTGTTCCACTACGCCCGGCGGCATCTCGAATTCTCCGAACAGTTCCGGTCTGGCTTCAGCGGCCCGGTTCATAAATTCGATCCATATCGGCAGCGCCACTCTGGAACCAGTCATATGCTGGCCCAATGAGCGGTTCGATTCGAAACCGACAAATACGACGCAGACCAGGTCCTTCCCGTAGCCTGCGAACCAGGCATTTGTACAGTTGTCGGTTGTTCCGGTTTTGCCGACCAGGGGAACATCGCACTGTTTCTTCACGTCGTCGCCGGTGCCGTAATCGACGACTCCTTCCAGCAGGCACGTCATCAATCGGGCGTGCGCGGCGTCCATCACGCGACGCCACCGAAGACGATGTTCATAGAGGACTCTTGGTTCTTGGTTCTTCGTTCGCTTCTGTTCATTCACTTTCGTGACCGCGAACGGTTCGACCAACATCCCGCCGCTGGCAAATACGGCATACGCTTTCGCCAATTCGAGCGGCGTGACTTCTTCCGACCCGAGTGCGATGGTCAAGTCGGGTTTGCGTAAGCGCAAGTCGAACGTCCGTCGGCAGAAACGGTGGAGAGTGAGAATCCCCGCCGTCTGAGAGCGGCCCAAATGCTGCAGCAGCCAAATCGTGCCTGCATTGAGCGATTCGGCGAGCGCTTCATGGAGGGTAACCATGTCGAAATACCGGCCCTCGAAATTCTCCGGTGTCCATTCCGTTCCTGCGAAATAGAAAGTCTGCTCGCGGTCTTCGATCATTGAAGCGGGATGATATCCATTTTGAATTGCGCATGCATACAGAAGCGGTTTGAACGCGCTGCCGGGCTGCCGGTATGCCTGGGTGGCTCGGATGAACTTCCCGGCATTGTCTTCGTCATGAAAATCGTATCCTCCGACCAGGGCAAGGATCCTTCCAGTGGAAGGCTGCAAGACTACGACAGCTCCCTGAACGTGCTGTTCTTTGGTGACCCTGTAAATCAGCCCACTCGACTCCGATTCTTCGACGCTTACCTGGACGCACATCTCCGGTTCCAGAAGCCCAAAGTCGTCCAACCAGCTTTCCGTGGCATTGAAAATGGCCGCGCGTGCCCGATCCCCTCCTTCCACGCGGGGGAAAGTGACTAGGACTTGAGTGGCTCCTTCCTGCCACGGTTCGGCTACGTAGGCGTCGTAGGTATAGCCAGCGAGAATTCTCTCCGGGTTGTCGGCGTTGGGAGCGCTGTCCACCGGTTCGCCCCATCGGCTGCCGTGTAGCTTTCGACGCCGACGTTCGTGGGCCTCGATACCGTTGCGTAACGCCTCTAACGCCGCATCTTGAAGGTCCGGATCCAATGTTGTCTCAACATCCACACCCGTACCGCCGAGAAAAATCGGCTGACCTGCAGGCCCCTTGTATTCGCCGCGTTGGAACTGTCTTCGAACATGTGCACCAAAGTAGGGATATTCATCGACGATGCTTCTTCGTTTGATGGTTCGGTCGCGGAGTTTGAACGGTGCGTCGAGCGCTTGCTTATATTGGTCCTCGGTGATATAGCCTTCATCGAGCATCGCCTTGAGTGCGATACGGGTGCGCCGCTCGGCGTGTTCTATATTCTCGAATGGAGACCATGCGCTCGGCAGTTGGACGATACCCGCAATCATCGCGCATTGCTTGAGGTTCAGCTGGCTGACCGGTTTGCCGAAGTAATACTGCGCCGCTGCCGCTACTCCCGCCACATTTTTCCTGCGATCGCCTAGAAATACTTGATTAAGATAGATCTCGAGGATTTC
Organism: uncultured bacterium; assembly: GCA_964612675.1. GTDB lineage: Bacteria > Hinthialibacterota > Hinthialibacteria > Hinthialibacterales > JAKPRU01 > CAZTDD01. Next base: position 4,755 of record CAZTDD010000201.1, read on the forward strand.
ATCTTTGCTGTAGTGGCGCTCGATTTGGAGCGCCAGGAGGGCTTCGTCGATCTTCTGCTCATAGGTACGTTCGCGACCTCCTTCTCCACGAACGCCTCGGATGTAGAGGTCTTTTGCCAGCTGGGTTGTAAGCGTACTGGCACCCTGTCTGATTCTACCCGATGTGAAGTTGACCCACGCGGCTTTCGGGATGCGTATCGGGTCGACGCCGAAATGGTCGTAGAAACGCTTGTCTTCCGTGGCTACGACGGCGTTTACAAGATGGCGCGGGAGCTCTTCTAGGGTGACCTGCTGGCGGTTCTCTCCGAGACTGCCGAACACTTCCTGGATCAAGTTCCCTTCGGAATCGAGAAGCCGTGAAGGAATCTGCGGTCGGTAATTCTCCAGATAATCGATCGTCGGCAGGGCGTCGAGATAATTCTGAAACCAGGCGAGTCCCATGCCGAATACAGCACATACGGTGAGAAAGAGGCTGGCCGACAAAGTCAGCAGTACCCACCGGAATACGATCATGCGAGTTGTGATCTCGCGTCGTTTTGGACTCGTATCGCGCTCGCCGGATGAACGAGGCAGAGTCTTTCGTTGCGGGCTCGTTGACGACCCGGGATCCATTCATCTACTCCTGGTTTTTGTGTGCTTTCAGGCAGACTTTCAACGTACCTTTCTCACAGGCATGATCCCAAGCCCGCTCTGCTTCGTGCAAGGGGTAGACCGCTTCGATAAGTTTCTCGACGGGGGCTTGTGTCTGCTCCAGGAAACGAATCGCCGCCGGCAATCGGCCGCACCGGCTTCCGACCACAGCAATCTCATTGACGACTGCCGGTGTCATGTTTATGGGCTCGGCTTTCTCCATTGTACTCTTGAGGACGATCGTTCCTCGCGGTTTTGTGAGTCCCATGGCTTGCAGAAGTCCTGAACTCGTTCCGCTGGCCTCAACGACCACGTCAAATGAAAGAGCCTTTTGGGTATCGAGATCTTCCTCGTGCAGGGCACTGATTTCGGGGAAACGTCTCCAATTCGACGGATGGTGGCCGACAAGCAGGACACTGCCTGTATGCCGTAACGAAAACACCAGAGCGATGAGTAGACCGAGTTTGCCATCCCCGACGACTGCGACGGAGTCCAGGGGGCGAATGAGCACCTGCTCGAAAATCTCGAGCACGGCGGCGAGGGGCTCGGCGAAAACCGCACGTTCATTGGGAACGGAATCCGGAACCGGCACAAGATTGCAGGACGGGAGAAGGAATTCCTCCGAGAAACAGCCGTGTCTGTCTTGGATCCCAAGCACGGTCCGATTCGGACAGTGACGCTCCAGACCGGATTGGCACCAGTAACAATCCCCGCAGCCGCAGTTGATTTCCCCTACCACGCGAGTGCCGACGGGGATCTCCCCGGTCGAGTCTGCGACGGTTCCAACGAATTCGTGTCCGAGGGTCCCTTCAAAGCCCATATACCCTTTCGCCAACTCGATATCGGTACGACAGATGCCCGCCATGCCCAGACGGATCTTGGCTTCCGAGCCGGGGGACGGCGCTGGGACATCCCTCAACGCGACTTCTTCTTTCTGTAAACGGAATGCTTTCATGGCGGACTTCCAATGGCGGACTTCCAATGGTGGAGGAACTTCTTATAGTATGATACCCTCTCCATGGTAACGGCGCAGGAGGTGTATCAGGTAACGAAATGATTGAACGAGAAGACATTGGGCCGGTGACTGTGTTTACGTACGGCCGTGAAACCTGTTTGACAGACCCGGAACCGCTCAAAGAGAAATGCTCGGATCTGATTGAGCACGGCCGATCTCAAGTTGTGTTGGATCTGGGCGAAGTATCCGTGGTCACCAGCATGTTCTTGGGGGGACTGATCTCCATCACCAAGGCTCTTCGTGAGGAAGGCGGTGCGCTCAAACTCGTCCACCTCCAGCCTGCGGTCTCTTCTGTGATGGAGATGACACGGTTGTCGCGGATCATGGAGATATTCAACGACCGCGAGACGGCCGTAAAGTCTTTTCCGGCTTGATCGCGTTCCGTCTCGATTGCTCCTCGATAGGCGACCGAATCCAAAAAAACAAGCGCCCCGAAGAATCGCTCCTGAAGAAGAATCCTCCCTAAAAACAACGCTCGCCCGGAAGTCCAACTCCCGGGCGAGCGATACTGAATTCCACATGATCGATTATCGTGTTTCTCGATGTGCGGTATGTTGTTGGCAGAAACGGCAATACTTCTTCGTTTCCAACCGTTCCGGATGCTTGCGCTTGTCTTTCGTAGTTGAATAGTTGCGCTGCTTACATTCCGTACAGGCCAGCGTGATCTGTTCTCGTGGCATGGGTCTATACCTTTTTCCTCAAATTTATTCGACGATATCGCCGACGACACCTGCGCCGACTGTTCGGCCGCCCTCACG
>CAZTDD010000202.1:0-7140 GCA_964612675.1 uncultured bacterium
ACTCGCGTGACGTACTCAATCTGTGTCATGCGCTGCTGTGGAACGAAGAAGAGGCGAAAGACATCCTGCAGGAAGCAATGCTGCGTCTCGTTCGCGCAGTCAAAGACCGTCGGATGCGCAATGAGCAAGGATCCGTGAAAGGATTCGTGTTGAAGACGGCGCGGAATCTCTGTATCGACCGCATCAGGGAGAAGAAGATCCGTGAGGATCAAAGAAATACGCAGGGCGGCTCGGTGGACAATGTCGATGCGAGCGCCGGTTGGACGGACGTCAGGTTGTTCGAAACACGCACGCCGGACCGTGTGGCGGAAGAGTCCCTGTTTGAAACCGCGTTCTTTCAGGCCGTGTCGACTCTGAGCGATCGGGAACGTGTCATTCTCGTTCTTCACGATGTGAACGGAGAATCCAGCCGGGATATCGCGGATTCGCTCGCTCTCACCGTGAACTGCGTGAAGGTCCATCTGCACAACGCCCGAAAGAAGATGCGCGCCCGACTGGCCGCATTCGTGGAGGAAAAATGAGCACCGACTTTTGGAAAAGGAAACGTGAGGGACTTGTGGAGGTTATGATGAAACGGGTTGCTATTCTCGCAGTTTTAGCCTTTGTCGTTCCACCCCTCGTTTTGGCGGCGCAGGCGGAAAATGACTCTGCAAAGGCTTACAAGCAGAAAGCCAGACGCTTGCCCGTGGAGGAAAGAGTGCGGCTGGCGATGGAGACAATACAGGCTTCCCGAGACGAAAGCGTGCTGGGAGAGGCAGCGTGGGATCTTTCCCTATTTGCTTTCAGTCCTGAAGATGCCGGTGCCGGCCTGCCGGTGGTGGAATCCTTGATACGGAGGACCGACGAACGTACCGAGGTCTATGGACGCGCGAACCTGGCGAAAGCCCGCCTCTTGTTCCGACTTGGCAAGAAAGAAGAAAGTGTCGCCGTTTTTAGACGGGCTCTGAACGAACAATGGTACAGGTATTCCTACAGAGAATTCCAAGAAACCCTTCGTGAAAACGGCGAAAACATCCGTGCGGCCACCGAGGAATATAATGTGCGGGCTGGCGACGGGCTCAGCGACGAAATACTTGTGTTTCACGGTATCCCTCGTGATTTTCTCGACATGCTGGCGCCTCTCCTGGCCCTGGAAGTCGCCGACGAGGAGTTCTCGGCCATGCAGGAAGTCTTCCCGGCGCTGAACGAGTCTACGCGCCGGCCGTTGGCGAGGCGAATTGGGAAAACAATCTGTCTGCTTGCAGACGCGTCTTACGATCAAGCGATTGTGGAACTGGAAGATTTGGAAGATGTTGCGGGGGCGGGGGAAAGCCCCCGGTTCGTCTATGAAGGATCCAGGGACATTCCGCTCTATTTAGCCGCTGTGCTTTTCTTCGAGGGTCGGGACTACGATGCGGCACGTGAAGCGTTTCGAGCGTATATGGATCGCAACGCCGAAAAGCCCCCCCTGGTTCTAAAGCGCGCTCTCAGGCTTATGTACGCCATGGAATACCGCCAGGAAGACATGCGCAAAATCGGTGAGCTGGCGGAGTTTCTGGTCAGAAGCGAGCTGATGACCAACGAACAGATTCGCGCCGGGCTCCCTGAGGGTAACGTAGCGAGCCTTCTGAATATGTATCGCCGAGGTCTTTGGTGGCAGAACAGGCTCGAAGAAGCTGAAGTGGTGGCTTTTCAGATCATGGACGAGTATTACCCGCATACCCTGGCTAGCGGGGATGCCGTTATGAATTTGGCTGCGTACATGTTCTTGCTCCACGACGACATCGACGCCGCCGAGCGCCTGCTGGATGATCTGATCCAGGACCCGCCGTGTGACGGAATTTTGCCCTTTGCGTTGGTCTCCCGCGCGGGTTTGGCAAAAGAGCGGGGCGAGCATCAGAAAGCACTTTGGCTGGTTCGAGAAGCCCTGAATCGAATGCCCGATTCTCCACAGGGATCGCTGCGCCGTTGCAAAGAAGGCGCACTTCGCATACGGGATCAGTGCGAAGCGTCTCTCGCCGCCTCGGAACGTACGCGATAACTGTAAAGGAGGGAAATTACATGAATAAGCTCAGAGTTAATCTTGCGTGGGTCGGTGAGATTTTGCTGATTCTTGGGATTTTTGCAGCGATACCCAGCCTGCACAAAGCACTGAGTCATGACCATGATCTGTATTATGATTGGGTGGAATACATTCAGGTTGACAGACTTCCGGCAGTTTCAACCAATCCGGACCGTGGCATGGGGGGAAGTTACCACATTGCGGTGTTTACGCAGGTGAGATTCAGCTGGGTCAAAGGTCACGAGATAGGAGACAACAACTATTACGCGGACAAAGACACAAAGTACGACGATGGTGCGATCATTGATATCCCTGACCAAGTCGAATACAAGGTGTGGTCTTCCAAGGATGGAACGATCCAGGATTGGACAAACGATGAGTCCTCGAGCTCCGAACACGGATTTCACGAGGAGTTAAGGACTCAAAACACACCAGCAAGTGAATACTTGAAGGTGACTGTATCCGATCTCGAGCCTCATTATTCACCTGGAACCACAAATGACCCCAGTGATTATGAATCTGATTCGTATACCGTTACGTGGGTCGCACCCAGCAGTGAGACGTCAGAACACAGAGAATGTGATCAAAACAATGGATGGTTGCAATCTCACCATTTTGACACATACCGTATGACGCTGTCTGAGTCTCACAACGTTTCCTTTAACAATCTCTGGATTCATGAGGTTCTTGAGGAGGTCAGCGATTCGTGCGATCTCACTGATGGCTTTGACACGGCCACCGCGCAGATTAATCAGAATAACCAATATGACGACGAATTAGGAAAGCGTGGCAGCACATGGGATGATAATTCAGGTTGCACCCTTCAAGCGAAGCAAACGATATACTTACGAAGAACAGAAAACGACCAGGCAAGTCAGATAAAATTGTATGAGAATACGCTGAATTGGAAGTTTTCCCCAGGCGGCGGATGGGAAGACTTTATCTCTCAACGAGTGACTGGCGGAAACACTGCACAGTGCCCAGATTGGTAGGAATGACAGCGCGCCCTTTGCCAAGAACAGGACGTGCAAAAAGGAGGCCCGAACGATGAAATCGACAGCGTTTCTAATAGCAGCCTTGGTGCCTTCGGTAATGAGTACTTTCGCCTTCGCACAAACTGCTGAACCGACATGGTGGGGAAGACGTGTACTTGTTGAACGACTACAGCTCCCCGAAGATCCCTATTGTAGAGGTTCGTCCTTGATTGGAAGGCTTAAGAGATCGGGACTGCCGATTAACTCTGAGCTATATCCTGTAGTTAAAGGAAAAGATATCACTTTGGGAATAAATCCCACTTTCAGCAAGACGAAGAAAGTGTGGATCGAGGTTCCACGCGAAACGCCGTGGCAACCGCTCCCTTCAAGTCCTCGCACATGCAGCGTAAGCCAAGTGATCCGCCATTTCAGCAGAGAAGCGGGAGAATATCGGTTGGTCTTTGTTGAGTCTTTGCCGGTTCTACTCCCTCAGAAGGGGCAACCACTGTCCGAACAGATCCTCTGCGCTTCACTCTCGGCGGAAGGCACGACCCTCTACGATATCGCCGATAGGTACGGCGTAGCATGCCGGTCGCACGGGGTCGGCTTCAGGTTCTCCAGACCTGGCAGTGCGGAGTACGGGAGAACTTTGAGATTCGACATCATTTTTGGAGGTGGCCCACTGAAGAATCTGTTAACGAAGGTGGTCTCTGAGCTGAACTCAGTTGACCCGGCTCACTTTTATTTTTGGAATATCGGCGGACTCGAAGGTCAGGAGGGGATTGAGTTTGGGAGAATTCCTGTGGCACGTTTGGAATCACTGCTTGTCGATGAAAGCAAGCACAACTGAACCTGTCTGCGGCTCGAATTATTTGAGGCCAATCTCGCAGAAAGAAGCCATAGTCCACTGGTCGCTGATATTGTGTCTTAAGGCGTCAGTGTTCACAGTCGCCTTAGCAGACAGTTGCTACGGATTGGATCTGACTCCGCAGAATTCAGACGCATTCAAATCCCTTTCAACGGAGAGTATCGATTTCACGGCGCTAATGCTGCGTGGTCTCGGTAATCCAGACCGCGGTCAGTTGCCGTTGCCCGATCGTGCGTCTGATCCGGCACGGTTTTACGTTATCAAGGCATCAAACTGCTCTCGCCTTGAAAATGGTAACAAATCCGAAGCCATTGAGTATCTTGCGGCGGCCCTCGAAAACAACTATTGGTATCGCCCCGCCCGTTCGATGATTCTCTCATTCTTGCGGGGCCGCGAGTTCGACTTTGTCGCAGCTGATCACCGTGAGCTCGTCTGCGACGTCCTTGCGGAGGAAAGAGAATACGAGCTCCTCTTCGCTGTCGCTTCCTATTTCCTTGAGGATGAGCCGCAATGTATCGGTTTGTTATTGAAGCACGGTTTGGCCGCCGTCCAACTTGGCAAGACCGGCAGAGCATTGCGAGACATCGAGAAGTTGAAAGCTATGAAAGTCTCTTCGCAGCAACAGAATATTGAGTTGGCTTACCTCTATTTCCAGCTGGATCTCCTTTCCGACGCCCTGAGAAGGGTGTCTGCTGTTGTCCAGCAAGACAGCCATAATTACGACGCACTCCGTCTCCTGGCTCGCATCTATTTCGCCCTGCACCATCCGCAGGAATGCAGAAGAATCCTTGAGCGACTCGAAACGGTGAATCAATATGACGTGCACTGCTACGGTCTCATGGCCCTGATCGCCTACCGCGACGAAGACTATGAGCGTTGCTTGCGATATGGCGCGTATCTTTCGGGTGATCCCAGAGTCTCTGAGGATGTTCGTCGCGCCGTGATGATGTCTAAGTCCCTGTTTCGAGGTGGTGGTGAGCCTGGACACACACCCCAGCAATTCTGAGCGAGAGAGGAATCGGTCCCGGGGCTCTCGCCTTTGTACAGGTTGAAGTCCAGTAGACAGACCGCGTTTTCCATGGTGACAAAAACGAATCAGGCCGGAACCTGGCCGACACCTTTCTACATCCTGAACCGTCACGTCAATGTGTTAGTTGTCTTCGTCGGGTGCGCATGCGTGATCTGGCTGTCGCTTAATCCTTACCTGGGCACTGACATCTGGTGGCACATTCTCATCGGCCGAAGTATCCTGTTCGACCATACATGGCCCTGGGCTGACACGTTTACCTATACAATCCCCGGCAAACAATACGTCATCCACTCCTGGCTCTCCGATTGTGTATTTGCACTGTTGTATGACGTCGGCGGGGAGATCCTGCTTCGGGCATGCAGGTTCGTCACATTCGTCGTCTATGCATCTCTTCTGGCCTCGTTCGCGAAGCGAACGACATCGTCAAGCGCGTTGGCGGCAGCTTTTGCGGTGTTCGGTATCTATCTCGTACACGACCGGTATGTGCGCCCGTACATTTTCCCGCCGCTTCTCGCCGTTTTGCTCATTCGGGCTGTGCGTGATCCCAATACGACGCGCCGTCTGATCAAGGAGTTCATGTACGTTTTGCTTTGGGCGAATCTGCATCCGAGTTTTCCTTTCGGTGTCGCGCTCGCCATCTACTGCGAACTGCACGCCTCGCGAAACGGCCCGTGGTTCACCGCTCCACTTCTATTCTGTCTCCTGCTGTCGGGTGTGTCGTTTCTCCAGCCCCAGGGGATAGCCGGGCTGTTTTACCCTTTCCGTGCTATGCAATTCCCGACCGGCGATTGGTCTTCCTGGCTCGATCCAGGCTCAGAATTTCAAACACCGTCCGGCGTCGTTTTCTGCTATGTGCTAGTGATTGCCGCGTGCGCAACATCGGCAGTCGCCTTGATACGAGAGCGGGCTGAACGCCCGGAACTGGTTCAGGTCGGTGTCGCGATATTCGTTCTTCTTGCTTCGTTGACAGCTAAGAGGTTCCTTTGGTTTCTGGTGGTTTCGGTTTGTTTGTGCGCACCGGCTCTGCGTCTTGTCTTCCAGCACTTTCGCCCACGCAAGAATATAGCAGCCTGGTCCGCCATAGCGCTTTGTGTGCTGCTGGGATGTGCGAAGATCGAGTATCGAAATGTCACCTATTGTGACCCCATCGAAGCGATAGCCTTTATGCGTGACTGCGGCATGCAAGGCAATGCGTTTGTCTTTCTCCCTTGGACCGGAAGGCTTTTGCACGATTTGAATCAGAGAATCCGTGTTTTCATCGACACTCGAATTGAACCCTTTGTTCCTGTCTACTTCCAGGCCTACAGGGCCGTTCTCCTTGAATCGGATTTGACGCTTGCGATCCTATCGAACACGGACATCGTGATCATGCCGAACTCCTTGTTCAGACCGTCCCGTTTGCGGCCCAGAGGCGAGTGGCTCAGAGTTTGGAGCAGTGTCAACGAGAGTATCTACATCCACAAAACGTCCAAAGGTAACGACATTCTCGAAAAGATGGCTCAATATTATGAAGTTCGTAACATAAGGTTCAGCAAGGATTCCGGAATAAGCGTGCTTGACTCGCTACAATCCAATTTCAATTGGTCTGTGCAGCACCTCTTTCGGGGTGAGGAGAGGACGGCCGAGAAAATGAGATCTTTATTGGTCTCTATCGCGCAAAATGAGAACAAAGACGGATCCACCACTGTGCCTCTATATCATGAGTTGGGGAATGAGTTCATGAAATGTAGGATGTTCGCCGAGGCAGCGAGCTGTTTTCGAGAAGCGTTGAAATGGCATTCGTCTTCCGTTGAAACAGAGCTTGCGCTCGCCCAGTCTCTGTTCGCGACAGGCGTGGATCCTTACGCGCTGGACTGCCTGAAGCGTATCTTGCGTCACGATCCGGCCAACGTGTTGGCCCTGGAGCTTTGGCTGAGTTACGCGATCCGGAGCTCGCATCAACGAGCCGAAAGAGGGGCCGCCGAGCAGGTCCTGAAGCAGAATGGGACAGTCGTCTCGTCAACAGCTTTCCACCGGACGGCAAGAGGCTCGTCACGGTAAGCGGTGACACGGCCTACAGCTGGGACATGACCGATCTGGTCACGGCTCTGGAGGATGCGGAGCTGTACAACCAGAAGGAGTAGCGTTCGGTTTTTGGAGTGCGGTGGCCCCGACACCACTTTGGATTTTTGGAACGGACCTTTCAGGTTATGCGTAGAGTCGAATAAGTTCGAAGTGGTTGATAAAA
>CAZTDD010000203.1:0-3519 GCA_964612675.1 uncultured bacterium
CCCGGGGGGAGAGGGAGCTTCCGATGCCAACGTTCGACTTTTTGCGAACCTGTCAGGCTTGGGGGAGAAGATGCTGCGGACATGCTCATTTCTATTCCTCCCCCGAAGATCGGGGGTGGAGTCTCATGGCTTGCCGAAGGCAAACATGAGAGCCGTAGAGGAGGGGGTTGAGATCCACTTCGCTATCTCCGTGAGTGTCTTACCGCGTCGAGGCCCAACTCTCAAAGGTATTTAATAGAGATCTCAAGAACGAGGTTCGGTGTTGCGAACATCGTGCTGTCTTCATATGCTCGTGCACCCGGCGGGCCTGTAGGCAGAATGTGTTCAATCGCGCCTGGTCGATGTCGGACATACTTCGCCCGTCCACCTCGATGGATAAGAAAGGAAGGTGAGTCAGTCCATCCGTACTGACCGCCGAGTGGTTGTTGTTGGAGATGCGTTTCTTCGAACGGACATTCATGTGGGATTCGAGAATGGCCTGGGTGACTCTTGTCGGCATACATCCGAACGGCCCCAGGTTGATCGTTCCACATGTTTCTTCCAGGATCTCGTGCAACGCCAGACCGATGCTGAGTACGGACTCGGAGAGGATGTGCGGACTGATGAAATGAGAGGCGTCCCGGACGATTTCCGGTACGGTGGGATGAGCCTGCTCGACCAAAGCGGAACCGGAAAACGCGTCTCGGATCTTCCGTTCCATGCGGTGTTTTGTGAACGAACGGAGCCAGGGTTCAATTCGATTGATCTTCTGGCTGTCTCGAACCGAATACCGTTTTTGACGGGTGAAATCGGCATAATAAATATATTCCGCCAACGGGGCGACATAAACGACAAAACCGCGATCCGCGAGTTTTTCGACGAGCCCCTGACGGCAAAAATCATTGCCCCGCGCGTAGACCTCGCCAAGCAACCGTACCTTGGGGGCATCCTCCACCGGCATTGTCAACGGAATGGAATCCAAAAACAGGACGGCTTCCCGGACACGGTTTGCGAGACTATCCAATGAGTCGCGTTCTAAGCAGTCCAGGATTCGCTCGTACTGCTGATCGAAGATCTCCAAGGCTTTCTTTCGATTCTCAGCCAGCGCGATCAAAACATTTCGTATGTTTTCAAAAATATCGGAAATAATCAGTATATGCCAAACCGCTTTTGTGAATTGTGTCCCCAATTCGCCGAATCCACATTCATCGTCGAGTGAAAAAACAAGCGCATTCCGTAGCCGGTGTTTCTTGATCAGTTTTTCCACCGCGACGGTGTATTGTCCCTGCCTACAGGGACCGTGCGACTTGGGCATGAAAAACAGGACAATCTCGTCATCGGACTCACGGTGGTCCAAATAATCGAGCAGGGATCCCGTAGTGAGTTGAAATGGAATACATTCTCTGCAAGTTCCCGCTTCGCGTCCTCTTTTGAGCGCGTTGTCTTCCGTCGGCCAAACCGTAGCTCGTATATTCTCACGGCGGAGCGCGGCCGCCAGCCCTCGCGAATTCAGTCGCCCCATCTCGGGAATCAAAACGTGAATTCGTGGATCCGAGAGGGGGATCGACCTGCCCTCGGAGTCTCTAATCATCAGGACACCCGATTCTTTCTGAGCGGACGCGGGCAAGAAATCATCTTCGGTCATTGAGACCTGGACCGATTTCTGGACCTCCCGGTGGCCTCGAACGATATCCAGGAACGCCTCAATCCGCGTATCGACACCGACATCGGACGTGTGACTGTCCAATTCGAGTACCAGAGAAGGTTTATCGCCCATAATTTCACGGAAATAACCGAGGAGAAACGAATCGGGACCGCAACTGAAATTGGTTATAAAAATGGCATACAGCTGCGGATGATGTTTGACAAAATGCGCCGCCTGAAGCAAATCGCTTCCAATCGCCCAATAGATTCCTTTTTCCTTTGGCCCTTCCTCAAGCGGCAGGCAGTCGAACGGAACCACGTGAATTCCCTGGGTGGCCAGTTTGTGGGGTATTCCCATATTGAGTCTGCCGTTCAAGGCACTGTAAGGACGGCCGAAGAGAACCACGGCGATGGCGGAGGAATCGCCTTCGACCGTGGAGATTGGTTGTCCGCCTGTCCGCCTCAGTTCGTCATTCAGGCTCTCCTGTTTGCGGACGGCCTTGTCGAATGCGGCTCGGATTGGTCGGTTGGGAAATCCGAGCAAACGGCCGATTTTCACGAATTCCGATTCCATGGTTCGGAGCCCGCCTGAAAAATCAAGCGTGGGACTCAGGATGTGCCGGTCCTCCACGAGTCCGTCGAATGCCGCTTTCAGTACATACGGTTCCGAGCGGACGAAAACACAGGTATGCGAACGCGTGTCGTTTCCACGATCCGGCAGTTCTTTCAGCAGCGGAAGGAAATAATAATCGACATCCAGTTGGAGCAAAGCGGCGAACACATCATGCGCGTCCTGCATCGGATAACAAAATGCCGCTCCCTGTTTGCAAATGCCCTGCTCCTCGATTGTCTCCGGCAGCACGATTTCCGCGCCCAAGCATGAGAAAAACTCCGAAAAGAGGGGATAATAGACATGCGTTAAAAAAGAATTCATGACGCCGATTCGGAGTGGAGACGTATCGTGCCGCTCGGCTGTATCCATGGCCTTTTTCTTTTCAAAGACTTTCTGCGCACGGGCAACGACGTGATCGTGTTCCGCCGGATTGGCGCTTCGATTGAGACGGATGTTTTCGTATTTTCTGCACGAACCTCCGAAAGGAAATGTTTTTCCAGCGACTTCGATGCGGGACACTTCGCACCTACGATCGCATCCTTCTTTCCCACCGGAGCAGATGAAGGGTTCTTTGTAAGTTACTTCTCGATTTGCCAAATCGGCAAGCGAATATGAGCCGCGTTCGGCGAGTTCCAAATCGAGCCGCTGCTTAACCTCGAGTGCGACCCCGAAGGCGCCCATGAGGCCCGGCTCGGGCGGAACGATGATTTCTCGATCGGTCAACCCGGCCATGGCGATGGGGACGGCTTTGTTGTAGCAAACGCCTCCCTGCATGAGGATTTTATTTCCGACCGGACGGTTTTGTTTCACCCGGTTCAAATAGTTCATACAGATCGAGTACACAATCCCTGCAACGATATCCTCCCGATCGAATCCTTCATGGACGGCGCTGTTGATATCGCTGGCGATAAAGGCCGCGCATTCATCGCTGAAGTTCAGAGGTCTTTCCGCCCGAAGAGCCAGCGGAGCGATGTCGGTCATCGCGACTTCCAGGTGTTCTCCGGCGGCCTCTTCCAGGAATGAACCTGTGCCGGCGGAGCACGCTTCGTTCATCGCGTAGTCCGTTGCGACTCCATTGACGAGGTGGGTGTATTTGGCGTCCTGGCCGCCGATTTCGAACACTGTGTCGACGTCCTTATCCACGTAGCGAGCGGCGGCGGCATGCGCGGTGATTTCATTGATCACATTTTCGGTCAGCGCGTGGATCCCGGCGATGTGTCGGCCCGATCCGGTTGTACCGAGTCCGATGATGTCGACCGGTGTGGTTCCAACCTGTTCCGCCA
>CAZTDD010000203.1:3619-7083 GCA_964612675.1 uncultured bacterium
TCCGCTTCCGTCAGGACCGGTACACCGTTATTGGGGGCGTTGCCACGCCGAACAATCGCGAAGGAATCGAGGTCGTCAACGGTAATCGAATCGAGAATGACCTGCAGAGTTTCCCGTGGGCGGCCGTAATGTGGCAATCGTTGCGTTCCAACGACACCGGTTTCAGAATCCGTCTCCCTTATCAGAACCGACGAAACGGTCGATGAACCGATGCAGAGCCCCAAAAATCTCTTCTCGCCCGAACTCAGCACTTCAGTACCCCCTCCTGATTCCTCTGTCCTCTTCACTTCACGTTGTCTTCGGTCAAAGCCCAGTGTTCGTATCCGGGCACAGCGTGTCCCGGGATTTGAGTTCCATACTATCCAATCACCTCTTAACAAGGTGCCAGAATACCATTCTTCCGCTTCAGAAGCACCTTATAATGATACGATATGAAGGCCGAAGTTCAAATTCAGACGGGGTTTGCCTTCGCGCCCTGGATCGCGGACCCTATCTCAGTGATTAGCAAAGGACCCGTCCGCACTCACGATAATCCACAAACTTCAACTGGGCAATCTCAGGCACTTCTTCAGCGGATTTTTTAATCTTCCCAAACAGGGCGATCTGTTGTAGACTCCCTTCGATCCATCTGTACTCGCAATCCTGGCCGGAGCACGAACGGCATCCTCAACGCAAAGTGCGCTTTAGCAGTCGCAGCGAGCTCGGGCACCTCTCTGACCTGCTCCACTGTCGCCGAGTCCGCGGGAGAATCGGACATGATTCAGGTGCATCCCGGCGGAAAACGAACCATCGTTGCGCTGATCGGATTTGTTCTTTTGATTGTAGTGATCTACCCGGTCATCATTGTATGGTTTGTTCACTATATACTCAGACCCGCCATAGCAAATAAAACAAAGAACGAAAAACACTGAAGAGAGACAGGAAACAAGAAGGGAGAGAGAAACATGGAATCTATTCCGTTTATCATCCTGAGCGCCATGATTGGCCTATTTATTGGAGCCGCCGTTCTGTATTTTTTTGCCATGCTGGTGGGGATCCAGGATGTGACGTACGGCCGGGCGGTCAAATGTGGATTTCTACTAATTATTACATTAATTATTGTGGATTTTGTGTTTTTTGCCGCTTTCGGAATGTTTGAATCCGAACCTCCCGACTTCCTTTTGCTGCCGTTTCATTGGGTTCTTTTTGTTGCCTGCACCAGCATTGCTTTTGATACAACCGTCAAGAAAGGCGTTATTCTGTCGATCGTACTGTTCATTGCCAACGTTGCGTTTGAAGCCTGTTTGACGACAGGCGGAGGGAGCTAGGATTGATGAATACATGTGACGCCGCACGAGAGGCAGCTAAAATGAGACAGAGCGCAAAAATGCTCGTGACCTGCTTCGCCGTAATCGCAATCTGCTCCGCTGCGGTAATGTCGCAGGAGTCGAGCCGTGGCACAATCTCCGGGCAGGTATCGAACCCTTCAAACGGCAAACCGTGGATCCATGTGAAAGTGATCGCAACGGACCTTGATAAAGTAATCGCCACCGAGGTTGAGAAGACTGAAATCGTCCACGTCCGGAGCACGGATGAAAACGGTCTGTATCGCCTGCCTGTTCCTCCAGGAACGTATCGAGTTTCCGTCCAGTATGGCGAGGGAGCGGAACCCCGAGAGGTGACGGTTCCGGCGGGCGAAGTGGTTGAAAATGTGGACTTTCAGCCGACGGCCATCTCCCGCGACACGCCGCCGGAGGGCAGAATTTACCGACCGGATCCTACATGGCCGCTCTGGACGCCGCTGATTGTCCTTTGCGTTGTGTGTCTCCCGACTCTGATCCCTCTCTTCCGGCGCCGAGACCGACTCGGGGGCGTTCTGATTTCACCGGGGCGGACCTTCGGCGAAATCGCTGACCGGCCTGACTGGCGGGGACCATTCTTCATGATCCTGGTTTACGCCCTCGTCATAGGGATCGTCGATTTCGGAACGGGGCTCGACCAAATCCCCCAGCTCTGGGGGTTCCAGAAATGGGGGCGGCTCCTGGCTGCCGCCTTGCTTTCCTTGTTCATCGTCGTTGTGTATCTCGTTGCTCAAACCATTGTCTGGCTTTTGAAGGCAACGCTCTTGTGGTGCTTGGCAAGACTCGCCGGATATCGATGCCGTTTTCGTCTGTTGTTTTCATCGATTGGCTACACCTACGTTCCTTCGCTTCTCCTGGCGGCTATTACAATCGGAGTCGCCGCGATATGGACCGGAAAAGACCACGAGATGTGGCGTACGTCGGCGATCCAGCTGCCGACGGGCCTGGCAGGCATTTTTCGAGAGGAGTTTCAGCTTTTTGAACGAACCGGCAATTCATTCTGGGTCACGTTGGGAGGACAAATCGAGCTATTCACTCTCTGGTCGCTGGGGCTCACGGTTATCGCGGTAAAGCATGTCTACAAATCCAATACACTCCGTGCGCTCATCTTGGTTGTCGTCTACTGGATCATTGCCTTTGGCATTCTGGTTGGGCTCAATTACCTGGCCTACTCACTCGATCAAATGGATCGTGCACTCGCCGGCGTCTAAACGGCTACCACAGGAGAATTTCGGTATGGAGAACACGCAACGAGAAAAAACGGTGGGATCGGCGCTCTGTATCGTTATCGCGATGATCGCCATCGGTGTGACAATTCGATTGGCGCTGGATCTACGCGACGTTCATATTCGGGTGAGCTCCGTTGGATATTTCGGTTCACCAACGCAACGGGAGGGAATTCCGTTGGGGGAAGCTGCACCCGACTTTGAGTTGAACGATCTCGACGGAAACTTGGTGCGCCTGTCGGACCACAAAGGCGAAGTGGTTTTGCTCGACTTCTGGGCAACGTGGTGTGGACCCTGTATACAGGAATTACCTCATATTCAACAATTCCACGAAGAATATAGAGACCGGGGGCTGACTATTTTAGCGGTCAATACAGAGGATATAAAAAAAGAGGAAGATGTCCGATCTTTTATTCTGGAAAACGAATATACCTTTCCGGTTTTGATGGATGGTTCCGAGGTGAAACGCTTGTATCGCGTTGAAGGGATTCCAAACGTGTATCTGATTGACCGCGAAGGTGTTATTCAGTTTCATCAGATCGGTTATGGGCCGGGGGCGGCAGACCTATTGCAGGAAGAGATCGAGAACGTGTTGTGATATCGGGAGGGACGTGGAAGTGCGAAACTGGTCAACCCCACCCGAGACCTTGTCAGTCTTAGAGAGGGAAACGGAAATGAACCCGAGTCGAAATCGATTTCCTCCCCCGAAGACCGGGGGAGGTGTAGGAGCAATGTCATTAAGTTAAGCCCTTTGTAAAAGCACGCTGGGAGGGCGAAGCTCCTGCTGAGCCGGATTCTCTTTCTCGCACGCGGCTCAGCAGGAGCTTCGCCCTCCCGCGAAAAGCCAGCGTCTCCTTAACTTAATGACATTGGGTGTAGGAGGGGGTTGATACATCGT
>CAZTDD010000204.1:0-6829 GCA_964612675.1 uncultured bacterium
GAGGTTAGGAGGGGGTTGAGAGCCGTTCCGCCAAGCTTTCACCGCATCGTAAAGACCGGGGGAGGTGTAGGAGGAGGTTGAAAACTCCTACCGCGTAGGGTGGGCTGAAGGGCGTCGTTTGGCACCATTCCCTCCGGCCAATGATCACCTAAGCCCTTAGCCCACCAACACTTGCCTAATCGATGGGAGGCGTGAGTTGGTATTCCTTGATCCAGCGCGCGATCGTGTTCCGATGGACGCCGAGCCGTCTTGCCGCCCGGGACCGATTCCACCCCACTGAGTCGAGAACCTGCTTCAACTTGTCGCTGTCGGGAACCTGGGATTCGGACGACTCATCTTCCGACGATTCTTGCTGAGCCGCTTTCAGGTCGGGCGGAAGATGATCCACGGTGATATACCCCTTATGACACAACACGACGGCATGTTCGATAGCGTTTTCCAGCTGCCTGACGTTTCCAGGCCAATCGTAATTCACCAGGATCTCCATCGCCGCCGGATCGATGTCATCTACAGCCCGGTCCAGCCGCTTTTTGTAGCGATCCAGAAAGTGATTCACAAGTAGTGGGATATCCTCGCGCCGTTCGCGCAAAGGAGGCAGGAAAATCTTGATCACATTCAGACGGTAATAAAGATCCTCTCGGAACGAGCCCTGTTTGACCAGCTGAGCAAGATCGCGATTTGTTGCGGCGATAATGCGCACGTCGATCTTAATCGGCTCCGAAGAGCCGACTCGTTCGATCTCCCGTTCCTGGATCACACGCAACAAACGCTGCTGCAGCTGTTGAGAGACGTCGCCGATCTCGTCCAGAAATAGGGTGCCCCCTTTCGCTATCTCGAATCGGCCTGCCTTATCGTGGGTTGCTCCGGTGAACGCTCCGCGAACATGACCGAACAACTCGCTCTCAAGCAGCGATTCCGGTAAGGCGGCACAATTCACCTTCACCAGGGGGCCTCGTTTCCGCGAACCGTGATGGTGAAGCGCCGCTGCTACGAGCTCTTTCCCCGTTCCGCTTGGACCTTCCACCAGAACGGTCGTGTCCGTATCGGCCAGCTGATGTACCATCTCGAAAATGCGAAGCATGCATGGGCTTTTTCCAATCATTTTCTGGAATGAAAATTTGTCGGCCAATTCTCTTTCCAGCAAATGCAGGCGGCTGATGTCGCGGATTACCAAAACTGCTCCCGCGTCCGATCCTCCCTTGATCGGGATCACACTGATCACATATACCCATTCTCTGTCTTTTGCCCGATCGCTGACCTGGAATTCACGGACGAATTCGCCTGTTGACAGGCATTTCTCAACGATGGGGGGAAGAATCTTGCGTTCTTCCCCGCACAGTTCGGTCAATGTGCGGCCGATGGCCGACTCGGGGGCGACTTGAAAAATCGATGCCGCCGCACTGTTAATCCCAAGAACGCGGGTTTCATGATCGATGCTGACGATTCCGTCTTGAACGGAATTTCGAAGCTGTTGCTCGAGCATTTCTCGTTCTCGCTCGGCGCGCTTCCGGTCGGTTATGTCTACAAGGATGCCGACGATTCCGGCTATCTGCCCGCCGGCGTCTTTGTACGTTGTTTTCGACAATAAATAATCCCGCTGCGTTCCATCCGCGCACAAGAATGGAGATTCATAGCATTTCACTCCGGGATTTCTGAGCAACTCCTCGTCTTGCTCGCGATACCTACGTATCAATTCCTGTGGAATGACAGAATGCAAATCGTCCAGGGTACGCGAGATGACCTGTTCTTTCGACAATCCAAAAAGTTGGCTGGCAAAGGTGCTGTTACAGCCTCGGTACACTCCTTGCAGATCCTTATAAAAAATCGGGTTCGGAATGGTGTCGATCAATGTCTCGAGAAACTCCAGATGACTTTCAAGAGCATGCTGGGCTTCTCTCCGCTCACGCCGTACCGCTGCGTCGCGAAGCTCCCGTTCGATGGCCGGAACGAGTCGCGCCATGTTGTTTTTCATGATGTAGTCATGCGCGCCGGCCTTCATCGCCTCAACCGCCGTCTCCTCACCCACCACCCCCGAGACGATAATAAACGGAAGATCGAGTCCGCTGTCATGGAGCGTTTCCAGAGCGGCCGGAGCGCTGAAATGGGGCAGCCGGTAGTCGGAGACGACGATGTCCCACGGCTCGCTGTCGAGCGAGGCCGACATCTCCTCCGCCGATTCGACACGTTTGCATTCCACGTCGTATCCGGCACGACGGATCTCACGCAACAGCAGCATCGCGTCGTCTTCGTTGTCTTCTACCAGCAATATTCGTAAATCGCGCATTTAGTTCTCTCCCGATGACGCGGGCACCTCGTTCAATTCCATCCAGTATGTGCTGATCCGCTGTACGGCCTCCACAAACTCCTCGTAGTCTACCGGCTTACGGATATAGCTGTTCGCTCCACACTTGTAACCTTCGATCAAGTCCCGCTCCTCTTTCGATGATGTAAGTATGATCACGGGAAGGTAGCGGGTACGTTGGTCGCTCCGTATTTTCGCCAACACTTGGAATCCGTCCATTTTCGGGAGTTTCAAATCCAGAAGAACAATACACGGTCGACGTTCATTCCAATGAGATTTATCGGAGGAGGTATCAAAAAGGTGGCTCAATGCGTCCACACCGTCCCTCGCGATGAGCACTTCATTCAAGATGCCGTTCTTCTTCAGCGCTCGTAGGGTAAGGTCGATGTCGTCCTGGTTGTCTTCCACCAATAGGATTGTCTTGTCGTTCATTGCGATCTTCCTTTCCTATTTCATGGCGAAGAAGAACGCGGCCCCCTCTCCCGGTGTTCCCTCCGCCCAAACACGGCCTCCATGACGATGAACGATCCGCTGGACTGTCGCAAGTCCAATCCCCGTTCCCGGAAAGTCGTCCTCCGCATGGAGGCGTTGAAACGCTCCGAAGAGTTTATCCGCAAAGGTCATGTCAAAGCCAGCTCCGTTGTCTCGAACAAAGAAGATTTGTTCATTCTCCCCTTCCATTCTCCCGATTTCAATCTCGCTGCGCTTCGCGTTTTGGCCGGTGAACTTCCATGCGTTACTGATGAGATTTTCCATGGCCAGACCGAGCAACCCCTCGTCGCCCTGGACGAACATATCTTCGTGAATCTTGAAATCAACCTCGCGCTCCGGTTCTTTGGTCTGGAGTTCGGATGCAATGAACTGGGCGAGATGAGTCAGGTTGACGGTTTCGTAATGCATCTCCTTGCGGGTGACACGCGAGAGACGCAAGAGGTCGTCGATCATACGCGCCATCCGCTGGGTATTGGAGCGAATCCGCTGAATATAATGACTCTCTTCCGTAGACAATTTATCTCGACAATCCTCCAGAACCGCCTGGCTGAATCCATCGATCGCGCGTAGTGGAGCCCGCAAATCGTGAGAAACGGAATACGAAAACGCCTCCAGTTCCCGGTTGGCGGTCTGTAGCTGGGCCGTACGCTTGGCGACCCGCTCCTCGAGTTGCTCGTTGAGGCGACGAAGTTCGTCCTCCGCGGCCCTTCGGCTTCTTTCCAAATTAATTCCGTGATGGATCAGATAGAATGACAACGCCGAAATTACCAGCAGAATCGCCGTCGAATAAAGCGCTAATTTCCGTGTTTCCGATTGAATGGTTTTCTCGACGTCTTCAATATATACGCCTGTACCGACGATCCACCCCCACTCTTCAAAGCGACTCACATAAGATACTTTGGGCACGATTCGGTTCGGATCGTCTTTCCACTGCCACATATAATCGACAAAACCGCTTCCTTTTTCATTAACGACTTCAACAATATCAACGAAAAAAAACTTGCCGTTTGGGTCAGAGAAATCAGAGACATTCTGACCTATCAAATTCGTTCGATAAGGATGCATAATCACACGAGGTGCCTTATCGATGATGTAAAAATAGTCTTTGTGTTCGGGGCCGTAGCGAAGATCACGAATGATCGTGATTGCTCGCTCCTGCGCCTCAGTCTGGGTGAGTACCCCTTTTCGTTCGAGATCGTAACATTCTTCCAAAATGCCGACCGCGATCGTGGTCAGCTCCCGGATCATCTCTTTCTTGCGATCCATGATGGCTGTATGCAGCGACGGCAACACCACCCAGAAGATGAGCAGGACAAACAGCGCAATAGCCAACACCGCCGGAAGAATAAGGCGAACATGCGGACTGATCGTTTGAGGGCTTCGGACCGACACCATTCACCTCCCCCGCGGGTGACGAAGGACATGGAGCGAAACAGGCGATCCTTGCCGGGCTCAGGCTGCGCTCAGGTCACGCTCAGGTCACCGGTATGTCCCGAATCGCCCCGAAATTGTACGGAAACAACAGTCAAAGCATTGAGCTAGCTCGCCCGTTTTTCGCTCATTTTTCCTTCGTTTCGACGGTGATACTATCTTGACTTCCTTTTGAGGAGGAAGGGCTACTCGGCGAATAGCCGTGCTGATTCTATTGCAAATTGCAGTCAGAGGATGTGTTGACTGTGTCAACATGGCGCAGTTGTCTCTGTAAGAAATCGACGACGATTATCGAGGTCCACTCATAAATTCCTGATTTGCAATTACTTAAATCTTGGAGGGGGCGTTTGGGAGCAGCTGAAGGCATTGGTATACTTCTTGATGGTTATGTGCAAGAAGCCCAGGTGCGCCGACAAAACGTCGACGATTCCCCGTGCCGGGTTTCCTCACCCGATCTACAGTCGGGCGGGGCAAAATTGAGATCGCAAGTCAAGTTGTGGAGGTAGCTTAGTCGCCATGGCGGTTAAATATAAAGACTATTACGAAATCCTCGGCGTAAGTCGTGAGGCCAGCCAGGATGACATCAATAAAGCCTACCGGAAACTCGCCCGCAAGTATCACCCGGACGTAAATCCCGAACCGGAAGGCGAAGAGAAGTTTAAAGAAATCAACGAGGCATACGAGGTTCTGAAGGACCCCGAGAAGCGCAAGCGATACGATTCCTTGGGCTCGGATTGGGATTCCGGCCAGGATTTCCGTCCACCGCCGGGCTGGGGCGAAGGCGGTCATTTCGAGTTCTTCACCGACATGGGCGGACACGGAATGGGCGGACAGGGCGCAGGATTTCAGACCTTCGGCGAGAGCGGTTTCAGCGACTTTTTCGATATGTTATTCGGCCGGGAAGGCTTCTCATCCTTTGGCGGCGCAGGCCGCGGCCGTCAACGAAGTCCGTTTCAGCAAGCTCAGACCTCCCGGTCATTTAGGGCACGTGGCCAGGATGTCGAAGCGGAGATGGAAATCTCCCTCGAAGAAGCGTATCGCGGCGGCAAGCGGAATATCGAACTCCAAGTCCAGGAGCCGAACGAATACGGCCAAATCACACCCCGACGCAAAAAGCTCGACGTCAAAATCCCCCCAGGAACGCGCGACGGCACCCGCATTCGGTTGAGCGGCCAGGGCGGCCAAGGCATGGGAGGCGGCGATGCCGGCGACTTATATATCCGTGTGAGGCTGCGCCCACATCCTCGCTTCAAAGTGAATGAGTACGACATCGAATGCGAACTACCCATCACCCCTTGGGAAGCCGCTCTCGGGGCACAAGTTAAAGCACCGACGCTGGATGGGCCGGTGACTGTCAACGTGCCGGCAGGGGTCAGCTCCGGGCAGAAACTCCGTCTGCAGGGAAAAGGACTGACGAAGAAAGGCGGTGCGCGCGGAAACCAATACATTTTATTGAAGATAGCGGTTCCGAAAACACTGTCGCCCGACGAGCGTGAAGCGTTCGAGAAATTAGCGCGTGTCTCGAGTTTTCAGCCACGCGAATCGATGAGTTGAGGCGAGGAATTCCTGCTTTTTGCGCCGCGCGATCACATTCTTGCCCAGATATAATCGCGTACCGGGTGGCCGGGGACATCGGTGACGAGCATGCCGCCGCTGAAGGTGCCGTTCTCCGGGTCGTATTTGTATGTCGCAGCCTGTTTCGACGGTCCAAGACTAATTAACTGGCCCGCATAGCCGTTCGGTGTCGGTGTGTATTGATACTCCCAATGAATCGTCCAAAGCGACCACTCCGCCTGCGGGTTCTTCTTCCCATAGAGACCTTCCTGAAAAACATCCACCGGCCAAATGTTCATGTATGCAATCGGTGTCGTTAGCGGACAGTGTTGGGTCGGCTCGTGAGTGTGTTTGTGGTAGGTGTTGCGATCCATGCGGTACATCGTCATGGCTTTCAGGAGCGTTTTGTGATCTGCGTACATTCGTGTTACTTTTGCCTTTGTTTGCGCTTCCAGGAAATTCGGAACGGCAATCGCTGCGAGAATCCCGATGATAGCAACGACGATCAACAATTCGATTAACGTAAACGCCTGCCTCATTTCTGCTTCTCCGTTTTCTCACTCCGCATTTTGCATCATTGCGTGGAACGCTTCCACATGTATACTGCCCTGCTCCGAGAGAGCCGACATTCCGATGTCTTCGAAATCCGCACAAAGTCGCGCATAGGTCCCATCCCATTTGGCTTTGGACGGTGAACGGTAACATTTGAGGTACATTACGGGCATCCGAACGATCTCAACCCGACGGCGGATTTGATCGTTCTTCGCCGCGTTTTCCGCACGATCCAATATGGCGAGGGCTCGTTCGACAAATCCGTCGCTGAACAGCATATCGTCTGGTTCAATCCAGAATTGGAAATGAGTGAACGGTGTCACCAGGCTCTGCGCTAAATCGAAATACTGCCGCACGTAATGGCCGCTTTTGCCGTAATAGCCATACATAAACTCATTAATTACTTCATCAACATCGCAGTTCACGTTCCACAACAACTTAGATAGTTCCTGTTGCGGAAAGGCGAATTTCACCTGTCTGGACTTAACGAAAATCATT
>CAZTDD010000205.1:0-6827 GCA_964612675.1 uncultured bacterium
AATACACAAGCGAAGAATAATACCCGAATCCAGTGCAATGATCGCCCCTCACCCTCTGCCGGGGGGGAGAGGGAACTTCCGATGCCAACTTTCCATTTTTTGCGAACCTGTCAGGACTTGGGGTGGCACCCGTTCGTAGGGCCGAATCAGTACGTATCATTCGTCGCGCCGCCGGAGCGCAGCCAAATATCCCCCAGACTGCTGAGCCCATTCGAGGGCGCATAGGGATAACCGTAACCCGGTGGATTATTACGACGAGCGTCAGGTCCGTACGCCACGAGGACATACTCGCCTTCCTTGAGCGAAGGAATCCCTTGGTACTCAACCTGGCAGAAAACAAGCGCACCGCACTCTGCACCGGTTATCTGGGGATCGTTGTCAAAGTAGAGATATGTGATCGGGGGAACCTGATCCGCTGCGATGAGTGTACTCGTGGAATCGTTGAATCCACTGCCCAACTCGACTCCAAACGGATCTTGTGGAATGGATGACATGTACGCGACAGGTGTGGTCAACGGAGCGAGAACACCCGTTGTGCCACCTCGACTATTATGGGTCCCTCCAACGCCGTGAAATTCGTCTCTGAGACGATCCTGACCGACCTCCGTATCGTCGTCCCAGTAATCGACCAAGAGGACATTTTTGTCGATCCGCATCGATTCAACTGCCGTCGATATAGAGCGAATGTCGGAATAAGAGCGAGAGATCTTCGCCTTGGCTTGGGCGTTCAAGAAGTTCGGCACAGCAATCGCCGCCAGGATGCCAATGATCGCGACCACGATGAGCAGCTCGATCAAGGTAAAGCCGTGAGAAAACCCTCGCTCAGTCATCCTGTCGGTGCTCCGGTTATTATGATTCCAGCCTGTCAACGGGAGCGGTGCGCGCAGCATCATAGACTCTCCTTCCGATTGAACCGGCTTGCCCTGCCTGACTCAGGATAGGCCCTATCATACATGATTTTAGTGGAGATGTCGCATCTATGAAATCTGCGGTGAATCTGCGGCGGTTGTCCCGCCACAATGAAAATGTCAGGGGGGGGAATGCCAAATAGAAAATGCTACTTGCAGAATGACGACTCGAACGCGTTCTTCAGCTACCGCTCACAAAATCCCAAAGACGGCGAATGTCCTCCGCACAGCCGTTTTCTTGATATTCGACAACGGCCTTTTTCTGTATCTGCGCTTTGGTAACCGCCCGGTCATAACGTACGCGCCCTGCAAATCGCATGCCCCTCTCGTGTGCACGGGATTCGATACGAGAAGTGATGGTTTCGTTCAGATCCCACTTGTTGACACAAACCATTGTGGGAATACCGAAATGTCCGGCCAGATCGGCGACTCGCTCCAGATCATGCTCACCGCTCAACGTCGGTTCGGTTACCACCAGAACAAGATCGGCTCCGGTGATGGACGCGATAACCGGACAACCGATTCCCGGCGATCCGTCGATCAGGACCAGGTCGTATCCACGCTCCTCGGCGAGTGCTTTCGCTTGCGTACGAACGATGCTCACGAGCTTACCGGAATTCTCCTCCGCCACCCCCAGCTTGGCGTGCACCATCGGGCCGTAACGCATCTCCGAGATATACCATTCTCCATTGACCGCCGGAGCGAACTCGATCGCATCCTCACAACAGAAATAGGCGCAGACGCCGCACCCCTCGCACGCTATCGGATCTACACGAAACGTCCTCTCGATCATTCCGTTGCCGGGACCGTCATAGAACACAGCGTCGAAACGACAGACCTCTTCGCATTTCCCGCACGCAGTACAGTGGCCCGCCATGATACGTGCTCGGGAACCGCCTGAGAACTTCTCGCGCCGGTGAATCGACGGTTCGAGTATGAGATGTAAATCGGCGGCATCTACGTCGCAATCCGCCAATACCGCCTGCTGAGCGAGAGATGCAAAAGACGCCACTATGGATGTTTTTCCCGTGCCGCCTTTCCCACTGATGATGACCAGTTCACGTACCACAATTCCACCTGTTTCCTATCCACGAAATGCTCTTCCGACTAGCTCCGTGCGGCCTCTAAGAGGGACTCAATCTTGTTCACGGGATCTTCTTCTATCGTCTGCAATTGTTCGATGGTCTGCTCTGCCACCTTTCGCTGTTTGTTGAAGTAGCGAATCATCCGTCCGATAAAGGCGCGTTGTTCGGCCGGCGTTTCGAAATGTCTCAAGAGTTGACGCGTTTTCTCGATATTGGCGGCGATCTCTTGAGGAATTCGCTCGCTGTCGTGACGCACCGCCTCCTCCGGACAGATATCGTGACAGGTACCACACCGGATACAGATTTCCTCATGGACGAGCGATTTGCCGTCGTCCTGCAGGGAGATCGCTCCGACAGGACACTCGTCTACACACGTTCCACATCCGGCGCACATTTCTTGATTTACCCAGGGCATCTTTCTACCTCCTTTATTCGTCGAAGAATCGCTCTCTCCACCAAAGGAAATATCCCCACGTATTGTCTAACCGGTATTTGCCATCGGTGAGGTCTTCATCGGAGGGCGGTTCGTTGTCCAAATCCTCTCCGTGCTCGCCGTGGGTCAGGAACCGGTAGGCGGACTGAACGGATAGAAACCCCTGATGGGGGTTTTCCGTTTCTTCCTCGCGATCCGGATGATGCTGGAGAGCCTTCTTCCTCCACGCACGTCGGATCTCTTCTTGATCGGCGGATTCGGAAACGTCCAATATTCGACGTGCCTTTCTCTCACGTTCTTCCTGAAGCCGGGTTTCCTCTAGCGATGATCTCTTCTGCATGGTTGGACACCTTTTCGTCGATCTGCTCCAGCAAATCTACAAACAATGATTCATAGTCCGGGAGAGCCTGACAGATCATTACACCTTCTGAATACGCCTCGGCTATTCGCCGATCGTCCGGAATTTCAACCAGCACGTCGATACGGTTACGGAGACAGTACAGACGGACTTCCTCATCCCCAAGATCCGACCGGTTGATGACAACGCCAAACGGCAGGTGTAAGGCTCGGATCATCTCGACTGCCAGCTCGAGATCGTTCAATCCAAACGGGGTCGGTTCCGTGACGAGTATTACATAATCCGAATCGCGAATGCTCTCGATTACCGGGCACGAGGTTCCCGGCGGTGCATCCACAATTTCGATTGCCGCCTCGGGGGCGCTCGACTTGACCGCCCGAATTACCGGTGGGCTCATCGCTTCACCGATATTTAATAATCCTTGAGAAAATTGGATCGAATCCGCGTTTCCTTTTTCAAGCCGTCCTACCTCGCGCGGCACCTCTGAAATAGCGTCGACCGGGCAGACCAGCCAGCACCCGCCACACGCGTGACAAAGCTCGGGAAATACAAGGACTTTCTCACCGATACAGGCAATGGCACTATATTGACAAATCTCTCCACATTCGCCGCAAAGCGTGCATGTTTCTTCGTCTACTCTCGGAATGAGGCGGTGAACGGGTTCGCTTTGGCGAATCTCCGCCTTCAAAAAGATCTGAGCGTTCGGTTCTTCCACGTCGCAATCAAGAAACGCCACAGATTTACCGGACCGCGAAGCCGCATACGCAAGATTCGTAGCGACTGTCGTTTTTCCGGTGCCGCCTTTGCCGCTGGCTATTGAGATTTTCATACCATTTCTCTTCGTAGCCGCTCTCGGACAAAGCCCAAAAGCGGCATGATGTCATTCGCCCTGTTCCAGTTGCTGGATCCGGTCCCGAATCTCCTGCATCTGCTGTTCCAGAGAATCAGCTTGCCTTTTCAATATCGATATTTCCTCTTTTCTGTTCGAACCAGCGGGGACGGGCTGCGCCTGTGGTTCCGGTGCAGAAGACTCGGCAACAAATTGTCCCGCTCCCATGCCACGTCCTCGTCCCATCCCGCGTCCCCCGCCCATTCCACGGCCCCCGCCCATTCCACGACCACCGCCCATTCCACGGCCACCGCCCATTCCGCGACCACCGCCCATTCCGGCTTGTGTTGGGGCTCCGACCCCAAAGTGGCTCGCCACATTCGGTTCATTTGCCGTATTTAAATTTCCGCTCTTGAATTGTTCGACCGCCTGTCGGACTATGCCCGAACAGCCGACGATGATTTGGATACCCGCTGCGGCAAGTGTTTGATAGGCATTCGGCCCGCAGTTACCGGTCAACACATACTGTACGCCTTGTTCAGCCAAAAGTTGGCCGGACTGGATACCGGCTCCTCCTCCAAGCATCACATTGGGGTTTTCGACTGCGTCAAAGCTCATCGTATCCGTATCCACAACAAGGAAATACGAGCAGCGCCCGAATCGCGGGTCGATTTCGGCATTCAAATTAGGATTGGTTGCGGTAACAGCTATCTTCATAACTCAACTTCCTTTCCGGTTCGCTTCACGCTCAAGCGCGACTGTCCATTATTCATCCTCACGCTTCCATTCGACCGTGGAATCTACTTTTCAGTCTGGATAGCGTTGTCCTGCGTCTCAGTTCAAATTCTACTGACCCAAGTGTCGCAATAACCGTACTAGATGCAGTCTCTATTGGTAGAGTCTAAGATAAATTCAATGATATCAGATGATTAAAAACAGGGTTCGTCAAAGTGTTTGCATGGAACGATAGGGGGATAGGGTGCATAATGAAACGCTCATCAGGCAATTGTCGTTGCAGGTTGGAAGGGGTAGTCCCGTCGCTCTTTTGAACTCGAGTCGTCGTTGTAAGCGCTACTGTCGAACTCAGGTTCAATAATCCTAAAATCGGCAGTTGAAACCCGAGCGCGGTTCCTGAGCCCGTCGAAGGGCCGCACGGGTATTGGTGATCGGCCTTTCGAGAAGTTCAAGAACCGATCACCAAATGGGTGACAGATAAGGATGATCACTACTTGTGAAACATGAACGGTTTGCAGCCGCCATACTGTTTTCAACTGCCGAATTTAGGATAATTCAATAAGAAGATACTCTTAGTCTGTCTGCTCACAGCTTGCTGAGGAGCCACAGGCATTGGAGGCTTTGATAATCAGCACACTTTGCGATCGATCGGCGACTGCAGCGAAAGCCTCTTGCAGCGCGGGGAAAACCTCCGTCAGTTCCCCCGTTATCCGGGAACTCATTGGACCTGTTTCGATCTGCAGCCCGGCTTTCTTCAAATGGGCGATAAAATCGTCTATTGCCGAGCCCAGTGACTTCGTTCTCAAGGGATAAAGACTGATCTCCGTCTCGATAATCATGTCCGCACCTCTGCGACAATCAACGCCTTCTCTCCTGTCTTTCGTGCTTCTGAACGCGAATTAACAATACGTACTTCACCAAACCGGCACAAGAAATCGTGGAGTTCCTTCTCCGAAAAGAACCGGCCGGAAACATACGGTTCCCGGCCCTCGGTCAGTCGTTCCTGGTTGATTTCGGCAAGTCTGTTTAATGTTCCGATTAGAATAACTCCCTCCCCCTTTGCGCAACGAGTCATTTCTTTGAGCACCTGAAAGGCATCTGAAACAAATCCCAGCATAGCCATTGCAGCGACCACATCGAAAGTATCATCGTCGAAAGGGAAATCGCATGCATCGGCCACTTGGTATCCACAACCGGGCGTATGATAACTCTTTGCGACCTCAACCATTTCTTCCGAAATGTCTACACCGGTAACCGTATACCCAAGGGATCGAAAGAATCGACTCCAGTGGCCCGTACCACACCCGACATCCAAAAGACGCTCGTAAGGCTGTGCGGGTGGAAGTAACTCGAGGACATCCTGTTTCTGGATACGGTCGTGATTCTGACCTTCCGGCGTCAGGTACCACCGATCGTAATCGTGTGCGATGGTGCCGAAGTCGAACAACGAGTGTGAAGCGGGATTCGATATTTCGCCTTTTTTCACACAGAATCCTCCTCCCATCCTTCACGATTTACGATGGTGGTGCCACGCCTGTTTCTATCTCGAGGACAGTAGCTTGAGCAAAGCTCGTGCTACCACCACCGACGACCACGGCCTCGCCCGAAGCCACGGCCCCGACCGCGTCCTGCTCTCCCGCCACGCCATCCGCCTGTTGGCGGTCCGTAGTAACGCGTATAGGGAGACGCGAATTGAGGAGCATAGACACCTGTGCTGAACGGTACCCAGCTCGGATATAGCTGGTGTCCCCAATAAGCCCAGCCTCCCCTGGGGTTCATGAATCCCGGTACAGGGTTCCCACTGCAGTATCCTGCAGCTCGCCCGGTTCTCGGCCCCTGGCCCATCGGCCCTGTTCGATCACCTCCTGGCATATCTCTCACCTCCTTTTCCAATAATTCTCGAAACGCCCTTCTCATCCCCGGACAAGAACACAGAGAGCGTCTCTCAGCAGTCCTTCACAACTGATGTCAGTAGGTGACCTAGCAAGAAACGTACTAGAACTTGACGGAAAAAAGGGGTAGACGAAATGAAAAACCTAATATAAGGTATTACTGATACATAGAGTATATTCTCGTTTGGTTTCTCACCTCTTGTTTGTTATTCACCGCTATCCCTGATTGCAAATTACACCCAATATTTGAACAGACAGGTTGCAAGTTGAAGCAGTCCAAAACGTTTCTACTCCCACATCGCATTGATCCGCTTCACAGTTTCATCGACCAACACCTGACCGCCTTTCGGACCGACCAGGAACTCCTCCGCACTGTAGCCGCCGCCTTGAATTGCTTTTTCTGTCGGCAGGTATCCACTGTGCTGACACGAGAGCTGAACCAAGAAAGTAAGGACCGCCTTGCTGCGCGCTTTCATTCGGATCCCGTAATCGAGATATAACTCGAAAGGATTTGTGGCCAGTGCGACATCTCCTAGTGTTGTGTCCCACAAGTTCTTGGCATAAATATTGCGAGTAATCTGGGCATC
>CAZTDD010000206.1:0-6606 GCA_964612675.1 uncultured bacterium
TTGAAAAGTCAACCGAGGGCAATCGCGGGAGGGCGAATCTCCTGATGAGCCGTGCATTTCCTGTCCTTGAGATCAGCGGCTTGGGGGAGAATACCCAGGTGCCCGGTCGCTCACGCAGACACGGTCGTTTCCTTTTCCTCCCCCGAAGATCGGGGGAGGTTCGGAGGGGGTTGAAATCCGTTTTTTCGACTTTTTGCAACGGCATCAAGATCGGGGGTGGGGTCTCATGGCTTGCCGAAGGCAAATATGAGAGCCGTAGAGCAGGGGGTTGAGATCCGTTCCGCTCTTGCTGCGCTGGTCCAGGAGTTGAACTCCTGGACCAGCAAGGACGAATAAACTCACTTTCAGATTATCGAACTAACGAAGTTCCCAGCTACCTACGTTTGTAAACTCCGGAACGACGGCGGCGTTAAAGAACGACCGGAAAATATGGTCCGCAGCCAAACCGGCCTCTTCGAATCCTTCCATAATCTCAATAATGGTCGGGCCGGCCTCGAAATCGGCCGTGTTATAGATCGCCATTTGGTTCCATGTCTCGCCAATATCATGACTTCCCAGGATGATCTTTGTTGTCCCCGGAATCTGGGCAATCCCCCACAGATTGGTGAATTGATCCCACTCAGCGTCGTACTCTGCTTCCAATTCGCCGGCCAGACTGATCTTCAGAAGAGTATGTTGATCTTGAAGCAAGGCGATGACCGAACCAATCTCGTCGCTATAAGTCAACGAGCGAACGGTTCTTCCGTCATCGTAGAAGGTCCCTGTCGGATCGCCGCCGGACAAGTCGTACGTCAAAATCCCCGGCGTTCCATTATCGCCCATTAGAAGTCGTCCATCCGGCAGCATCAGCGCTTCGCCGTGTCCGGTCTTATTGAAACTCGTAACGACGGCTTCGCCGCTGGTTACATCGACCAATTGAGCCAGGGTCTCATCGTCCGCGTAATTGCTGTTCAGGATGACTTTGTTTGCACCGATCGCCGCTAGATGTGTGGCCTTAACGAGATCGGTCGGAAAGAACGTCTGCGTCCCGTCCGGTTCAATCCTGAGCGCCTCCCCCAGCCCCAGCGGGTACGGATCCTCCGGGTCGTTGGAACCGGTTGACGTTACACCGACCCATACATTTCCATTGGGATCTATATCGAATCCCAAGGCCCTACGGCGTTCCCATTCGCCCATATCCCATTTCACAACCTGCACGATCGTGCCTATCCCGGTGGCTTCATCAAACTCAAACTCGACGATTTGCCCGTCCGGTCGATAAAACGGATCCGCGAAGATCACATTGCCCGGTGTGAAAACCTGTGCAGACCCGGCTACCGGAAGCAGCCCGACACATACCACCAACAAAATGACTCTCTTCATAACACCATTCCTCCTCTGGATGGAGCCAAGCAAATCACTCCCTAAAATCGCCACATCCAAGATCTGCCTGGCTGAGCTACGCGATAAGATCTCTACTGGCGGAAGAATACTCCAGACATTCATGCATGTCAATTTCGTGAGCAGCTCTCACATCCCGCTTCCCGGTGGAATTTCCCCCTGGTCTGGAAAACACAAGCGGGTCCAAGAGTCGATCTCCTGGACCCGCTTGATGTTCAGAAAATGAACTCGGTCAAAACCGATAACGTTAATGAAGCTCCCAGCTACGCACCTCAGTAAACTCTGGAACAACAGCCGCGTTAAAGAATGACCGGAAAACAGTGTCGGCAGGCAAGCCAGCATTTTCAAATCCTTCCATGATTTCAATGACAGTCGGGCCTGCCTCGAAATTGGTTGTGTCGTAGATGGCCATCTGGTTCCACGTTTCGTCGATATTGTGGCTGCCCAGAATAATCTTCGTTGTACCCGGAATCTCGGCGATCCCCCACAGACTGACGAACTGATCCCACTCGGCGTCATACTCAGCTTCCAGCTCGCCCTCCAAGCTGACCTTTATCAGCGTGTGTTGATCTTGAAGCAGCGCGATCACCGAACCGATCTCGTCATTGTACGTTAACGAGCGCACGGTTCTCCCGTCATCGTACAAAGTCCCCGTCGGATCCCCACCGGACAGATCGTACGTCAGTATCCCCGGTGTCCCGTTATCGCCCATCAGAAGACGCCCGTCCGGCAACAGCAGCGCTTCACCGTGTCCGGTCTTATTGAAACTGGTAAGGACCGCTTCGCCACTGGTTACATCAACCAATTGGGCCAAGATTTCATCGTCTGAATTACTGTTCACAATGACCTGGTTGGCGCCGATTGCCGCGAGGTGTGTGGATTTAACGAGGTCCGTCGAAAAGAATGTTTGAGTTCCATCCTGTTCGATTCTGAGCGCTTCACCCAATCCCAACGGATGGATCTCCTCTGTATCGCCGGTTGATGTGACACCGACCCATACATTCCCATTCGGATCTACATCGAGTCCCAACGCCCTGCGCCGTTCCCAATCGCCCAAATCCCACTTAATGATCTGCACAATCGTGCCTACACCAGTGGCTTCGTCGAACTCCAATTCGACAATCTGACCGTCCGGACTGTAGTATGGATCCGCGAAGATCACATTGCCCGGTGTGAAAACCTGTGCAGACCCGGCTACCGGAAGCAGCCCGACACATACCACCAACAAAATGACTCTCTTCATAACACCATTCCTCCTCTGGATGGAGCCAAGCAAATCACTCCCTAAAATCGCCACATCCAAGATCTGCCTGGCTGAGCTACACGGTAAGATCTCTACCGGCGGAAGAATACTCCAGATACTCAGGCATGTCAATTTTCCGAAAGAGGGATTTTTGGCAGCGTCATCCGGATGTCGCGAGGTTGCGAAGGAGTCTCATCCCTGTCAGATCCCCCCGCCTCCGTCATAGCCGTGTACACGCTGGCCGGGTGGAACGCACCTGAAAAATCCTCCCTGGCTCGACAGGCCGTTGGAAGGATCGAACGGAGGCCCACCGCGTATCCCGGCCGGTCCCCAACCGTCCACAAGCCCGCCTTTCGGTGTTGTTTGCGCCTCCCGAATCTCCGGATGCATCCGCGGCGACCAGAGGTTGTGTGGCTCTCCCACGGAATCCAATGATAAAATGTCTGAGTCGTCTCGAAGCCCGCGGGTTTCTCATACGCCAAAGCCACACGCGGTCCCAGTTGGAATCGATCCGGCATGAACCCGGGCAGATAAGGCACCGGAGTCGTCAGCGGGAAATGCTGAACCGGACCGCCCCGATGCATGTGATACGAGTTGTTGTCCATATGGTACTGCTGCATGGCGTTGACAAAATTCCGCAAGTCGCTCTCGGTAGCGGCGATTTTTGCGCGCAGCTGCGCGTTCAAAAAATTCGGCACCGCGATCGCCGCCAGAATCCCGATGATCGCCACTACGATCAACAACTCGATAAGCGTAAAGGCACGAGATCCCATCTTTTGTCTCTTTCGGTTTAATGCAGGCTCGATTCCCACCATCAAGAATAGCACAGGTCTCAACCCAATGGACGACATCATCGCGTACCCCAAACCGGCGGCGTCCGTTATGAAACAGGAAGACGCGACTGTTCGCGGCTGCCCCATTTACCGTCATCGCGAGCGCAGCGTGGCGATCTCTTCTTCTTGTTTTTTCTTTTTCGTGCTTTCGTGTCTCTTTCGTGCCTTCGTGATTCACTAACTTCCCCGCCTGCGTGTCACTCTCCAGCTTCTTGCCCGCCCATCCTGAACATGTTACTTTCCTACATCCATGAAAAGACCACACCCGATACTCAAACGAATAACGACCGACAAACAAACCATCCGTGGCTGGCGACTGCGCGCTCACGAGATCATCTTCGAGGCCGATACAACGGCAGGCAAATGGTTCGACGTCAGTCTTATCGCATGGATCTTCATCAGCGTTATCGTCGTCCTGCTGGACAGCGTGTCTTCCATCAACAGCACGTACGGCCGCTGGCTCTACGGTATCGAATGGTTCTGCACAATCCTCTTTACAATCGAGTATGTCCTCCGCCTGGTCTGTATTGGCCAGCCCATGAAATACGCGACCAGTTTCTACGGAGTCGTCGATCTGCTCGCCATTGTGCCGACTTACGTGAGTCTGGTCGTACCCGGCAGCCATTACCTGATTGTCATTCGAATCCTCCGGGTGCTCCGTATTTTCCGTGTCTTGAAACTCGCGCATTACCTGGGGGAAGCGGGCCTGCTGATCGATGCTCTCCGGGCCAGCCGACGAAAAATCCTGGTCTTTCTCTTCGCCGTGATGACACTGGTCGTGATCATCGGCGCAGTCATGTATCTCGTCGAAGGCGAGAAGCACGGTTTTACCAGCATCCCCCATTCCATTTACTGGGCCGTGGTTACCCTCACAACCGTCGGCTACGGCGACATCTCCCCGGAAACCGGCCTCGGCCGGGTATTGGCCTGTCTCGTCATGATCTTGGGCTATGGCATCATCGCGGTCCCTACCGGGATCGTCACCTCGGAAATTACATTCGCCTCCGGGAGACGAGTGTCCACCCGGGTCTGTCCTCAATGCGCATCGGAGGGGCACGATCCGGACGCGGATTACTGCAAAAAATGCGGATCGAAACTTTAATTTTAATATTGACTCCTGACCTCAAGACAAGTAGCCTTCCCCGCGGGAGATAACAAGCCGTTGGGAGAGTTCCCTAAGACTTTCAATCCCAGTCGGAGAAACGAGCCAAACAGACTTGGTTCGCCAAATCATAGGATCCGCAAAGGACGGGTATTCAACAATGATGTACTTGACAAAAGCAAAGGCACAGAAGGTTCATGAAGCAGCGATAGCACTTCTCGAAAGAACAGGATTGCAGGTCGAGCACGAAGAAGCCGAAGAGCTACTGCTCGGTGCGGGAGCCACGAAATCGGACGGCAGGGTTCTACTTTCCAGAGAGATGGTTGACGAAGCCCTGGCCAAGGCCAACCCGAAGGTCCAGATGTACGACCGGGAAGGTCGACGATCCATCGACCTGAAAATCGGGAACACCTACTTTGGGCCGGGCTCCGACGCGCTTTTCAATGTCGATCAATACGCAGCCTATATCCGTCCATCGACTCTTGCGGACGTTCGCACGAATGTCCGTATTGTCGACTCGCTCCCCGAATTCCAGTTC
Source organism: uncultured bacterium (assembly GCA_964612675.1). Lineage (GTDB taxonomy): Bacteria > Hinthialibacterota > Hinthialibacteria > Hinthialibacterales > JAKPRU01 > CAZTDD01. The sequence goes on from CAZTDD010000206.1 coordinate 5,097, forward strand.
GTGATGTCCACGGCGCTTCCCGGCGAGATCGAGCCCCATAAACTCTACCCCTCGGTCTTCGTCGAGATGGTTCAAAACACGACCAAGCCCATCGTCACCACAGCCGTGAGCCTGGAAGATATTCAACACATTCACCGCATCGCCGCCGTGATAGCGGGAGGAGCAGCCGCCCTTCGGCAAAAGCCGTTCTTTATCGCATATCTCGAACCGAATTTCCCTCTGGTTATGGATAAATCATCCATCGACAGGTTGCTCTATTGCGCGGAACACGAGATTCCCTTCGCGTATGCCGCCGGTGCCAACTGTGCGGTGGCTGCCCCTGCGACCTTGGCGGGCGCGGTGGCCCAGGGAACCGCCGAATCGCTCGCGGGGCTCGTCCTTGCTCTATGCAAAAACGAAAACGTGCGGTTTATTTACGGCGCAAATTCCTCCTCGGGAGACATGATCAGCGGCAAAGTACTCTACGGTGCTCCGGAGTGGTCGAAAACCGTTGCGATGTATGCGGACATGGGGGACTACTATAATCTCCCGACCTGGGGCACGGGAGGCGCCAGTGACGCACTTGGGACCAATGTTCAATCGGGCATGGAAATGTATGAGGGGATCGTCATGGCGATCCAATCCGGTGCCACGCTCGTACACGACGTTGGATTCATGGCCTATGGAACTCTCTATGACGCGAGAATGCTGAAGTTCATGAACGACATGATCGTTCGGGCACGGCACCTTGTCGATGAGGTGGATGTCGATGCCGATACGCTTGGTCTCGAAGCGATTGACGATGTGGCCAGGAGACGGGATGGATACAAAACCTTCTTCGAGCACCCGCATACTGTGCAGCATTTTCGCAAATCGTTGTGGATTCCGCCTTCCTATATTGGTAGGAGTCTGATCGACGCGAGTCAAATTCGAACGGATCCCTCCGACGGACTCAGCGTGGAAATCGCCAATATCATAGAAAACCACAAACCGCAGGAACTGGACGAAGAAATCGCGCGGGAAATCAATGAAATAAGAAACAACATTGAACCCATAGAGTTCATGGAGGGGGCCGCATGACGGCCAACCTCATTCACACGGAAGGGCGAGGCACCCGCCGAGCCGCAGGGAAGGCCGAGGCTCCCGCCGAGCCGCAGGGAAGGGCGAGGCTCCCGCCGAGCCGCAGGGAAGGGCGAGGCTCCCGCCGAGCCGCACGGAAGGCCGAGGCTCCCGCCGAGCCGCAGGGAAGGGCGAAGCTCCCGCCGAGCCGCAGGGAAGGCCGAGGCTCCCGCCGAGCCGCACGGAAGGCCGAAGCTCTCCAAAGATGTCTCCTTTTCCTCCCCCGAAGATCGGGGGAGGAATCTCATGGCTTGCCGAAGGCAAACATGCGAGTTGTAGAGGAGGGGGTTGAGACTTGTTTCGACTACTTTTTCGCGCACTCCCAGGTCTGACGCCGTCTCAAAAAGTCGAGAGAGTTCTTCTCCCTCTCCCTCTGGGAGAGGGCCGGGGTGAGGGATCTTTGCATTTTACG
>CAZTDD010000207.1:0-6535 GCA_964612675.1 uncultured bacterium
TGGCCCCATCAATGCGTTCAGGTCAATTCCCGTGACGAGAAGTCGATCCGATTCCCGCACTGGGATTTGGCCTGTATGCGAGGTTTCGGAGACTATGAAGTCGGCTTCCTCTGCGGTCTGCCCGCTGCCACAAACCGCCCAGACGGCAAAGAAGATAGAGACCGAAAGCAAGTGAGAACATCTTCTGATGCATTCTTTTAAGGGATTTTGTGTTGGGCTCATTTTGTTCCTCCTGATTCTGTCGTCATCATCTGCGCCAGGGTTATGGCCTCGGGTCTTCACTGAGATAGCATGAGCCCCAATTGTCGATCTCGTCCAATGTGTAGCTCGTCAACTTGTCGTCGTAGTCATCCCAGTCAATGTCGTAGTTGGCGAGCACACCGGGCGATGTCCACCCGTTGCCATCGTTCGTGTCACCGTCCAGCAATAGGCTCGCATCGCTCATGTCCCAAGTCCCCGGCACCGGCCTGTAGTTAATTTCGTGGAATTTCCACCTCACGCCATTGTTCTCAGCCGATTGACCCGACGGTTTGATTGGCCTTGTGCTGAAGCTCGGAAATCCGTTTCTATCGACGGCCGCGATGCGCACCCACGAATCCGTAATACCAACAGCGGCACTCATACACTTGGTGACACAGGCATTCCGCCTTTCCTCCACGCCTTTGGGACGGTCTCCCGCCCGCGATGTAGCTCCCATAGCGTGGCGTGGTGGCCGTCCGGAGCAGCTATCTCTGTTTATATGCGAGTTGTCGTCTCTTTTTTATGCGCCGGTGTCTGCATTATAAAACAAAGGGAGACTCATAAGTTCCCCGTCGGTCGCTGGCCGCATGCGAATACCAGGCCAGCAAAAGCCCAGCAAGTAGCAGCAGAAAGGCACGCACGAAATGTACCCACGTGACCGGATCGGATGCGGCGCCGAAACAGCCACAGGGTATGTCCAAACCACGCCCGAGTGCCCAGCCGATAGCACCTAGGAAAATAACGGATAGGACCGAGACGGCTAGTCCCACGCGGTACATCCAGGAACGTTTCAATAGACAGAAAGCTAGGCAGATTTCCACCCTGGGAATCAGATACGCGACAGGCATCAGTGCAGCCTGCGGGACCATCTCGTAGTTGACAACCGCTTCAATGAATATCAACGGCTCACTCAGCTTGACGAAACCCGCCCAGAATAGGATAGCGCTCAAGCCCATGCGCCCGAGGACAATAAGCGTGTCTTCCCAATCGGGCTGATGTCTAATCTGGAGAAGATTCTTCGATCTGAACATCGAGTATCCCACGCGCTATCGCGGACTCATAGAATGATAAAAGATTATCGCGATATGCTCTCTCGTGCTCCGTGGTCGGTTCAGGCACCCCCCGCAGTAATTGATAGCCATCGCAGTAGAACCCGTAGAGAATCAACTTACGATGCGATTCAAAGTTAGCAGGGTCAACCGGAGCATCAGTAATGCGCGAGACCAGGTCGTATACTTCCTTAATGTCCCGCTCTGACAGGTCGGTTACGTGCGCAAGCCAGTCGGGATTGGAGCGAACCGCGTGAAATCCGGGGGTGGTAATGTTCGTATTCCACGCAATCCCAAATTGCTCATAATACCTGTGGATAGATTCGATCTCCATTTCTATTCTTTTAGTCGTGAGAAATACGTTTTGGAACCCATTTGTGAAAACGCATTTCCACGAAGGTATTTTGTTCAGCTGTAGAAGCAAGTTGCACGGCTTTGTTAGCAGAGCGCACTGCACGTGAAGCGCGCTCAGAGCCTCGTCCCACCTTTCAGTTGCTGACACAAGCGAAAAATGGAGGGCGAGGTCCGTTTGCGACAGAATCTCCGAGCGGATATCGATAGCGGTCTTGACGCGTTCTGCGTTCGAAAAGTAGATTTCACCCGCATCCTCCTGAGAAGAGAAAACGCGCCCCCAATATTCCAGATCAGACAAAAACTGAGCGGCCGCGTTGGGACGCACGCGCATCACCCCAGAACCTCGATGCACAGTGGTGACCAGCAGCGCAATGACACACACCCAGCCGAACCATCGGCACAAGCAGCTCCGCTTGCGAGTACTGTCACCGTCGGGTGTCCCGGCAAACTTAGTGACTCCCCTGTCACTGCCGATCAGCCGTACCGAACCAAGAAGTGGGAAAAGTATCATCCACTGGAAGCGGATGGCCCAAATAGATAGAACGATTGAGGTCACCTCCAGCAAACGATGCGGTAGTTGCCCTTGCACCTTGGTTCTTACGTGAACAAAAAGATTCACAACGCAGCAAAGCGACCCGATAAAGAAAAAACAAAGAAACAGCCCTGACACATTCCTTTGCGGAAAGATCTGCAGATGCTGGAACTCGTGGATCCCGAGCGCGGAGCCGTACTGTAGGCCGCCAAATATCGTACGCTCCACATTCCGCACAGGATCGATGTGAAGTAGATAGCCCATGAGCAGGGATGCAGTCAGCGTACGTAGATTGCTGTCCAGCGCATCGCTTTCTCGTCCGGGACGAAGCCCGACCACCCACATCTTCGCGACGTAAGCCGATGAAACGAAGAGCGCAATCGCGGCGAACGCGTGGAGACTAGGCCACACGAGGCCAACTAATACCAGCTGAACCGTCAACCTCTTGCTGCGAGAGCAGGTAAAGGCACTTGTGTAGGTCCACAGAAGAAGGACGATCGAGAAAAGCTCGGGACGCAGCTCCCGAACTCGGATCTCCAAGGCGGCAGTAAGTCCGACCAGCGCTGCCGCTGGCAGCCAAAAAGTACGGTGAAGCGTGAATTCTACCACAAGAAAGCATGAAACAGATAATAGGATGAAACGGAGTATGCACAATCCCTGTTCACCAAAGTTCATATGAGTAAGATATAAAAGGATGGCAGACAGCCAGGGGTAAAAGCCGCTCCTTTCTCCCGCCGATAGAAAGGTGAAGCAATCGGAATAGACGCACTCGAAACGCTGCCACATGAGGGCCTTAGCGTTCGCCATGTGGGTCCAAATGTCGGGCCCTATGAAGGAAGACCAGAAAGTGACACACCCAATAGCCAACGATATCACGATGCTGCTGACCGCGGTACGCTGCATTCCATCCGGGACGTACAAGGAACACCGCATTTTCATTTAAACTTACAAACCGCTCGACTGCGCGCTGAGGGATTTACCTCGTGTCCCACATACAAAGGCGACGGGGAGGCGGATGTTGGCGAGTCGGGGCCCAGCGAACAAGTGCAGGTTCAGTTGCGAGATGAGTACCCCTCGACGCGAGCTCCCGGTGGGGGCGTTGCACGGTAAGGCAATTCGCATATCGCCTGAGGGCAATGTCTCGCTCCGCACCCCCTTCATCCGTATGGGTAGGGCATCGGCTCCCGTGTCCTGAGAAAAGGTTACGGCAGCAATCTGCTCGACACTTATGCGCCCAAGTTGCAGATAGACAAACGTGGGGTCGGGTGAAGCGGTGTCGAGATGACATACGACCGGTAAAGGACGGACACGCAAACCGGCTGGCGGCCGAATTTCAAAAATGATAGACGCGAGAGATTCAGGTGAGCGTTTGTTGCTGATCTGGATAGTCCCCCTTTCGACATAGGGGAAAGTGTCACGGCTTCCGTAAAAGAACCGATACTTTGCGGTGTGAACCCCGCTCTCATGAGCTGTCCATGCCTCCTCCACTGTGTAATGTATGCTTTCAACAGCACTCTGCTCCCCAAAGACTTCGACGCTAAAGTCCCTGGGAAACACATTGTTTTTGGGAAGGAACTTTACGCGGACTGAAACAGAAGGGTTGTCTCTCTCAAAAATGTCTTTTTTCTGGAAAACCAGGAAATCTGGCTCGCAGTGCCACGCTTTGTGGGCAACTCCGCCAGCACGGAGTCTCTGAACGGGGTGGGAAGGATCTGTCGTCAGTAGCGAAATCGAGCCCGACCACCGTCCGGCCTTCGCGGGCGCTCGAAACGTGACAAAAAGCTCAGCGGTACACCCAACCGGCAGGTGCGCGCCTGATAGCCTGTATTCTGTGCAGGCACAGCTAGGTCGCACCTCCAAAATATCTACGGGAACAGTTCCACGGTTTCTGACGGATATTCTGCGCGATAGGAGCTCCGTTTCTAGATGCGAACCCAAATCGACGCTATGCCTATCGAAGTGGAGCGCGGGCCGATTGGCAGGTGGCGCGTGATTTGTCTTCGGCTTCAAAATGATGGCTGCGTCGGGGCTCTCCAAATAACCCGCCGCAACCTCGTGGCGCACGTACGGCCAATCTGTCACAGACCAAGCGTCTGTCCCCGGTATCCTCTCCGCCACTACATAATGTGGCGAGTCGCTTTGCCTATTCAATAAGACGATAACTGGTGCGGCGGCTGGCAGCAACCGTAGGTCGGTTTGGTACCCCTCGACCTCAATACCTGCTATTTCGCAAACGCGCTTGAGGTCGGTAAGCGTGACAACTCGCGGTAATCCAAGAATGGCGCGTCTCGCCGCGGGGCCTACACGGTCTTCAATCCCGAGGCGCAACAAGAGGTAGAAGAGTGCACGCAGGGCGCACGGATAGGCGTCGTAATCCGTGGCTTTACTTACGCTCAGATCCGGCCAGCCAAGTACTGATGATGACGGAGCCTGAGGTTGAAAATGCCGCCGTGATAACTCGAGGATACACAGAAAAATAACAATTCCGGCGAACGCGACGGAGATAAGCTTACGTGGAAACGACGCGAGCATGTTACCTCACTTAGACTATGGTGAGACTTCCCCTCTGTACTCTGGACAGAAGTGACCTCGCTACGGCTCTCTTATCGACGACACACTCGAACAATCCGCGGACCAGCGTCTTGCTCCCGCTGCTACACATGCAACAAGCTAACACCGCCGAGCCAAACAACGACCGTAAGCCTGCTCTCTCTGGATGACCCCATTCCCCGGGCTCGCGTCCGACTCGCTTACCTCTCCACACGCATGACATAGTCCCCCGAGCGAATTTGGTTCATCGCGCTCAGACGGGCGGCCGCCTCGTTTTCATCAGCGATGATGTTTAGATGTGAAATGCTCATCTCGTAGGTGGAATATAAGATTTTGTGCCCCGTTTCCCGATGATAGGCATAGTTTCGAATTACGCAACGAAACGGTAACGTAACCTGGTCCACCGTGCGGAAATCCGATGCATGCCCCACAATGATTGGTCTCCCTTGACGGTCGTAAATCTGAGCGCTCGTCCAGCAAAAACCCTTCGAACTGTCTAAGACGAGGGACGCTTTGCGCCGCGTTTGTTCACGGTCCCACCAAGCGGTAAGCCTGTAGTTCCCCCGAGCCTCCTCAAGCTCCGCAATCTCCAATGGGTAACTTACATATCTGGTGAGCCCGCGCCCGAAAGAGAATATGGTTGGCTGCCGGAAAGAACACGGGAATGAGCGTTGCTCGTGGATCACTACGCTCCGTCTCCCCGTCGGACTCGGGAAAAACTCCCTCTCTTCCTTCCCGAGGTGCCAAACTTTTCTTGTTTGAAAAGGCTCTGCATTGAGTGGACTTGCCTCAACTTGTCCTTTGACGCACATAACGCCCTCGATAAGGCTCATCTCGAGATCACGCTTTTGTCTGACAGGTCCCGTTGCGATCCGTTTTTCCCCGTCGCCCCCTTCCGGATTGTCCCAGAAATCTTGCAATCCCTCTTTCGTCATCTCGAGTATCATTACCGCCTGGATCTCAACCCCTGATATGGCTTGGTCCACGGACCGACACAACAGCTCTATACGGTCTTGAGATATAGAGGAAGACACTGGAAGCGGGTGCGTCGAGAGAAGTACCAAACCAGCTAGCATCGCTATCGCACTGTTAATCACTTTCATTTTAACTGCTCCTTTCCCGGTGGTTAAATCATGATGACACAGCCTCAAGCAGCATATGTTCCTTATTCCCAAGGCTGCTTACACCGTTTGTGCTCAAATTTCCTGCTGCCTGATACCTCTAGGCCTCCCTCACAAGTATCGTCGGCTGTATTCTGGGGGCAGAAATACATTGTTATGCCCTGCTCGCCATCCGGGTCATATCCATCGAGGAACTGTACCTCGCTGAGGACATCGTTCGTCTGCACCAATTCACAGATTCCTGTATCACCGACGTAGCAAGAACTAAAATAATACCTTTTGTACCTGTAGCATTCACCCCCGTAGGAACCGGTGATGTCTACGTCTCTCGTCGCGACCGAGCAGCTTCCTTGGTCGCAGGGTGCTCGACCCGCAAGCGACCGCATCTCTTCTGGTGTCAACATGCGCTGGGGCTTCTCGCTTAGACGTTCGCCAGGAGACGCTCCCGCCCAAAGGCAAAAAAGCGCGCTCGACAGAAGTATGGTGGGGAAAACCCACCCGAATCCTCTACTCTTCATGATTGATTCCTCTCTTCCTTCCGCTCAGTCAAGGTAGCTCGATGGTGGCCGTTTTTGTTTACAGAAGCCGCAAACACATTCACCCAGTTCAAACGCGGGATGAACATCCAGGGACTGCGGCGTGTCGGTTGGTCGGGCAGTTGGGCGACGAAACGGTCGAGAGCGGCGTTC
>CAZTDD010000208.1:0-6508 GCA_964612675.1 uncultured bacterium
AACCTCCTGGTGAGCCGTGTTCATTAAACGAAACCCACGGCTCGGCGGGAGCCTCGCCCTCCCACGATTCGTCTCGCCCGCGATTCGTCTCGCCGAGCCGTTGGTGGAATAAGACGAAAGACGGCTCACCAGGAGGTTCGCCCTCCCTCGATTCGCCCTCCCACGGTTCATCCGCCCGAGTTTTACACAAATGATATTGAATATCGAACTACGCAATTGTATATTTGTTCAACATCCTTTCTTTCTCCGGTAGATCATGGCCGATCTGTATCAAAAAATGCGGGCGTTCCAGAAAACCTCCCGGAACCCTGTTCCCGCCCGCCCTTCAAAGGAACAAAAGCCGACCGAACCGCTACCGGAGCATTTATCAACCTTATCGCAGATTCCTGGGGTCACTCTCGCGCGGGAACTGGTTCGTAAGGTTGAGATACGGGAGAGAGAACGCGATTCGTTTCTCGAATCTCTGGGCGGACACGAACGCGAATTGAAATCCAGCCGATACTGGCTCCGGCGGTCGACACGTTTCTTGCATCAATTACCGTATAAAGAGGAAGAGTTGGATGGGTATTCGCTGCGACAACTCGCACGCGACGAGTCATTTGCCGATTTCGATCCGCGCAAAGCAGCATTTATCGACACGGAGACCACCGGTTTGGCGGGAGGAACCGGCACCTACGCTTTTTTGGTCGGTATTGGCCGTTTCGTGGACGATGGATTCACCGTAAACCAGTATTTCATGCGGGACTATGACGAAGAGCCCGCGATGCTTGATGCGATTCTGGACGACCTTCGTTCAGCAAGGTACTTGGTAAGTTTCAACGGAAAGTGTTTTGATATTCCTCTCTTAGCCACGAGGCTTCGGATGAATCGACGGCCGGCGGTCGTGGAATCGCTATCGCACTTCGATCTTCTGCATCCCGCACGCCGGCTGTGGCGCCAGCGCTGCGAATCATGCACGTTGACGAACCTGGAAGCGGTTCTTCTGGGACATGAACGGGATATTGACGTTCCTGCCTTTCAAATACCGCAGATCTATTTCGATTTCACGCGGGGGATTGGGATTCGCCGTATCCAACCGGTTTTGGAGCACAATGTCGACGATATCGTTTCGCTTGCGATGTTGAGCGCAAAAGCCTGCCGGATGTATCGGTTGCCTGAGCTGGAAGCATCCAACGCCATTGATTGGTATTCGCTTGGCAGGGCATTCATAGTGGATGGCGATAAAGAGCGGGCTCGCATGTGTCTCGAACGATCTCTTCAGATAGATCTACCTCTTGGACTTCGATGGACGGCTCAGCGGGATTACAGCCTCCTGTTGAAACGGAATAAGGAGTATTCTGTGGCGGTTGAGGTTTGGCGCGAGATGCTCAACGGGGGCACGGACCGGCATCCTTTTCCGTATGAAGAACTGGCAAAATACTACGAGCATATCGAACGGCGTCCGCTGGATGCTCTACGGCTGGTTCAAGATTTTCTCGCCTCGCTGGACTCTCCACGGCTCCCCGACCGTGAATCTCCCTCCTTTTCGATCGACCGGGTCCGGAATCAATTCGGATTCCGCCTCAAGCGCCTGATGCGAAAGGCCGATACTTGCAACCGAGGGACATGAGTGGAGGAAATCCCGTTTTCTGCCGTTCTGTATGCGGCGGAGGAAGAGGAGGTCTTCCCTGATGTATTCCTCAAGTACGAGTTCCTCGGAGTCCCCATTCGGTTTTGTTTTCATGGTGGGCGCATTATCCGCGTCCATTCTGACGGTCTTACTCGTTTTGGTTCCTGAATTTGTCCAAATCTACGCGAAGGCCGGCCTTCCGGTTTCATTCCTGACGGCGGCTTTTGTCGTACATCGGAGTACCGCGGCGATCTGGTTTGTCCTTGTTGGGTGTCTCTTGTCTCTCTTGCCTCTAACCAGCATTTACCGGAGAACGCCGAAAACCGTTGCCTCTTCCGTATTGGTGCTGTACGTCATGCTTTTCGGAACGCTTGCGATGAGTCTGTGTATGCCGTTGTTTGCCCTTGCGCACCGGTTGGGCTAACATGAGACGGTCACAAAAGGCGGAGCGATCATGACACGAGTTCTTCAACCCCCTCCTACACCTCCCCCGGTCTCGGGGGAGGCAACGGATGATCGCATTCAAGTCATGGCGAACCACGCATTTACGGCTTTTGAGACAGAGGTCTTTGGAATAGAAAGAGGCTTATGAATACCCATACCGCCCGACGAATGTTCCTTGAGGATCTACGGATTGAGCAGCGGCGGTCCGAGAATACCGCTTTGGCGTACGGCCGCGATCTGGATCAATTCTTCACCTATCTCGGTGATGGAGATCCTGCGGGTTGTCCGGAGGTCAATGAAATGAACCTCCAAGATGTGCGTGGATTTGTCTCCTATCAGATGGAGATGGGGTTATCCGCTCGGAGCGTCAACCGAAAACTCTCGGCGATCCGCATGTTTTTCGGTTTTCTCCGGAAACAGAGAATCATCCCGGCCGATCCTACTCAGGGGATCGACAGTGTCAAACAGCTGAAGAAACTCCCGGTTTTTCTGGATGAGGACCATGCGGAACGTCTTGTCGAAAGCCCCGTAAACGGCGCGAACTCTGAGGATGTGCTTCATCTGCGGGACGCGGCGATGTTTGAAGTTCTGTATTCAACGGGAATGCGTGTTTCTTCGCTTGTCGGCATCAATACACAGGATTATTTTCCAAGCGAGGCCACGGTACAGATCCGTGCGAAGGGCGGCCGTGAGCACGTTCTGCCCCTGGGAGAAGCCGCTGCGGACGCGCTTGCGCGCTATCTACAAAGACGCGGGGGGTTGCGTGAACGATGCAAAGGCGAGGGCGACCCGTCCGACGCCGAGGCCTTGTTTCTTAACCGTGCCGGGGGGCGGATCACCACGAGAGGTGTCCAGATTCGCCTTCGAAAATACGTCCTTTCGCTGGGACTGGGGAAGGTAACACCCCATACATTCCGACATTCCTGTGCGACGCATCTATTGGAACGGGGAGCGGATCTGCGATTCGTTCAAGAGCTGCTGGGGCATGCCAGCCTGTCCACGACCCAGATGTACACTCATGTCACGCTTTCACGAATCCAGGAGGTGTATCGGAAGAACCACCCGCGCGCCAAGACGGAACGTCCGCTGTGATTTCATACCAGTGCCTGTCCAGAGGCATCAGAGGAACCTTCTCTGCCGGCGGTGTCCAACACGGGGATTACTCATTGTCCTCTCCGAGCAATAATGCTTCCAACGCTTTCCGGGCTTCTTGGACAACTCGGTTGGAAATCCAAAGAGAAGTTGTTGTCAACCGTGATATAGCTTTCTGTGCGTCAGTAGGGTGCCTGTGCCCGACGGCTGCGGACCATATAACGACACCCAGTGTGCCGTGAACTTCTAATCCAAAGGTCCCAGCCAAGACTCTAGCCCTCGTGTCATCCGTTAGAAACCATTTCGGCTTCAGTTGTTTCGACAAAGCAATTGCCTCGGCTTCCCCTGGATCCACCAGCCCAGAGCGAAAAAGGGACTCGGCTTCCTTCTCTTGCTCGTCTGTCAGTGAATGGACGATTATCCATTCCGGGAAATGACGGCCCCATCTGGGTAGCATGGTGCTCAACTCATCTTGCACAGCCGATGGGATGTGGATTTCTCCGCATAACTCCAACAATTCCAGCAAGTCTGCTTCATGGAGGTGGAGAATCGGCCCCGTGTTGCTGACCACTAGAGTCATTCCGCCGATTTCTGTTTTCGTTGCGACATTGCCCACTCGATGTCCTCCAACATGAACTCCTCCGACAAGCGGAGACGGTGGCTTTGGACGAATTCGTGTAGTGCCGTGCGGAGAACGTCGCCTTCATCCATGAACCACCCGTCTCGTACGTACTTGTCAATCTCTGCTCGGAGCTTCTCCGGAAGCGAAACCGTGACTGTTTTCATGTGTTTATTCCTCCTAGGATGATAAGCATACACTGAGACAACCCGCGAGGAGAATCGACGGGATGCTCACGTAGACACTTCTCCTATGTGGTTCAACCTCCGACCATGCGGATAATGTAACTTTCTTCTCACTACAAAGCTATGATACATCAGACACTGCTTTTCACGGACACCGGTTAGGCTTCCTGCAAGTCTCAGGACATAGGAGCTGGTGAGCCTATTCTGACGTCCGTCGATTTGAGATATACTGTCCGTATCATGAACGCTCGCACAACGGACTTGTCTACAGCCGCGGTGTCCGAAACTGCACTAACCGTGTCCGAACTCCGTTTCGGTGAACGACGCTATCTCTTTCATCAGCCGATTGTATTCAAAGCCGAGTATGCAGACGGTGTCTGGATACACGAGAACGAAACGCTGTGTTTGACCAGCTATGCGGAGCGACAAGAGGACGTCGTACAAAAGCTGTCCGAAGATTTCGACAACCTGTGGAAGCAGATTGTGGAAGAGGACGATGAAAAGCTAAGCGAGGACGCACGCCTTTTGAAGAAGAATTTGCTGAAGATCGTGACGATAGAAGGTTGAACCATAAAGGATGGCACCTCGCAAGACTCGGGACATCGAGGCAAGTCTGCTGAAGAAAGGGTTTAGAAGGCAAATTACTCATCACAAATACTATTGGCTTCACGTGAACGACCGGAAAACCACCGTATGGACGAAAGTCAGCCACGCCACACGAGAGATTCCGGATCGCCTGGCAAGCGCTATGGCCAGGCAATTGAAGCTGAACCGCTCCGAATTCAATGCCCTTATCGATTGTCCACTGACGAAGAAAGGCTACCTTGCGATTCTGCGGAGTAAGGGTGTTCTCCGATAGCGGTCCGCTAAGACAGGCTAGCATAGAAAGAAAGACTCCGTTATTATTCCAAGTGTGCGTCGTACGCGTCTGCGACAGATTCTTCGTCTGTCCGATCCGGCGGTAATCTGTCCCCGAACCCTCTGTGGTCAGACCTTTGCGATCTGAGGGGGGAGGAGACCATCTGCATAAATCGCCGAATGAAGTCCGGAAGAATCGGAATTTCTGGACGTGGTCACATCAGGGAATGACTTCAAGAGTAACTGCGATCTGAAAGGAGAGGCAAGGCGACAGTATGTGGTTGCGCGAACGGCTTCTGTTTTTTACTAATTTTCGGAAACGATTTCACGACACCGGTGCTATTATGCCCAGTTCCCGTGTGCTGGCGAAAGCCATGGTGGCGGGGATGGGGACATCGAATGATCCCCGGAAAATACTCGAGGTCGGGCCGGGCACAGGATCGTTTACTTGGGAGATCATTCCTTTACTCGGGCCGAACGACGAACTTCATCTCTGTGAAATCAATCCGGACCTTCTGTCCTTCCTTCAGCGCAAAATCGAAGAGAACCCCGAATTCGTTGATCATCGACATCAGATCGTCTACCACAATTGCCCAATTCAAGATCTCGACCCCGCCCTTTCCTTTCATCATATCGTTTCAGGCCTTCCTTTCAACAATTTCAGACCGGAGCTGGTAGAGGAAATCCTCGATAGCTACAAACGGCGACTGTTGCCGGGTGGAACAGCGCGGATCTTTGAGTACCTCGCGGTTCGCCACGCGAAAATGCCTTTCGCCGACGATCAGGAACGGGATCGCCTCAAGAGAATTTCCTCCATCATGAAAGAAATCTGCGGACAGTACGCAGTCTTCAAGCGGATCATATGGCTCAATTTCCCTCCGGGCATCGCGTGGTGTCTCTCTTTTGACGGCGCGGTGCGGTAGGATTAGCATAGTAAAGCGGTATCGAGATCGAGAAAGCGGTCACGATATGCACGTTCTGAATATGGAGAGGGAAAACAGAACAATGTCGCAGAGTATTCCCTTATCAGATGTCCACGATCGATTGAAGGAATTACCGAGAGAACTTGCCGAAGCCCCTCATACTGTGGCTATTACAAGCGCAGGTAAACCCGTGCTCGCCGTTATGCGCTGGGAAGACTATCAGTCCGTCCTTGAAACACTTCAGATCATAGAAAGTAAGGACCTGATGCATTCACTTCAACAGAGCATCCGGGACATCGCTGAAGAAAGAACCGTTCCCTGGGAAACGGTCCGTGTCTCAATTGATGAATGACCTACAGTATTGTCGTCACTGAAACGGCTCTTTCTATGCTGGACGCGATCCAAGACTGCCGCCTGAAGCGCCTTATACGAAATCGAATCGATAGACTTGCAAGTCAACCCGACCAACAGGGAAAGCCTTTGGTTGGACCGCTCAGAGGCCTTTACAGTGTCCGAACCGGCGGTCGGTATCGTATTATTTATAAGGTCTTTCAGCAAAAGGTTGTGGTGTTCGTTGTAGCTATAGGCATTCGTAAAGACCAAGACAGGAAAGACATTTACACTGTGGCGAGAAAACTTGCAGAGATGGAGAAATTGGAGTAACTCGAAGACGTCTCCATTTACTTTCCTGAAAATTGAGGAATCGCTGTCCTATCGCTGACCCAGCGGTTCCGCAACTTAGTTTATTCTCGCGCTGTAAATTATAGCGGTCCATAGA
>CAZTDD010000209.1:0-6454 GCA_964612675.1 uncultured bacterium
AAAAATCTACAGCTATCGCTGTTCCACGACCCCTAAAAACTGGGGAAAGTCCTGTTAAAATTCCTGCTTCCATAGCTCTCCGTTCCGTGTTATTATCGGGCATCTGATTTTGTAGCCCTTTGGGCGTGTTATCTCCACTTTCGGTGTGGTGGAGAGAGAGAATTGAAACGGATATTTGAATCGAGCAGAGCGAGATTTCTGCTGCTTACAGTAGGAGTCTTGATTGCTGTCGCTGTAGGTCAATTTGTTGTTCACGCCGTCGAAGAGGCGCGGCTCGCCGCACTTTTCGATGGACCGTGTGAATTGTGCACGCGACAACGGCCCACCTATTTCCCCCGCCCGACCTACCGTGTCGAGAAATACAAAGCGCTATCCGAGACGAGTGGACAGAACTTTGCGAAGACCGAGTCGGAATTTGCGACCGAAGCTCCGTATGATGAGATCTCCTACGTGGACGGCGAGGATCGAGAGGACGTCGAAACAGCCATCCGTCAAGGCGGCCGGGTCGACGGGATGACCGGCGCCACCCCTGTCTCACGGTTGCGAGCGCCGTCCGCATATCGAGACCGGCGTCCATTTGAACGGCTTCAGATTGTCTACCCAGAAGATGGGACTCTTTTCCCACCGAATTTCTGCGCGCCATACCTGGAATGGGAAGACGCACAGAACAGTCTGTGGCAGGTCTTAGTCGATTTCGGTCAAACCGATGAAGAGTTCACAGATATCACCGAGAAACGTCGGTGGCGTTTCCCGAGGGCACTGTGGGAAGGAATACAAGAAAACGCAATAGCCGCCGATGTAACAGTCCAAATCAAAGGGGTACAGGTCAATGAGAGCGGTGAACGTGTAAACAAGGTCCAGGTGTCAGAGCCGATCCATTTCCGCATATCCGAAGACCCGGCTGACTCGTACATTGTCTACCGACTCGTTCCTCCGCCTTTCAGTTCTCTGAAAACGCCCGACATTTTCGTCCGCGATATACGGAAAGACGAGCCCGAGCTGTTCCTGTCCGCTCGGCGAAGTTATTGCATCAATTGTCACACTTTCTCATCAAAAGAAGGAAACAAAGGAAAACTCGGACTCCAGATTCGCAGTCTCCGCCCGGGCGGAAACAAACTGCCCGTTTACCTCGCGTATTATGATATGGAGAAGCGGACGGGCCGGAAGCTGCACCTTCCGTTCGACATCCAGATGAGCACATTCATGGCCTGGTCGCCGGACGAGACAAAACTGGCGTTTTCAGCGAACCAGAAGATCGTGGCGTTCAAACCGATTGTGTATGAGACTCAACTGGCGGGTATGTCGGCCTCGGATATTGCGATTTATGACGCCAACACGAATGAAACGTACCTGATGCCGGGTGCGTCCGACCCGAATTTTCTCGAAATTTATCCCCGCTGGTCTCCGGATGGTTCGCAGCTTGTATTCGCACGCAGCGCCGTTGGAAATCATCCCGCGCACATCCTGTTTGATCTGTGCGCCATCGCAATGGGGCCGAAACGGGAAACGGAGGCTCGTTCCATCGAAGATGCCTCCGACAATGAGAAAAGCAACTACTATCCGAGGTTCTCGCCGGACGGCAGATGGTTTTCTTTCTGTCGGTGTGACGGTGGAGATCTGATTCGGTCGTCCAGCGACATCTATCTGAAACGAGGGGATCTTCAGGGGCCCGCACATTGTCTCGAATGCAATTACCCATACGCAGGGGATTCCTGGCATAGCTGGAGCTCGAACGGTCGATGGCTGGTTTTCGCCTCGAAGCGGGAAGGCGGAATTTATGCGTATCTTTACCTCACCCACATCGATGACGAGGGCCACGCATCGCCCGCGGTCCGTCTACCCCTCAAGGAAATACCCTACGCAAGTTTCAATATACCGGAATTTGTCGCGAATTATCCCGAAATATCGGAAAACGAACTCTTTGAGGCTATACGCGTTGAGAGCCAGGCCGTTCCAGTGCGCAAGAAAATAATGGCGAAAGGGTAGTCCGTTGCCGAGGAAAGCCAGTATCCCAACCGGTACCGATTCGGCCAGACGAGAAGAGAAGAGGGGTTCTCGAATTCGGAAACTCGAAGAGTACTCCCGGCCACTTGCTCTGCTCCTTCTGCTTTCCGGCATTGTTGCTCTTTATTCGCTATCACTTTTCTCTCCGGCTTTCGTCGACCATGACGACAGCATTCTCCAACTCCCCTTGGTCTCTCATATTCGAAATGTTCCACATATTTTCTCCACACATTTCATGATGTTCTGTTCCGGACAGTTCCGTCCTTTGGGTTACGCTCTTCTTGCCGTTCCACGTACTTTTCTCGGTCCGGAGCATCCAGCCTTTTGGCATGGCCTTCTCATCTTTTTTCATCTGCTAAATACACTTCTCGTGTTCTTTATCGCTCGTTCGTTTTCACAACGGTTTGCCGTAGGCCTGGCCGCTGCAGCCGCGTTCGGTCTGCATCCTATGGCAACGGTCATTGTCAATAATGTCAACGAGTTTCATATCCTGTTGGGATTGACTTTCTCACTGGCGGCGATCCTCACCTATGTTTCTTTCTCAAACAGAGGTAGCAAGTTCTTCTATTGGTTGACTGTTACGTTCTTCGTTTTGGGTCTATTCACGGGTCGGCTCGCCGTTTCTGTCCCGCTCGTTCTGCTTGCCTATGAGTCTTTTTATCAACGTACCGATTTCCGGCGCATGGGCATTCGTCTGGCACCGTTCCTTTTGGCTATCTTACTCTTTATCCCGGTGTGGACCGCTTACGAGCCGCATCCTCTTCACTATAAATATGTCCCCACCCATGAAGGATCGTTTTGGCATGGATTCTTTTCGGTGGTCGGCGCAACCGGCCAATACGCGGGAGCCCTGCTTTTCGCACACAATGTTCCAGTCCCCCTTCATGAAATTGTCGAACGGATCTTCCAATGGAATAACCCAAAGTTTCTATTGTGGATACTGGGCAATGCGGTGATCTTCGGGGCAGCGGTGTGGTTCCTGGCAAAGCGGCGATGGGCGGCCCTGGGATTGATCATTGCGTTTCTCGCGATGGCGCCGTACGCATCGGTAGGCTACAACCGAGTCGTCGAGTATGTGTCCTGGTCGTATCTCTATTTCCCCGTAGCCGGCGTCGCTTTGTTTCTGGCCGGTCTTTACGATCGAGTTTCTCGCCTTCATGGGCGTTCTGTGAAGATCTGGACCCATGTTCTGGTGGCGGCTGTGCTCCTGTTCTGGACAGTCCGAACAGTCCAGTTGAATTACCACTCCCGAACGCCATTTCACTACTGGAAACACGTCTGTCTGCTCAATCCCAACAGCCAAATCGCTGTGTATGAAATCGGCAAATTGGCACTCGATGCAGGAGATGTACCGTTCGCCGTCAACTTGCTCTTTGCTCCCACTGTTAAGGAACTGAAACAGCCGTGTCTGGCCATGGCGCGGCACTACTGTCGTCAGGAGGACTTCCTCTCGGCGGCAATCCACCTCCGTCAGGGAATCGCTCTGGAGCGAATGGGAATCGTCCTGCGTGACGCTTGTGAAGTGACAAGCGAGCTCCTCTGGAAGGCAGGAGCCTTGGACCATGCGGAGGAGAACCTCGGGAAACTGCTGATGGTGGATCCGTATGACACCCGTGCGATGGCTCTGCTTGCGCAGGTTTGGTTTGAAAAAGGCTTTGTGCACGAAGCCCATCGGATCCTCGACCGCGCAAAAGGGATCGCGCCGAATAATGAGACCCTTCGTCGCATCGCAATGCGTTTCAAAGAAAAGGAAGAGGCATTGGAAGATAGCGTATCCGCACCAACAATTGCTCCTCCCGAGCCCGAGTGGCTTCGGTATGTTTTGACACAAACACGTACACCGGATCTCCGCCGCAAGATCGTCACCCTTAGCAATACGTCACATCCGGAAGATCCGATTATCCAGTTGGAGGCTGCTATTTCGCTTTTGGAGAGCGACGAATACGCCCTGGCGGCCGAAAAGGCCGATAGATTCATGAATGCTCTTCAAGGAAACCCATACGCCTGCGCTGTAGCGTGCAGAGCCTGCGCTCTTAGCGGAAAAGCAAAGAGAGGTATACAGCTCGGAACACACGCTGTGATGCTCGATCAACAGAGCGATCTGGCCTGGGGAAGCTTGGCTCTTGCATGCTCTCGACAGGAACGGTTTTCCGACGAGTTCAAAGACCTGATCGAACGCATTACCTCACAACCACAGTCGGCCTGCTTATTCTACCACCATCTGGGATTGCAGAAATCGCGTATGGGTCGGGAAGAAGAAGCCATCGAATCATTCCAGAAGGCACTTGCGGCCAATCCAAGGTACACGGATGCCCGGAAAGCCCTGGGAACGACTCTTCAGAGAATTGGAAACTCTGCTCACGCCGTGGAATCTCTGGAAAAGGCCGCAGCCGAGAACCCCGGCGATGCGGAAATTCAGGCGAATCTTGGAAAGGCTTTGATCAATGAGAAACAGTTCGCCGAGAGTCTGCCCCCGCTTCGAAAAGCCCTGCAGATCGACCCAACCAATGCGTCTTACCACTTTTCCCTGGGGTCCGCGCTGACCAGCCTGGAACGCTGGGAGGATGCAATCAAAGAATATGGCAGGACAATCGAACTCAAACCGGACTATGCCAGCGCGCACTATAAATTAGGAAATTGTCTCGTTCGGCTGGGGAATAAATCGGAGGCGGCGAAACATTATCGAACCACAATCGAGATTGCCCCCAAGCATCCCTACGTGCGTTACAACTTGGGTGTAATTCTGTCCGATCAAGGCAAAAAAGAAGAGGCTGTCAAAAAGTATAGGGAAGAAATTCGAGTGAATCCGCGGTTTCCTCATCCATACAGCAATCTGATTATCCATTACTGCCGGGAACAGGAGCAAGAGCGTGCCGAGGAAGTCGCCAAGGAAGCGGAGAAACTCGGTGTGCAGCTGCATCCCAACGCCCTCAGTGTACTCCGTGAAAAGTAGAGAGAGGACTCCCAATCTAGGTCGGTCGAGCTCGTATTCGCCGTGTTTCTCCTTCTGTTTTCCCTAATGGGGAAAGCGTGACCGTGTCGCCTGCCCAATGATACAGGGAAGAAAACTCGATGAGATAGCAAGGCTCCAGCCCTCCAGGCCGGGTGAGGAAACCTTCAGGACGTCTGAGAGAAGCGGGGTATATACGGCGCCTGCTGTGAGTATCGCACAAAGCGCAATCGATCCCCAAATCAGAGGATTTCGGGTCACTTCGTTTGACAGCAAGCGAGACTCACGATCACGCATGTTGAAGACGTGCCACAACTGTACGAAGGCCAACGTGAGGAAAGAGACAGTCACAGCCCGATTCGTATCCATGTCCAGGACGTGCAGCGAAAGCACAAGAGCAAGAAGCGTCGCAATTGCGATCAGTACACCGTAGAGACCGATGGCGACCCAGTGATTTCGGGCGAGTATCGGTTCTTTCGGGTCGCGCGGAGGACGACTCATAATATCGCTTTCGCCTTCTCCCGCGCCAAGGGCGAACGCCGGAAACACATCCGTCACAACGTTCAGAAAGAGGATTTGCAGCGGCAGGATAGGAAGCGGCAGTCCGCTCACTGTAGCCATGCTGACAACAAGAATCTGGCCGAGATTGCAGGACAATAGATACAACAGAAACTTGCGGATATTTCCGAAAATGACTCTCCCCTGTTCCATCGCGGCGACAATGGAAGGAAAGGCATCGTCCCGTAGAACCATATCCGCCGCTTCCCGCGCCACCTGGGAGCCGCGCTGTCCCATCGCCACCCCGATGTCGGCTTTCTTGAGCGCCGGAGCATCATTGACACCATCGCCGGTCATCGCCACAACATCGCCGTTGGCCTGGTAGAGCGCGATCAGATCCAGTTTTTCCTTGGGGCTGACCCGTGCAAAAACGGGCGCTTTCAACAAACGGTTGCGATCATCCTCCGAGAGATCTTCCGGAGGTTTCAGTTCTTTGCCCTGGATTGACGGTGCGCTTTCGTCTTCTATCAAGCCGATGGAATCTGCGATATTCCAAGCAGTGAAGATTTGGTCGCCGGTAACCATAACCACATTCACGCCAGCCCTCTTGCAGGCCGCGACGGCTTCCGGCACGTCCTGGCGGGGTGGATCCAGCAGACCAATCAGTCCAAGGAGTTTTAAATCCTTGTACGGGTCCTCCTCAATCGAATCGGTTGTTTTTGTCGCCAGGGCCAGAATACGCAACCCCTCCCGCGCAAGTTCTTGGTTTTGTTCTCTCCATTCATCACGAGAGCCATCGGTAAGTTCTTTCTCTTCTTCCCGTGTCTGAATTGTGGTAGATACATCGAGAACCGCCTCAGGCGCTCCTTTTACGGCGACATAGAGTCTGCCCTCCTTTTGGTGATAGGTCGCCATCATTTTGGTATCGGGATCGAAGGCTTCCTCGCGTTCCTCTGGCATCGTTTCCGTAAGTCTGTTTCGCTCGATACCTGCCTTTTCTCC
>CAZTDD010000210.1:0-6417 GCA_964612675.1 uncultured bacterium
TATGGAAGAATTCGACGCCCCCTATGAATACCGTTTCCTCCTCCGCAAGCCACGTACGATAACGGATTGGTGGAGGGAAAAACAGCGGAGAGATTTGGCAAGAAATGGATATGAAACAAGAGAAGATTCGGAGAGCAAGTAACGATGCGATGGTCACTTTCAGCCGGGCGACTGCGAAAGTTGCGGGTGCGTGAATCCCTATTACGATCAAGAGAGGAGAATCACGGCAGCCTTACAGCTTCACCATCCACGACACACCGTCCTTGGTCCCGGAGGATTTCGATGGCCCTCTCAATGAGTGAACTCGATTTTTGGGCAACGCGCTTGAATCCGAAACAGCGCGCGGTTTCGCGAATCAGGTCCCCACGGGGAAGACTGATCTGCTGTTCAAGTATCGCCCAAGCCGCGTTGGCAATTTCTTCGGGCGCGATTTCGTCCATACTGCGTTCATTGGAGCCGTCTTCTGACACTCGGAACTCGCGATACGCTGAAGGATCTTGTTTCGCCTTCCACAAAAACAGGGGTTTCCCTTTTTCAGATTCCACAATGACGTTTTTGGGAATCAGTTCAGCGATTCGATCTTGGATCTGTTGACTGGCGCGCGAGATATCCCAGTGTTGACTGATGTAGCGCACAACTCGCGAAAACGATACCGGTGCTTCCGCCTCGACAATATTCGCGATTTGTCGCCGGATCATGTTGTTTGCTTTAGATTCGTAAAAACTATCGCGATTGCCGACAACCTCGAAATATCTGTAAGGCTTGTAATCAACCATTCCTGTTAACGGAACGGGCGATTCGGATTCGGCATCGAGCGCACTCTCAAATGTGGCGGTTGGAGATTGACTCTCCGGCTTACTGTCGGACTGCGATGTTGTTTCTTTGAATTCGGACCGAGTATGTGTCTGTCCTGATGAGTCCTTCGATTCTCGCGCAGCTTCTCGAAGAGCTTTTTCAACCTTTGTGATCTCACCTCCACGGTTTTGGAACCAATCCGTCGACCAGATTCGATGTAGATTCCAGCCCAAGCCCCGGAGAACGTTTTCCCGGAGACGGTCGCGGTCTCGGGCCACAAGCGTGCTGTGATACATAGCGCCGTCACATTCAATGCCGAGGATGTATCTTCCCGGATCCTCAGGATCACAAACTGCCAAATCGATCCGATAGCCGGAACAGCCGACCTGAGAGTGCACGGTCCAACCTCGATCGGTAAGCGCTTGACAAACATCCTGTTCAAACGGGGATTCAAAATCGGCCCCGTAACTTGACGTGACGGCCTCTGCTATCGCCTGCGGACCCCGCTCCGCATAATCCAAATACGTCTTCAGGTGTTCCACCCCCACCGATCGCGTCCGGCTGAGGTCAATCTGGTCTGACCGTAGGCTGGTAAATATAAGGGCCTGTTCTCTCGCACGCGTGATAGCCACATTCAGGCGTCTCTCGCCACCTTCACGGTTCAGCGGACCGAAGTTCATCGAGACTCGACCCTGCTGATCGGGGCCGTAACAGACAGACAGCATGATGACATCCCGTTCGTCTCCCTGGACGTTCTCCAGATTCTTTACAAATACCGGCTCCCCGGAATCATAGGAGAAATGGGGATCGATCTCGGGATAATCTCTCCGGGCTTTCTCCAACAAATCTTCAATCCGTCTCTGCTGAGCGAGATTGAAGGTGACAATGCCGATGGAACGGTCACAGTTGCCGGGGTCCCGAAGACGACGGACTACTTCATCAACGACCGCTTCCGCCTCCAGTTTGTTTGTTCGGCTTCGACCTTTGTCGTAAATCCCGTTTTCCAAATATCGAAACTCCACTCCCAAACGATTTGACCGCGCTTCGGCGGAGGGAAATGTAATCAGACGATTTCCGTAATAATGATAATTACTGAAGGCGATGAGGTTCTCGTGGCGGCTGCGATAATGCCACTTCAGGTAATTCTGCGGCAGTCCGGACGCGACAGTTTCATCCAAAATACTCTCCAGGTCGTCCAAATCCGGCTCATCGTCAATCTGAAACTCGTCTTGCTCATCAACCTTCTGAAAGAAATTCGTCGGCGGAAGCTGCTTGCTGTCTCCCACGACAATTACTTGCGATCCACGCCCGATGGCCCCTATCGCATCCCACACAGGAATCTGAGACGCTTCGTCGAATACGACCACATCGAACGGAGGAAGCTCGACATCCAAGAATTGTGCAACCGACAACGGACTCATCAAGAAACAGGGTTTGATTCGTGGAAGGAGTGTCTTTAGCTGTTTACACAGTGTTCGGACCGAAAGATGGCGACGTTTCTTTTTGATTTCTTTGCGGAGTATACCTAGTTCGGATGTCCCTATGTGGGGAACGGCCGGATTGGGAACCTGCTCAGAGAGTCGCGAATGGACAACGCTTCGTGACAGGCCGATCACTTCGTCATCCGTGGATCTGAATTCCCGTATCTTGCGCCGATGGTCAGGACTGTAAAAATTCTCGAGTTCGGGCGACTCCCTAACGATTTCCTGATACCACCAACGATAGAATGAATGCTCGAATACGGGATAAAGTTCACCCGATGCGATGTCGCCACGCTCATACGTGTCGATCAAAGGTCCGAGTCCGCTGTCCAGAGCGGCTTTTCTTGCACGCACGTAACCGCACCAATTCGGCAGAAGCCCTAAAGAAGAAATCCAGGTTTCGAGAGTTGTAGCGACCGTCTCGAGATAATTTAGGGTACTCGGTTTTCCCAGCGCGATGGTCGTGTCAAGGACAAGAATTTCTCTCAGTTGATCCTGGCTTTCGCACATTGCTTTCCACTGGTTCCTGATGGAATTCAGTGTCAGGCCGAGGCCTGAATCCGGTACGATTTGGCTGCGCAGACTTGTCGCGAGTGCCATCCACCGACGCTGTGTCTCCACAACAGAATCCATACTCTCGCTGGGAATACGAGGCCAAAGCGAACGAAACTCATCCGTCCAGTCCACGAGGCGCTGAATCTGCTCCCAGTCCGCTTCTCCGTCCTGCCAGAGCATCCCCAGCGTGGTCGTCGCCGTATTGCCGGCCTTATCCAATTTTGATTGTTCCTCGTTGATCGCCAGAGCATCTTCGACGAGCCGCAGTAATTCAGCCTTCCGGGGCAGTTTCTTTTTGTGACAGAACTCTTTCAGTTTCCGGCGTGCCCGCCAACTATGAAACCAGGAAAAAGGCGGTTTTGTCCGGAGAGATTTCTCTAAGTATTGATGGGGCTTTATAAGATCTGTCTGTAAAACGTCTTCTCGAAACGTTTCGAATAATTCCGTACGTAGCGTGTTCCGCCTCTTCCCGCCGGCTATCCAGGATTCAATCCGATTCTTTAAAATGTCCCATTGAGGTTCGCTCAAGAGCGTTTCTGTAGGCACAGGGGAATCGAGCAACAGGTTGGCGAGTCTCGCCACGGTTTCCAGATCATTCCTGCTCCATCCTTGAGACGGTATTGCCAATTCATCCGCGCAAGAAGCGATCAATTCTTGTATTTGCCTGACGAGAGCTGCCAATTCATTGCTTTTCGATTTAATTTCCGACTCTGTATCGAGACTCCATTTGTCTAAATTGGCAGCACGCCACGGGTGACTGGTTACTTCTCCAGTCGCTTCAGCTGCCGCGATTAGTCCTTTCACCGTGTCGTTCAGACCATTCCAGGTTTCTTCTGACGGCCTTCCGTTTGTTCCGAAATCAATTGGAACATGAGGCGTATCGCGGTGTGCGATCAATTTCGAGAGAGCGTGAAAAGCACTGCCCCCGGGGACTCGATCCGTCCCCAGCGTTTGGACATACTTGTTCAGCGATTCGCGAAGCGCGGCCAAGCGTTTGGCTTTCCGTTCCCACGCGGCTTCGGCTGCTGTTCTGGATACGCGCAAAGAGTCTTCTAATTGAGCAAAAACTTTTCGCTTATCCGTTTTATTTGAGTGCAGTTCCAGGCAGAACGGCCCCAAACCGACTTCGCATAGCCTGTGATGAACCACATTTAATGCGGCCATTTTCTCGGATACGAACAACACGCGTTTCCCTTCTGCAAGGCATTGGGCGATAATGTTCGTAATCGTCTGCGATTTGCCGGTACCCGGCGGCCCTTCTAGTACAAAATTCTTTCCCCGGGTCGCGGCCATTACCGACGCCAGCTGCGATGAATCTGCATCAAGCGGACAGTAGATGTTCTCGGGCGAATACTCTTCATCCAACCGCGATTCATCGGGAAACCCCGTACCGTCGCTGAAGGCCTCTGAAGGTCTTTCGACGAGGTACTTAATCACAGAGTTCTCCAAAAACGTGCCGAAATGCTCCTCCAAATCATGCCACAAAAGGAACTTCGTAAACGAGAAATGTCCGACATAGGCTATTTCTTGTACCTCCCAACGGTCGATTTCCAGGATTTTCTCGCGGAAAACATGAAAAACCTTCGGGATGTCTATTCCCGAATCGTCCCCAGGCAGTGGGTCCAAACCCTCAATAATGAGTCCAAAATCGGTCTCCAATTTTCGTAGTAAGGTTACATTGATCCGTGGTTCTTCATCCAATAAAGAAAGACGGAATCCTTCTCGAATAGATGATCGCTGGAGCTCCAGGGGCAAGAGAATAAGCGGCGCCAAACGTTCCAAATTGCTTGCCTCACTCTCATACCATTTCAGAAATCCTATGGCGATATAGAGAGTGTTGGCTCCACCCTCCTCAAGGCTGGAGCGCTCTTCTCGATAGATTTCGAGAAGACGACGATCCAATTCGTCGGAAGTGAGCGATGTGTGTAACCGTTTGGCTTCCATCTCCTCAAGAAGGAATGCCTCCACAGGATCTGTTCCTGTGCTTCTCATGTATAATTCCGGATCGCGCGGGTCTCGCTCGTCCATTATTTGGGGCCGAGGAAAGACTCTAAATGACTCATTTCCAGCGAGCAAATCCTCTAATCTCGGCAAATCAGGACAGAAGATTTGAAAGGTTTTCTTCGTTTCCTTGAAATTCAGAAGACGATTTCGTAAGGACAAGTCCAGCAACTTTCGTTTCCATCGTTCGACCCGTTCGGGAGGAGTCTCTTTCTCTTCCACCGGAGGCGATTCTCCGTTTTCTTCTTCGGGCACGATCTTTTGTTCGGGGACTTCCGGTCGTTCAATCGCAGGCTGTTCCAGGGGAGATGGAGGCACAGCTGTTGCCGCGCTTGTTAAATCGGACGTTGTCAGGTCGGCACTTCCCCATGCTGTACGGATTCGTACCGGTCGAATTCGGTTGTTACGTGCGGATTTGATATCTACGGCATACAGAAATCGTTCTTCGTCCTGAAGATAGCGGCGGGCCTGTCGTTCGGCTTGTTCGAATGTCACCCCCTTACCTGAAGTCAACGCCGTGGACTCGAACACAACGATATGACCGAAATCGGATCGCTTTCGTATCCGCACGACATCATCGACACACGGTTCATGAAAGCACTCGTCAACCAGCCAGGCTCCGACAAATGCGTGTCCTTTGATTAAGAACACGAGGGGGTGAAGTCCTATCTGTTCCAGGCATGCGGCAACAAAACTCGCCAGATCCAAACAGGTTCCCATTCGAGTATGACGAATCTGATCCGGGGTCCGAATTTTCTGCCCTTCTTGTTCAAAACTGGCCGGCGGGTTGATATAGGAGATATCCAGGTCTTGGATGGCTCGATACGTTGCATCAACTAGTTGCCGCACGCGTTCCGGGCCGCCGATCTGATAGCCGGAAAGTGACGGATCGCCGGTCAATTCACGCGCTTTATCTCTAATTGCGGTGAGAACCTCTTGAATGGCCGGATGATTCGGAAATACGAAGGCGGCCAGAATCTCGGGCAAAGACTCGCTGCCACCCCATTCGTTGTACGCCAGCAACTCGAACGGAAACGAACTCCGGTAAATTTGCTCCTGTTCCTTGCCGAGTTGAACGTGTAACAGTCCGCTCTCTCGTTCGGTCAGGTTAATGAGATATTCCGGCGAAAGAGAAATATCGACATGCTGAAGACGATAAGTGCTGCGGGGTGGGATCTTCGCGATCTTCGTCTGCCATGAGGCAGATACCCCAGGTTCTCCCCAGACATGCAGATCGATGTCCTCAAAAGTCTCGTCCCCTTCGTTGTTTATTTTTAGCGTCCTGACAAATGGAACGTCGTTTTGCTGAAGCGCGTAGTTCACGCGTTTTTCATATTCAACTTCGATCCCAACTTGATGCGCTGCTTCCGCTCGATCATCCCAATCATCGGTTGACATCATCCAAACCTCCGTTGATCAAGCACGCCGGTCTTGTCTGTCTTTGAACGCAAGAAAACAACGTTGGGGAGAAGGCAATCAGAACGAAAAAAGATCAATCACAAAATCAACATAGACTCACGATTCTCCCCGACGACTCCTGCCATACCGTGGTCCGAAATTGATAACTGCCAGTCCGCCAGGAGTT
>CAZTDD010000211.1:0-6366 GCA_964612675.1 uncultured bacterium
CAAAATATTCATAAACATCTCTTCTGGCCTTTATCCATGCGGCTTTCCAACGGCGCTTCCGGCCGGCCTCTTCTCGTTTTTGCAACCATAGAGTTAAGATAGTAGGAAGACATTATTCAGTAACGATTGCGTTGGAACGTACCATGCAAGTTGGTTTGGAAACACTGAAAGAGCGCGCTTCGGTGGGTCGTGAGCGGCTGAAAGCCTGTAACTTGTGCCCGCGAGAATGTGGGGTTGACCGCGTTGCCGGTGAACTCGGGTATTGTGGACTCGATGGACGTCTCGGGAACGGTGACATCGATCCCGACACTGTCTTTGTCTCAAGCGCTATGCCGCACTTCGGCGAGGAGGATTGCCTCGTCGGAAGGAATGGATCCGGAACGGTCTTCTTCTCCGGTTGCAATCTCACGTGTCTGTTTTGCCAGAACGCCGAGATCAGCCAGGGAGGGGAAGGGCGGTGGATATCGCTCGATCGTCTGGCATCGTTGTTTCTCGACCTCGATCGGCGGGGGTGTCACAACCTGAACATAGTCACCCCGACCCATTTCGTGGCTCAACTTCTGCAGGCGCTGGTTTTTGCCGCCGAAAGAGGATTCGACCGCCCGCTCGTTTACAACTGTGGCGGCTATGAGTCAGTTGAGACCATCAAACTCCTGGACGGGATCGTCGATATCTACATGCCGGATTTCAAATACGGCGATTCTGCTACCGCGCAGGAATTGTCTGACGCGCCGGATTATGCCGAGCACGCAAAGAGCGCCATGAGAGAAATGCACCGGCAAGTCGGCGATCTCCGAATCGACGGACCTTCCGGAACGACCACTCGCGGTCTCCTCGTTCGGCATCTGGTATTGCCGAACGATCTTGCGGGAACACAGGAGGTGATGCGCTTTCTGGCGGAGGAGATCTCCACGGAGACTTATGTCAATATCATGGATCAGTATCGTCCCTGTCTAAGGGCGCACACGCATACTTCCGTAAATCGTCGGATTTCCTCTGATGAGTATCTGTCCGCTGTGGAAACCGCCAAGCAATACGGACTCCATCGGGGGTTTCCGAAAGAACCTCGCCCGCGACTTCTTTTCTGGTGAGCGGTCTACCCCCGGTCTTCCACCGTCTGCTGAGGCTCTCTAGACTGTCCAATTATGCCTATTCCGAATGATCAAGTTCTGTTTCTGGACGTTGGGGATACTCTGGTCTTTGCGCGCCGCACCATGCACGAGGCGATTGCCGAGATCTGTCAACGCGATGGTCTGCCGGTCAAAGAGGAATTCATTCGCCGGACCGCGATCGAGATCAAACCTTCGCTCGGTCCTGTTACAACACTGGATTTGGACGCATTCCGTGGATGGTGGATGCGAATGTACGAAGGCGTGCTGCTTCGATGCGGCTATGAGGGCGATCTTGCCTCTGCTCAGAAAAACCTGTGGGAGATCTGGCGCTCCGGCAAAGCGCTGCGCCCGTTTCCCGATACGATCGATGCGTTGGAGCGGTTACGCGAGCTGGGTGTTCGCCTCTCAGTGATCTCCAATTGGGATGATACGTTGAAAACCGTCCTGAAGAACCTCGGCCTCGAATCGTTTTTCGAACACGTCTTCTGTTCATATTCTCTCGGATTGGAGAAACCGGACCCGCAGCTATTCAGATACGCTCTCAGGACTGTGGGATTGGAGGACAATCCCGGAACGGCGTGGCATATCGGTGACAGTCCGGAGAAGGACGTCTCAGGGGCGCAGGCGGTCGGTATCCGTCCTATTCTGATCGATTACTTCAATAAGTTCGACGATGATGATATAGAGGTGCCTATAGCCCGCTCATTGTCGGATGTGGTCGGGATTGTCGCGAACGGACGTACCTCCTCAGACGGCGTCTCTCTATGGCACGCGCCACGCGATGTCGGCGCGGAGGCCAACGGTGAACTAGAGGAATCCGGCGAGAAACGGTAAGTTCACAAATTTGGAATCGAGGAGAATCTTCTTAATGGATCGTGTTGGTAAAATCATCGGGCAAGTGAAATTCAAAGACGACGGTCTCGTCCCTGCAATCGCTCAGGACGAGCGATCGGGACAGGTGTTGATGCTTGCCTATATGAATCGAGAAGCCTTGGAACAGACTCTGCGAACCGGCAAAATGCATTATTACCGCCGGTCAAAGCAGCGTTTATGGTTCAAGGGAGAAGAGTCGGGAAAATACCAACTCGTGAAGGCTCTCCGCGTCAACTGCTACGAAGACTCGCTCCTTTTTCTGGTTGAGCAGATCGATGCAGCTTGTCACGAGGGCTATTTTTCCTGCTATTTTCGACAATTCGATGAGAACGGCGACCTGATCACGGTCGCTGAACGCATATTTGATCCGAGTGAAGTGTATAAATCGACATAAGGTCATTCTCTATGCCCGGTATTGAACCCTCGAAAGATGAATTTCTTCGTCTGGCCAGAAAAGGAAACCTGGTTCCGGTTACCTGCCGTATTATGGCGGATCTCGAAACCCCGGTATCGGCTTTCATGAAATTGTCGGAAGGAGAGGAACATGCTTTCCTATTGGAAAGCGCCGAGCACCTGGCGGGCAAGGGCCGCTACTCCTTCATCGGTTTGCGTCCGACGCAAGTGATCACCAGCCACGGACGCCGCATGAAAGTCGTAACAAAGGGGCAGGTCAACGAATTCGATTTGCCGGAAAAGGAAGATCCGCTTCATACGTTGCGGTATGTGATCAATCGATACAAACCTGCGGGACATGAGTCGCTGCCTCCGCTCTGCGGCGGACTTGTCGGCTTTCTGGGGTACGAAATGGTCGGCCATTTCGAGCCTGTACCCTTCGACAAGCCTGACGAGTACGATCTACCGGATTCAGTCTTCTATCTAGCGGACTTAATCGTAGCTTTCGATCATCAGCGACACGAAACCTTCATTATCGCTTGCGCTTTTGTGGAACACTCGGCCGATGCCGCGTACGAGGAAGCGTGCGCCCGGATTCAAGAGGTCCGCGAGCGTTTGGCTCGGCCGCTGCCCCACGAGCGATTCGGTGCAGGGCAGTCTCAGATCTCCGAGCCGCAGTTCAACCGCACAAAAGACGATTACATGCAGGCTGTGGAGACCGCAAAGGAACATATCCGCGCCGGCGATATCTTTCAGGTTATCGTGGGAATGCGTACCAAAGTCGATGTGCAGGCCAATCCGATCGATGTCTACCGTGCGTTGCGGCATGTGAATCCGTCGCCTTATATGTTCCTGGTTCGGTACGGACACTCTCACATGATCGGGGCTTCCCCCGAGATTCTGGTGCGTCTGGAAGGAAACAAGGTGACCTACCGGCCTCTCGCGGGCACCCGCCGTCGAGGGCGGACTTCCGACGAGGATCGGGCTCTGGAAGAGGAGATGAAGAACGATCCCAAGGAATGCGCCGAGCATATCATGCTCGTGGACCTGGGACGAAACGATATCGGGCGGGTTTGTCGGTTCCGTACCGTTCAGGCCACGGAATTGATGCAGGTCGAGCGGTATTCGCACGTGATGCACCTCGTTTCGACCATTGTCGGCGAATTGGAGAGAGGCAAGGATGGGTTTGATCTGCTGCGCGCGACTTTCCCCGCGGGTACGCTGACCGGGGCACCGAAGGTCCGGGCGATGCAGATCATCGAGAAACTGGAACCGACTCGTCGCGGGCCGTACGGCGGCGCGGTTGGATATATCGGTTTCGCAGGCGATATCGACTTTTGTATTACACTCCGGACGATTGTCATGTCCGGACAAAGTGTCTATTTCCAGGCGGGGGCGGGTATCGTTGCCGATTCGTCGCCCGAACTGGAGTATATGGAATGCCGCAATAAGAGCGGGGCCATGCTTCGCGCCGTCGAACTGGCCGAGTGCTCGGATGAATGAGCGGCCCAATACAGCCGGATTGAGTATCGATTATGCTGATCGTTATTGATAATTACGACTCTTTTACGTTCAACCTGTATCAGTATCTCGGTGAGCTGGGAGCCGAGATGGAAGTCCATCGCAATGACAAAATCACTGTGGACGAGATCGCCACGCGGAAGCCGCAAGGTATCGTGATCTCCCCCGGCCCGGGAACTCCGGATGAGGGAGGTATTTCTCTGGACGTTTTGGCGGAATTCAGCGGCAAGGTCCCCATTCTGGGCGTCTGTCTGGGCCACCAGTGTATCGGACAGAGTTTTGGTGGGACAATCCTGCGAGCGAGTCTTCTCATGCACGGAAAGACGTCTCTCATCAAACATGACGCAGAGGGCGTATTTGAGGGGTTGGACAATCCGTTCGTGGCCACACGCTACCATTCGCTGTTGGTCGATCGAAACACTTGCCCCGATTGTCTCACGATTACTGCAGAAACCGACGAAGGCGAGATTATGGGGCTTCGCCATCGCGAGCACCCGACATACGGGGTGCAGTTTCACCCGGAGTCTATTCTGACAGTCGAGGGGAAGAAGCTTCTGGACAACTTCCTGCGTATGCTCTAAATAGAGGACGACCGTATCGGAGACGTACGATCAACGGACGCGAAGGGGATCAGATGTCGTATCGAATTCTTGTGGTGGAAGACAGCGACGACAACAGGGAACTCCTGGTCGATGCCCTCTCGTTTCGAGGCTTCGAGGTATTGGAGGCGATAGACGGTCAACAGGCGGTCGATCTGATTCTTGCGGAGCGTCCCGATCTTGTTGTATTGGACATGTCTCTGCCGGTTAAGTCGGGGTGGGCTGTAGCGGAGGAAGTGCGCGATGGAGCCGCTTCCGATACTCCAATCATCGCCTTGACTGCGCACGCCTCCGAGATGGACCGTCAGCGGGCCCTGGAATCGGGTTGCAGGCAATATCTCTGTAAACCCTGTCGGCCGCGAGACCTGATTGCCGAGATCGAACGGATTCTCGGGGTTACGGAATCCAGCTGAAGACGAACGCTCGTTCTCTGCGGGTCCTTGCCATGCGTGTGTAATCGATGTAAAGTAGCACGCTCGTTATGCTGAAGTTAAGCTTCAAGTGGCTGTCTCGGTTGTCTCTGCTGTCGAGACTCTTCTGAGACGCCTTGTTTTCGTATCTCATGAACAGGTTTGGCTTTCTTACTCTCTTGAAAAGTGCAGGGGTTAAGGGCGGTCAGCGAGACTATCGACTATAGGTTAGGGGAGGGACCTCTCGATCATGCCGAAGCGTCAATCACTTTGGAAACGCGAAACAAAATGCCTGGTCTGTGAGACCAAGGTGTTTAACTTCCAGGCCATGGCCAAGAGTCAGAAGACTGAATACGACGAATGGCTTATTCCCCACTCCAGCGGTGTCGGCGAGTATGATGACTATCCACCGACCATCAAAACAACGGTCTGCCCGAAGTGCTTGATGGCTTCCAACGAATACAATTGGGGGGTGGACAGCTACAAGTACTTCACACGCAATATGAGGAAAAACAGCAAGCTGGTGGACATGTATACGGAAACCGCGGAGGGTCGGTTCAAAGTGATGGCGCGCGAGTTCGAGAACCTTGAAGAGGAGTGTGCGGTTTACGATAAGGAAAAGGGCAAGCCGCCCAACATGCGTTGCCGCGCGACGTTGGAGAAGATTTGGAGCCAGCGCGACCAATATGCCGAACCGTTCTTCAACATGCTTTTCAGTGAGCCGAGGGACTATGCCACCGCGTTGGTTGCTTTCGCGATGGACCGGCATTGCCAGATGTTGCGGCTGGGGTATGAAAACAACATTGAGTACGATGCGAACGATCCCGATGACGTGTGTGCGAAGGGGAAAGCCTTTTTTGAGGGAACGACCCTCGATATGAAATCGGCGGAAACGCGGCTTTATTATATCGCAGCAAACTATCTTCAGTGTGAGCAGTTTCTCGATCAAATGGCCGAGCATGTTTGTCCCGAGAGCAAAGAGAAATACGCGGAACGGAAAGAGCAATACCACAAAGAAGCGTTCCTGTTTTTCCGCTACAGTGAAGCGAATGAAGATATGTCCGCCATTCCCCAGGAGTTCAAGGATGGCGGGATGGGATATCTGTTATGCAAGTTCTACCTGGAGGAGAATGACGAGGAAACGGCGCAAAAACATCTTGCCATGGCGAAACGGTACGCCAATAACACCCTCAAGCGGATCTCCACAACCAGCCAACAGAACTTCGTCAATTGGGTCGACGACATCGATAAGTCTCTGAACCCGCCGGAGGAAGAAGAGGCCGAAGAGCAGCCGGAAGAGGACCCCAAGGATAAAAAGAAGAAGAAAAAGAAGAAGTGAATGCGCCTCTGTTTTGAGCTCCGGCAGTCGTACCCAGCCTTCGAACGCTGGTCATTTGTCACTCATCGCTCATCATTCATTACCCCCCCCCCCCGCTCTCGCCAGTCCGTCACGCTCGT
>CAZTDD010000212.1:0-6223 GCA_964612675.1 uncultured bacterium
GGTCGGCGATTCGCAACGTCACCTCGCCCGGCCACCGCAACAACAACATCGGGGTTCGGCTTCTGAGGTCGTACCCTTGACGCTTGGACACTTGGGCGCTTGGCAGAGCGAGCGAAGTCTGGAATGCGAAGGCTGCCGCAAGCGAAGCGCGAGCAGCCGGAGCATGGAAGACGGAGAGAGCGTCGTGCTGTAGAGCACGTTTTCGTTGAAGAATCGAGGGGGATACAAGGGGGATTTATCCCCCTTGTTCGCGAAAAATTCAAAAATCGAATTTACGCGCAGCCGCACTAGATCGGCAAAGTACGGAGCAAACAGCGAACATTGGAGTTCAGATCGTTTAGAAAACGTGGAGCAAATCAGACGTCAAATCAGCGTTGGTTGCTGGAGAGGTCTTTCAAAATGTTGAATAAAACGAATAGTCACAGATCGGTCAATTTCTTGAAATGCGGATTAATCGCTGTGCTGGCACTCATTTTAAAGAACCAGCCAGCGATGGGATTCGAGGTCTCAGCCGTACGCTCGGTCGCAGGACCCGATGCCGGAGGCGCGATCTCTGTAACTGTCCAGGCGACCGTGACTACGAGCGCTGGCGAATCCGGTCCACACGGAATTATTATCTCCGAATTTGTGGCTCCCGGTTCGACGCTTGGGACTATTAATCCACAACAGAACTATTACCGCGAATCGACCGGCGAAATCGCGTGGCTATTCTTCGCACAAGACGGAGTCTCCAGCCAAACCGTGACCTACACATTCACGCCACCGGCAGGGTTCGGGACCTCAGTGCGTGGAGATGCGTATTTCAGTTACGGCACGAGTGTTACAAAGATCAGCACCACTAATGTGCCAACGTCCGCAACGGTTGTCCCGACTCCCACCTCGACTCCGCGACAGACACCTACGCCCACACCCGTCGGTGAACCGCCAACGCCAACACCGACGGACACGCCGCTACCGATCCAACCGACACCGGCCCCGACACTGCCCTTGGGAGATGTGTCTGCAAGAAGGGCATTGGAAGGCCCGAACGCCGACGGGGCATACTCTGTCACCATTTCTGTTGACGTTTCGGTTTCTGCCAACCAAAGCCCCCCACACGGCATCATTGTTTCGGAATTTGTGCCTGTCGGCTCTACGGTCAGCGGAGCGAATCCCGAGTATGAGTATTACCGCGACACGACCGGCGAAATCTCGTGGCTCTTCAGCTCGCAGACCGGTCTCGCCGGCCAGACAATTGCGTACACCGTTGTGCCATCAGGCTCTATCGACTCGATCCACGGCCAAGTGTATTACAGCCTGGGGAACGATGTGCGAACGACCACAATCGGCGAAGGCGGCGCACCCCCCGTTGTCCCAACGCCGACACCGACATCGCCGACACAGCCTGAACAAACACCGACGCCGACAGCCACTCCAACGCAAACCCCCACGCCGGTCCCCGGCGCACCCACCGCAACGCCAACCAATACCCCCCAGCCTTCCGGCCCTGCAATCCAGGTGACAGCAAACATCGGTGGAGTCGACATGGGCGAAGTAGCGAACGAGCTGAACGCGCAGGCGGGCTCGACCATCGTCCTCACAATTACCGCAACGAACGCGGGCGGCGGTCTGGTTGTCCTGAATGCAAGCGGCCTCTCGGGCAGGCAGGAAACAGTAACCACCGAAGCCGGCAAGACCGTGGCGACCTACACCATCGATCTGCCAACCGATACTCCCGTTACAGAAAACGTACGAATCACCGCGACAAACAGCAATTTCCAGGAAACCGCAAAAGAAATCCAAATTGTCTCGACTACAGGCCCAACACCAACATTTACACAAACACCGACATTCACAGCGACGTCAACACCGACAGCGACTTCGACACCGACGGAAATGCCGGTGGAATTTACGCCCACGCCTACTGCGACGCCCGAACCGGGCATTGTCAGCGGTATTGTCACACGGGGCGGACGCCCCATCCCGGACGCCGCCGTGTTTATGGGCAGCTACCGGACAAAAACCGACAATGTCGGCACATTTGAGTTCGAAGAGAGTATCCCGCTGGGAGACTACACGATCAGCGTCGTGACGGATATCGGTGTTGAATACGAGCAGACAATTACCGTGACCCCGGGCCGGAATCCGCTTCTCAAAGTGGAACTGCCCGAATTCACACCGACACCGACAAACACTGTACCGCCGACACCCACACCGACACCGATCCCGTTCTTCACTCGCTGGGATTTCGATGAAGACTGGAATTTCCTCAACTGGACGCCGCAAAATGTCGCCGAAGTAAAGGTCCTCGATGGAATCCTCTCCGGCACGGCCCAGACGCCCGATCCGATTCTGACGCTCAGCAACCAGGCCATCGGTGCGCGGTATGTCGACGGGGTCGCTCTGCGCATCAAGGCCGATCAACAGACCAAATGCCAGATCTATCTACAAACAGGAGGCGAGGCCGCCCCACGGCATCTCGGCAACTTCGCGGTCGCACCGCCAAATGAATTCACGACAATTGTTGTCCCTCTATCGATCGATATCGATCCCGGCCGGGAGATTGTTTCGGTGCGCATCGATCCGACAGTCCATGCGAACGCGAGTTTCGAGATCGACTGGATCGGTTTTGTTGAAACCAGCGAGCCGGTTCCGGAGCCTACCGATACACCGACATTCACATCCACCCCCACCCCTACGGAGGAAGCGACACCAACGCCCACCTCAACGCCAACGGCGACCTCGACACCAACGCCGGAGGCCGCCGAGGGCAATCTCACGTTGGTGGTGATGTCTCAAACACGCCTCGAACGCCGGTACGGCCAGGACGAATTCGCAAGACTAATGGAAAAACTGACAGCCCTAATGAGCCATCCGTCGGTGCGCGGCGAATTGGTGGATTTGGACCTGAATCCCTCCTTGCGGAATCTGTTCCAGGAATGGGACGCCAATACACGCCGCCTTGCGGCCGCAACTTCAGCCGAGCGAAGGGCAAACGTCCTAAAGGCGAACATGGTTTCAACGGGAATCAAGACGGTGATCGGAAACCAGCGGGATCGTGTCCGCAACGAGACGGTCGAATATGTGCTTCTTATTGGTTCGGACGAGGTATTGCCTCATTATCGACTTCCGGATCTGTCGCGATCCAAGTATGCCGAATCGAATTATTCAAGGACTCTGCTCGACGTGACCCATCCCGTCGGTGCGGCACTCGATACGAATCATATCCTTGCGGACGATTTCTACGCGGACGCGACCCCAAAATCGTACATTATTTTGGATCGTGAGTTTTATCTACCTGATTTGAAAATCGGTCGTTTAGTCGAGACGCCGCAGGAAATGGGAGCGCTGATTGATGCGTACCTCGCGCTGGACGGCAAGATCCATTTTGATCGTGCCTTTGTGGCAGGCAGCGATACGTTCTCCGATGGTGCCGACCGAGTGAAGCAGGTCCTTCAGGCCGATCTCGGTGAGGTGAACCGTCTTTCTGAAGACAGCGGCGATCCGCTCGAGTTGGTGGACGGCCTGAATCAGGGCAACACAGTCAATATGTTCGGCCTTCACGGGAACCACGCTTCGATGTTCCGGCGAGGCGGTGAAGGCGAACTGACCGCTAAGCGAATCGATCAGTTTGTCGAAGAAGAGAAAGTCAAAGGCAAAATCGTCATGAATTTCGGCAGCCATGGCGGGCTGAATGTCGACGAAAGCAATGATGTGGATAACGAAGACGTCGTTCAGACCTTCGCCTCAAAAGGTGTCGGCGCCTATATCGGCACGACGGCGTATGCAGGAGCGAGTAATGCGAGTGTTGGATTCACCGAGGATCTGGGATCGCGTTTCGTACATGCTCTTGTTGCGGGAAGGGAATCGGCGAGTATTGGCGAAGCGCTGCGGGAAGCGAAACGGGAGTATGTAATTAACGAGCATAACGGCGTTCCAAATTCGAATTTATCCGATGATGAGATTCGGAATAATATCGGGGAAGATGAGAAAGTCGTTTCGGGAATGAATCTGTATGGCTTGCCGATGTATACGGTGACCTCCAGCAACGCCCCCGCCGATCCGCATTTGGCGATGGGGTACAAAGAGCAGAAGAGTCAACCCCCTCTGAATCTCCCCCAATCTTGGGGGAGAAAAACAACCTACACAGACTCTGGCGACGTTTCCCTCCCCAAGATTGGGGAGGGTTCGGGTGGGGTTGATTCCTCGATCCTCTGGGCCGAACCAAACGCCGTCGGAGAAGGGCTCCTCCGCAGCCAGCGCATCGAACTGATCGACAGACAATTCCTCGAAAAACACGAAACCGAGTCGGGAATATTTTATGCATTTAATGGAATTACGCAGGCCAATGTCAACGAGCCGGTCCAGCCGCGTGCAGGCTATATCACAGGCACCGAAGGCTTCTTCCCGAAAGGCGCTGTTCTCGAATACGCGAAGTATGAAGTGATCGAAGGCTTCGATCCGGTCATCGAAGGTTCGCAATGGGGCGCGGGGGAAAGCCAGGAAGGCACCTTCGATAAACAAGGCTTCTTCCCGGCGATTCCATTCACCGTGAATACCATCGCCGCCCAAGCAGGTCTTCCACCGCTTCAACGTTTCGTCTTCGTCGCCGGGCAATACAACGACCAGACGAAACAACAGCGTCTGTACCAAGAGCTCCGCTACAGCACCTACTACACCGCCAGCGAATCCGGTGAGACACCGCCGACGGTGAGCGATCCGTCCGTCATGGTCCAAGGTGAGCGCGTGTTGATCAGTGTCGAAGCAGAGGATATCGACGGCGATCCGTTGTATCGCCTTGTTCTGTTATGGACGGACGGAAACGGCGAATGGAACGCAGTCGATCTGGAGCAATCGTCTTCGAATCCACTTATCTGGGAAGGGGAGTTGAATAAGGTCGCGGGGTTGGAATTCTTCGTCCAGGCAATCGATACGCTCGGAAATGTGGCGTATGCGGATAATCGAGGACGCTATTATCGACCGCTGGAAGGCGGGGAAGAACCCACACCGACTCCCGTTCCGCAGGTTATTCTGGCAGATATTGGCTTTGACGAAACCTCGGTTGAAGAGGCTGGGTTTGTTTATAGCCCCGCAACCGGATTCGACGCGGCGGCAATCTCGGTCGGCGATGTCCCGGCAGGACCCGGGACGGATGGCCGGGGTTTGACTATCGACGCGCAGCCGGGCCAAGGCACGTTGGCAATTTCGACGGTCTCGGTTTCAGCGGATAGCGGCACCGTGATGCTGTCTGTGGATGTTCTTGCCGACGGTGAAGGCTGTTCGGCCGCTCTTGCTGCCTTGAATTCACCGATTGACGGACAACTGGGCTACACCAATGCAAGCGGTCCGGATGTCCCCGTCGGCGAATGGGGCAAGTTTATTCTCCTTTACGATCCTCCGGCGGGTGCGTTGCAGCCGGGTATTCAAGTGGCGTTGCCGGACTCCGCAGCGGCTCCGGTAAAGGTGTATTTCGATAATCTACGTATTTCTGAATTACCGGAATTTCAATCGGAAAATGTGACGTTGGATGTCGACGGTTCATTCGACGGTGACATATCCGGCTTGCTGCAGAATGTGATGGCGGAGGCGGGCGGCACTATCGAGCCGGTGGCCGATCCGCGTAGTGGAAATAATCTCGCCTTGTCTTTGTTGGAATCAAACGACGCTGCAAACGTTGGTGTATTCGCCAGTCAGCTGCAGGGCGGATTTCCGCATGTGTTGCAGGCATCGGTGGATGCGCGATTATCGAGCGGTGCGGGTGGTGTGACGGCACTGGTGATCACCAACGGCAACGGAAACGTGGGTGTTTTCGTTCACAACGCCGGTTTGGCCGGCGACACGTTCCAAACGATCTCTATCGGAGGCGGTTTCACCGCCGAGAATCCCGCATTTCCTGCGTTGTGTGTGGTTCAAAACGGCGGCCCGGGCGTCGAATCGTCGGTGCTTGTAGATGACGTAGTCCTGAGGAGGATTATTGGAGGAATGTGAGCCGGCCCCCGGTTTCTTAAGGACGGACCAGGACGGACCGTGTTTGTCAATCTTGTTTCATCACATCCTGATAAGAAAGAAGACACCGATTTCGGCTGTCTTGGGTGCAATTTATGGTCCGAAAATGGGCCGAGTTGTGAAAATCCGAATCGTCGGCAAAATTTGCCTAGCAACTAAGTTCTTTATTATCAGGGGGTTATGAAGAGCCGGCGAAGGGACTCGAACCCATGGCCTGCGGTTTACGAAACCGCTGCTC
>CAZTDD010000213.1:0-6105 GCA_964612675.1 uncultured bacterium
AACAGGCTTTCTATTTCACGAATACCCCCCTCTTCTTTTCCGCAACAGGAACTAACTAACGATCTTCTTAAGGGTCAAATTGTTCGTCAACACCGAGGACGGTGACCTGGGTCAATTTCCAACCGGTGGCAGCAAATGTTGTTTGGAGTTGCCAGAACATCTGGTTTCGGCGTATCACCTCCAAACTTGTGCACTTGCTAATCTGGAGCGATTCGATGCCGCGGCTATTGCTTTTGAACATGCAATTGCTCTTTTGAAATCGATTATGGAACCAGGGGATTCAGAGAAAATCGTGAGACTGGCAGAGATTGCGAATAATCAAGCGGCATTTTTATGGAAACAGGAGATTTACTAAGAATCTTTGGCCAAATGCGATACAAGCGTGGAGCTCTTCAGCCACTCTTCTCACTCGTTATGCTGTTTCCAGGAATCGACTCCGGTATCTTTTTCTCCCTGCACGCCGATTGTGATAAACGATCGACGCCGGGTTTTCTTTTGTGCGGTCTTCGTTTGTGCTGAGGGATTCTTGCCGGCCGCTGCTTCCTGAATCTCAACGACAATTTCCCTGATTACCGCCGTGTGCCCATAATTGTCGCGTGCAAACAGGCTCACCTGGTACGCCCCTGGTTTCTGGAATGCTCCGCACATAGCACGATAAACTCCATCTCCCTTCCGGTCGTGCAAATCAATGCGTTCCAAATCCAGGGTCGGCGTACTAAAATATCCGTAATTTGCGGCCGAAAAAGTTGACGTGTCGTCCGGCGGCGTGATCGTGGCGAATACTTCGGCAATATCTTCGTTTCCGTCGGGATCCTTTACACTCGCGAGAATCTCCGCTTCTCCCGGTTTGCTGAGAGTACGGTCGGCGGATACCGCGTCGATTATCGGGATAGAGTTCGAAATGCCGAATCCCTCTCCACTATTGAAGGAGTAGCCAATCTGACGACCGGCGGCAAGGAGACTGCCTTCATTTTCTTCATTCGCTATGCCGTCACCGTCGTCATCCAGACACGGACTCTGACCATGGAATATCGGTGACAAATTCGCAACATCCTGTCGGACAGCAAGAAACGCACTGCGAAGATCCTGAGAAAGCGACACCCTGTCCCACAAGAATTGGCTGAAAGAAACACGACCATCTTGGTCTGTGCGCGTTTTGTTTTCCGGGCTGCTGCTCGTGATAATGATCCGCCCCGGGCCGGCAAGGTTATCCACAAACGATCCGGAATGACAACATTCCAGGATGACCGTAACTGGTTTTTCTGCGGGCAAAGAATCGAGAAACAAAGCGAGTTGTTCGGATGTCAGGTCATGTTCCGGATCGATCGTTGGATCTTCTGTGCTTCCGACACAGCGGAAGATTTCGTCATCCGGTATGCCGTCACAGTCTGGATCCATCAGAGCGCCGTGGCCCACAAAATAAATCACCAACGGTTCCGTGGGCGGCCGGCTCGCAGCCCATTGACCGATCGCCCCGCCTACCGCCGCCACGGATGATTTTCCTCTTGCATCGTTTTCTCCGTCACCGTCCACGTCGAATTCTCCGGTTTGAGTCAGTAAATAAATATCGTCTTTCGAGAATCGCCGATCACGCAGAGTTTGATAAGTCAGCCCCGTAAGATAATCAACGGAAGGCCGAAATTGATCATCGGCACGAACCAGGCCGCCTCCGGCAACGATGATCGCTTTCCCAAAATTGTCGGGTGCGATACCGACGGGAATCCGCAATTCCTCGCTTTCGGAAGGAAGGAAATCGAGATTGCCTCGATAGACGGCCTGGATACGATAAACCCCACGTTCATCCATCCTCATACTTTGCGAGGGATCGAACGCATCCTTAAACGGGACCGACAGGCCAAAAAAACCGGCCGGGGTCGTCACAATCCCGTCCAAGGTAACTGTCGTGCCCGATGGTTTCTTCACAATGAGATCAACCGTGGACATTTCCGGGTTCGGCAGGATTTGTCCCTGTATGGTGACACCGCTGTTTACTGGAATCGGACCGGTTGAAACGTCAATCCTCCTGTCAGTGGATAAAACCACGCGCGTTTTCCCGCGAAGGACGGTGAGTGTTTTGCTTTTTGAAGCCAGTCCTGTGGCACCTCCAAAAGAAGTATTGAGCCTGTATTCTCCCGGCTCAGGCGGATGAAAAACAATCGAATAGTATCCAAATATATCCGTTGTTCCAGCAGCCACGGGGACTCCGTCGGATACTAACTGAACGTCGATCCCCGACTCGGCCGGTTTTACTGTACCGAACACAATTGCATCTTCACCAAAAAAGATCTCCTGTGACGATAGGCTCATGCTGATTTGGCGCGAGAATAACAACGTCACAAAAATCACGAGCTTCTTTGTCGATCCGGTATTCGTGTCTGTCGCCGTAATGCGAACCGGTGGAATGCTCTCGGGCTCAACGTTTTTGCCTACATCCAAGATCAAATCAATGACCTTCTTTCCCCCGGGCTCCAGTTCATCGACAGTGATATACTCATCGCTGATTTCGACAGTCATGCCTTCCGGCAATGTGGACTCAACGGCGAGGGTAACCGGTGAGGTAAAACCGCGTAAGCTTTGATAGAGAATCGAAGTGCGGGTTTGTCTTCCGGGAGTGACGGAAATACGAATCGTCTCATGAAGCACAGAATTCTCACCAAGCACAGAAATTGAAAAATCGGGGCCTTCAACGGCTTCAGGTTTGCTCGGAACAGGTTGAATGGTCTCGAGCCGGCTTTCGATGTTGTGCTCTGCGATGCCGGTGACTTTGTAATAAACGGGGACATGATTAATTAAGTCTGAATCAAGGAAAAAATAACTGTTCGGTGGAATCGTTTCCGAATTAACTTGCCCATACGGACCGTCCGGCGCATAGGCTCGGTAAACGTTGTATCCCTTAACCGCTTCGTCCTGGGGAAACCACGTCAAACTCACAGATTCATCGCCTGGCTCAGCGCTTACCCCTTCCGGTGGCAGCGGTAACTCGACCGGGTTTTTCTCATCCGAAACAACCACTACCGCTCCTTCGGAAGCCAGAGTTCCGTACGCCAGGTGGGTGCGGGAATTTACCGCGATTCCCTCAACCGGTTTCCCTGGAGATACAACGGCGGCCGTTTGCAGAAGATCGGGATCGATAACCGCAACCTGCTTTCCTCCCGATACAGCCACGTAAATAAGTCCTGAACCGCGATCCTGCGATAACTGACGCGGCCCGGCCCCAACGGGTAATTCGGCGATGAGCTCCGAGTATCTGGCATCGAGTACACTTACCGCCCCGGTTTCTTCCGAGATATCGGTGGATACGTAAATCCGTCCGGCTTCCTCA
The DNA here is from genome assembly GCA_964612675.1 of uncultured bacterium. Taxonomy (GTDB): domain Bacteria; phylum Hinthialibacterota; class Hinthialibacteria; order Hinthialibacterales; family JAKPRU01; genus CAZTDD01. The sequence goes on from CAZTDD010000213.1 coordinate 3,323, forward strand.
TCCATTAGCATGAAACCCGGCTTCCCGCTCAGCTCCACTGCGTCTTGAAGGTGACCGGTGTCCACCATTCCCACATAATAACGAGATCCCTCCGTCGTGCTTATTGCATCAGGCGACGAAAAGAAAAGCGTGCGAAACGGAGGGTAAGCCGCCATCGAATCCATTAACCCCTCTTGCGCGCGAGCCCCCACCGAAGGAATATTCCCAACAAGCTCGACCTGTTCCAACGTTTCGGTCGAAATGGTCGAAATCGTCACATCATACTCATTCCCGACATAAAGCACCTGATTATCTGAATCAAGCTCCATCACCACAGGTTGGTGGCCTACCTCAATTATCTTCTCTCGCTGCCCGTCTATCGGATCAAACACTTCTACCGTTCCATTGATCACCTCACTATGCAGCGTGGGCCACGAAGCGACAAAAACACGCCGATCGACCGGATTCACCCGTAGGGCTGTCCCATTCCCGCGCAGAGGTGAAGACAGGATTCGCTCGGCTGCTGGAAGAGAAACAACATCAAGGTATCCAGGCTCTTCGGATCTCGATTCCGTACCGATATACAGCCGGCCAAGACTTTCATCGATTTCCAAATCCCTTGGTATCCCGGAGGTATCGATAAAGGATGAGACGGCGCCGGAGTTCCCATCAATCAGGGCGACACGGTCCGAGGACGAACTTCCGACGGCAACAAGATTGCCTTCCTCCGAGACGACTGGGAGGTCCACGACCTCCCCCAGCGTTGTAAAATAATCCACGGTAAACGAATCGAGATTAATTACCGCAATATTGTTTGAATCCGCCCCGGCGACAAAAGCACGCCGGTTCTTTTCGTCGATTTCAATCGTAGAGGGAAAACGGCCCACAGCAGGTTCCGCCACGACCTTCCCGTTCGTGTCAAAAATCACTACCGTTCCCTGTACCCGATTCGGTACGAGTACATTGTGAGTTTTGGAATCGATCGCCGGTGCAGGCTGAAGTTCTTTGATGGATGACAAACGAACAACCCCGTCCAATTCCACCGTTGCTATTCTCTCCAATCTTGAAGCCGACAACACCTGTATACTCACGCCGTAGGGCTTGTCGACCTTTTCGCCGGCTATGATTGATGTGGGAAAAAGACGCGTTCCGGCCACATACAGGCGGTCAACATCGGGGTCAATCGCCACCGCCCGCGTATCCAAACCGTCGGTTCGGAAATCTTTGATAGGCAGCCAGTGGGAATGTTCCAAATCAAAAGTGAGCAATTTCCGGCCGCTGATTGTGGTGATGTGTGCGAGTTGCCGAGTATGATCCACCGCAATACTGTATGGTTCATCGTCCAGACCGGCGTCAAAGCTGTCCGTCTCTCCTGAGAGTACGTTGTGGACGAATAGAGAGCCTTGAGCTTGGGTTCCCCCAGTTCCTGCAACCAATAAATACGGATCGCAAAATGTCATGCAGGGCAAGGGTATTTCCTTCCACCGATCAAGCCCGCCGACACGAATAAGACCGCGCAAATCGATTGTGTCTACGTGTGTATCATTCTGTGTGTCGAATATATGGACCGCCTGCTTACTGGAATCGGCGACGAAAAGTCGGTCGTATGCCTCGGCCAATTCCACATCAAACCAGCCCGGGATCGCAGGAGAATCGCTGTGCGTGAGAGTTGTGAGGACGGTATTTGTCTCGGTGTCGATTACGGTAACAGTGCCGCCGCCCGTAGTGCCGTCACTTTCGTTCAGGACATAGAGTTTATTCCGTCCCCTGTGCAGAGCCATCGGTCCGGGCCACGGATCGTCGATCGCAATCACGGAAATAACAGCCAAAGTACAACAATCGACGACTGATATGGTCCCGCTTATTCGGGAGGACACATACAATCGTCTCGTCAGATCGTTGTAGACCATGTATGAGGGGAGGATAGCGTTACCGGGTTTGGGCCCGAGTCGAATAACGGTATCCATGTGAAGCCTGTTTGTATCCGGTGCCGGCGCTATAAGAGGCGTGGGCGTGGGAGTTGTCGACGGCCTTGGTGCTGAATACGGTGAGGATAAACAGAAAAGACAAGACAATATAGCGATCAGAATAGCAATAAACCTAAATGCGGCAGTAGAAGCCGGAGCGCGGTTCTTGAGCTTTCGCCGTCCCGAGCTTGTCGAGGGGTCGGTAGGCCGCACGGGCATTGGTGATCGGCCCTTCGATCCTTCGACAAGCGATGTCTTGAGCTCGTCGAAAGGCTCAGGGCACCGCAGGCTCGGGAATCGATCACCAGTCGGGTTACAGGGAAGGATGATCGCTAGTAGTCTTGAAACATGAATGGTTCGCATGCGCGGCGCCGCCTTCAACTGCCGAATCCAGGGATAAAACGATTGCTTGCGGTACGAGTACTCATAAGACGTAACCTTATTCTAAATGTGGCAGTAACAAGCGAGTAGAGTCGGCACCGGAAACCCCTCTCTACCACCGCCTCTTGCCCCCTCTCCCACCGGGAGAGGGCTGGGGTGAGGGCCTTACATCCCACCAACACCCCCTCTCTACCACCGCCTCTTACCCCCTCTCCCACCGGGAGAGGGGGGTGAGGGCCTTACATCCCACCAACACCCCCTTCTCTCCCTCCGTCGCATTGATTCCCTTTCCCCACTACGAAATTCACCCTTCCGTCTCGCAAATCTCCGCCTCTGTCTGGGAGAGGGACGCGGTGAGCATAACACCGAATAATGATTCATAAATAACTCCAAAATCCGTTCTACCCCTTTGAAGGGGGGCCAGCCCCCCTTAAACCCCCCAAAAGCGCCAAAATT
>CAZTDD010000214.1:0-6063 GCA_964612675.1 uncultured bacterium
CGGACGACGCGGACAATTACATCGGTTTCCGTCTCGTGCTTTCCCGGACTCCGTAGCTCTTGGGCCTTGTTCCCTTTTACACTTGGCACTTGAATTTTGGCGCTTTCGGGGGGTTGAAGGGGGGTGTCCCCCCTTAAAAGGGGTACAAACGATTTTGGAGGTTTTTGATATGCGCAAACGTTTTAAACCGAATCATCCGGCAGTCGTCCAAAAACTCTACGATGTGACCCTATGGGTCTCGCCCATGGTCGCGAAATTTCCGAAAGACAAGCGGTATACGCTGGGCTCGCGGATGGAATCGCTATTCCTCGACACGCTTGAGACCCTGGTCGAGGCGGCATACAGCAAAGAGAAACTCTCTCTGCTCCAGCGGGCCAACGCAAATCTAGAGAAGTTCCGTTTTCTGACGCGGCTGGCGAAGGATTTACGCTTCATGGACCTGAGGCGTTTTTCGTATTTGGCGGGAGAGGTGAACGAGGTTGGGGCGATGCTGGGAGGATGGATGAAGCAGCAGGTGAGCGCGTGAAAGGAGGTCAACCCCCTCTGAATCTCCCCCAGACTTGGCAGGGCGGCAAAAGGTGGACGGGGCGAACGAAAGCAAACGTCAACCCCCTCCTACACCTCCCCCGATCTCGGGGGAGGAAACGGAAAGGAAACCGACTCAGTGCGAGTCACTCTCAGTGCGAGTCGCTCTTAGTGTGGGCCGCTGTTAGTGTGAGCCGCTCTCAGTGTGAGCCGCTCTTAGTGTGGGCCGCTGTTCGATGCGGATCGAATCAAGTCGATCTTCTTCTCAGTTTCCCTCCCCAAGATTGGGGAGGGTTCGGGTGGGGTTGACATGACAGCACAGCTTTTCTGTCGGACCGCCGACATCGGGGTTGAGTGAGAATGAAAAGAACTGTTGATAATAAAACAAAACGAAGAGCACGAGAGCTGCGCCGAAACCTCACGCCAGCGGAAAAACGTCTCTGGTCGCGTTTTCAAGGAAGACAGTTCCTCGCCCTCCACATCCGCAAACAACAGAGGGCTGGAAGTGGTCCGTATTCTGAATGAAGATATAGTGCGGAATTTGGACGGAGTGCTGGAATACTTGAAGAACTACTGCGAAGAGAAAGAAAACAACCCCCTCTGAATCTCCCCCTTACTGCGGCCACGCGAGCGTGGCCCTCTTGGGGGAGAAGAGGAGCTTCTCCTCCCCCCGAAGATCGGGGGAGGAATCTCATGGCTTGCCGAAGGCAAACATGAGAGCCGTAGAGGAGGGGGTTGAGATCCGTTACGCCAACTTTGTGCCCCATCATCGAGGTTAGGGTGAGGGAATATACATTTCGAATCACAGGTATAGGAGGATTATCCAATGAAGAAACGAGCCGTCTACATGGTCGCGTGTATGCTGGTCGCTTGTGTTGCCGGTGCGGAGACGCACACCGGCTACTCAAACATTTTCACAATCGATACGACCGACCCACTCAATATCAGCACAACATCCGTCGGGGTCGGGGAAACTGGAGCCGAATACAGCGCGACTATTGAGATCGCCGGCGGTTACGGTCCCTACACCTATGAAGTCGCCTTCGGCCAACTGCCGCCGGGACTCACTCTTGATTCCTCGACAGGCGACATCTCCGGAACACCCACCCAGACCGGCTCCTATACCTTTTCTGTCGGAGTGACCGACGCCTCTGGATCGTACGCCGAACAGGAATATACGATCCAAGTGACCGAGGCATTGGCGATTCTTAAGGATGCTACACTGTCGCGCGGGACGGTGGGTAGCGAGTACTTCGTCAGCTTCGATGCTGCAGGAGGCACATCGCCCCATTCGTTCTCAAGAAGCGCCGGTTCGCTGCCGCCTGGCCTCTCACTGAATACAAACGGGAACCTCTCGGGGACGCCGTCCTCAGCCGGGACCTATACTTTCACTGTCCGAGTCGCCGATGCGGATGACCGAACTGCCGAAAAAGAGTTTACCGTCGAGTTCGTTGACCCGGTCACGATTTCGACCACCAGCCTCGACGACGGTGTCGCCGGGCAACCGTACAGCGAGACAATCGGTGCCTCCGGAGGCTACGGCAATCTGACCTGGGAAGTGTATTCCGGTTTCGTCCCGCTTGGGCTCGACGTGGATCCATCCACCGGCCAACTCTCGGGAACGCCCATGGAGGAATACTTCGCCAGCCTGGTGTTCCTTGTTTATGACGAGGAAGGGCGCTCGGTGTTCCAGGACTTTGATCTTCGCATCGCGGAGCCGCTCGAAATCCAAACCACCGCCCTGCCCGATGCGTTCCAAGGCGAAGAATACTCGGAAGCCATCGTGGTCAACGGCGGTATCGAACCGTTCACATTCAGCTACAGCGGACAGCTGCCCGACGGCCTCAGCCTGGATCCATCCACCGGCGTCATCTCGGGCTCGCCCGGCTCACGCCAGTACAAGAATTTTATGGTCACTGTCGAAGACAGCTCCTCGCCGACCCAGCAAACGCACACCCAATCGCTGAGCCTTCGGGTCACCAGCAACCTCACAATTACGACCTCCGCCTCGCTCCCGAACGAGAAGAAGGGAGTCGAGGCGAATCCGGTTGTGCTCTCTGCGAAAGGAGGACCGTCGCCCTACACGTGGTCCATCATCGCCGGCGTACCCCCTGAGGGGATCACGCTGGACGGAGAGACCGGCCAACTCAGTGGAACGCCGGAGTACCGAGGCGATTACACCTTCACAGTCCAAGTCACCGACTCAGCCGGAGAAACCGCTCAAAAGGAATTCTTCCAGCATATCTCCGACGAGCTGCAGATTACGACGTACGTTGTGCCGGACGGCGCAAAAGACATTTCCTACAACTACGCACTGGACGCCAAAGGCGGCATTCCACCGTATACCTGGCGCAAGAAAAGCGGCACGCTGCCCGACGGCCTGAGATTCAACAGCAACGGCACGATTACCGGCACGCCGAGCACCAGGCAAACCTACTCGTTCACGGTCGAGGTCAACGACAGCGACAGCCCCGCACAAACCGCCGAACAGGAATACATCGTCGTCGTCTCGGACACCCTGGTAATGACCACCAAGGCGCTACCGAACGGACGGACAGCCCAAGAGTATAGCGCGTCGATCCGAGCGGAACTCGGCGTGCCGCCGTACTCGTGGCGTCTCGATAGCGGTGTTCTGCCGCCGGGTATTGAGCTGGCGGCAGGCGCGAGCTCGGCACGCCTGGAAGGCACACCGGAACAGGCCGGGACGTATACATTCACCATCGCCCTGGACGACTCGGGGACGCCGGTTCAAACGGTTTCACGCGAGTACACGATGGATGTCTACGGTCCAATCGCTATCGAAAACACCGAGCTGAGCGATGTGCTCAAAATCGCTCCGTATTCTGAAAACCTGATCGCCTCGGGCGGACAACCGCCGTATACATGGCGGATTGTTGAGGGCCGATTGCCTGAGGGGCTCGACCTGAATGCGACTACCGGCTCGATCTCAGGAACCACGACACTCGAAATCGGCCAGGCGCGGGAATTCACGGTTCGCGTGACCGATTCCGCCGATCCCACCGGCTACGCCGAGAAGCAATTCACAATCAAGGTCATCGAAGGGATCGCGATTACAACATCGAGTATCCAAAAAGCCATGCAGTATGCGCCATACGAGGCGAAACTGGAAGGCCAAGGCGGAATCAGCCCGTATCGCTGGGAAATCACCGCCGGAAACCTCCCGGAAGGGCTGACACTGGATCCAAACACAGGGACAATCGCAGGCACACCGACCCAGTCGGGTGAATTCAACTTCACGATCAGACTAACCGACTCGACCGATCCCGCGTACACGAACACGAAGTCCTACACACTGACAGTGATTGAGACAGGCTTGCCGGACCTTGTGATCAGTGCGTCTGTTACCGTGGACGAGGAGTCGCGCGGGGCGCTCATGAACAACGGAACCATTGACAATGTCCCGGCAGGGAGCCTGTTGGAAGTGAATTTCGATATCTCCGATCCGATTCAGGCGATTATTACGTTGACGAATCCGGAATCGCTGGCACCTGCATCCTTCAAGGTGAACAAAGCGGAACTCGGACGGCTTCTTGGAACGTACACCTACGATATTCCGCTTGATACGTCGCCGCAGACCGTGGACGTTACCCTGTTGTTTATGACAAGCAAAAACAAAACGCAGGACTTTGCGTTCTCGATACAGGTCGCGGAACCGCTGCCGACACCGACCTTCACGCCGACAGATACGCCCACATCGACGAACACACCGACTGTCACGCCGACCCCCACACCGACACCGGTTCTGCCGCAAGTCGCGGAGAACACTGTTGTCGTCACGGACGATCTTCGGCATGCCGCGGACCTGGTAGGCGGCTATGATGTCGACGATGCCGACGACCGCGCGCTAATAATTCACTGGAACATGCCGGGTGAAGGAATCACCAATTACCACGTCTACGTACGGGTGAATAACGCTAAAGCGGATTATCTCGGTCAAACGAAGAGCGGTACGGTGCAGTATTTCGAGTGGCGACAGGGAACGAAGAATCTGTCCCCGTCCTACGCGGAAGGACCGGTTTATGGAAACAGCTACCTTTTCATCGTTTTTGCGGTCGAGGGTGGCGATGTGAAAGGTAGTATCTCGTCGACAGAAGCGGTTTATTTCACGGACGTCGCACCAACACCGACGCCCACATTGACCCCCACGCCGACACCAATTCCGACCGACACGCCTACATTCACATTGACCCCCACGCCGACTCCGATCGCTACGCCGACGGATACACCCACGAACACACCGACAGCGACCTTAACGCCGACCGATACGCCAACCGTCCCACCGACCGCGACACCAACCCCGACGGCTACACCGATTCGAGTCAGCATCAATGTGCCCGATCTGACGACTGTGCCGGTTGCGGGCTTCAACGAAGCGGCGGGATACAACTACGGATCGGTCCCCACAGACAACGCGTATCCGGATGCGACCGACGGGGTAGGGTTGATCGTAACGCTGAACGCGGGCGAGGCGGTGCGGTTTCTGATCGAGGAACCTGTGAGCCTGCATAGCGACTTGATCGAGCTGTCTGTTGCCGCACGTTCAACGACGGACAGGGTGCAGATGGGACTTGTGGCGTTCGCGTATCCGATCGACGGCAGTCTGGGCTATGTGAACCCGATTGGCAGCGAGGTACCTGTAGGCAAGTGGGGCAAGCTGCGGTTGGTGTATGACGCACCGACGACGGAGATTATGGCCGCACTCCAATTCGCCGTCCCGAAAGATGCGCCTCAAGGGATCAACATCGTGTATGTCGATTCGCTGCGGGTTGTGCCGTTCGATTCGTCGAGGAAGACCGAGGTCCAGATGGAGTGCGACAACACGTTCGACTCAGTTGCCGACGATTTGGCAGGGCTGAATCCGTTGCTCTTTTTGCCTGAAGGGGAGGTGCCCGGTACCGTTTCGCTGTGCGAGGGCATGAGTGGGCAGGGTGTGAACCTGGCGATTGAACCGTCGCAGCTCGCAGCGCACATCGCGCCGTTCTCTGTCGCGCCCGAAATGCCCGCTATGCTATTCGGGTCGGCCCAGGTAAAACGTGAAGCGGGCGACGAGGGAACGCTGGTCTTCATGGTAACGGACGGCGGGCAGACGATCTGTTCCTCGTTGCGTGTCAATCATCTTCCCCTGGGTGAATTCAAGGAGATTCGCCTTGGCGGGAATTTCGAATCCGGTGAGAAGGAGCTGCCGCCGATCGGCGTCGTACAGCTGGGCGGTCCCGACGTGTCGGGAAGCGTTGTGATCGACGAGTTGAATCTGTACACGATGCAATGAGAGGATTGTCGTTTCCCTTGCTGGCCCAGGAGTTCAACTCCTGGGCCAGCGCAGCGTTCTGGGCCAGCGCGATTGGGCTCCGTCGCAGGCATTTGTTTGCGATAAGAGGTTTGTCAAACAAACAACGATAAACATGCAATCGCCGCCCAAAGGACGGCGAAAGATCTCCTTCCACACGTGGTGGATGAGTCTATAACCTGAGTTTTCTATCCAGCCATAAATGAATCGTGTATCCCTCTCGTTTCATT
>CAZTDD010000215.1:0-6041 GCA_964612675.1 uncultured bacterium
CGGCTTTCCAACGGCGTTTCCGGCCGGCCTCTTCTCGTTTTTGCAACCATAGGGTCTATTCTCTCGACACTGTCGAGACTTTCGACGCGAGGTCAAACCGAAAAACAGGATCGTTCCCACGGCAAACTCGCTGATGAACAACCCGAGCGGATAGCTCACAGGTTGGAAGCAAAACCTCACCTCACTTTTTCCGGACGGCACAACTACTCCTCGGGCAAATCCATTCACCGTCAAGATAGACGTTTCTTCCCCATTCACGTATGCGCGCCAGCCCGGATAGTCTGTGTCGCACAAAACAAGTAACCCGCCGGAAGCGGAATCGACAGCGAGGTTGACTTCGTTGATTCCGTCGGACAAAAAGGCAACGCGATCCCCGGAAAGATCGGGCAAGACTATTGCGGGCTGTTTTCCGGCATCTTCCCACGCTTCCTCGACCCATACGCGGTTGATTCGCTGTTTTCTACAGTACAGCCGGACAAGGGCGGATTCGAGAAACTGAAAATCGCGATAATTTCTTCGCACATATGTTCTTTCTCGTTTCTCATCAACCAGCGTCCAGTCTTGATCCGGAAGTTCGCGGGCACACAAAACGTAATCGATCCCCAACATGTCAGGGATCTTCCCTGACGGATTATCGAAATGGATTTTGTTCATCCTCCCATGGACCTTTTCTCCCTGTTGATCGGCATACAGTTTTGTTATCGATCTCGGAAGAAGCGAGTCGTAGCCGTTACAGCTGCGGATACCGAACAGCTGCGCGCCGTTGTAGCTGAATGTTCGATCCAGATGCATGAATCGGCTGTGAACCGCTTCTCTGGCGAGGAACTCGACATGTTCTGTTTTCGGGAAGTACGTTTCCCTCTCTTCGCTGCCGACAAATCTTTCATGTTTGTGCAGCAAGTCCATCGCCAGGAGCAGAATAAGAAGAGGAAATAGTCGCATCGGCCGGATCCGTCCTCGCAGGCAAAGGGAAAGCACCGAGACGAGTATACCCAGTAAAAATATCTGGGCGGCGGTATGAGAGATACCATGTGAAATAACAGTGTCCAGTCTCGCCACATGCTCTTCAAACGGTTTTGCTGTACCACGGTTGTGTTCGTAATAGAGAGTATGAAGGACCTCTTCGCCTTTCTCCTTGAGCATCGGCTTTATCGGCAGAGAATCGAGTGAACACAGATAGATTGGCACCGCCAGCGCAATCAATATCGGCCCCGCCGTTTTGGCTATTCGTATGCGAAGGTTGGGGATCTTCGCTGCTCGGGATACGAAAGACGACCACGACAGCCCGGCCAACAGACAGATCCCCAAGGCCACGGCCACATTCCAGCGGAAAGGTCCTTGCAGGTTCTTGGCCCCCGGAATGATTGCGCACATCGCTCGAATGAGTGGCGTACGATCTCCGAGAACGAGGAGAAATGCCAGAAGGATCCCGAGCGACAATACAGCTGTCTTCCTCTCTCTTAGTCGGCCAAGAGAGAACAATGCAAGTCCCAGCGCGACCAACCCAACGTAGGACGCCAATTCCATGTAATTGAACGCTCCGAAATAGGTTCCTTGACGCGGGAGGCCGAACAACAATGGAAAAACATAGTTGCTCACGGTTTGAACGAACGGAGCCCCATGAAGAGCGGCCCCCAGCGGTACACCCTCGGCACGATTGCTGAGCGGAAGTAATTCGGCTGTTGGCAGCAATTGAACCGCCGCAATACAGACGGCGCCGACAAGAGATAGGCCAAGCACCCCTATTCTTCGCACATAGTCTCGCACCAATTTGCGCTTACGAATCACACTGGGTAGATCGATGACAGGAACTGCAACCATCAGCAACCAAGTATACTGAACGAGCTGTGGATACCCCGCGAGAATCTGCAGACCCCCGCCTGCGGCCAGTAGACAGATGTATCGAATCCGTGGCCTTCGGTACGCTGCCACGCCTGCCGCAAGCACCCATGGCATCCACGCAAGTGTGTTCAGCAGATTTTTGTGAGAGGCGAATACGCGCGCGACGGGGAAGCCGGACAACATGAATGAAGCGGCTGCGATCAATGCGCCCGATCTACCGCAGCCGACGACGCGCGCAAGTAGATAGACACCGATCCCCAGTCCAAGAATGTGCAGCCACAAATCCACTGCAAAGCCGTATCCTACGGGAAATAACAGATACAGAAGGTTCCCTGGATAGAACACCGCCGATTGGATATTCGCAACAAACGGGGTCCCACAGAGGTTGTAGGGATTCCAGAGAGGGATTTCTCCACTGAGAAGACTCCTCGCATAGAAAGCCGCATAGGGCAGCGACTGGGCGATATCTTCGCTAGAATCGAGTGTTCCCCCGGTGAAGAGCGGATGTCGAAACAGAATCAGCGATACACCAACGAGAACAAGAATATGGATTGCATCTCGGCGATTCCATTCAAGTATTCTGTCTTCCACCCTTCCCGTTCCCGTTTCGATCATTCGTGCAGAAAGGACGGCGAGCGCCAGGCAAACCGCTGACGAAACCAAAACGAAAGACACACTGGATGTTCCGAGGACGTACAAAAAAGCCGGAAACAGGATTGCCAACGGTCCTACCCACAAAAGCGGAATCAGGACCTGTTGTCCCCGGCGCACCAAGGGAATCGCCGATAACGACACCAGAAGCAGAATCGTTTGTAGGAATAGCAATCCCTGCGGTATCGAGTCCATTTGAGGGATGGTATCTCCTCTCACGCTCGTAGCTGTGGCAGACTACTGGACCATCCGTGTATCTGCAAGCATCCCCGGATGGTCTATGGATATGAACGAACGAAACGCAGAATCGTTGTACCGCAGCCAGGCGCTCGCCGTCGCGGAGAGAATTCTCGGTTTGGGAGACCGGGATCCTTCTTCGCGAACGTATGGGTGCTTTGACCGTTACTACTGGCATTATAAAGCGCTCGATTTCCCCAATGCCCGGGCTCAAGAGATCGGGTATTATCTGGCACTTTTGTGGCAGAACCCGTTCGAGGGAAACCGATTCGCCGGTGTGGAGAAAGTCCGTTCGTGGGCGGAAGCCGCAATCGGTTTTTGGTATCGGATACAGAATCGGGATGGCAGCTTCGATGAATGGTGGCCGCATGAACGATCGTTTTGTGCCACTTCCTTTTCGACAATGCTGGCGGCGGAAACTGTTCGCCTACTGGATTTGCGGCCGAATCGTCGAGTCTTCTTTCGCGCTGCTGACTGGCTGTGCCGGAATAACAACCCGGAGGTCTCGAACCAGGTCGCCGCATCGGTTGTAGCGTTACATGCTGTCGGTGAGATCTTTGAGGATGAGTTCCTGATAGAGAAAGCCGAACAGCGTGTTCGCGAATTGGTGCAGAACCAGGCGGAGGACGGACATTTTCCGGAATATGGCGGACCGGATGTCGGTTACCACAGCCTGACACTCAGTCTCCTTGTTGCGTACCTCGGCAAAACGTCGAGCAAACCAGTCACTGCGGCATTGCAAAGGGGATTCGGCTTCCTGCGCACCCGATTGGCTGAGGACGCCACGTTCGACTACACATCCTGTAGTCGCAGGACTCAGTTCCTATATCCTTCCGGATTCGTTCTGATGCGAGAGGCGGACCTGGCGGCTGCACATCTGCGGGGGTGTCAGGCAGGCAAGGTCCTTCTTCCCTCGTGGATGGATGATCGGTACTGTTTCCAACTGGCAACAGATTATCTCGTCGCCGGACTCAGGGGGTAGACACGATGCGAATGACCACGACTCGCTTGATTCTCCTTCGTCTTTATCTGGCGACATTCGGCCGATTCGCCCGCCCCGCCCGGTTCTTGAAGCGGTTGTTGATCGTCCTTCTGATTCGCAAGTCGGCGGAGCCGCATGTCCCATCCTCGCGGTTTTTCACTCCCGACCAGCTGGAGGGGAGAGGCGAGTGAATTCAACCGATTCGAAAAACCCCAAGAAGAAACATAACCGCTCTTGGATTTGGACAGCCCTTCGTTTGCTTGGTATTCCTTTCATTGTGTACGTCCTTTTGAAAGTCGATTGGAATGATATCTTCATGATGTACGATCGGCTGGGACCGGGTACCATACTGCTGATGCTTCTGGGCCTCGTTTTGATTCTGATTGTGAAGGTCTTTCGATGGTCCCTTCTGCTTTCTTTTCAGGGTGTTCCGCGTCCATTCAGAGAAGTCTTTGCGAGCTATACCGAGAGTTATTTCTATGGATTCATCACGCCTGCGCGCGCCGGAGAGGCCTATCGTTTTCGCCATCTGACCGAGTGGGGCTTGAACCCCCGACGCGCGGTAGGCAATCTGGTCCTTGAACGAGGTATGGACGTGCTTGTGCTGGCCTGTTTCGGGCTGTTCAGCATCTGTTTGTATGTAAGCTATCCTGAAACGGTGGGGGTTTGGTACGGGTTGACAGTAATGATCCTGGTCCTCGCGGCGGGTTGGTTTCTTCTCTGGCGGGTTCATTTCGTGCGCAGTTGGATCAGCCGGGTGGATGGAGATCTCGGGAACCAAAGTACGTTAGTCTGGTGTATGCTGCAAACATTCTTGTCGTGGGGTATACTCTATCTGATCATCTATTTGGTACGCGGCGTTCTCCATATTCAAATGGATCCCGCGATGACGCTGTTCAGTTTTGTGTTGTCGACCGCTGTTACGGCGGTTCCAGTATCGGTCGCAGGGTTCGGTACGAAAGAACTCGCTCTCATGCATTTCTTGGGGACTTGGGGATACACGCCGGAGGAGGCCGTCGCGTTTTCACTCATTTTCGCGGTTGTTTTTGTGCTGAATCTACTCTTCAGTGGACTCATATGGTTCGCTATTCTGGCAAATCAACGTTTTGGACAAAGTCATCATGGCTGAGATCGATCCGAAAAACGAATCTGAACGTCCCGAAGTGAGTATCGTGATCCCGTGCTTCAATGAAGAAGAAGCAATCGGCCCGGTAATCGACGATGTTCGAGCAGCGATGCAGGACGATCCACACTCGTACGAGATCATGATCGTCGATGATTGCTCGACGGACCGAACGACGGAGGTCGCCCACGAGAAGGGAGTCCGGGTAATTCGCCGACCGGTGAACGGAGGGTCGGGGGCGAGCCGGAAGACGGGCATTCTGGAAGCCCACGGTGACATTATTGTCATGCTGGACGGGGACGGTACCTATCATGCGCCCGATATCCCGAATCTGCTTCGCGAGTTTCCAGAATACGATCAGGTGAACGGAGCCCGCACCTCTGAGAAGGGGACAATGAAGTTGTTGCGTGTGCCCGCAAAATGGTTCATTCGACGGCTGGCGATTTATCTCTCCGGTAAACCGATCCCCGATCTGAATACGGGGCTGAAAGCGTTCAAACGGGACATTATGCTGAAATACCTCTGGGTCATCCCGGACGGATTCTCGTGCGTTACAACGATGACGCTGGCCTTCTTGTGTAACGGCCACGCAGTGAAATATGTCCCGACTCAGTACCACAAACGGATCGGAAAATCGAAGTTTCACCCAATCAAAGATACATCGAAGTATCTTTTCACCGTCATCAGAATGGTGATGTACTTCAACCCGCTGAAGGTCTTCTTTCCATTGGGCTTCCTTCTGATGGTGGCGGGGGTATTCCTGGGAGGATGGCACTTCTCTGCGGGGAAGGGACTCGAGCAGGGGGATATTACGATTGTCCTGGTCGGTTTCATGACCTGTATTCTTGGGATGCTGGCCGACTTGATTGTGGCGCAAGGCCGCGCGAGAGAAAGATAGTCTATTCTCTTCCTTGAGGCGTGCGCGGGCCGCCGTTATACTTGAGTGGAAACATTCGTTTTATTTATGGGAAGTGGAACTAGGCAAATCCGCACCCAGGCAGCCCCCTCCTACACCTCCTCCAAACTCGGAGGAGGAAAAAAAGCAAGAACGACGCTTTCATTTTGCCTCCCCAAGACTGACGGCGTCGCAAAAAGTCGAAAGTTGGCATCGGAAGTTCCCTCTCCCCCCGGGAGAGGGTTAGGGTTAGGGTGAGGGTGAGGGGCGATCATTGCATTGGATTCGCGTATTATGATTATCTTGTGTAT
>CAZTDD010000216.1:0-6025 GCA_964612675.1 uncultured bacterium
GCAGCCTGCGCTCCAACAACAGTCGCAAACGCCGAAAGCAACAAGACTCCTGCCACGATGAGACGCGGTGGAACGATTCGATTATGTAGATGGTTGACGTTTGAACTCATCTTGCTCCTCCTTTAGCGGGTAGGCCTCGATTCTTCGGATTTGACGGGTCAAAACCAATCGGCCTAGCGAAACGGCGTCTGATCCTGGGGCAATTCCGCCCCGAACCCAGTTTCGGCGTACACCTCACGCACCTTGTCAACGTTCACGCGCGCCAGAAAGTTTTGCTCATTCTTGTGCAAGAACTCGATCAGGCCCTTTTCGGCCAGCATCTCCCATTCGGGCTGACGGTCGCCGACCGGCATGATGATAAACTCCGTACCGTATTCCACCAGCTCGCCAAGGTAGCGCGCGGGGAATTCGCAGGCGTGGAGTGAAAGATCGATTTCACGCGTCGTGAATGGTTCTATCCGAGTGTCGACAAAGACTTGCGCTTTCTTGTCCGATGTCCAGGTGAGGTACCCTCCCCAGTGCCAGGTACAAAACACGTTTCCTCTCAACCCCGCTCGTGAAAGATAACCGACGGATTCTTCCGGAAGCCTATAGACACTGGTCTTCTCGGAATGAGGCAGGCGAAAGAAAAGAAAAAGAAACAGCAGCAGGACCGGGATCAACCGGATGTTCTCTTCTCTTGGCAGGCACTTCCGCATGGATTGTGCCGCCCCAACCAGCGGAAACACAAGCATCCAGAGAAACCGGATATGAAGAACGGGAAGAAGGAAACACGCAACGTCCGTTACAAATCGACCTGAGAGGAGCACGGGCCAGCCGGGAGGATTACGTACGTGGATGAAAATCCAGCCTATGAAAAGGATGACAAAGATGACAACCAGATCCAGTGTCTCCAACGGTGCTTCAAGGAACCATGCAGGCAATGACAACCAATCGTACGTGGGGTAGGAGCTCGCGAAATAGACTCGTGTGAACAATCCGATCGGTTCCGGATTGACAAACACCGCGGCAATCGAAACCAGAGAGATGATATTCCAACGTACGGAGTGGTACGGCCGGACGTGGAGCAAGCGTGCCGCTGCCTGGACGGCGAGTGCCAACAGCAGCAAGGCGGCGGCTATGGCAAAGACGCCGTGGATATTCGCCCACAAGAGTAACGTGGCGGGCATCAGAATCATGTCGCGTTTGCGGGGTTCTTCCCGCGTGCAGAACGAATAGAAGTATAAGAAGAACAGCATCGAGAGTAGATAAGGGCGTATCGTACGGTGCCAGCAGAACACGCCGACGCATAACACAGAAAGGATCGCCACGGTTGCGTTCCCGCTGCGGTGTTTGACCCAAAGGTATATCCCAAGTGAGAAACCGAGCAGGATCAGGAAGCGAAGACCCTTGAGAGACAAGAGACCGCCGCCCTCGCAAATGGATTCTCCGAGAGCCCAGACGAGATAATAAAAACAGTCAGCCAGCCACGAATGAATCACCCACGCTCGATCAGAGCAGTATGAGTAAATATCGGGGCTTGGCCAGATATGATCCCGGCAGATATCGCGCCCTACCTGCAAATGCCACCAGAGATCGAAGTTGGGCGGCGATACAGAGAAAAAGCCGATGGCAAATAGGATCGGCCAGAATAATCTTCGCACGTCAGTTGCTGCCACCACTTGTCCCCAACGAGAGCGTTTTAGGACGTGTCAACACGTCAGACTGTTCAGCTGGGTACATGTGGTCCAATATGCGCCTCGCTGTGTACCGGAAGTCCAGCAACCCGAAAGTTCGGAATAGTATCTGAACACTCTGACCCCTTGCACTTGCCCCTGGTTCACAGGGGTGTGGTAAGTCTGGTTTGGCGGTACCAGGTAATACTTGAGCGCGGCAATTCGGCTTGACGAGTAAGGCTTGAAAGTATCCGCGCAGAGCACGATGCAGTCCCAGTCCAATTCGCACCAGCGGTATACGCAATACACGCTTCTCCAGGTATATGAATCCGTCTGTATGCAGTCCCAGTCCAAACACCAGCTGGAGCAGTGGCCACATTGAGCCACCACTTCCTTAAGCGGTGCGAAAACAGAAAGCAGGACAACCACGATTACGAGAACGGTAAGAAACCTTACAATCACGGTTTGGACACACTTCATGGCAGTCACCTCCATTCGTTTTGTCCCTCTCCCGGCGCTGGCGGAGCGGACCTGCTTTCCTTTTCGCGTCTGCGTTGCTCAAGCCGTTTTTGGAGCTCCTCGCCGGGCTCAGGGATTGTAAGCAGACCGTCGACCTCGTCGGCGTTGACGGTGCGCTTGATAGTCATGTATAGCGTCGTTCGCATCTGTCCTTTTATCCAACAGCTCACTTTAGTAGGGAATCGATGGCGATGATCCGACGACTCCATTGTCATTTGCAGGTACTCTTTCGCCTCATTCACGTCTCCCGCATACAGCCGTACCTCTCGATTATCGGTTGACATTTCGATGAAGCCTCGGAAGGGTTGGTCAACCTCATATCGCCTGAATGATGATGTAATCAGATTGGGCGTCCTGTCTGAGCCCAGCAGATCGAGATACAACTCGTAAGGGCGGAACCACATTTCAGCATCCACCGTGTGCAACTGGTAGGACGGATGGATTTCCTCAAACACCTCGCCCGATTGTATCGCGCGGCGGGCCAGGTACCTGTTCTCAGGTGTCCGAATGATAGTGATATGATCGGTGTATTTGATAGGTGGATTCTGGGGTGTGAAAGACGGATCGCCAATGTCAACAGAAGGTTCTATATACTCGACGCGGTATCTTTCGATAGAACCATCTTCCTCCATGTTGACAAAGAGAGACGCGGGGTAGGAATATCCGTAACCTTCGCTGCAGGCGAGCCGGCTGTTTGTCGCCACTGTCGCCATTGTCGCATTATTCGGGTTTTCGGCTGCAAACCGGGCGTGGTCATCTGCTCCACGCTTCAATACATCACTCCCAGCCAACAACTCGTGGAAGACGTTCACATCCACTTCCAAACAGACCGCACCGGCGATGGTTTGCATTGACAGCAACAATGCGACGGTGACTAAGAAAGTAGCTGGTGTTTTCATGATTTCCTCTCCTTTCGCGTGCTTTCACGCATTGGGCCCGCAGAGCGAACGACTAAGGATCTCCGCAACAGCGTGCCGTCCGAGAATCCAAAACCGAGCGATGCGAACTTGAGACCATCCACGAGATCGCCTGCCTTCAAATCCAACGGCACCCTCAGCACCTTCTGGGTATCGCCTTTTGGGCTCATTTTCGGGTTGCTTCACTTCTTATGGCGACAGGCATTGGACTATCGCGGGTGCTTTCGGGAGCTAGCAGAGACGAACCGAAGTCCCGGAACACCGTTGCACGCGATCGTACGGCTCGTCGTCCGTATGCCAACAGAATCCGTAGGCCATGTATCCGTAACGGACCCGCCCCGACACCGTCCCAACCGCAATAGGCACGTTGTATTGGTTGGACGGCGGAGACGAAGGAGGAACCAAACCGACCAACGTCGACACAAACGTAGTGGAGTTCGGCTTCCACTCATCGCCACACTTGATTTCACAGCTTGATGAACAGTCCGCCGCGTAAAACATTCTCCATGTATAGGGATACGTGTAGAGGCACTGCCAGTCCGCGCAATACCCCGTACATAGCGCCAGACAATTCCCCGCTATTGCTGTTCTATCTTTCGGAAAAAGAGACAACGAAATGAGTAAAATCACCGCGATCGACAAGCTGATTTCAAGAGTCTTTTGCTTTGTTTTCATGGGGCGAAACCTCCTGCGAATGTTGATCAGCCTCTTTAGGACTCGTGTTCTACCTCAGGGATATTCAGAAGCCTGCTGCATTCATCGGCATCGAGTTCTCTCTTTATCGCGAAGTATTGAGAAACCTCCTCAGCGCCCTTGGTCGAAGATTGCATGATGAGCGGAACCATGCTTCCTTCGTACTCAATCAGTCTGATAACAGAATGCGATGTCGGGTCGTCTATGCTCCCTTCGTAAAAACGGACTTCTTTTTGATCCTGCGATATTTCGATTGTGCCTACGAAGGGTTCGGTAACCTCATAGCGATCAAATGCCTCGGTGCTGAGGTTGGGAGTTCTTTCAGAGTTGGCTAAACGGATGTACCAGTCGAACAAGGGCAGCCAAAACTCCGGTTTTTCGAGAGAACGGGCTTGCGGAGACTTACTCACCACCGGGACAGTCTGCTCATAGACTTGTTCATTTTCGAGCATTGAATAGCAGAGGTATTCTTTGTTCTCGTCTCGAATGATGATGATCTCTTCCTTGTATTCGATAGATGGATTACTGGGAGTGAACGATAAGTCGAACGTATTAATAATTGGCTGTCGGTACTGAAGGCGATACCGGTTAATTGAGCCATCCTCGTGCAGATGGACAAACAACAAAGCAGAAAAGGAATATCGACAGCCATTCTCGTACAGCAACTTCTTGTTTATCAACTGCCTTGCTATTGTTGCATCACCGGGGTTTGCGGCGGCCAGCTGCTCGATATTGTCCACGCCTCGTTTCATGATATTACTGTGAGGAGGTACTTCCACACGGATATTCATCTCGACTTCCAAACAAACCGCTCCGGCCGTGGTTTGCATCGACAGCAACAATGCCACGGTGACTAAGAAAGTAGCTGGTGTTTTCATGATTTCCTCTCCTTTCGCGTGCTTTCACGCATTGGGCCCGCAGAGCGAACAACCAAGGATCTCCGCAACAGCGTGCCGTCCGAGAATCCAAAACCGAGCGATGCGAATTTGAGACCATCCACAAAATCCCCTGTCTTCAAATCCAACGGCACCCTCACCACCCTCCCCCAGACACCATAGTCGTAGACCTCCTGCCGGAAGCCAATCTCCTTATCGCCCTGCATCATCCTCACGTGGTCGAGGGATACACCGCTGGGAAGCTGGCTTATTATCACAGTGGGCCTGTCCGGCTCCACGACGACCGTCTCGGGACTGAGCCGGATCGGCTGCCGCATGACCTTGAACGGCAGCTCCAGGCGATATTCTTTTTGATTACTCCTCGAGTGGACTTGCAGCACGCCCATCAATGGCTGCTGTTTAGACAGTTCAGATGTATCCCAGCGGATCATGCCAAGGATCTGACGCTCCGAGCCATCGGTTCGCAACGTGACGTCTGTGAGGTCGGACACGTCCCGCCCGCCGGTGAACGCGATATCCTCGACCCGGGCCTCCTGCCAAACCGCTTCGGGATCAAGTAGGCGCACTGTAAACAAAGCGTTGGCGCTTTGGGTGACCTCGGTTACTTCCGCCAAGATGGACCGCGGCATGAGACAAACCGTGGATTCTGCGGACCCAGCGACCGCCACCTCAGACCGGAACGGCTCCTCTCTGCCGTTATAGTAGGCACTGACATAGAGCTTCTCTGTGAACTTGCCTTGGTGAACGGGGTAGTCAAACGGCACGGATACGGTCGAACTCTCCCCCGGCGCGATGGGCTCGGTGATCCCGGCGATGACGGAGCAGCCCGCGCATGAGTGATGAACGGCGGCTTCGCGGATCGGTTTCCTGCCGGTGTTCTTGACGACGAGTTCAACCGATTTGCGGGTCCCGGGCTCGTCGGGATCGAGCAACACCGTGCTGGGGAGGACTTTCACCCGGGAAACGTCTTCCCACGGTGACAGGAGGAAAAACGAGACAATACACACAACCGGCACCAGGACCACGAAGGCATTCACCCAATTCAGGCGGGGCATGAACAGCCACCGACGGCGGCGTGTCGGTTGGTCGGGCAGTTGGGCGAGGAAACGGTCGAAGGCTTCGTTCAATCGGGTTTCCACCTCGGGCGGCACGTCCCTCTTCAGGAGATCGACTGGGTTCTCCCCGGGGGAGAAATCGAATTCGCCGTTGTCTGTATTACGTTTCTCGGTCATCCTTTGATTCCTTCATCGAACAATCGAATTATCGAGTCTTTCACGTAGCTTGGCGATGCCCTTGGAAACGTGGGATCGCGCCGTGGCTTTGTCGCACTCCAGCACCTCCGCCA
>CAZTDD010000217.1:0-5926 GCA_964612675.1 uncultured bacterium
ACAAACACCTTTTGCCTCTGCTTGATTTGCTGTGTCTGGCGAATACACAAGCGAAAAACAATACCCGAATCGAGTGCAATGATCGCCCCTCACCCTACCCCTCTCCCGGGGGGAGAGGGAACTTCCGATGCCAACCTGCGACTTTTTGCGATGGCGTCAAAGATTGGGGGAGATTCAGAGGGGGTTGAATACTTCTCTATCGTTACCCCTCGCGACTTTTTGCAACAGCGCCAAGCCTGGGGGAGATACAGAGGGGTTGGTAGAAAATGGCCGACTTAGCAATAAAGCCGCCTACCTGAAATCATACGGCGCAATATCCCCGTTGCTCACCGTCCCGTTGCTTGGACTATACAATACTCTGAGTTGATCATCCTGCTCATCCGGCCCGATGCCATAAAACATCCCCTGTTCTTTATGAAACGGATAAGAAACCTCTGTTTCTGCAAACGGATCTTCCGGTTTATCGGACAAATAATTTGGCACAAGCTCGGAGACTTCCGTCGGCACTTCTCCTTCCGTCAACTCAGCCAGTTTGGAGGCGACAGTCAGTTGTGCGAGGTGGTATTCGCTGACACTCACATCCTCACGAGTTTCCGCTGCAACGAAATTGGGTAACGCGACCGCAAAGAACACATACTCAAACGCCTGCCCGTAGCCTAAGGTTCGTGCCAGTTGCACGACTAGTTTCGGAGGGAATTGGCTCGACGAACCCTCCGATCTTTGACTCATCATCCAGTCCATTAACTGCCGCAAGTAGAATCTACCGGGTTTCCCGGGTAACAACGACACCTCATATCCTTCCTTCTTCGCCTTACGTAGCGAGGTAATCATATCGACTTCGAGCGCGCGATCCAGCAGATCGAGGTTCACGCGGGGAGCAAGTTCTCGAAGATGGCCGAGAGCCTCATGCAACGCATTCGGGTCGGGACACCGGGACGCCAAAAAACTCGTGTTGGTACTGGAGATTCCCTGGATGGCGATTGCAACAAGATGTCCGATCAGACTACTGTCCGGGCGTCGCACGGCCAGACGATGGCTCGCCAGGTTTGATCGGAACGCCTCCATCCATTGCCCTGATTTGGCCTCTAAACAGGCGCGTAAACACAGAACCTTCGCTCCTATCTGCAGTTCGAGAAAGCTCGGAAGTTCTTCTAATTCGAGTCGATAATCATCCCGATTGGCGAGCTCGATCAGTGCTTCAATGTACGGTTGTATTCTCTGTAAATCCTGCTGAATCTCCGTCCACGTCTCATCGGTTATCTCTCCGCCTTGTTCGACCGTGTCTAGTGCACCGAAATCGATTTGCTGGGGTTTGTGCTGTTTGTAGAGACTCTTAACGTTCGCCATCGCATCTTCGACTTCCGTTGAGACAGTGATCGGTTCAAAGAACCGGGGTGGAAGATCGACTGGTTGGTCCATAAAGGTCTCGAATTTGCCACGCATTTCTTCTGGAACGTTCCTGTGGGCCCATTCCTTAACCCGTTTCGTAATAAGAGGTCGGATGAGGACATGGTGTACGCCGACCACCGCCACGGCAAGAACCACAATGACGATCATGCATCCCCGCATCGAGAAACCGCTTCTCTCTTTCATTCGTGTTTCGTCCTTTGTCGCTTAGATACTGTTCCCACAGGATAACAGATTTCCCATTTGGACCACACCTGCATTATAGTCACGGCTCCGGCTTTTCTCTCGAACCATCGGAGTGAAAAAAAGGACAAGTGAAAAAAAGGACTTGTCAGCCATACGGCTTTGCCGTAGGCTCGTGTGATGGAGATTGAACCAATGTCTAAGCGGAATATCGGAACGGAAATCCTCGAAGGTATTCGCGAGATTAAGGCTCATAAAGAGGGGCCGCCCTTATTACGAACAAGTAAACTGACTCAACCGGCACCGCCGAAAGAGATACGCGCTAAACTCCAGTTGTCGCAAGCGGGTTTCGCCGGTTTGATGGGCGTAAGTTTGCGAACGGTTCAAGACTGGGAACAAGGACGACGCACGCCCAGTGGGCCGGCCAAGGCCTTACTGCGCGTAGCCGAGGAACATCCTGAAGTACTGACTGAGTTGACCTGACGCAGCGGACAAGAACTGTTGAGTTGATCCTTCAGAATATCAGTGGATAGCGTATTCCAGATTCTCTGGGCCGTCACCCGCCTTATAGCCACTCGTCCAGCTTCTGTGCTACACTAACGCATTCTTAACGACAATTTGGTCCATGTTCGGTTGTGGAGAGGAGACAGCGAAATGAAGAGCATATCTGTAGTCACAATGATCGCAGCAGCAGTTCTGTGTTCCGGAATGCCGACCTTAGCTCAGGATCTTGACGACGAAGGCAGGGACCTGATCGAGGTTCCTTTCACCTATTCGCCACCTGAAATCGACGGGGTGCTCAGCTCGGGAGAGTGGGACGGTGCCGCCTCCAAAACCGTCGATTTCGAGAACCTCGGCGTGGCCGGCAACGGCCCCGGCGAGTCCGAGGGGCCGGACGACATCTCCTACACGTTTAACGTGTTGTATGACGACGCCTTTGTTTACATCGGTGTCTCGGTAGTCGATGACGTTTACGTCGCCGACAATTATGGTACCCGCCTGCAATGGGACATGCCCGTCACGTGGGAAAACGATGCTGTCGAATACTTTTTCGACGGCGACGCAAGCCGTACTCTCGACTCATGCCGAAATCCGACGGAAACAGAGACCGGCGGTCAGTGGATCTACAGTTTGGGCGCGGACGATACGGCTGAACCCTTCGTTGCACCGGAGATCTACGGCGGACACGAACACCCGTACGGAACCGGAGACGATGCAGTCTGGTACGCTCAAACCACCGTCGATGAGGGGACGGCGGACTGGTACCAGGAAGCCCGTTTCGCACTCAGCGTCATCGGCGAACCGTCTGCCGGAGACGAGATTGGCTTCGATATCTGTATCGACGACGTAGATGTCCATAATGAGGAAACCCTCGAACCCGAATACTACCAGGAAGACCGCGAGATTCAGTTGTACTGGACGGTCTTCACCTACTGGCCCGGCGACGTCTCGTCGGACAACATCCACGAAATCGAAGATTTCTGGGGCACCATGCGCTTCCTGGAGCCCGCGTCCGTCCGGGATTGGGAACTACGCTAGAACTGACGGCCCGGACGGCAGCCTCCACCGGGGTAGCTTTGGGGATGAACAGCCCCGGCGGTATACTTTTTCGCGATTTGTTTACTTCGCGTGCCCTCTCTAGGGGAAGATTACTTCGTCACGCACACGATTCCATAAGCAAGGAGAATTTGAAAAATGCCCCTCGTTCCTATGCGTATTCTATTGGATCATGCCGCAGAAAACGATTACGGTCTCGCGGCTTTCAACGTCAACAACATGGAGCAAATCCAGGCCATCATGCAGGCCGCCATCGAAACCGAGTCCCCGGTTATCGTTCAGGCGAGTCGAGGTGCACGCTCCTACACGAACGACAATTATCTTCGTCATCTGATGCTTGCCGCGTCCGAACTCTACCCGGACATTCCCATCGCCATGCACCAGGATCACGGAAACAGCCCCGACACCTGCTTTTCCGCCATCGATAACGGATTCACCAGCGTTATGATGGATGGTTCCCTTCGCGAAGACGGCAAGACACCGGCCGACTTTGACTACAATTGCGAGGTCACCAAAAAGGTCGTCGAGAAGGCTCACAGCCTCGGTGTCACCGTCGAAGGCGAACTCGGCTGTCTCGGCAGTCTTGAAACGGGGATGGGCGAGAAGGAAGACGGACACGGTTTCGAAGGCGCTCTTTCGAGAGAGCAGTTGCTGACCAACCCGGATCAGGCCGTCGAGTTTGTCCAACGAACCAACGCCGACGCTCTCGCGGTCGCCATCGGCACAAGTCACGGCGCTTACAAATTCACCAAAAAGCCGACCGGCGAAGTGCTCGCCATGGACCGTATTGCGGAAATTCACAAGAAACTCCCCAATACTCACCTTGTCATGCATGGCTCCTCATCCGTCCCCCAAGAGCTGCAGGACATCATCAACAAGCACGGTGGCGACATCAAACAGACGTACGGCGTTCCCGTTGAAGAAATCCAAAACGGAATCAAAAACGGCGTTCGCAAGATCAACGTCGATACGGACAATCGTCTCGCCATGACCGGAGCAATCCGTACCGTCTTCTCGGAAAAACCGGGCGAATTCGATCCCCGAAAGTATCTCGGCCCCGCCCGTGCGGCCATGCAACAGGTATGCAAAGACAGAATGATCGCTTTCGGTCAGGCCGGCTGGGGTCCCAAGATCAAATGTATCACTCTGGAAGAGATGGCTGAGCGATACAAGAAGATGTGAACAACGGTTCTCTTAATCAACGAACAAAAGGGCGGTGCTCCCGGAGTGACCGTCCTTTTTCTTTTAACTCGGATACGGTTGCGTTGAGGAGATCCTCGTACCACAATACGAGACACGTTGCCCTGAACATGGTTTTCTCCCAATCTTCCGAGTGTTCGGAGCCTGTAGCATGAAAATTCTGAAATCCCGTCCGGTTGTTTTCGTACTGAAAGCAATCGGCCCCTCTCTTGTGTGGATCTACCTGCAGTTAGTGGGCGGCACCCAACGGCTGTATCTGGAGGGACGGGATTACCGGAAAGAGATCAAGGAAGGGCGGGGCCCCTTTCTTTTTGCATTCTGGCATAGCCGCCTGCTTTTCCCGGCTTATTTCTACCGGGGGACGCGGGTAGGCGTCCTTGTGAGTCCCAGCCGTGACGGGGAATACATTGCCCGCATCATGGACTGTTTCGGTCTGGAGCCTCTTCGCGGCTCGTCGTGGCAAGGCGCGGCACCCGGTCTTCTTCGCTTGGCCAGACACATACGGTCGGGTTACAGTGTTGCGGTTACTCCCGATGGTCCTCGCGGTCCGCGGGAACATGTCCAGCTCGGTGTGATCCAACTTGCCAAGATGACCGGTCTTCCTGTCATTCCGTGTGCATATTCTCCGCGTCGACGCATCGTTTTAAACAGCTGGGATCGTTTTCTCATCCCCCTGCCGCTCTGTCGAGGTGCTGTAGTCTATCGGGAGCCCGTTTCCGTTCCCAAAGATGCGGATCGGGAACAGATGCTCTCTTTGGCAATGTATCTAGAGTCTGAAATCCATGAGGCAACAAGGCGGTCGGAGGAACTTATTGGATCTCTTACAGAATGAGAGGTCCCCGGCTCCATCGAATCGCGCAAGACATAACCCGAAAATAAGAGAGGACACTCCGCTGCTGCATGGCTGCGAAGATACAACTCTCGATCCGTCATCGCGAGCCACGGACTGTCGGGCCGGTGATTTGAGAAAGAAAGCGCGGTCCCCGTTGCCGTCATGGCGAGCGAAGCGTGGCCATCTCGTTTTGTCCGATTCAACGGCGAGATTCCCACGTCGCTTCGCTCCTCGGAATGACGGATTCGGGAGCGTTTCCTTAGGAGCGAAGCGTGGCGAGCTCATGCCCGTGCGTTCTTCTTGTCTTTTCTTCGTGCTTTCGTGGCTCTTTCGTGTCTTCGTGTTTCACTATCATTCTCTGCATCCCACCAATGTGCCTCCCGTCATCGCGAGCCACGGACCGTCGGGCCGGTGATTTGAGGAAGAAACCGCGGTCCCCGTTGCCGTCATGGCGAGCGAAGCGTGGCCATCTCGTTTTGTCCGATTCAACGGCGAGATTCCCACGTCGCTTCGCTCCTCGGAATGACGGATTCGGGAGCGTTTCCTTAGGAGCGAAGCGTGGCGAGCTCATGCCCGTGCGTTCTTCTTGTCTTTTCTTCGTGCTTTCGTGGCTCTTTCGTGTCTTCGTGTTTCACTATCATTCTCTGCATCCCACCAATGTGCCTCCCGTCATCGCGAGCCACGGACCGTCGGGCCGGTGATTTGAGGAAGAAACCGCGGTCCCCGTTGCCGTCATGGCGAGCGAAG
>CAZTDD010000218.1:0-5905 GCA_964612675.1 uncultured bacterium
CCATGACCTCCGGGTTATGAGCCCGACGAGCTACCACTGCTCCACCCCGCGTCAAGAGAAAATACCGCTCTTACACGGTGTTGTTTCCGAGGTGCCCAGAGACTCCAAGTATCGACAATAGGCGCATGTACACTATAGCGACGGCCGCTCCATGTCAAGGAGTATTTTCGCCATCGCACAAACTTTAGCATACATATCCACCCTGCGAAATCTCGACTTACGACATTCTAACAACTACCATGGAATCTAGATTCGAGAATCCACGGACGGCTTAACAATCACTTCTCCTTCTCGAATATAGCCTAAACGTTCTCGAACCGCCGCTTCCCAAGCCAAGGGATCGTTCGCCAACGCATCGCCTTGGGCACGCAGCCGGTCCCGATTCAACGACAGCGTTGCGATTTCTTCTCGGATCCTTTCCAACTGATTTTCAAACGCCGCGAGACGGCGGTGCCGATCAGCAACACACCACCCCCCAACAAAAATGGTGGTGGCAAAAGTTACTAATAATACTAAACTTAACAAATCCGTCAGAGGGTTTTCTCTTCCACTCATCCGGTTTTCAAAACCTCCAGACTCAACGCGAGAATGCCGCTCGTCCCATAAAACCACCAGAGGATCCCAATTCCTCTTCGATCCGTAACAGCTGATTATACTTCGCCAATCGGTCTGTTCGCGAGAGGGACCCTGTTTTGATCTGGCCTGCGTTCGTGGCGACCGCCAAATCGGCGATGGTGGTGTCTTCCGACTCGCCGCTTCGGTGTGAAATGACGGAAGTGTAACTGTGTCTCTTCGCCAATTCGATCACATCCAGCGTTTCTGTAAGAGAACCGATCTGATTCAGCTTAATTAAGATTGAGTTTGCGATACCGTCATTGAGACCGCGCTGGAGTCGTTTCGGATTCGTCACAAAAAGATCGTCGCCGACGAGTTGAATCTTCTCGCCGAGTTTTTTGGTCATCAATTCCCAGCCGGTCCAATCGTCTTCGGCCATGCCATCTTCAATCGAAACAATAGGATACTTTCGGCAAAGCCCTTCCCAGTATTTGACCATTTCCTCCGCCGATTTCTCGGGGTTCTTTTCGGCTTTGAGGATGTATTTTTTCTTTCGCTTGTCATAGAACTCGGAAGCAGCGGGGTCGAGAGCGATAGAGATTTGATCGCCCGGTTTATATCCCGCTTTTTCAATGGCGTTTGTGATCAATTTGAGACCGTCGGCGTTGCTTTTGACCTCCGGTGCAAAACCGCCTTCGTCGCCCACGGCCGTATTGTTGCCCTCCGAGGCAAGGATCTTCTTCAAGGTGTGAAATATTTCGGCACCCATCCGTAGCGCTTCAGCAAAACAGGACGCGCCGTGCGGAACGATCATAAACTCCTGAATATCCAAATTGTTGTCAGCGTGGGCGCCTCCGTTCACGACGTTCATCATCGGCACCGGCAGCGTGCATGCGTTGGTTCCACCGATATACCGATACAGCGGCAATTCAAGTAGTTCCGCGGCGGCTTTTGCGGCGGCGAGGGAAACACCAAGAATTGCATTCGCCCCGAGTTTCTTTTTGGAAGGCGTGGCGTCCAGGTCGATCATCAGTTGGTCGAGACCTCGCTGATCGATCACATCCCGGCCGACGACCGCAGGTCCAATCACGTCGTTCACATTTTGAACGGCCTTTTGGACACCTTTGCCCATATAGCGCTTCTTATCTCCGTCGCGCAGTTCGAGAGCCTCGTGTTCGCCCGTTGACGCGCCGGAAGGGACAATTGCACGTCCGCGAGTCCCTCCGGAGAGGAACACTTCCACTTCCACGGTGGGATTGCCCCGTGAATCGAGTACTTCGCGTCCGTGAACTGCCGCAATCATGGAAAAATCATTCATGGATTCGGTCCTTCCTAACAACCGATTTGGGAATCAAAGGTTTAGAACCCCAATGGTGTACCTAACTCCTAGGATCGTAACGAATTATATTACTTTTGTCAATCTCCTGTCTGTATTGGTCTCGACTATCTTTGTGCACACCAAAGCAGCGGAGACCGTCTATCAAAGACGCTTTAAAAACTTGTCGATCCGAGTAACCGCTTCTCGTAAAGCATCCATAGAGCTTGCATAGGAACAGCGCACATGCCCTTCACCGCATGCGCCGAAGGCGGTTCCGGGCACAACAGCCACGCGCTCTTCTTCGAGAAGACGGAGCGCGAATTCCTCGGAAGACAGACCTGTTTCGCGTACGTCCGGAAAGACGTAAAAGGCCCCTTTCGGGTCGACCGTTTTCAGACCTAACTCATTGAAAGATTTAACGATAAAACGGCGACGCCGATCATATTCGCGCTTCATCGCCAGCATCTCTTTCCGCCCGCGTGCGAGCGCCTCGATAGCCGCCATCTGAGCGGTTGTCGGCGTGCACATAATCGAGTACTGGTGAATCTTGGTCATGGCTGCAACCAGTTCGGGAGGTCCTGCACAGAACCCCATCCGCCAGCCGGTCATCGCCCACCCTTTCGAGAAACTGTGAACCAGGAGAAACCGATGGCGAAGTTCGGGTACCGACGTGAAACTAAAAACCTCGTCGGAATAAGTAAGAGGTACATAAACTTCGTCGGAGACCAAAAGCAGATCGTTTTCGATGGCGAATTCCGTAATCATCTCGAAGGTCGCCCGATCGAGGCCGGCCCCGGTGGGATTGTTCGGGAAATTGACGATAAGTATGCGACTCCGCTCTGAAACCGCCGCATCCAAAGATGAACGAGTGGGCAGAAATCCATCTTTCGCAAAACAATCCACAACCACCGGGGTGCCGTGTGCGAGACTCACAAGCGGTGTATATGCGACGAAACACGGCTGCGTCACGATCGCTTCATCGTGAGGTTCAAGAACGGCCCGGCAGACGAGATCTACGGCTTCGCTGCCTCCCACGGTGATAAGGATCTCGGTGTCGGGAGAGTAAGTGACGCCGAATTCCTCATTGAGATATCCACTGACCGCCTGGCGCAGAGCGAGAAGACCTTGGTTCGGGGTATAGGAGGTCATCCCTCTCTCGAGGGAATGAATTCCGGCTTCGCAAATGTGCCAGGGAGTCACAAAGTCGGGTTCGCCGACCCCCAACGAAATCACGCCCGGGGTTCCCACAACAAGATCGAAAAACTTGCGGATCCCGGATGGCGGAAGATCCTCGACCATGCGTGAAACCCAACCGCGTTCCGGTTCGTTTGTGGACAGTATAGGTTGACTACTCATGGCGTCACCGGCATTCGTTCGTTTTCTTGTTCATGACCTAAAATGGCACCCATCTCTTTATACTTCTTCAGCATGAAATGCGTTGCGGTCGACCGGACGTTTTCCAGCGTCGCCAGTTTATCGATCACGAACTGTGCGATCTCTTTCATTGTGCTTCCTTCAATAATCACAAGCAGATCGTAGCTTCCCGACATCAGATATACGGACCGAACTTCGGGAAAACGATAGATTCGCTCTGCGATACGGTCGAACCCGACTCCACGCTCCGGGGAAATCTGAACCTCGATTACACAGGAAGTACTGCGGTCGGTTTGAAGCCGCTCGTGATTGACCATGGTTGTATATCCAAGGATGATGCGGTCTTTCTCCAGTGCATCGATCCGTTCCCGGACGTCCGTTTCGTCGGCGCCCAGCATATCTGCAATGTCTTTTGCCGACGTGCGGGAGTCCCGTTCCAGAATTTCGATGATGTCCAAGTCATTGACCATGGCCGACGCTCCTCGTATCGTGATGCGTTAGTCTATCGCGATTTCCAAAACGACAAAACAAACGGATAGGCGTTGAGAGTATCAGGAAGCCTTGGCTGGTTGCAAGATAAGACGGGAGAAGAACACGTGGAAAGAACAAAAACCCTCGTTATCGCAACACGGAATCGTAAGAAAGAAAAAGAACTCAATGAGCTGCTGGGCGGAAGTGGATGGGAAATTCGCTCACTGGCGGATTGGCCCGAGGTACCGGAAGTGCTCGAAGACGGAAACACGTTTCTGGAGAATGCACGTAAGAAAGCGATTGAGGTCTCTACGGCGACGGGAGAGACAGCACTGGCGGACGACTCGGGATTGGCGGTCGACGCCCTCGACGGAGCGCCCGGGATCTACTCCGCACGGTATTCTGCAACTGAAGGGAAACTTGCTACGGATCAAGGCAACATCGAACGGTTGCTTCAAGAGTTGAAAGACGTACCCGATGAGAATCGAACGGCTCGTTTCGTCTGTGCGGTAGTGATAGCAGAAAAAGGAGAGGTTCTTTTCGAGACGGAACAAACCGTCGAAGGAATGATTACGCATGAACCGCGCGGTACGGGCGGTTTCGGGTACGATCCCGTTTTCTTCTATCCGCCCTTCAACGCCACGTTCGGCGAAGTTCCTATTGAGGAAAAACACACGGTGAGTCATCGAAGCAAGGCATTGGGGGAGGTAAAAAAGTGGGCACAAAACCTCGCCATCCAGGGAGAATAGGGTACAATCGTTCCAGTCGCTCGCGATGAACGCGGGCGCTACGACGAAACGGAGATCGAGGACTAGAACATTGAATAGTAGTGGTTGTACACGACGGACGTTTTTGAAGGGCGCGACAGCACTCGGGGGCGCGGCTTCGATCGGCCTGCTGCCGACAGAAAGTCACGGCAATAGCATCCCCACGCACCCGCTGGGCAGAACCGGTGTCCAAGTCCCCATCCTCGGCCTCGGGACCGCCTCTCTCGGATATGGTCTTACACCAAAAGAATCCCAACGCTTCCTCTCAGCCGCTTTGGATCTCGGAGTGACCTATATCGATACGGCTCCCAACTACGCGCATGCACAAAAGGATATTGGACAGGTAATAAACGGCCGCCGCGATCAAGTTTTTCTCGCTACAAAGGTCCACTCCGCCGATGGAACCACGGCGCGCCTTCAGTTGGAAGAAAGTCTTCGCCAGCTACGAACCGATTGCGTCGATTTAATCCAAATTCACAGCGTCGGTTGTCTGCATATCAATCGCGTCCTCGGTCCGGATGGAACATTGGAGACGTTATTAAAAGCAAAAGAACGCGGCCTAACAAAATATGTGGGAATAACAAGTCATAATTGTGCAGAAAATACGATCGCAATTCTACAAACAGATGTCATCGACACAGCGATGGTGCCGATCAATATTGTCGACCGTAAAACCGGACATTATGAAAGAGAATTTCTACCCCTTGCCGAACAATACGAGGTCGCTGTAATCGCGATGAAAGTGTTCGGTGGGACGAAACACACGCCGCCGGGACAGCCGAATCGCACCGGTCTTCCGCCGGAACAATTTGACTCGGCTTTAAAATACAGCCTGGGTTTCAGAAATGTGAGTTGCGCGGTGATCGGAATGGATTCGGAGAGACAATTACGGGAAAATGTCGTGAGAGCGATGGATATGGAGCGATTATCCCGCTGCGGTTGACGATACAGCAAGAAGTTGATGGACAACCCCCTCTGAATCTCCCCCAGGCTTGGGGGAGAAAAAGAACCTGTATCTCCCCCAGGCTTAATGCAGTTGCAAAAAGTCCGGGAGAGCTCTTCTCCCTCTCCCTCTGGGAGAGGGCCGGGGTGAGGGACGTTGCATTATCCGCTGACGTTCCTTTGTGTGTGACAGACCCCTGTCATCATCCAAACCCTTTGCCGCTGATTCATTTGCTGTCTCTGGCGAATACACAAGCGAATAATAATGCCCGAATCCAGTGCAATGATAACCCCTCACCCTAACCCTCTCCCGGGGGGAGAGGGAACTTCCGATGCCAACGTTCGACTTTTTGCGAACCCGTCAGGCTTGGGGGAGAAAAAGAACCTGTATCTCCCCCAGGCTTAATGCAGTTGCAAAAAGTCCGGGAGAGCTCTTCTCCCTCTCCCTCTGGGAGAGGGCCGGGGTGAGGGACGTTGC
>CAZTDD010000219.1:0-5742 GCA_964612675.1 uncultured bacterium
ACTGGGCCTCACGAGCCACCGGGTAATATCCTACCCACTTTTATGTCGCACACCCTTGGGTTAGGAGGGGGTTGAAATCCGTTTTTGCGACTTTTTGCGGGGCCGTCAGTGAAGCGTTTCGGATGAGTCGTCATCGTTCGGTTCGAAGGGAGGTTCCATCGGTTCCTCTTCGAAATCCTCCGAGCCTTCTACGATTTCGTCCAGCGCGTCACCGAACTCGTCGTACTCGAATTCGTCATCCCCTGCCATAAACTCGTCGAGTTCCTGTTCTTGCTCTTCGATCATCGCATTATATGTATCGATAGCCTGTTCGATATAAATTTCCGGATCGTCGACAGGAGCAATTTCCTGCATCTGACGGCAGATCGCGTTCACACCTGTTTCATGAAACATTTGGACCAATTTGAGCATGGAGACCTCCAGCTGGACCAGTTGCCATATGGGTAAGTCGACCGATACGTCCCACGGATCCATATGATCCTCAAGTTTGAATTTCTTTCTCCGTCTTTTGCGTCCCATAACTCACTACCCATTGCTTATTATCGTGTTTCCAGTTTTGAGAATAGGACGATCAAGAACCATTTCAAGGGTCTCCATGGACTCACTCCCTTCTTCCTCGATACCGGGTTGGGCATACTAAACACATTGGACAGACGATGTGGGAGGTGTTCCGTGCCAAGCCATCCGGACTACTTGATATTCTATGTGACTTCACGCTGTAATCTGCGATGCAATCACTGTTTTTATGTCAATGAGATCAAGAGCAGGGAAGAGCTGACCGTGCCGGAGATTCGGCGAGTCGCTCGCAGCATTTGTCCTCTGACTTTTCTCAGGATAACCGGTGGCGAGCCTTTCCTACGTTCGGATTTGCCCCAGGTCGTAGAGGCTTTTGTTCGGGAATCCGGAGTCAAGTCGATCGGTATTATCACAAACGGAACTCTACCGGACATAGCCGCCTCGGTGGTTGACGAGATCTTCCTTCGATGTCCCTCCATCCATCTGGATCTTGGTATCTCGGTGGACGGCTTGCGCGAAACCCATGACAGACTGCGAAATAAGCCGGGGACATTCGATTCATGCAAAGATACGGCCGAGCGCATCGCTCAGCTTCGTACTTTTCTTCCGCGATTACGATTGACCCTGGTGGTAACTCTATCCTCTGAGAACGCTGGTGAACTGGATGCGCTGTTCGACGAAATCTCGACGTGGGGAGCCGATAGGATCTCTCCAAACCTACTTCGAGGACGTGTGAAGGATGGATCTATAAGTCCTGTAACAGTAAATGATTACGAGCGTTTCTTCTCTAAGTGTGAGAATTATCATAAAGAGAGGGATCGTGCGGTGCGTTCCATGGTCCAGCGTGCGAAGAACAGACTGACTCGCGATACCATCCGTGAGATCCTGGAACACAACACCTCTGTTCTGCCCTGCCTGGCGGCGAAATCGATCGGTGTTCTTTACACGGACGGAGTTGTTGGTGTTTGTGAACCTTTGTTTCACGAGAATCGGGAGACTGAAGGCGGTCTTTCCGTGGACCCGGTTCTTGGAAACGTTCGAGAGGCAGGCTACGACCTCAGCGCGTTGTGGGTTTCGAAAAAGGCGGATGATGCGCGTCGTTGGATCCGTGAGACCAATTGCTCGTGTACACACGAGTGTTTTCTGACCGCCAGTGTGATCTGGGGGAGACGGAATTACCCACGGCTGCTGCGGGAGACATTGCGTGAAGGCAGCGGGGGTGTCTCCGGTCCTTCCTCAAATGCTTGACCACAGCCAGCCTTCTTCCGGTATCTCGTTGTGTCCCATTATGTTGCCCGGCTGGATGAGGTGGAGCACTTCCCATCCGCGTGAGGTCAATTCGTTTGAAATGTGCCACCGATGACATTTCCACGGCAGGGTTTCCGCGCACATGAACACCGTCGGCTTCGAATGTGCCAGCGATTCCAGCCGTTCGATACCCACCGAAAATATGTCGCTTTCCATGTGTTGTAGGTAGCCGCCTTTTCGATGCCCACCGAGTTCACGGCCGAGTGCGACTCTCTCGATGCCGAGCTCTTTCAGACTCGCTGAGAGTTGGCCTTCGCGGAAGTGAGGGACCTTGCTCGACGGATAGGATCGAACATCCGCAACTATTTGAATATTCTGTTTTTGCAATAGTCGTGCGAATACTTCCCATGAACGTCCGCCGGTACCGATTGAATAGATTCTCTTCTCGGCCGGACTCATATCTTCCATCCGAATCCGTCTGTTCCGCCCGGATTTATCCCGGGCGGTGCGAATCTCAATGCGTCATTTACGGTATTTGGCGATCAATCGGTCCACCTCGGCTTCGAATTCCCCGATCCTGCTGGCCGGCACGGGAGGTTCGCCGAAGCGCCCATAGGCTTCACATTCCAGACCTTTGAGTTTCAAGTACGCCAACCCCGACCTGGGCGCATCGAGACCTTTGAAGAGCCCGAGAGCCCTTAGCGCGTCGTGTTGGGCTTCGAGCGCTCCGGGAAGGTCTCCATCCATGAACCGATCGAATACCCCCCTCAGAATCTCGGGATTCACATCGCATCCCTGGCCGATCACGCCACATGCGCCTGAGAGAAGCGCCTGGTAAAACGTGCATTCCGATCCGGAGATGACACTGAACTTCGTTTCCTGTGTCGCCATAATGATTTGAGTCAGCCAAGACATGTCGTCGGTGGAGATCTTCATCCCGATGACATTGTCGAGTTGGGCAACTCTTTGCGCCATTTCCGGCGAAGTGCGGTAGGGTTTCGGCAGAGTTGGGGTGTTGTAGATGAAAAGTGGCAGGCTTGTCGATTCCGAAACCGATTCATAGTACTCGAAAATCGTGTCGTCGAGGTTCTTGCCCGGCGCCGGAAGTAGAGCGCACGGTACGACAAGGACACCGGCCATCGCTCCCTTCTCGCTCGCATACTCGGTCAATTCGATGGTCTGGTCGAGATACTGTTTGGGGTCAGGGCGGTTTTTGCCGATAGTCACGTGGTGGCTGAGATCCGCACCCGACGGCATCCCGGTTCGGAAATGCTCGCCAAACGTGCCAAACATGGCGGGTTTCTTCCCGTCCAGGGTCTCCATTGTGATTTCAATCGCCTTCTTCGTGTCGGCAAGGGTGTAGGTATACATCTTTCCCAAACCGCACCGGACGAAGAGGGCGGTCACTGCGGGGTTATCTCGAAGCCATGCAACAAAGTTTCTGAACCCTTCCCAATCGATTGCTCCGTTAGCGAGGCATGGGGTGAATACCGGGACAATTACACCGGCCAGCGACGGGGGGATCTCGCGTTGGGTGATCGGATGATGAGTGTTTTCCATGGTGTGTCCTTTCTATTGTTCGCTGGTGGGTTACGCGTCGCCAGCGGAGGTTGTACTGTTGGGATCTCTTGGTCTGCTGTGCTCCGCTACCCCCCTACCGGCTACTACCGGCTACCGTCCGACCGACCAATCGTCAGAATCTCTTTCCTAGAAACGGAGCAATCCCAACGAGTTAGTTCCCAAATCTCTGTGCCTGTCTTCGAAGTCCTTCCGCATCTCTCTGCAGCTGTTGCATCAAGGCGAGGATTCGCTCCTTGCCACCCGGATCGTTTTCGTATTGTAGCGCCCGCTCGAAGGCTGCCTTCGCCTTTTCGACTTCTCCAAGCATTCCCAGCGCTCCTGCCAGGTTGCGCCAGTGGTCGGGGCGGCGCGGTTCCATTTCGCACGCTCTTTCCCACCACTGAACTGACTCTGCGTAGGTTCGCAGGCCGTACCGTGGAAATCCATATTGG
Source organism: uncultured bacterium (assembly GCA_964612675.1). GTDB lineage: Bacteria > Hinthialibacterota > Hinthialibacteria > Hinthialibacterales > JAKPRU01 > CAZTDD01. The sequence goes on from CAZTDD010000219.1 coordinate 3,777, forward strand.
AGGTACTTCGCACCTTGAGTCATCAAGACTTTTCCAATATTGGGCACCGTATCGACAAACGGTCCCTCGAGTTTCAGAATCCGCTGATACTCTCTCTGGGACGCCTCGCAATCGCCGAGTTCGTAATAGGCCCAAGCGCGCCAATACAGGCTTTCTTTGGAGGGCGACGTTAGATTTTTAGCCCTTTCGATTTGGTCGATCACGGCGTGGCACATCTGTGCTTTCCGTGTCTGAAACCGTTCCGGAATCGCCTGATCGATGATATTCTTTGCGGATCGCAAGTACCGGTCGGCCTGGTGCAGCCGAACCCCCTGCCACCACAGAGTGACCGAACCTGCGACAAGCAGGATACCAAGGATCGGGACCCCATATCCGGGCCACGGGCTTTCTCGCTTTTTTATTCGTGGACTGCAAGCTCCAATTGAGACACCAAACAACATCCAGAGCAGAACAGCGCTTGGTGTGTGGCGCAGAGTGACTGTGACGAGATTGTGTCCCAGGATCCCGACGACGCCGATCCAACATGCAGACAGGAGGATCGCGCGCGATCTCTCCAATTGCCGTATACAAGGCAGCAACGCGGCTGTCCAGAAAATGAAGACACCGAGCCACAACAGGAGACCGACTATGCCCAAATCCACAAGGAGCTCGAGAGGTTCGCTGTGGGCGTGCTCCACATACCATTTCTGGAACGGAAGGACCTGCGAAAGTCGTGGGTTGCGGACTTCCGGGAAATGGACTGGAAACGCACCCAGCCCGACGCCTTTGACGGGATGATCGGCGGCCAGGCGGAGACAGGATACATACAGGAACTTCCGACCTGCAAATGAAGCTTGGGAAATGCGGTATCCCAGGCTCGACAATGCAGGCCAAAGGAGGACGACTGTGATAATGAGCACAAGCAGGGAAGTTCCGGCGATTTTGGGGCGAGCCAGACGAGAGAGAGCCCGTTTGATCGACTGTCCCGGGCTTGGCAGTACGAACAGGAGGGCCAACCCCGCCAAGACAAAGCCGATCCATACACCCCGGCTCAGAGTCAACACCACCGCGACAAACTGGAGAATGACAGAAAGTCCTCCGAGAATCTTCTCCCAGCGTTTTTCGCTAGTGAGTATGTACCCGATCCCCAACGGAATGGTGCCCACCAGGAATCCCGCCAGGAAATCGGGGTTTCCAAGTGTGCCTACGACTCGTCGGAATGTGCCTCCCCACTCGAACTTGGGCCACTGGAAGAAATCCCAGCCGAAAGCCTGAACGCAGGCATAGATAGCGACGATCAAGGGAAAAACTGTAGCGAACCACAAGAAACGCGCACGGAACCACGCAGATCGCCCCGCTCCGATCGACACAACCACCAACGTGACGAGACCTATCCAGCGAAACAACTCGCGGAACGAACGGGGAATAGAAGCGACGAAAAACGATGAGATCGCGCACCAGAGGAGCAGGAGCGCCAAGCAAGTCAATGCGGGCCACCACCGCCGCCATTCCACCCATTGGTATCGCCACGCCAGAATGAACTGAACAACCAGCGCCAGCCAAATCAGGACGTAGAACGATGTTGTTTTGGAGTAGGTGGTTGTCGTATGTTGACCGGAGAACAGGAAAGCGACCAAAGCAAATACAGTCAGCAGAAGAAGATCGCGGACTCTTCTGAGAAGTACATCGGGATCTGAAGGTTCAAGCATAGGTTTTCGGTGTTGTATCCTAAACTGGAGTCCGAGTTTTCAGTATGCTGCCTGCTTGATGGCGAAGCATCAAGACTGGAGGCAGAAGATGGCCATCATTGGAATCGGCGTTGACGTGACGAAGATCGACCGGATCGAGCGTCTGGATAGGCTGTATAAAAAACGTTTCTTGAATCGGATTTACCATCCTTCGGAGATTCAACTTCTCGAAAGGGCTGGCAAGCGTGGCGAGTTCCTGGCGGGGCGTTTCGCAGGGAAAGAGGCCGCGAAAAAGGCAA
>CAZTDD010000220.1:0-5714 GCA_964612675.1 uncultured bacterium
AGAGGGGGTTGACACCTCACTTCCCGCATCCCGTCGACTTTTTGCGACCCCGTCAGGATTGGGGAGGGCTCGGGTGGGGTTGATTATTGTCGAGTGTTCCGTCCATGGACCATACTCACAAACAGAATCTCTCTATCCCCGCCGCTTGGCCAAATACTCTCCATACTCGGAAATATCGAGTTCCTGCCCCTGCTCAGCCAAATCATTTTGAATCTTGGAAATAGAAACTTTCTGCAAGGAACTTCCGTCTTCAAGGCACTGCGCGGCAGTCGTCCCAGCTGCGAATCCCATTTGCGCACAGGTCGCCATTACCCGCATCGAGCTCATCGCCATTTGATCGGCTGAAGCACATCGTCCGGCCACAAGCAAATTCTTCGCGCCCCTCACGATAAGGCTCCGCAGCGGAATCGGATACGGATCGAGGTTCGTAGTAATCCCCGTTCCGGCACGTTCGATTTTATCCGGCCAATGGTAATCGATGTGATAGGTACCTACCGCAACGATATCGCTGAAAGATTTGGAAGCTTTCACCTCTTTTTCCGTCAGCACATGCTCCCCTACGGCCCGGCGCGCGCCACGTATGCCAATCTGTCGAGAGACCGACGCCAACACGTGAGTGTCGTAGACTCTGCCCCGATATCCGTGCGTCTGAAGATAATAGATAAGTCCCATCATCTGACGACGCGCCTGTATCTCAGCCGCAGACAGACTTTCCCCGTCGCACGAATCGAATCCGATAACCTTCATTTTCACTTCCGCCTTCCCTGAGGGAAAATTGTGGACGGTGGTCATCGGCAAGTCTTCGTCCCTCTCCCAGGTGGGACAATTCGCGGGCAAATACGGTTGAACCGGTTTTCCCGTATCCCAAAGCGTGAAATAGAGGCTCATTGGCAGCTGAACATTCGGTCCCTCGTGCATGGTTTCGAATCCACAATAGTCGGTCACAAAACAATCTCCCGTCGCGTCCACAAGCACTTGCGGCTGATAAAGGATTCGCTTTCCTGGAGTCGCGACCAGGATTTCACCGACTTTTCCAGCATGATCCGCACGAGCGTCGGTCACTTGTGCGTGCAGATGTACTTCGACTCCTTTTCCTAAAACCAGCTCTTGCAGGAAGAAAGCGCACCCCTCGAGGTCATACGGCCGTCGGTCGGAATCGGGATTGTAGGGAGCAATCAGATCGTATTCCGACAGCGTCGCAATCAATTCGTCGAACGGTTTATTTACGCGCTTCGTATCGCCGCAAAAACCGGCGACACCGCCCGCGGTGCCCTGTCCGCCCAACACATTGTGCGGCTCGATCAGTACCACACGGTGACCGTTTTGTTTCGCACCGATCGCGGCCATCACTCCCGCAAATCCCGCACCGGCAACAAGAACATCCACCTCACGAGTCTCCGTCGGACATCCAATCTCAATGGATTTCCCCTCGGCAATCCCAGGCGCAGCCGCCGCAAAGGCGGCGGTTGCCGTACCTTTCACAAAGCTGCGTCGATCACACTCTTTCTTATTCATAATGCTCCTAATATTGTGTTTCCATGTTCTTAACGGGGTTAAACATCGATGCAGAATACAGATACCCGTCGGGCTCTGAAAGTTCTTCGTCAACGATGCGGATCATATTATGCGACTCCGCTTCGGCATCCGGTAACTTTTGCTAAATCTTGCCAACAAGCAAACTCGCATAATTACCATCATTGTTTATGCAGATAACAAATTGGCTCATCATTTCGATAGTCCGAGCCTATATACCAAACTCATTTTGTCTTATTTAAAACCAGCGGTTTCAGCTCTTGTACCCACCCTGCAGGCCGTTGATTTCTACCCTCTCTTCCCACGTCCCCCAGGTCCCGACGCGCTTCGTCCGCGTACCCGGTGAGTCGTTCAACAACCTCGGGATATTTACTTGCCAAATCCGTTGTTTCACCGATATCGTCTTCCAGATCATAGAGCGCCGCTGCGCTGTCCTCGGTCTGACGTCGACCGTGTCCACGGTATTTCCCTTGTAACGGCAAATACAACTTCCACTTTCCCGACCGAACGGCCTGCAACTGGTCCACCATATAATAGTAGAACGCTTCGTACGGCGATTCAGTTTTGTCTGCTCCCGATAACAAATCCGAGATATTCTTTCCGTCAATAATTCGATCTTCCGCTGGTTTTGTTCCCGACAGATACGCAAACGTCGGCAAGAGATCCATCATGGTACATATCTCATCGCACATCGTACCTTGAGGAATCCTCCCCGGAGAACGCGCGATCGAAACCACTCGCATTGCGCCCTCGCTCGTATCGTATCCCCAGCCCCGCAGCGGACCGTTACTGCCTCCATGTCCTTTCACGGCACCGTTGTCGGAAACGAAAAGAACAAAGGTATTCTCATCGATACCGAGTTCTTCAAGCAGTTTTAGGACTTCTTTCGACGACCAATCGATTTCTTCGACGGAATCGCCGTAGAGGCCGTTGGCGGATTTCCCCCGGAATTCCGGTCCAACACTGGGATACCGTCTACTGCCCGGATTCGCGTGCGATAACAGCAAGAAGAACGGCTTGTTTCTATTTGAACGGATAAATTGTGAAGCTTCCTCTGTGTATCGTCGGGTGATCGTATTCAAGTCCACAGGCGCTTCGATCACTTGCTCATTCCGCAGCAGCGGTAAAGGCGGCCAATCGGAATTGATCGTTGGGACCATATCCTCGCTGTACGGAATACCGTAATAATAATCAAATCCCTGACGGTTCGGCAAAAACTCCGGTTGATCTCCCAAATGCCATTTCCCTATACAGGCGGTGGCGTAGCCGGCATTTTTCAAAACTTCGGCAATTGTGATTTCATTTGGATGCAGTCCTTTCGCCGCAATGGGACGCAATACAGAGCCGCCTTTGTCGCTCTCATGCATATTCACACGGCGCGGATAGCATCCGGTCATCAAGCTCGCCCTGGACGGCGTACAAACACCGCTCGCCGAATAGAAACTGGTCAATCGCATCCCTTCCTGAGCCATTCGATCCAGATTCGGGGTCCGATGCCTGGTCGAACCGAAACAGCCGATATCTCCATAGCCGAGATTATCGCACAAGATAATTATGAAATTCGGTTGGTCTTGGTTTTCTCCGGTGATTTTCTCCGCACCCGTTCCGGGAGAAATCATACTGCAGGAAGAGCCGAGGGCCGCCACGCTTGAAGTCGTGACAGCCCTCTTAAGAAAATCTCTGCGATGGATTGTGTTCGACAAAACAATCCTCCTTGAAAAAAGCCCCAAAAACTAGAATTACGCTTTCAACGACTCCAACGCTTTTCGCGCGGTGATCCGAACGATATAGGCTTTGTCATCTGTCTTCTTTTTTATTTTTTCGATTGCAGCATCCTTGGCACCGCTGCCTGTTCTCTGCTTTGCACCATAATTGGCAATGCCAACGATCGCAGCGCATCGGTGATGCTCCTGTGGAGCGTTGTCCAGCCAGGAACCATAGAGGCTCAGCGCGTCGATCTCGCAATCGTTCTGCAACATCCTGTCAATATAAAGGAGGCAGCTGTCGCTGAACTCCCTCAGTTGCGTTTCCGTATACCCGTCCGGCTGAGCAAATTCGGGACTGTTTTCTTTTCCCGCCTCACGTCCGATATGCGCCAGTGCACGAAAAGCGGCCAGCGAAACCTCCGTCTTCCTGGACCGCCTCTCTTTGAGCACTGCGTCAATCGCCGTCGGGTCCGCCCGGTGCCCAAGTGCGGCCAGAATGCGCGGTTTGAAGTCGTCGTCCGCTTCTTTCAGACCTTCGCACAACGCCTCAGTCGTCTCTCTGCCGGGTATTCGTTCCAGACAGAAGACCGCTTCTTCTCGAAGTTCGTCATCATCGAGCCACTTTGCGATAGCAGGGACAAATCGCTCATCCGCAATTTTCGAAAGGTGTCGACATGCGATCTTTTTCGACCAGGTCGGATAATCGCCATTCAGCACGGTCATAAATGAATCAACAACCGCATACCATCGCTCCCCAGACAGTTTCACGCCGACGGAATGCGTGATTAGCTGGAGTGCTTCATCGGCCGCCTTTGCGATTTTCATATTGTCCGAAACGAGCAATTCGCTCAGCGGAACAACGACTTCGGGATCTTGCGAACCGGCTTTCATCCATGCGTTCAGCTGGGTCTGTTCTTCGTCGCTCTTTATGTCTTTCAGGAATTCTTGCGATTCAGGTTTCATTGTGTTTTCACTCCTTACCGATTCTCGTTTGTGTCGTCCATGGCCTAGAGATGCCATTCGCCGCGTCCCGGTTTGCTGAGAAGGCGATTCGCCTCTTCGTCACCGATAACACGCTCGTTCACAGGATCCCAACGGAGCTCCCGTCGAAGGTTCCAGCTCAAATTCCCTAGAATACAGAGTGTCGCCACTCTGTGAGCCGCTTCGATATGCATGATTGGCTTTTCACGCGTTTTGATACAGTCAAAGAAGTTCTCGACATGTCCCGGACTGTGAAAAACCTCGACACCGTCGGCAGGTACAGTATAGTCTTTCGCTTTTTGCTCGGTGTCGGTTTCAGGAGTATCGCCGTAGGTGACAATTAAATTCCCTTTATCGCCGATGTAATTCGCTCCGTAAGAACCGCGAACCCAATCAAACCCCGCCTCATGCGGCTCGCCGGGCTGTGCCCAGATCAGGGTCCAGTCAGGGTCCTTGAATTCGTAGACGACTTTCATATGAACCGGTGAATCGTAAATCCCTTTGTGGTGTGGATCGGCGAGCGTTTTTACCGATACGGGACCGGTATGATCGCAATTCATAATCCATAATGCGACGCTCATGACATGCGCGCCCCGGTCGCGAATCTGACCGCCTCCGCTGAACTGCATCCAACGAAACGCCCCGTGAGTCCGTTTTTCATTGTACGGGACCCACCGTGCAGGGCCGACCCATTTGTCGTAGTCAAGATGCTCAGGCGGTTCCGAGTTAGGGTGCCAGTTTCCTGAGGGTGTCTCATAATGCCAGCATCGAACCTCATGCACGCGGCCGATCTGATCGTTGGCGATATATTTGTTCGCATGATAGGCGCCACCCTGCGATCTCCCCTGCGAGCCGACCTGAACAACCCGGGCATAGCGATCGGCGGTAGTTACCATTCCACGACCTTCTTCGATTGTTTTGCACGCGGGCTTCTCGACATACACATCTTTTCCTGCTTCGCAGGCGTCAATACAATGGAGTGCGTGCCAGTGGTCCGGCGATGCGATGAAAACAGCGTCAATTTCCTCTTGGTCGAGCAGTTCCCGATAATCATTGTACAGCTTAATCTTTTTCTTTCGCTCCGCGTCTCCGGCCGCCGCCCGTTCCGCCGCCTGATCGAGCCGCTTTTCATCCACATCGCAAATATACTTCGACCAGTCTCTCACAAAGCGCCGGCCTCTGCCGCCCACACCGATGTGTCCCAATACAAGCGAGTCGCTGGGAGCCGGGCGATTGGGTGCGCTGAAAACATAATGCGGCGGGATAATTTGAAATGCCGCAACCCCCGCCGCGGCCGTTTTCCCGGTCTGCGAAAGAAACTCGCGCCGGGTACTCCTTCTCTTTTCCGCCATGATCTTCTTCTCCTTTTTATCGCGATAGGTATTCGCTATTCTCAACATCTCCGTTTTCAATCAACCCCCTCTGTATCTCCCCCAATCTTGATGGCGCTGCAAAAAGTCGGGAGAGCTCTTCTCCCTCTCCCTCTGGGAGAGG
>CAZTDD010000221.1:0-5237 GCA_964612675.1 uncultured bacterium
GTGGAAAATCAACTACACGGAAAAACTCAACGCAAAATCTTGGGGAAGGTCCTGCAATACCCGTCTTCCTCGCCGGAAGAGGGTCAATGATTTGAAAGATCGGATTGTCGCGCATTCGCGCCGCAAATACTGCAAACCGATCGAAGAAATCCGGAGAAATATTGAGCGAATCCATGGGGGTGCGTCTGTCCGCATACCGCAGACACAGACGAAGATCAACCGACGGCGCAGCGAGCCGTCTGCGGTCGGAGAGTTCGAATATGGTGGAATCGAATAAGAAGTCACAGGCTCGCCGTGTTCTCGCCGTCTTACTCGAATCCCTGGACGGCGATCACATCTACCGGACCGTTGTGGAGCCGATCGAGAAGTCGGCGCGGGACTTTGTCATCCCTGACCAGGATCTGCAATCTCATCGCGACTTCAACCGTCTGGCCGGGCGATTTGTCCAGCATGTGTATGCGCATGCTCTTCGGTTACCCATCGCGCTGTCGTTGGGCGAATCGGTTGCCGTAGCGGTAGGCCTTCTGCAGCAAGGCTATGAGAGTGGAGGCGCGCGTGGCTACGAAGCCGCTCTTTTGGACGCGCGAGACCCAGTGAAAGACGGCATCGGGCTTGCCCTCTCCAGCCTTCAGCAGATCATCGCCGGCCAGGAAGTCTCCAAGTATGTCAATTGGGTTGTTATGACGAACCTCAGGCCGTGCGATTGGGAGACCCGCTGTTGTCTTGTCGAGTTGATCTTCGATGTCTTCGGTGAAATTCTCCCTGATAGGATTCTCCAGTGCGCTCCTGCGCAATTGACCGAACACATCTACACGCTGATCAGCCACCATCTGTCCAGCAACCGCGAAATCATGGATATCTTCGCAGGAAATGCGAATTTCCAATAATTCTCTTCTTTTTCTGAAATCTCCTGTTTCTTTCCGCCGCTAAAGAGGTTGAAAAAAGGAAACCTCGTCTGCTCCTTATCGGTGGGGAGCAGATCGAGGCACATGGAAAGTCTAGCGGTGAGTGGAAAATGGGAAGCAGGGACATGAACAGTACGACCGGTAAGGTAGCGCTCTACCGAGGGCTCTTCTCCGGGTTGCAGCATGTTTATGGGACCTATGATCCGGTCACGAAGCGGGTGCGCGTCGTCAAAGAGCCCGTAACCAACGACGTTATCCTTGCTCATTTGAAAGGGAAGCAGCCTTACGGAGTGTTCCTGCTGGTCGATAACCGGACCTTTGCCATCGCTGCTGATTTTGATGATGGGAATACAGAACCAGTCGCGGCATTCGTCAAGCGAGCTGCACATTATGGGGTGGACGCCTATGTTGAGCGAAGCAAGTCAAAAGGATACCACGCGTGGATCTTCTTCGAGGATAGCGGAGTCTCGGCCGCGAAGGCTCGGCTCGTGGTTCAGTCCATCCTCGAAGAAATGGATCTGAGCGATACGGAGGTTTTCCCGAAGCAGGACTCGCTGAACACGAAGGTCAGCTATGGGAATTTCATCAACGCCCCCTTGTTCGGAGCGCTGGTTCCGAAAGGCCGGACCGTGTTCGTCGACCCAACGAGATCATTCCGGCCCTTTCCCGATCAGTGGGACGCGCTCAGGAGCATGCGTCGTGTGCCGGAATCGCTTCTGGACGAGATTATTGAGATCAATGAACTGCGTTACAAACGATCAGATGGAAATTCACTCGCTCCGTCTCATCAAGCTGGACCTGTGTCCGAATTTGGCTTGCCTCCTTGTGCTCGGCGCATCCTCGACGAGGGCGTCACGCAGAACCAACGGGTTGTCTGCTTTCGACTGGCGGTTCATATGAAACGGTTGGGGCTGCCTTTTGATATCGCGCTTGCGGCTTTGAACACCTGGGCCGGTAAGAATAGACCGTTAAACGGGAAACGCATAATCACAAAACGGGAGATCATTTCGCAGACACGCGGAGCGTACAAGAACGGGTACCGGGGCTGTGGGTGCGAAGATCCGGCAATCGCTGTGTATTGCGACGACCAATGCCCGGTCAAGCGGTCTCGGCACAGACAATCGAAAGACTGAGAGAAGTCAACCCAAGTAGGTTATCTACGGCGCAATCCATAAAGGCGATCGACATCCGCGAGACAATGCCCTTGAGTGCCTGCGATCAGAGCGGATAGGAGAATACATTGTGAAAAGCCTATACGAACAATATCGTCCCCGGTCCTATGGGGAAGTCATCGGCCAGGACAAGGCGATCACTCGCATCCATACGGTGGCACGACGCGGTCTGGGGGGACGCGCTTTTTGGATCTCCGGCCAGAGTGGAACGGGGAAGACAACACTCGCTCGGCTGATCGCCGATCAGATCGCGGAGCCCTGGAACACGACCGAAATCGATGCGGAGGAGATGACACCGAAACGATTGAAGGACATTGAGCATGAGATGCATCATTTGGGACTGGGGGAGAAAGACGGCCGTGCCTTTCTGGTGAACGAGTCTCACGGGCTCAAGGCCTCGGCAATCCGCCAACTTCTCGTAATGCTGGAGAGGCTTCCGTCCCACTGTGTGATGGTTTTTACGACAACGGTTGAGAGGGAAGAAAAACTCTTCGATGACATTGATGATTCCTCTCCGCTCCTTTCCCGATGCATCCACATCCAACTGGCAAGGCGCGATCTGGCCAGGCCCTTTGCTGAGCGGGTCAAAGAGATCGCTCGGATGGAGAATCTCGATGGCAAGCCGGTTGAAGCTTACGTCAAGCTGGCACAACGATGCCGGAACAACATGCGGGCGATGCTGCAAGCCGTTGAGTCCGGGGAAATGTTGGACTGATCGCCGGTCGGTTTACGTCCCGTTCCGTGCTTCGGCACGGGGCGGGTGGTAAGCCTATCGAAATTCCGAATCCAACGAGAAGGAGAAAGCCATGAAACCGGGTATCAACATTATCAGCGTATTCGACCGAACAAAGGACGAGAACGGCAGTGAGTATTTCACAGGCACGCTGGACCTGAAGGCACTCAAGAAAACGAAGTGTGACGAGATCCGCGTCGTCTTCATGACCGGCGATCTGTTGCCAGCAAGCCTGCACGGACTGATGGGCAAGGGTACAAAGGCTGAGAGTGGGCTGTTTATGTTTGTGGAGAATGGAACCGAACAAAAAGGTTGAATTAAAATCCGCTCGGACTTTGTCGCGTCGAATTCTTAAACCTAAACGAAGGTTCCACGAAATGAACACTGTCGAGATTCCAATTCTTACTACTGAGGATATTCGTCGGATCGTTCGCGAAGAGCTCGAACGGGCGCAAGCTGCGGATGAATTACTCGACGCAAAAGAGGCGGCAGCATTTCTCAAAGTAAAAGTCAGAACACTTTGGGAGTGGAGAAGGTTGGGCAAAATACCTTTCGTCGAAGTAGGCCCGAAGTGTTATCGCTATAAACGATCCGATCTCCGAGAATTTGTCTCGCAGCGTTCCAAGCAGCTCGCGACACTTGAACGTCGTGCAAACGAGATCTCACAGTCACTGACCTGACGGCAAGCCGTTTCCCTATCCAACAACCCCACCAGAGAAACGTCCCATCCAATAGATCCCTTGTTATGCGCAGATACCGAAGGGCTTCTTCTCTTGCATCGCGGACGAATAGACAGAGGGCTACACCATAAGTCACCAATCCGACTGGATTCTCTAAACAGTACTAAAACAGTACGAGCAATGGTTGTACAGCTATTTTGTCCCGATACAGACTTGATCTAGTAGGTATTTAAGTTGTTTATTTTGAGGTGTTTAGCGGAGGGGCAGGGATTCGAACCCTGGGAGCAGTGTTACCCACTCGCCGGTTTAGCAAACCGGTGCCTTCAGCCTCTCGGCCACCCCTCCGATTCGGCTGATTTCATTTCTATGCAATATCGAAACTAACTCATCATTCTCTTCGCAAAATATGCCGCGCTTGATTCCTCCGGGACGGTCGGTTGTCTGTCTACATCTTCCCACAATTGCGGTGGGGGTGGGATTCGAACCCACGGTACGTGGAACGTACGCCGATTTTCAAGACCGGTGCTTTCAACCAACTCAGCCACCCCACCGATCTCGGAAACCCATCGGTACTCCTTGATCCTCACCCCATACATCATACCGCGACCGCCCCGGCTTTCCAGTGGGGCAGAACAAATTTTCTACCGTGGTGCTCTTCCAAAGTCAAGAAAGCACGTGCCATCCTAAGTGGAGATCCCTACGGAATCGGAGAGGCTTTGTGTACCTTCGAGACTTCAACCGGGGGGACATTCGCCGATGGAATTGACCGTACTGATTCCGGCATATAATGAGTCCAAGCGTCTCGAAAGCACGGTTCAGCAATACTCGACTTATTACTCCGATCGGGACGCCGAAATCCTCATCGTTGTAAACGGTTCCACAGACGATACCGGAGAGGTCGCTCGAAACCTTGAACGCGAACTCGACAACGTTCGTTCCTGGGAGACTCCAGAGAAGCTGGGTAAAGGCGGCGCGATTTATCAGGGATTTCGTTTGGCGAAAGGCGACACGGTGGCTTTCACCGACGCCGACAATTCGACTGTTCCTTCTCAGCTGGATCGAGTGGTCACAGCCGTCGGGCCGGAGGCGGACGTCGCTCTCGGATCGCGCTGGCTCCCTGAAAGCGTTCAGGAGGTTCCCCAACCTCTCGGTCGGCGAATCGCGAGTAGAGTATTCAACATTATCGTTCGGATTCTGTTCGGTCTTCCGTTCCGCGATACCCAATGCGGTGCGAAAGCGTTTCGGTTATCGGTTTTGCAACCGCTGCTCGATAAACCCATGTCGACAGGCTGGGCTTTTGACGTCGAACTAATCTGGAGATTGCGGCGGCAAGGCGCTCGCGTGGTAGAAGTCCCCATCGAGTGGATCGACACGTCGGGGTCGCGTCTTCGCATGCATCGGGATGCGCCCGCGATGTTGCTCGAGCTGCTGCGCATTCGGTTTTTGGGGGAGTGATCCTAAGATTCGGCAGTTGAAGGCAGCGTCGTGAGTATAAACCGTTTATGTTTCGAAAGTGCCGATCGCCAATGCCCGCGCGGCCCTTCGACGAGCTCAGGAACCGCGCTCGGGTTTCTACTGCCGGATTTAGAATGATTGCCTGTATGAAGAAGCAGCTCATAGTGCGGGGGATACCTGGGGTGTTACTAAATTGAGCCCTTCGCAATAGAATGCGGGGAGGGCGAATCTCCTGATGAGCCGCATAAGCTATTATGAGGTTCCTGTCGCGCAGTTTCCTCCCCCAAGTTTG
>CAZTDD010000222.1:0-5160 GCA_964612675.1 uncultured bacterium
CAGCAGCCGCTCGGTGGAAAGGCACAATTCGGCGGCCAGCGACTGGGCGAGATGGAAGTCTGGGCGCTGGAGGCCTATGGCGCAGCGCACACACTCCAGGAACTTCTCACGGTCAAGTCGGACGACATCGTCGGCCGAAACCGGATTTATGAAGCGATCGTGAAGGGCGAAGAAACCCGGGCACCCGGCCTGCCGGAATCCTTCTACGTCATGATCAAGGAACTGCAGAGTTTGGGACTGGGTATCGATATCGATGAATTGGAAGAAGAAGAGGAAGAGCAAGTGACCGAGGCTCGTGCGGCCGAGAAGAAGCCGGCTGCAGCCGAGGTGGCCAGCTGAACATAGAGCGGCGGTCTCTGACCGTTTGAATCATAACCGCAAGGAGAAACCGACGATGTGGAAATCGGTTCAAGGCCCAAGTGTAAAACACCGAGAAGACGAGATTCGTGATATCAACAAGATCCGCTCGATACGAATTACCCTCGCGTCTCCGGAAGTGATTCGTAGTTGGTCGTACGGGGAGGTAAAGAATCCCGAGACGATCGATTATAAAACGTACAAACCGAAGATTGACGGGTTGTTTTGCGAGCGAATTTTCGGTCCGACGAGGGATTACGAATGCTCCTGTGGAAAATTTAAGGGGATCAAACACAAGGGTGTGACCTGCGATCGGTGCGGTGTGGAAGTGATTCAAGCGAAAGCACGGCGAAGCCGGCTCGGCCACATCGAGCTGGAGATGCCTGTGGCTCATATATGGTTCTCGAAAGGCGTCCCAAGCCGAATGGCCGCTCTCCTGGACATGTCGATCAAGGGGTTGGAACGTGTGCTCTATTACGAAGAATATATTTGTCTCGATCCGGGAGACACCGGTCTCGAGACGTACGAATTGATCAATGAGCGGCGGTACGCCGAGCTGCGGCAGGAATTCGGCGACGCATTTCGTGTGAGTATGGGCGCCGAGGCCATCAAAGAGATCCTGATGGGGATGGAACTGGACCAGCTGGCGAAAGACCTGAAAAAAGGTATTCGCGAGAGCCGATCTCGGCAGAAAGTGAAACGCTACATAAAACGCCTCAAGGTGGTTGACGATTTCCGCAACAGCGCCAACAACCCGGAATGGATGATCTTCGAGGCATTGCCGGTGATCCCGCCCGATTTGCGGCCTCTCGTTCCTTTGGATGGCGGACGATTTGCCACTTCGGATCTAAATGATCTGTATCGCCGCGTGATCAATCGCAATAACCGCCTGCGCCGCCTCAAAGAAGTCCGTGCACCGGAGGTCATTATCCGGAACGAGAAACGAATGCTGCAGGAAGCGGTGGACGCTCTTCTCGATAACGGCCGGCGTGGAAGACCGGTCAAAGGTTCGAACAATCGGCCCCTGAAATCGCTTTCGGACATGCTCAAAGGGAAACAGGGGCGCTTTCGTCAGAATCTGCTTGGGAAACGTGTTGACTACTCGGGCCGAAGCGTGATCGTTGTCGGCCCCGAACTGCGATTCAACCAATGCGGCCTGCCGAAACAGATGGCACTCGAGCTGTTCGAGCCGTTCATCATTCGCAAGCTGGAGGATCTTGACGAGGTTACAACGATTCGGAGCGCAAAACGGAAAATCGAACGCGGCGATCCCGAGGTGTTTGATGTATTGGAGGAGGTCATCCAGGATCACCCCGTTTTGCTTAACCGTGCGCCGACGCTTCACCGAATGGGGATCCAGGCATTCCAGCCGATTCTGGTGGAAGGAAAAGCAATCCGGCTTCATCCGCTTACGTGCAGCGCTTTCAATGCAGACTTTGACGGCGATCAGATGGCCGTTCATGTACCGCTCTCCCGAGAAGCGCAAGATGAATGCAAGAACCTAATGTTGGCCAGACAGAATATCCTTTCTCCAGCCCACGGCGGTCCGATCGCAACACCGAGTCAGGATATTGTGCTCGGCTGTTATTTCCTGACAAAGATTCGGGAGCCGATCAACGGTTCGAAGCCTCGGAGGTTCTGTTCGACCACAGAAGCGGTGATTGCCTACGATCATGGCGAGCTGGGTCTGCAAGAGGAAATAGAAGTCCGGGTTGACGGACGGCTCACACGAACAACGGTGGGGCGAATCATTTTCAACGAATCTCTGCCGGAAGAATTGCGTTTTGTGAATGAGTTGATGCGCAAAAAGAACCTGGCGGCTCTTGTTTCACGGGGGTACAACCTCTGCGGCAAGGAGCGAACGGCGGTTCTTCTCGACGACTTAAAGAATCTTGGCTACTACTACGCGAAAATAGGCGGGATTTCGATCGGTCTCGATGACATGATAGTCCCGCGAAACAAACTCGATTTGCTGGATGCCGCGCGAAAGGACGTCGGAGAGACCGTCCGTCAATATGAAGATGGTGTGATCACCGATATCGAGCGGTACAACAAGGTCATCGACCGATGGATTCAAACCACAGAAGCCGTGGGGAAATCCATGGAAAAAGAACTCGAGAGCGATCACAAAGGATTCAATCCCATTTACATCATGTATCACTCCGGGGCGCGTGGCTCGGAGCAGCAGATCCGGCAGCTTGCCGGTATGCGCGGTTTGATGTCCAAGCCCATGAAGAAACTGACAGGCGGTATGGGAGAGATTATCGAGTCGCCGATCGAGTCGAATTTCAAAGAAGGACTTACCGTTCTCGAATACTTCATTTCGACGCACGGTGCACGAAAGGGGTTGGCGGATACCGCGTTGAAAACCGCGGAAGCCGGTTACCTTACGCGACGACTGGTGGATGTTGCACAAGACGTGATTATTACAGAAGACGATTGCGGGACCTTGTCCGGCACAGAGATCTTTTCGATTCGAGAAGGGGAGCGAGTTATTGAGTCTCTAGAAGATCGTGTGTTAGGGCGAGTGACCACTGAAGACGTCAAAAATCCCCTCACTGGTGCTGTACTTGTTCCTGCAGGCCAAGTTATCGACGAGGAGGCCGTCAATGCCATGCGGCGCTGTGGTGTGGAGAATGTCCGTATCCGCTCGGTTATGTCATGTGAGTCCGAGCGCGGCACCTGCGCGATGTGTTATGGATGGGATCTCTCGAAACGCGGCATGGTGGTCATCGGACAAGCTGTCGGAGTTGTTGCGGCCCAGTCGATCGGTGAACCTGGTACTCAGCTGACCCTTCGGACTTTCCACATTGGCGGTACGACCAGCCGGATTTTGGAGCAGTCCGAAGTGCGGATTCGCCGGAACGATGATGGTCAGGGCGGGTTACGCGACGGCGAAATCGGCTTAATTCAATACATCAATCTGGGCTACGTGATCGACCGCGAAGGGGAACAGCGAGTGGTAAATACCGGCGGCCAGCCCTATATTCTGCGTTCCGGCCTCCGGGTTCCCCGTTTCGAGGGACGTGAGGACCGGTCGCGCCGAAGCTCGGTAGTCGTAGAAGGCGTGAACCTGCCGGTTGTGAAGGCGCCCGATGGAAGTCAGGTCGTCAGGCAGAGCGGTGGCAACATCCAACTCAAGGACAGTAAAGGACGCGTATTGGTCGAGTATTCCTCGATTCCCAGCGGCGCACGGCTGGCGGTGGACCTTGGCGAGAAAGCCAGCCCCGGCACTCTTTTGGCGCAATGGGATCCGATGCGTGTGCCCGTTGTTGCTGAAATCGGCGGAAAGGTTGAACTCGAAGGAATCAGTGCCGGCGATTTGGTGAAGGATCCCAAGACGGGAGAATCGATGATCCCGACGAATTGGGAGAATGCGGTGCGACTTCATGTCGGCGACGGTGAAGAGCGAAAGACGGTTCTCCTGATGCCGGGGCACCGACTTCTCGTGAAAAACGGGGATTCCGTGGAGGCCGGGGACAGCGTTGCGTTTTTGCTTACGCCTACCATCGCACGCCAGGAAGGAAAACTTCGGTACAAGGACATTGTTGAAGGCGAGACCATGCGACGCGCCATGGACCCGGTATCCGGAACGCTTCAATCGATCATCAAGGAGCCAACCACGGGTAAGATCCCGCAGCTTGTAGTCGTCGACCGGTTCGAAAACGTTGTGGAAGAGCACAGTCTCCCGGCGGGATCGGTTCTGATGGTGGAAGACGGCGACGATGTTCTCGGGGGATTTCTGCTCGCGCGGACACCGCAGATGATTCAGCGCTTCACCGAGCTGCCTTCGGGTATTCAGATTGGTGCACGGATCCTCTTGCACGAGAATAGCCAGGTTGAGCGTGTCGGGAACACCATTTGCCGGTACGAAACCGAAGAGCGGGCGGATGTGTTGGCTCGATGGGATCCCTATAACAAGATCGAGGTGGCGGCTATTGACGGCGTCTGTGAATACGAACAGATCATCGAAGGGGTGACCATGCTACAGCGGTCTCCGGAGGAAGGCGGCTCCACCCAGATGATCATCATGGAACACCGTGAGGATAAACACCCCGCCATCATCGTTCGCGGCGAGGATGGGTCCACGGAATATCACCCGCTTCCATCCGGAGCCCACGTGATTGTTCAGGACAAGGCGCGCATTAAGGCCGGTGACGAACTGGCACGCATTCCGAAAGAGACGTTCAAGTCGCGGGACGTGACCGGTGGATTGCCGCGTGTCGAGGAGATCTTTGAGGCACGTCGTCCGAAACAGCGCGACCTCGCGATTATCACGAAACTCGACGGGTGGGTCCGGTTGCCGAAACAGGAAGAGATTACTCCGGAAATGGAGGAGAAACTCGACCGAAAGCGGCGACGCGGTACCCGGCTGATTCTGATTACCAATAAAGAAGGTGAAATCCTGACGGGATATGAAGTCGAGGTTGGAAAGCACGTCATCGTGAGCGACGGCGACTGGGTTTCGACCGGTACGAAACTGGTCGACGGTTCGATTGACCCGCACGAATATCTGGAGGTCATGGGTGAAAAGGCGACCCAGGAATACCTCTTGAACGAGGTTCAAGAGGTGTACCGACTTCAGGGCGTTCGCATCAACGATAAGCACATTGAAGTCGTTATTCGGCAGATGATGCGGAAGGTCACCATCACCGATCCCGGCGATACGAACTATCTACCGGATGATGATGTGGATCGTATGGCCGTGCTCAAGGATAACGGTGAAGTTGTTGAGAAAGGCGGTAAGCCGGCGCAGTTCAAGCCGCGTCTTTTGGGCATTACCAAGGCGTCGCTTGGCACCGA
>CAZTDD010000223.1:0-5051 GCA_964612675.1 uncultured bacterium
CGCCTGCCGTTCGCGAAGATGATTCAGCTCCAGGTCGGTTACGATGTTCTGCTGAATGCGGACGGGAACGCGCCCGACACGGAGTTCAACGTCGGTGTTTGGACCCGGCCTTCTCCCGATCAACCGTGGCAGCGGGAGAAGAAGATCGGGCGGGAAATCTTCGACGATTTGACCACGGGGGCTGCAAGCGGTATTCACAAAGTCAACGACGAGCAATTCAGGACGCACGTTTTCGGCACCGACCTGACAGAATGGGCCGGGAAGTATGTACGGCTGACGTTCGAGTTGTATTTTCGCGGCGAGTATTCCGGCTTGTGTCGGGCACGGATACTAAAGACGAAGATTATCGAAAGCGACGTTCGTGTGGAATTTGTGAGTGAAGAGGAGGCCCTGAGCGGTGTGTATGCGCCCGGCCTCGGGGTGAGCGGAAAAACGGGCAAGAAGATCGTCCCCAGCCTGCCCCCCGGCGTCGCACACAATATCGCCGCGTCCACGTCATTCACAGCGGCTACTGACACAGTGACCATCGATGGAATGAGAGGATATGCGGACGGAGGGTTGCCGACAGAGGAATTCCGCGACAGCAAACATGTTGGTTATATCGTAGGCCATCATTGGGCGGGTGGAGATGCTCCGAACAGTGCAACCGCCTTCACCGCAGTAGTAGCGTTTCATATCCTAGGATGTTATCACAGCTTTGGCCATCCTTTAGTTGGCACGAGCGTCATCGAGGACTGTGTCTACCGAACCGGACCGAGCAGCTTGGTATATGCGGCCCTCACTCCTTCGGGGACATGCACTCCGAGCGGAGCAACCAGTTCTATCGCCGATTACCAGCTCGATGTGCGGTATTGCGGCGTTTGTGGCATCAACAGCAGTACGCATACCGAGCCGGACAACTTCCTCCATGCTTTCCTTCATTGCGAAGATGTCTGGATTACGTCGAGCACCGATTCCAGTACAACGTGGTTGACGGACGGGAAAGAAGGTCGTCCTTATTTCAGTTTTCATCGGATCGGCTACGCCCGGTCTGCTTCGGGAGGAACGTACACGGATGCCTATAACCTCGATAAAGTCACGCCCGGAGACGCTTCACCCACGCCCAATATCAGCCCTACGTGGGTAAAAGGTGGCTGGGGCGGCGCCGTGGTGACTGCACCCTACTCCGAAGGCGAGTTCTTTGAGTTCAAGGACACCTCCCAGCACACTGCCGGGGTGGGAGCACCGCACGTCGTTCTGGCGACAGACGGTTATTACTACATGTTCTTCACGCAACAGAGGCTTCTCGCAAAGGGCTTAGGCGGTGGCACAGGCGTTGCACGGGCTCCGGCTGCGCTGTTGAACGTGGACAGCACGGGTGACTACGAGAATTACGACCGGAACGACGTGTGGGTGAAGTATACGGATACTGGGTGGGACGGAGATGCCATCGGAGGCATCCCCGACATTGTGGTTTATGGTTCTCAAGCCCGCGTGAGTTGGAACAACGAAATTGACGAGTGGATTATCGTGTATATGAAGGGTGATGGGATGTTCATGAAAGTCAGCAATGGCGGTGATAACTGGTACGATAATTGGGGGGATGAGATCGGTATAACGTATGGCTATTCTCATGGTTACTACTATCCAACTCTGATCGGTGAAATGCCTGACGAGACGGACAAGGAAACGAGTGAATATAATCGTTTCTACTTCTCGCATACGCCGGACGGCATTCCCGGCCATCACGTCCTGAAAAGGCGAATGCTGCGTATCTATGAGTGAAGGAGGGGACACCATGACTCGGCCACACCTTTCGGTCGCAATATGCGTGGTTCTCTTAGGGACCATCTGTCTCGCTGTAGCTGGTCAGGATGATGAACCGTTGATCACGTTGAACACTGGTGATGTGTATGGTCTGGTGTTTTCCGGGGACGGCACGCGCCTCGTGAGTAGAACGCTAACTCAGCTGACAATCTGGAACGTGACAACCGGCGAGGCTGTGCTATCGGAGGACTTCGAGCACGGCTATTACCCCATCGCTCTTACATCGGATGGAGGTGCTATCGGAGCAGCGCACGGAGATCAGATAAGACTATACGATGCGGAATCGGGGGTTCATCTTCGAAACATTCCCGTGTCCAACACCCATCCGCTGGCTTTCGCCTTTTCCCCGGATGGGACGACATTGGCAATTGATGTACGACACGAAGCAACAGTCCAGTTCTTGCATGTGGAGTCCGGGAACGAATTTGATCGCGTCCGCTTTGATGACGGCAACGGAATAAACAGTTTTGCGTTTGCACCGGACGGCAGTCAGCTTCTTGTCGCGTATTTCTACGGAGAAACGATCGGCGGTCCTGGAGGAGGCATGACGATGTATTTCGTGACCGAACGGGCCGCCTTGGTCTCTCTCCCTGGCAAGGAGATCTTGGCGTCGTACAGCAACAACTACTATAAACACATTGCCTATTCGCCTGATGGTTCGCTGTACGCCGTCATTCCCGGAGACGTTCATGTACATGATGCGGCCACCTTTTCGCTTATCTCAGAGGTTTCGACCCCGCATTCTCGAGTCCCGCCCGCACTCGCGTTTTCACCGGAGGGAACGAAACTGCTTTATGGTCCTCGACTACATGACGCGCAGACGGGAGAACTTCTTCGTGAGTTTCCCCTGTACTGGTACGATAATAAGGTCGCCTATTCGCCTGATGGAAACAAAGTTGCGATAGAAAATCATAGCAACGATACAGTCACCATCTGGGACGTCAGCGATCTGAACACGGCGGTCCAGGACTGGCCCGAGCGTGAGCAAAAAGTGCGCCGTGTTGACGGTGTGAAGTGAGAACACAACCTGCCGCTGGTCCAGGAGTTCAACTCCTGGACCAGCGGTGATATTCGCGATTGTTGTTAATGTTTATCGTCTGCAGCGTTTCTCCATATACTGCTGGTGATACTCTTCCGCGCGATAAAACTCGGACGCGCGGACGATCTCGGTAACGATCTTTCTCTTCAACCTACCGGACTCCTGCATCCGCTCTTTCGATGCGATAGCCGCTGTTTTCTGGTCGACATCGTAGTAGAAGATGACAGACCGGTACTGGGTTCCGATGTCCGGTCCTTGACGATTCAACGTTGTCGGGTCATGGCATCGCCAGAAGACATCCAGCAGATCCTCGTACGAAACAATTTTCGGATCGTACTTGACCTGCACCACTTCCGCATGGCCCGTCTTGCCGGAGCAAACGTCTTCATACGTGGGATTCTTGAAGGTCCCGCCGGAATAGCCCACCGCGGTCGAGACGACACCCTTCACCTTCCGAAAGGTTGCCTCGACGCCCCAGAAGCATCCCGCTCCAAACATCGCTGTTTCTATCTTTCGATTCTCCGTTTGAGTGTCCATTCGATCCTCCCGTATTTGCAAGCCTTGCCCTTGCTGTTTCCCCCAAAGGATACGAAAAACACGCGCACTTCTTAGGGAGAAGATCTTGCTGAAGGCGGAAACCTATTTCATATCGCGGATGCGGACCTCGATATCCTCTTCGCTTGAAAGCAAATCAACGATCTTCGAAGTGTCGGTGTTGCCGAAATGATACGGGTAGAGGATCTTCGGACGGAAGGACTTTGCGGCATCGGCGGTCATCTCCGGACTCATCGTGTACGGAAGATTCATCGGAAGAAACGCGATGTCGACTTTTTCCAGCTGTTTCATCTCAGGAATGTTCTCTGTATCGCCGGCGATATAGACCCTCTTATCGGCAAAGTCGATCACATAACCGTTCCCTCTGCCTTTTGGGTGATATGGATCGCCGCTGGAGCGTTTATGGACAATGTTGTACGCGGGTACAGCGTGGATTTTCAGTCCCAAGACGGTTTTTACGTCACCGTTCTTCATTACGATGCCGTCCGAGATCTTCTCGGCACACGCTTTTGTCAAGACAACCTTTGTGTTCTCTTTTCGTAACAGTTGAATTACGTTGGGATCGAGATGGTCTCCGTGCTCGTGCGTCACAAGGATCAGATCGGCTTTCGGCAATGTCGTGTAATCCGCTTCACGCGAGACAGGGTCCACGTGGATGACCTTTTCATTGAAGGTAAACATCAACGTACCGTGTCCGATGAAGGTGATTTTTAGCTCGCCTTGTGAAGTTTTGATGACATCCTCGTCGAACGGCGATTCGGCAAGAGATGTTCCGCAAAGGAATATCGTTATTGTGAGAACTCTAAGAATCCGGGACATGGTTCCGCCCTCCTATTGAGAGTAATTGACCATACTGATCGAATTTTATCATTTCCCATACGGTGAGCGATGGGGTATCCGGAGTCAAGGACGGCGTTTGCCGAGGACAATATCGATGGTAGCCATACGCGGGACTATCTTTTCTTCTTCCGATGCACTGTCTTCAAGGGAGGTATCGCGTATGTACTCGTTGCGGCATACCGTACAAAGGTAGTGTT
Organism: uncultured bacterium; assembly: GCA_964612675.1. Classification (GTDB taxonomy): domain Bacteria; phylum Hinthialibacterota; class Hinthialibacteria; order Hinthialibacterales; family JAKPRU01; genus CAZTDD01. Next base: position 4,438 of record CAZTDD010000223.1, read on the forward strand.
CGACCTCGTGTGTCGGTCGGTTGCAGATCATACATCGTTCTACACGCTCATCAGTAATGTCGAGATTGAGAGAACCTTTCAGAACCGCCACAGTCAGTATAAAGCGCAGAAGATTTTCGACCCCGATCTTCCTAGCTGCCTCCTGTTCACTGCCGAGATCTGCCGTCCCGTTTTCCTTTGCTTCCTCGATTTCCCTGTACAGATCCTCCCGAGTGACCAGAGCGATATTCTCTTCGATCATTTTCTCCCAATGTTTTTTGAGACTCGGATCGGCTGGAAATCGTACGGAGGCATCGCTGAGAAACGTCCAGAGCTCGCCCGCGACGTTGTTCACATTAATATCCTCGCCCTTTAGACGTTTTCTCACTTCCGGCCGGTTGAGAAGGATTTTTGTTTTGGACGGGACCATGTCGGCAATACGGAAACAATCGGCACACATAAGATAATCCAGCCGCGCGTTTTCCGCTCCGCACCAACGACAATTTCCGAAGCTCCGACGGGGAATAATACTCTTGGGACTGGAACCGGATACGCCACTCATCATAGTCTCTCCGAAATCGGTAGAATCTCAGGCCGTATCGATTGAGTTCCAGGAATCCAGCGGTCCTCCCCCA
>CAZTDD010000224.1:0-4952 GCA_964612675.1 uncultured bacterium
CCCGGGGGGAGAGGGAACTTCCGATGCCAACTTTCGACTTTTTGCGACCCCGTCACCGTTGCGGTTGGTGCCTGGCTTTGCGGTATCTTACTCGCCCCTCGCGAAAGCATCAATCCGGCAACGGGAACACCACGATATGTTCGTATTGAACCTAAATTCGGCAGTTGAAGGTGTGGTTGCGAGGGTAAGCCGCTGATTTTTTGATAGTAGCGTTCATTCTCAGCTTTCACCCAAATGGTGATCGGTTCTTGAGCTTGTCGAAAGGCCGATCACCAACGCCGGCGCGGCCCTTCGACGGGCTCAGGAACCGCGCTTCCCGTTTAACTGCCGAATTTGGGTTCATGCTCGGACGTCAGTATTCATGCAAGGAAAGCCGCGTTGTCAGTATCGATCCACCTATAGCGCGTTGCGGTTCCGATTTTGGGAATAGACCATCCCTAGTCGTGTCGTTTCACACGTCGCTTATGTTCTCCCACTTGAGCCCCAGTTTTCGCGCAGCATAGCCGATTTCTTTTAAATAATCGCCGTAACACATCATCCAGTGAGAATCCCGAACTTCGGAAAGCAGTTTCTTCCAATCGCCTTGGATGCGAACATCCTGCTGTGATCGACAAATCGAATAGAACGGATTCGCTTCTACGTTCCCGCGCATACCGACCCATCGTCCCACCGTATATTCCGGGTCGATAAAGGTTACTTCCTGCCCCAAAGGAATTTCAACTTTCGGTGCCGCCCCGTAGTCCGATTCCTCGTGAGTCAGGACAACAGTCGGCTCGTAATGAACCGCGTCCATCCGGCGTGGGGCCGAACAATGTGCGCAGGTCGCAACACCTTTGTGGGGAAAGGTCGAATTGTGGAGAAACACGGGTTTTCCGGATATGTGACGCAACAGAATACCGGCAGGAATAATCACAAAATCGGATTCACAAAACGCGAGCAGCCCCTCGTCGTTCAGCAGCCCCAATGTCAGACACGCCGTCGTTTTCGACATCGGAATGATGGTGCTCATACATTCTTTGATTGTGAACGCCGGAGTCTGGTTCTCACGCATCAAATCCTTGAACACGTTATAGAGAACAAATGCGTTAACGACAAACGGCTTGTCCGTCTTGAGCGTGGTATCCGGCAATGCTAGGTAGGTCTCCGCCCATCGTTCCGCCTGTTTGACTTTTTTGTCATCCGCAAGCGCTTTTTGGAGACGCGGTTCTATTTTGTCGTAGCCGATATCGATGATATCCAGCTCGTATTTCTCGCGCGCGATTTGAGGCGCGTCGCCGGCGTATTTCCCCCACGGCCCGCCTACCGCAACAATCCGCGAACCGATGAAATTCTTGAGGCCGTACTGGGCGCGCAGCCGCCACAGCACCTCGTCGTAATCGTCCACAACAACGTCCTCGACATGGGTTTCGCCGAGACGCGGCGGCACCCCTCTGGATGAACCTTCTCTGTCGGTTTGAAGGTACCCGACACTGAGCGCCTCGTACCAGTAATACATCGCGCCGGAGCGATGCCGTACGAAAATGATTCCACTACCGTCTTTCGGCACGCATGTTTCAAGCAGAGTTCCGGAACCCGAGGCCGGATACACCAGAACAACATCGTGCTCGCTTTCGCGAGCCTGCACCGCCTCCTCCTCGGATTTCACTTTCTTGGCTGGAAGGATTTCAATCGGAAATTCCGCTTTCGAAGACAGTGCTTCCAGTTCGTTGGTGATTGTACTGAGTTCTTGAGTCGCCGCTTCATCGCTCAACACATCCCCCCAGGACCGCCAGGAGCGCATTTTACGCGGCGTCGCCACTTTGTACATGAGGATCGGCTGAACCCGCAAAGGCGCGCCCCAAATCAGAAACGGCCGATCCGGGTCCCATTCATCGCGAGCCCATTCCTTCTCGCTACCCTGAGAGTAGGCGTTGACGAACGTGCGTCCCGGCGCAGAACCCAGTGCGATTCTCATGCTCGCAGGACTGCGCGAGACGGTCGTCTTATCCGCGGCAGACACCGGGCTGGATTGTCCAAGTAGGCCGAGCGCCGCCATACCGGCACTGCTCTTGATGAAAGTTCGTCTCGATTGCCCGCGACAATCGTCCGTGGACTGAACATTGGGCTCAACTGACTGCTGATTCTTCTTTTTCATAATGGTTCAACTCTCCAATGGATGTTGGTATTCCGGGTGTATACTATCGAAGTGGTAGAATTCTGGCTCTGGCCTTGGATTCATCCACACTGATCACCGCGCCCGTTTCCAGAATGTCTGTGAATTGATCGATAATCTCCACCATTACCGATCCCAAAGTACGAGGACTGACATCTACTGTCCGGATTTGGATGATACTAGGGCAGGCCGTTTTCATCGCGGCTAGGATAGCCCCAAAATCGAGATCGTGCGTGAATATCGTGTGCTCGTTTTCCTGTGCCCAGGCGAGAATCTCTTCGTCGGCGGCGCCGGGTGGTCCGATACGTGACCAATGCATCACACAGTGACCGGCCTCACGGAGAGTGGCCTCCCATTCCGGAGATAGATTCATGTCAATGACGATTCTCATCTTGCCTCAGGCATGATGGGCACATCCATCTCTTCTGCTCGCCAAGCAGCGTATGCCAGGGCCTCGTCGATGTCTTGCCGTTCAAGGTAGGGATACTGATCAAGAATGGCCTCTCTTGTGTGTCCTGCGGCGATGAGTCCAACGATCGTCCCTACCGTGACCCGCATACCTCTGATGCAGGGCTTGCCCCCCATTACCTTGGAATCAAACGTTATTCTTGTCAGCTCTTTCATTTCGCAGCTCCCAGCCTTCAGGCTGTTTGATTATTATAAAGCAAACCGGGAAATAATCACGCGGCGGTGTCCTGAAAGGGACGCTCTCCCCCGAGGAACATCGGACAGTGCAAAATGAATGATGGATCGAGACATGCCAAACAACCACGGTCGACCGTCTTTGCGAAACGTTCAAATGAGCTGTCATACATATACTGAAGGCGTTCCTGTGTTAATATTCCCAAGCCTTTGTTTCTTGTCATATCTCGTTTTCCGGAAAAGGAGACCGAAATGAATCGACCGAGCCTTGTAGCCTCCTTATGCATTCTGGTTGTGGGAACACTCGCCGTTCAAGTAGCAGGAGCGCCGATAAAGGTGTTTATACTGGCGGGCCAATCGAACATGGTCGGGGTGGCTCCAACCCAAGATCTCTCGGAAGAAATGAGCGCCCCCTTCGATCCGGTACTGTTCTTCTTGAACGATCGCTGGGGCCCCCTCGCACCCCACGGCGCGACTTTCGGACCCGAAATCTCGTTCGGACGTGCGATGGCGGAAGCGTGGCCGGACGAAAAGATCGCTCTGATCAAATACGCATACGGTGGCAGCTCTATTCTGGCTTGGGATCCCTATTGGACTGTGGACGAAGCGAAACTCGCCAACGACGAGCCAAAAGGCTCTCTGTATCGGATCCTCATGAACTCAGTCGGTCAGGCATTCAGGCAGCAAGAAGAGCCAATGGAAATTGTGGGCATTCTGTGGATGCAGGGTGAGAGCGATTCGCTATTCGTAGAACCGTCGGAACAGTATTTCGATAATTTCCGAGAATTCATCGCGACCCTACGCCGCGATCTGGGCGATTCCAATCTTCCTTTCATTTTCGGACGAATCAGCCAGGCAAATATCTGGAGATACAGAGCGAAAGTCCGGGCCGCCCAGGCTCGTACCGAACAAGAGATCCCGCTGACCAAGATGGTGGACACAGACCAACTTGGACTCTTACATGACGGGATTCATTACGACGCAGAAGGAGAGATACAATTAGGTCAGCTTTTCGCGGAGGCTTTCCTTGACGTCTATCAAAACACAAAAAACATCCCCCAGGCCAGACGGATTCTCCCGGGCGTTGGGTCTCCGCTTTTTCATGCGTACACCTCAAATGATGTCTTCACCGATACCAGGATTGTCGTCACGGTTCCAAACGATTCAGGTAATGCCATAGAAATCCGTGAAAACATACCGCCCGGTTGGCGTGCCGAAAACCTACGGCCGAATCCCGGTACATCAAAGATTGAAAATGACACAATCGTGTGGGAAATACCAAGCACGGAAGGAGCTGCGGAGCTCGTTTACGACTTGATCGCAGAGGTAGGATCAAGCGACGGAACACTCTTATCCGGGACGATAAAAGCAGGAGAACAAGAACGGCCTATCGCCGGAATTTCGAAGCTGCACTCACTTTCAGCCACTGAAACGCAAGCCCCGCTTCTTCCCAACACTGTGACACTCGACGGGTGGATCGACGAACAAGAATGGGGCGGTGCGTATCGTTTTCGGTTCGATCGCGCCAATAAGATCGCACCCGGTGTGGCCATACTCGGACCGCTTTTCCCCCTGGAGGAATCAAACGCCGTGGTTCATATCTTTCACAACGCCAACCATCTGTGTGTTGCGGTTGACGTTACCGATCCCCATTTAGATTTCGATTCCGGCCGGAGGGAGAGACTCCTGAACGCCGATTGCGTAACGCTTTGTGTGGATAGCAATCTAACTCGCTCGAGAAGGAGCGAATACAACGAATCTGGTTTCAACGCGATCGTCTTCGGCAACGGTTCCTATGTAAGTGGATACAGCAAACCAACTCCCGAAGCGTTGTCTGAATCTAGCCATTATTCGAGCGATGGGGTTCTTTGGAACTTTGGGGCGAGTGTAAAAACGGACGGCTCCGGGTATATCGTCGAATTTGCAATTGACAAGAATCGGCTTCTTGATAGTCCTGACCGAGACCTTATCGGTTTCGATATCATGATCCATGATGCCTACGGCACGGGATCGTTATTGAGCAAATGGGGATGGCGGTTTATTGACGAAGAGACCGGCGTCGCCTCATCTTCAACACGGGAAGAAAGGCTTTGGGGTACCCTCCAGTTTTTGGATCGGCCATTGGCGGAAATCAGTGGCTGGGCGATGTATTGAGAGA
>CAZTDD010000225.1:0-4786 GCA_964612675.1 uncultured bacterium
TGGAAAATCAACTACACGGAAAAACTCAACGCAAAATCTTGGGGAAGGTCCTGGGGTAACAACCACGTCTTCGATCAACGCGTTCATTGTGCCGCTCGGAATGCCCGCGAACGTAGAAAGGATTTGAAAGCCGTCATCGCCGAATGAGGTCGCATTGCCCGAGAATTGAACATGTTCTTTGCCATCAACGGAGATCGGTGCGTTGTTCCCATCGTTGGCTGAAATCAACACATTCCGAAGCGTGATCGAGAAATTGTCGTCTTCACTGAATGGACGAATATCAAAACCGTCGTCAGTCGGTGTGTTTTCGAGGGAGGGGAGAAAAATGAGATTCTCGAACGTTATGTCGACGGGCGCGCTGTTGACGATACCGTCGGATTCGCGTCCACTGACATCACCGGGATTCATTTGAAGCAGGAGAATCGGGCGGTCCGTCTCCGATTCGCCCCGGAGGGTCAGCGGTACACCGATGGAAAGGGAGACCTCGTAGGGGCCGCCGCCGGCGACCGTGATTACGTTGGGTTCTGCGGCATCAGAGGCCACGGCGTCGTACGCGGCCTGGATCGTTGTATAGTCGGCTCCGCCGCCGCTGTTGACAGTGACTGTCTGCGCCTGGCACGGGATCGCACCGGCCATAACGGTCAATCCGAGGCCAAGAACCGCAACTGCAAATCTGTTTACACGCATTTCTATTTCCTCCTGATTCTCTCTATACCTTAGTTCATGATACGAACAAATATTCCCGATTTCCATAGGGGCATTGTATGTTCCTAAGAGAGGCGGGCGGGGAAGAAACAGAAGCGGAACATGGGAGGGTACTGAAACACGAAGGCAGGAAAGGAGAATAAGAAGAAGAGATCGCCACGCTTCGCTCGCGATGACGGGGAGGGGGCTGCTGCGAATAGCTAGAGGATGGTGGGCTACGCTTCGCTTTGAGCCCACCCTACACTCGAAATTCACTTTCTTGCTGAAATCACCGGCATCGTCGGTCCCGAATTCGCTTTTCGATTTGAGTGATTCATTGGGTAATCGAAAAGAACAAAGTGGTCAGTCCCGCGATCAGCCAGAAAATCGTGAGCAATGGCAATCCATACCAGACCGCCTGGCTTGCCGAAAAGGTCTCGTAGGTTCCGGTTGCCTTCGCGTGTTTGTCCTCCATCGGGAATGAAATCACACCCGCTGCAAGCAGGGCGTAGAACGGCGAAAGAAGCACAATCGCCATCGCCGGACCGATCTCGCTTGGTTCGGTGAAACTTGCTGTCATTGCAACAAAGCCGGCCACCGCTCCTACGAGCGCCGTCACAAAAAAAGCCACGCTGAGGAATTGCCATCCGTACAACTTGGAGCGAGCATCCCCGCCGTTGACACCGATGACTACGATGGAAATGGCGAACGTCCCGCCGAATACGATCAACATCGAGGGGATATCGATGAACGTCAGAAGATTTCCTCCGATTCCCATCGCCAGGAGTACGATAAGCAGATAGAGAATGTAGGCGGCCAAAACTCGGATGGGATTTTGTTCCGTGCGCTGTGTCTGTTCCGGTTGATCGCCGAGTAGGCCTCCCAACCGTCGTTTGATCGCATACATTGCCGGGATCGGCAGCAAGACCGCGAGAATGAGGGCATACAGCGTTGTAAGAACGCAAACAGCCGTCGCAGGACCGATTGCAGCCGGATCCTCCAACCTTGCCAGCATAATTACCGCGCCGACCATGTTTCCTACTCCTGCTGCAACAAGAAGATTTCGCAACACGCACTTCCATAGGTACATGCCGGCGTAGAGGTCTTCACGATTATCCGTACCGTGAAAAGCGTACTTGAAAGCATTCCATATCTCTCGACATGAAAAACTCATCAATGTCAGAAGAAATGCGCCGATTCCGTCGATAATAATGGTCGGGATATCTATATACGCATTGAGATTTCCGACTTCGGCGATTCCCAGCGTGAGTAGAACGAGATACAGAATTGCGCCGATAATGAATTGAGACATAATTCAACCTCCATCGGTTTGTGTTTTTGATTTCTTTCGGCGACGAATCGCCGGGTTGTTCTTCTTATTCAGACTGCGGGATCTTGCGTAAATCCGGTCTCACTGCCACCGTGCTCGCGTACGTCAACTCCCTCTGAATCTCCCTCAGTCTTGATGGTGCCGCCAAAAGTGAGCAAAAGGCATCTCAACCCCCTCCTAACCTCCCCCGATCTTCGGGGGAGGAAAAGAAACGGACGCGGCTGAGTTGTTCTCTCGGAACGCCTCAGGCCCGAGCGGAACATTCCACCGATAATGGAACGACCACCGTTTCCCTTTTTCAAACTGAATCAAAATCGGGAGCCGGCTATCCCGATCTGTTGACATTTGAATTAATGGATAGTCCGGCCGATTTCTTAGTTCGTAGCGAACCGGCTCTTTATCCTTCGCGCTGGGAGTCGGCGACTCGATCCAGAAGTATTTTAACGAATCAACTAACCCTGCCGGTGTGCCAAATTCATACACCAGACGATTTTCCACATCGGCTTCAGAAAGGTACTTATCCAACGTCAAGGAACGTGTTTGACCATTCTTGATGACTGTCACGGATTCCTCTTGAATCAGCCATGTTTTCTCGACTTGTCCTTCGTTTTCCAAGTCGATCCGTATTCCTCCCGAAGCGTTCCAATAGACTTTGTAGTTGAAATCAACTCCATCTTCGACATTTACCCGACATTGCATGGATTCTGCTCTTTGGATGGCCTCGGCGGCAGCTGTCGGGCTCTGCATTGCGTTGATCGTTGCCGCAAGGCTGCTTTGTGTGCCCGCAAGTTGAAGAACCACCAGGCACAAAACCGCAAGCGACGCACACGCGAATCCCATGCGCTCGCGAAACAACCGAATCCACATTGGACCGGCGTCGGCACTTTTCTGCGTTTCTTCGCGTTCATATTTGTCGATCTGTCTGCGGAACTCCAGAAGTTGTCCGCGCATTTCTTTCTCGACTTCCGCGGGTGGGTCGCCGCTCAATTTATCGTAAAGCAGTCGTTCGATCTTTTGGTCGTTTTGATCGGGAGATTTCATGATCGGACTTTCTCCTGCACTGTATCGCCTACTAGATGCGACAAAACTCCCTGTAGCTTTGCCCGCCCGCGTGTCACGTGAATACGTGCCGTAGTCGGGCTACATCCAACGGCTTCGCTGATATCCTGATACGAGCGTTCCTGCACGAACCGCATCAACACACACACCGCCTGATTTCGAGGCAGCTGGGTAATCGCTGAGAGTATCTCTTCTTCTTCCTGTTGCTCGATCAATTGCTCGGGGGCGAGCGATTCGGCTCCGGATGCGATTTCCGGTGGTTGTGAAGATGTTTCGCGTGTGGATCGTCGCATTCTCTTGCGCAGAGTATCGTACGCGCTGTCCGCACATATTTTCAGAATCAACGCGTGTGGATTCGGATGACGTCGAACCCGGTCCAACCGTTTCCAAATCGCCGCCAATGCATCCTGGAGCGCGTCTTTCGCGTCCTCCGGATTCCGAACAATTCGCCAAATGGAACGCATCATCTGGTCTTCGACGGGTTGAACGAGGCGTTCGTATAGGTGCGTATCGTCGTTCACGCCTCTTTCTCCGATTTCGTGACCGATTGCCCGGGCAAACCTTCGGCGTTGCCGCAAGCGTCCCAAGTTTCTCATAAAGGACACCGTGAGGGCGAGAGGATTTGTTTACCGGAAAGAGAGACTTTTCCGCAAAGTCTATTCCTTTGCCGGATCGGTGCCTTCGGTAAGCGGTGTATAGGTTGGAGGGCGACGGTTTTTGAATCGTTCTTCGTAGCGATCCGGCGATGTGTTTACCTCGTAATAAGCGATCTGGCCCGATTCACACATCGCTTCGATTTCGCCGCTGCGTTGAATGAGGATGCTCTGATTGGGATGGCTGAAAATGAGAGGCATACGATTTTCATACGCCCGGGTTCGTAGGAGGATGGTGTTCCAACCGTCCCGGTCCGTGTAGCTGCCGTAGGACGGAAGAAAGAGAACTTGTGCTCCCTTGAGCGCCAAGATCCTGGCGGGTTCCGGCAGCTGGCGGTCGTAACAAATCAGCATGCCGACTTTGCCGAACGGCGTATCGAAGACAGGGTATTCGTCGCCCGCGCTGTAACAATCCGGATCGCGTTCATAGCCCTGTGCGAAATGGGTTTTGCTGTATCGTCCGATAACGTCGCCGTCGGGATCGATCAATGCGGCGGTGTTGTATAGATTCTCTCCGCGTCGTTCAAGAAAACCGAGGACCAGATACACATCGAGTTCATCACAAAGGTCAGCGGCCTTTTGCAAATAGGGTCCGTCGATGGGTTCGGCAAGCTGCAGGAATTTCTCGGTAAGACGAGCCCGTTTCTCTTTGTCCTTCTCGCCGCCGACCTCGTTGATCACATAGCCTTCCAACGCCCCTTCCGGTGTCACGACAACATCCGGCCCGCCCTCGCTAACCGCACGTCGGACCATTTTCTCGATACGTGTCCAGTTCGCTTCCTTGTTCCATTTGTCGGGAAAGGCCGATATGGAAGCGATACGGACACTCGTCATCTGTTGCTGCTGACCGGTGTATTTATCGAGGCGAAGCTGTACGGGAGAGGCAATGCTTGACGTTATGCAAAGTGCGGAGATTAGAATGGAGATTATTGTGAGACGTTTCATATTGGATTCCTCATGAATTCCTATGTGTTGTTCGCACCCCCAAGCGGAGTTGGGGGTGGCACCCGATTCCGATCAATCCCCCGTGGGGCCCAAGGGCGTGTATCGAAAGCATTGT
>CAZTDD010000226.1:0-4675 GCA_964612675.1 uncultured bacterium
CCCTCTCCCAGAGGGAGAGGGAGAAGAGCTCTCCCGACTTTTTGCGGCGCCGTCAAACATAAGGAAATCGCCCGGGATGAACCCGGGCCATTCGGTGGAATTCATTATCATGCATGGGCGGTTTCGACAGGCTCGTCGGCTTCGATATCGCTTGTCTCGAGCTTCTCAAACGTAAACTCGCCGTTCTCGTAGCCGACCTGGATCGTGTCGCCTTCCTGGAATTCGCCCTCGATGAGCGATTGGGCAAGAGGCGACTCGATCAACCGACGAATGGTTCGCTGCAAAGGCCGCGCACCATATACCGGATCGAATCCCTCTTTCGCCAGTTCGTTTCGGGCTGAATTGTCCAAAACAACCCGCAGCTGCCGCTCGGCCAAACGCTGATTCAGACGCTCGATCTGGATGCCAACGATCTTCTCGATCTGCTCCATCCCCAGCGCCTTGAACACGATGATCTCATCAATCCGGTTCAATAACTCGGGCCGGAAATGGTGACGGACCGCTTCACGAACCTTCTTCTCAATCGCTTCGTGGTCTTCGTATTCGCTGTGATAGAACTCGCTGCCGATGTTTGAGGTCATGATCACAACGGTGTTCTTGAAATCCACTGTCCGTCCTTGACCGTCAGTCAACCTACCGTCATCGAGCAGCTGAAGCAGCACCGAATGAACCTCGGGGTGCGCCTTCTCGACCTCGTCGAGTAGCACCACCGAGTAAGGCCGACGGCGGACGGCTTCTGTCAACTGGCCGCCTTCCTCATACCCGACATAGCCCGGGGGCGCACCGATCAAACGCGCAACCGTGTGCCGCTCGGTATACTCGCTCATGTCGATTCGCGTCATGCAGTTTTCATCATCGAACAGAAACCACGCGAGTGAACGCGCCAGCTCCGTCTTGCCGACACCGGTCGGTCCCAGGAACAGAAACGAACCGATGGGACGCGAAGGATCGGACAATCCGGCACGCGAACGTCGGACGGCTTCGGAGACAAGCTGGATCGGTTCATCCTGTCCGACGACACGGCTTCTCACTCGATCCTCCATGTGCTTGATCTTCTCGATTTCACCTTCCATCATTCGTTGTACCGGGATTCCGGTCCAGCGTGAAACAACGCCCGCGATATCCTCTTCGCCGACCTCTTCCTTGAGCATCCGTCGGTCTTTTTGGATCTCTCTCAGGTGTTCCTGCTCCTCATTGAGTTCTTTCTGCAGACCGACTTTCACGCCGTAGCGCAGCTCCGCCACACGCGAGAGGTTCCCTTCCCTCTCGGCGGTCTGTTCCTGGAGCTGGGTTTCTTCGAGTCGCTCTTTCAACTCCTGGATTCGGTGGATGACTTTCTTCTCATTCTCCCAATGAGCGCGCAGTCCCTGTTCCTCTTCTTTCAGCTCGGCGAGATGTTTTTCGAGATCCGCCAGACGTTTCTTCGAGATTTCATCCTTCTCCTTCCGGAGCCCCTGGCGTTCGATTTCCAGCTGCCGAATCCGTCGCGTGATCTCGTCCAATTCCATCGGCATACTGTCGATCTCAATACGAAGTCGCGACGCAGCTTCGTCAACGAGGTCAATCGCTTTGTCCGGCAGAAATCGGTCGCTAATGTATCGATGCGACAATGTCGCAGCGGCCACAAGCGCACCGTCCATGATGTGGACCCCGTGATGAACCTCGTATTTCTCCTTCAAGCCTCGAAGGATCGCGATCGTATCGTCGACAGTCGGTTCGCGCACGATGATTGGTTGGAAACGCCGTTCGAGGGCGGCGTCTTTCTCGATGTGCTTCTTATATTCGTTCAGCGTTGTTGCGCCGATACAGCGAAGTTCGCCACGCGCGAGCGCCGGTTTGAGCAAATTGGAAGCGTCGACCGCACCTTCCGCCGCTCCGGCACCGACAACGGTATGTAGCTCATCGATGAACAAGACGATCTCGCCTTTCGCTTCTCGAATCTCGTTCATGACCGCTTTCAGGCGCTCCTCAAACTCGCCGCGATATTTCGCACCCGCCACCAGCTGCCCCATATCGAGCGCAAGCAGACGGCGATTTTTGAGCGACTCGGGAACATCGCCCGAAACGATTCGTTGAGCGAGTCCATCGACCAGCGCGGTTTTTCCGACTCCCGGTTCACCGATCAAAACAGGGTTATTCTTCGTTCGCCGTGAAAGAACCTGCATCAAGCGGCGAATTTCGTCGTCCCGTCCTATTACGGGATCGATTTTCCCTTGTCTGGCTTGTGCGACCAGATCGACAGCATACTGGTCGAGAGCGTTGTATGTGGATTCCGGATCCTGGGACGTAACCCGCTGGCTTCCGCGTAATGATTTGAGCGCGTCATAGATCGCCTGGTCGGTCACTCCCATCGAGGAAAGAACCTTGGATGCCGGAGTGGATGTTTCGTGTGCGATTCCGAGCAGCAGATGTTCCGTGCTAACATACTGGTCGCCGAGACGCGAAGCCTCTTTTTGCGCATGTTCGAGCGCACGGAAAAGGCCGCGCGATGGGTTCGCTTGTCCCGGCGAATCGCCGTAGACTTTGGATCGTTTCGCCAGCTCGGCGGTTACCTTCTCCGCGAGCGACCTGACGTCGATGCCGATCTTTTTCAGAATCGGGGGAACGATTCCTTCGTCTTGGCTCAAAAGCGCCAACAACAGATGCTCGCAGGTCATTTCCTGATGATGGTGCTCTTCCGCGAGACTCTGCGCGTCGCGAATCGCTTCCTGGGATTTGAGTGTAAGGTTATCTAAACGCATCGAACCTTGACCTCCTGATGGTTTCACATGCACAATTGAGCAAATCGCGTGCCATGATTAGCATCGTGATAAGTAATTGATTTTACTAATCATAGAATACTCAAACTGTGCCATTTTTGCGCAATCGAGGGTTTCGTATGTCAATCCGGCGAAGATTACACGCTTTTCCCATCCTTCTTATCGGGGCTCTGCTCATGGGCGGATGCATCGTCACCGCCGTCGAGGTTTTGGATGACATTCTGGTGGTGACGGACACGGCCGAGATGCCGCTGCCAAAACCGCAGGACACTCCACGGCACGATTATTCCGGCTGGCATCGGAACATCATCGCCACCTATTTTGATATCGCCCAATATTCTCCATCGCAGACCGCGTGGAACGATGTCGATCCGCTGAGTGAGAATCCGTATTACCTGGCGCTGCCGTTCAATGACCGCGTCCCCGGCATGGGCAAATACGGTCAATGTAAGAATCGGTGGGTGGAGATCGTGAATGCCGCTACGGGCAAACGTGCGTTCGGCCAATGGGAAGACGTGGGGCCGTGGTTTGTCAATGATGTGGAGTATGTGTTTGACGAGAGGTGTACGACCCGCCCCTTTGCCGAAATCCACAAAGGAGAGCGGTGGAATATTTATCGTAAAAGATCCGGAAGCGGTGTCCGCAAACCTCGGAAAGTCCTGAACGGAGCGGGAATCGATCTCTCACCCGTTCTTGCACAGGAATTGGGGATCGGAGGTAAAGGAGAAGTCCACTGGCGATTCGTTGCGTCCAGGAATGTACCGTCCGGGCCATGGAAGAGGCATATATCGACAAGTCCGCCGCGCTGGCGGAAGCGATTTTACTCCTTCATGGGCGAGAATTTAAAACCGTGGGAGATGACAACGACTCGCGGGTTGGGACGCTGAGCCTCAGACGACCTGACTACACCGATTCCACCCGGAATGATACCGTGTGCCTACTCTATTAACGGCCCCGCTCACAGAAAGTCTGCGGGGAAGGAGGTCATGCGATGGAATTCAAAGCACTCGAACAGATCGGCGCGATCGACCTTCTTTCACCGTGGGGAAAGAGAATGCATCTACCCGCGGGAATCTTCCACTGGTCCGGACGCGCAAAATCGGAAGCGGATATCAACGCAACAATCGGTACCGCGAAGGGAAAAGCCGACGCGGTGTATGGCTCAGGGGGAGACAAGAAAGTCACGATGGCGCTCCCGTCAATGCGAAAGTCCGTGCCCGAGCTGGACCCGGAGAAGATTTTTCCTTACGCGCCGGACAAAGGGTTGCCGGATTTCTGCGCCGGGTGGCGGTCCTGGATCCTCCGCAAAGCAGGTGAACAGGCTGCCGCACTGGATCCCGTACTCGGCCAATGTCAGGTGACTCCCGGTATTACGGGCGGGCTGCACAACTGTCTCAAAATGTTCGTCGCACCCGGCGAACCCATCGTGGTTCCCGACAAGCGTTGGGAGAATTACGACAACATCATCGACATCAACACCGGCGCGGAGACAGTGGAATTCAAATTTTTCGACGGCGACCGGATGAACGTGAAAGGGATGTGCGACGCGGTGCGGTCGGTGTGGCGTCATCAGGATCGTGCTGTTTTGATCCTCAATTTTCCGAACAACCCGACCGGCTATTGCCCGCCACGCGACGAAGCGGATGAAATCAAGAACAGCCTTTACGAGCTCACGGCCTCCGGCAAAAAATGGTTGACGGTCATATTCGACGACGCGTACGAGGGCTATGTCTATCATCCCGATGCGGTTACAGGTTCGCTTTTCTACGAGATGCTTCCGCAAAAAGGATTGCTGACCATCAAGCTCGACGGAATCAGTAAAGAGATGTTGTGGTACGGAGGCCGTGTGGGCGCGGTCACGATGGCCTATCCGCAGGAGTGGGTGGACGCTGTCGGCAAGGAAGCACTGGACAAAG
>CAZTDD010000227.1:0-4671 GCA_964612675.1 uncultured bacterium
TTAGGCCTCGCACGCCTTTCGAGAAATCTTCACTCACGATTTAGCAGATTTGTGTGAATTGCATTCGAATTCCATAGTCCAGTTGCACGTAACATATAGTGCATAATTCAAGAGGGGGGCCGTTTCCGGGCGTGACACTACAGCGATTCGAGGAATGGCCCGGCAAACATGTTGTAAAAATAAATGTACCTATTCACCCCTTGGGTGAAGTCACCTATTGACATTTGTCGAAGATCGGGATATCCTCTTCTGGGAGAAAAACGTGGACTTTGAATTCAAACGGAAACGGGAAAGGGAGATCTACGAGCGAGAGAAAGGCAAGGAGCGGTATCCCCGCGAGGTCGTGGATGCATTCTTCGATGTCATGACCTCGATTCTCGCTGCGCACGATATACGCGATCTCTATGCTCAGAAAAGCTTACGGTTCGAAAAGCTGAAAGGACCGAGGAAACACCAAAGATCCATGCGACTGAACGAGCAATACCGGTTGATCGTAACTATTGAAGAGAATCGACAAGGACAGTATTTGCTTGTGCACGGGATTGAAGACTATCACAGCTGAACGGAGACAAAGATGAATAAGAAGTATAAACCGGCGCGAGTCTCTTCCCCGGGTCGGATCTTGAGTACAGAACTCAGCGCGCGTGGCTGGTCGCAGAAAGAGTTTGCCGAAATCATAGGACGGCCGGCACAGGCGATCAGCGAGATTGTGCGCGGCACGAAACAGATCACCCCGGAGACTGCTCTGGAATTCGCAGAAGCACTCGGGACATCTCCACAATTCTGGACGAACCTCGAGTCGAACTATCGGTTATTCCTTGCGGAGCTGGACAAAGCCAAAGAGAGCAACTCACGAAGAGAAATATCTCGAAAAAGCACCCTCTATTCTCTCGCTCCGGTTTCAGAATTGGCTAAGCGCCGATGGATACAACCGACAAGAGACTTGGACGAGCTGGAACACGAACTTTGCTCTTTCTTAGAGATTTCGTCGCCTGATGAGGACCTTCCGCGTGCAGCCGATTTCAGGCAACAAACAACTCGTGACCCCCGGGAGAGAGCGGTTCATTGTTGGCTGAAACGTATCGAGCATCTTGCGAGAGAGCAGCAATGCGGGCTGTTTGACCGTGCAAGACTGGAGAATGCGGTTCCGCGGATAGCGGAGCATGCGAACAAACCGGAAGGAATTCGAAGCGTCCCATCAATATTGCGTGAAGTCGGAGTCCGTTTCGCGATCGTTCCGCATCTGCCGCAGACTTATGTCGATGGCGCGGTCCTGCGCCTGGATAGAAAGCCGGTGATTGCGATGACGCTGCGCTATGACCGAATCGATGCGTTTTGGTTTACTCTCATGCATGAGCTGGCGCACATCGTCGCGGGCCACGACGGAACATTCATCGACAGCCTCGACGATGAGAACAAGAGCCGTGTCGAGCGGCAAGCCGACCGGATGGCGCAGGATTGGCTGATTGATCGAGCGGCATACAAGTCCTTCGTTTCACGGACACGTCCGTATTTCACCAAACAGAAGGTTCTCACATTTGCGGAAGAACAAGGCAGACATCCCGGGATTATTGTCGGTCGACTTCAGAGTCACGGGGAGGTGGAGTACAGCAGTTTTCGCCGAATGCTTGTGAAGGTCTCGCCGCACATCGAGGAGTGGATCGACAGGGTGGAGGCTGCATGACAGTCTCCCGGGGCCGGAATACATCCCAAGCCCCTACGGGGCGAGTTGATATCCTTCGTGCTCTTCTTGTGCCTTTGCGATTCACTGATCTCCATCAAGGCGTTTTGACCAAACGAACGCCTCCCTCCCCGGCAGGCGCCCGAGGATCGACAGTGTGTGCCCTTCGAGCCGCCGACCGGCAGTGCTGAGCAAGATCGGACCAAAACCCTCCCCGAGTTACGCGACTCCGGCCGGCTTCCGGAGCGATGCAGTGAAGACCCAGGTACATCGCTGCGTAACACTTGTCGCCAAGCACGCACTCGATATAGCAAGCCACGGGTTCCGTAATCCGGTGGATGTGCTGTAGGCTGATTCATGCAGACTGGATACTCATTCTTCGCGTGAAGGTGGATACGACATGAAGAGCTTCAATTTAGACAGACGTACATTCCTCAAGACCTCTGCTGCGGTCGGCGCAACGATAACATCCCCCGACTCTCTGCTGGCAGCAGCCAGGGGAAAGGGCACCAGACCGAATATCGTCGTGATCATGGCGGATGATCTGGGCTATGAGTGTATCGGCGCGAACGGCGGAACATCGTACGACACACCTGTGCTCGATCGGCTCGCGACAACGGGCGCCCGGTTTGAGCATTGTTACGCTCAGCCTCTGTGTACACCGTCACGGGTACAGCTCATGACGGGTATTTACAATGTACGCAACTATGTGAAGTTCGGCATGCTGGACAGGAAAGAGACAACCTTCGCTCACCTTCTGAAAGAACAGGGGTACGTCACCTGCGTCGCAGGGAAGTGGCAATTGGGGAGGGAGCCGGATTCACCGCAGCATTTTGGATTTGACGAGTCCTGCCTCTGGCAACACACGCGTGGACGCACAGACAAGGACGGGCACGATACGCGGTATCCGAATCCGAAGCTGGAGATCGACGGAAAACCCGTGAACTACACAAACGGCGAATTCGGCCCGGACGTGGTCAGCGACTTTATCTGCAATTTCATAGAGAAAAACAGGAACCGGCCGTTCCTGGCCTACTACCCGATGATCCTCACTCATTGTCCCTTTGTGCCACCCCCCGGCACGCCAGACTGGGACCCGGAAGATATGGGGTCCGAGTCGTACAAAGGCGACCCGAAGTATTTCGGCGACATGGTCAACTACATGGACAAAATGGTCGGGAAGATAACAGCGAAGCTCGATGCCCTTGGATTGCGCGACAACACACTGATTTTGTTCACCGGCGACAACGGAACGGACGATCCGGTGGTTTCAACACTGAACGGGCGCAAGGTCCCAGGCGGAAAGGGAAAAATGACCGACGCGGGAACCCGCGTTCCACTGATCGCGAATTGGCCAGGTGTGATCCCCGAGGGTGAAGTGATTGAGGATCTTGTGGACTTCAGCGACTTCTTGCCCACACTGTGCGCGGCTGCGGGGGTGGAAGTCCCGTCGTCGCTGGAAATTGACGGCAGAAGTTTTTTGCCGCAGCTGCAGGGCAAGAAAGGGAATCCTCGAGAATGGGTTTACTGCTGGTTCTCGCGCAACGGCGAGGTGGACAAAGCCAAGGAGTTTGCAAGGACACAGCGCTATAAGCTTTACCGTACGGGCCAATTCTACGATATCGAAAACGATGTTTTGGAAGAGCGACCTCTCGATGAGGGCGACCTGAGTAACAAGGCCAGGCGAACAAAAGCGATGCTGCAGAAGGTGCTTGATCGATACGAGAAGGCTCGTTGATTCTGGGTTTCTTCCTGGGTTACGCTCCTCGAATCTCGGGGAGGCAAAACAATGATCGGGCTTACTCCCCCTCCATCAAATCCACGAATCGGTCGAAGTGGTAGGTCGCATCGTGGGGGCCGGGGGACGCCTCGGGATGATACTGAACCGAGAAAAACCGCATGTCTTTCGATTCGAGTCCCTCGGCGGTCTTGTCGTTGAGATTCATATGCGTCACTTTGACATTGGAATTCGACAACGAGTCGATATCGACACAGAAGCCGTGATTCTGTGATGTAATTTCCACCTTTCCCGTTGCAAGATCCTGGACGGGTTGATTACCTCCGCGGTGACCGAACTTGAGTTTGTAAGTCCTTCCGCCCGCCGCCAGACCGAGAATCTGGTGGCCGAGACAGATCCCGAAAATCGGAACACGTCCCATCAAATGACGCACAGTTTCGATACCGTAGCTTACCGGTTCCGGGTCGCCCGGTCCGTTCGACAAAAAGACACCATGCGGCCCCAGCGCCAGGATCTCCTCGGCCGGGGTAAATGCAGGTACGACACGGACCTCGCAGCCTCGCCGGGTTAGATGCCGCAGGATGTTCTGTTTGACGCCAAAATCCATGGCGACCACACGCCTGTTTCCGTTGGTCGTCCTCGATTTCTCGCCCAACGGAACAGCGAGTGCACCCAGACCTTCTTCCCAAAGATACGGTGTGTCGGTGGTTACATATTTGACCAAATCTTGACCGCCCATCTCGGGCAACCCCTGTACACGTTCCAGAATACCTTCCGGATCGTCGATCTGAGTGGAGATAATCCCCTGTGTTACACCGCCAGTTCGTAACCGTCGGACAAGCGCACGCGTATCGATTCCATAGAGCCCGGTCACGCCCTGCGCTTTCATCCATTCTTCAAGGCTGCCGCCCGCCCGCCAGTTGCTGAACAGTTTCGAGGGTTCTTTTACGATAAAACCAGCAACCTGGATTTTGGTCGATTCGACGTCTTCAGGAGCGATGCCGTAGTTACCGATCAGCGGATAGGTCATGGTCACGATTTGTCCATGGTACGAGGGATCGGTCAGAATCTCCTGATACCCGGTCATGGATGTATTAAAAACCACTTCCCCGCCCGCTTCATCGAGCGCGCCGAAGACACGGCCGCGGAACACGGTGCCGTCCGTCAAAACCAAGAGTCCAGGTGGATGATGATGCGTTTCAGTCATGGTCCCTTCCATTTGCTACACAGATTATCAACCCCCTCCTACACC
>CAZTDD010000228.1:0-4646 GCA_964612675.1 uncultured bacterium
TAAATGGAAAGTCAATAGGCAGAAAACACTCGGTATGCTTAAGTAAACAGTATTGACCCTAACCCCCGGGGAGAGAGGGAACTTCCGATACCAAAGACACGTCTATCCGTTGTTCGCGGGGCAAGGGTCAATAAAATGCGAGAGTTCAAGATCATCATCGAAGAGCATTCGGACGGATTCGTGGCGTATCCTTTGGGGCTCAAGGGTGTGGTGGTCGGTCATTCTGACGAGGCCCTGTCCGATGTGAAATCAGCCATCCGGTTTCACATAGAGACTTTTGGACCGGAAGTCATTGACTCAGAACCTCCGGTTCTTAGTGCCGTTCTTGCTGAGACGGCGGTTGAAATCCTCCACATTGAGAACGGTTTGTAATCAAGCAGGTATTTCGAGAAGCGATTTTCTGAAGGCTTACGAGATGTAAAGGAGCAGATCGATAGATGGGTGAGGTGAGATGTACACCTCCGGCTGCAGAAAATCTGGAGACAATCTCCTCCGTTAAAACATCCTTCACCCGTGTATTCCCACCCCATCAACATGGCTCCCACCAGCCACCTTCTGCTACCATGAGGCACAAGCGTTGATAAACCGTCCATAGAGTATGGCTATGTTGGGAAGAGTCGCATCGTGGCGGCCAATGGTCGAAGGGGTACGCACCAGCTGGTGGCAATCGCCCATCGTGCTCGCAGAAGTCCGCCGACGAACGTCCGGCCACCCCGAACGAACCGAACTCGAATGGCTGCACCTCCGAACCGGACAAAGACAGTTCCGCCACGCACTAATCCTCGGAAGCGGCTCAGGTAAATTCGAGAGAACCCTGCTGAACGATAACATCGCCGCGCGAGCCACCTGCGTCGAAATCGATCCCGAAGCGATCCAAACCGCCGAGCAGGAAGCGGCAAAGTGCCATCTCCAGGACCGCGCAACGTATATCCAGGCCGACCTGAACACCTGGACGATTCCCGCGAATACATTCGACCTGATATTCGGCGGCAAAGCGGTTCACCACATCGAAAAACTCGAGCGTCTGTTCGAACAGGTATTCCAAGGGCTCACCCCGGACGGAGTCTTCTTCATGTGGGAATACATGGGGCCAAGCCGATTTCAGTACACCGAACAACATCTGCTTCACACCAACCGCCTGCTGCGCGCACTGTCCGACCGGCATCGTCTCGTTCCGGCCTGGGGCGAAAACAAAGTACGACAGATCATCGCCCGCCCACCGAAAGAACACATTGCCCAGGCCGACCCCAGCGAAGCGGTCCGCTCGGAAGAAATCCTCCCGCTGCTTCGTTCGAGTAAGCTAAATCTGCTGGAGACTCGTCCGTACGGATGCGGTATCTATTTCACCTTACTCAGCGGCCTTATTGCGTCGTTCCAAGATGACAACCCGTTCGATTCGACCATCCTCCGACTGATATGCGAATACGACGCAGTACTTACCGATTACAAAATCTTACCTGCCCTTTTCCATCTGATCCTCGTGTCGCGTGATCCTGCCCATAAGCTACAACCGGTCGACGATTGTTCTCGCACCGTTGAGGGGACAACGATCCGTGTACCAGTGAAGTTCGATTGGGCGGAAGACTTGATTGTCGAAAAACACCTCCGCCGTATCGCAACCGGGCACCCGCACGCCTCCTGGGCCGAATGGTTCAGAACGCGCTATCTCAGCCAACCACTCGGCAGATGCCTGCTCGTTGGGAAAAACCTTTCAAAAGAAGAGTGGGCCCGCGCACAAATCGCGCAAACAGTCGACCACGTAGACTCTCTGGGACAGGAATCCACTGCTACAGCGTACGATCTCGTCGTTTTCGAACAGCTCCGACCCGGTCAAAGAGAATCGTTGGAAAACGGCGACCTGCTCAAAAGGAGTGTGGCGAAAGACGGCCTGCTGTTTGTACTGGAAGACACCACAGACCAACTGTTCGAATGGTCCGACCGAAGGCTGGAAATCGCCAATCGGCTTCTGGCTGTGCTTTCACCCAACTACAGACAATTCGACACGGAACCGATCGCCGGAATCGCCGGCCCGTTGCCCACAGAAACGCCGCCGATGCAATCGAGTCAAATCGGACAGGGATTTCACCTATTGGAGAAACGGCCTGCAGGCGGCGGGCTCCTTGTTCCGCTCCTCTCGGCAATTGGTACGAATCTGGCCGATCCCGACGGCCAGGAGATCCTACGGTTGTTCTGCGTCCTGGACGATATTCTGACTCGGGAGCGAGTCATCGAACCTGTACGAACTGTTTCCGTCCTCTCCGCCGTACCGAGACCGGACCTGAACCTCAGTCCGTTCGCCACGGTGGTCGGCAAGGCGGCGGATGGGAACCGTATTGGAGTGCGCCATGATCAACGCTCGATGAGTTCGGACGAGGCGCTACTGGTCTATGCCGCAATGCATCGTGCACACGGTGTTTAATTCGGAATTCTATTGACTCAAAGAAACAAACCGTGACACCGGAACAAAGTCGAATGTCATCAAACGGCGAATCCGCACAGACGGTCTGGGAAAAGAACCTGGCCGTCCTCCAGAAGAACGATCCACGGCAGGCGCATTCACTACGGGAATGTGACCGCCGCTTTCGAGCCCGGGCGTATCGGATCTTCGAAACCGAGGACGGCGGGGTCGACGTCCGCTGTCCGAGTGAAACCGGTGAGACTTTCCAGATGTACACCGGCAAGCCTGTCGAAGTCATCAACGAGCTGGTCGAGAAATGGAATGTGACCTCCACACCCGGTGAATGCCTCGTCGTTGTCGGCTTCGGCCTCAGCGGTCACTTGTCGCGATTACTACGGCAAATGCATCCAACCGGAAAACTGGTTGTTGTCGAACCGGACCCGCTCCTGTTCTACTCAGCATTCCGAAACATCGATATCACCGACATTCTCTCAGATCGGCGTGTTTCATTCGTCGTCGGCCTCCGTCCCCAGCAGGCTGTCGAATCGATCGGCAAACAATGCGGCTGGGTACGGCTCTGCGTTCTTCCGGTCCGAATGCTCTTGCATCCACCAACGACCCAACTCAGGCCGAGCTACGTCCAGCAGTTTCGAAACGCGTGGGTAGACGCACTATCGAGAGAAGAAATGTACCGGAGTTCGAAATGCGAGTCCGGCGAGGAAGTTGTCCGACACACTGTCGAGAACTTCTCTTACCTCATACGCGAACCGGGTATCAGGAGTCTATTTGGTCGCTTCAACGGGATCCCGGCGATACAGGCGGCTGCCGGCCCTTCTTTGAACGACTCCCTCCAAGACTTAATGCAGCTCCAAAAGAAAGCGCTCATAACATGTGTAAATACAGCCTATAAGGTTATTCGCTCCGAAGGAATCGAACCGGACCTTATCTTCTGTCTCGACCATCACGAGAGGAATTGGCTCTCATTTGAAGGAGACGAGCCGTCATCCAATACGTTCCTCGTAGCCGACCCGCGAATCGACCCGCGAATCGTCCGCCTGTTTGCGGGGAGAGTGTTTTTCATTTCGTGGCACACGACGACCGAGACCATTGGATCGCCGTGTCCCATCGATTCGGTTCCTCTGCCAAAACACGGCGGCAACGCAGTCTACAAATGGTTCCAAACCGTGATCGGCGACAAAGGAACTGTCACCGCCACGGGCAGTGTGGCGGTCGCCGCGTTCCAGATCCTTGCTCGGATGGGGTGTCGTCCCATCGTCTTGATCGGTCAGGATCTCGCGTTTCCGGGGAGCCGTCTCTACGCGGAAGGGACGGTATTCGACGATTCGAACCTGCCCCGAGACTCCAATGCCACTCGTTTCGTCCCCGCCACCGACGGCGGTCAGGTCGGCACAAGTGAAACCCTCAATCTTTACAGAGTCCTGCTCGAACACGAAATCAAGCGCTTTGACATCCCGGTGGTGAATTCATCGATTGGTGGAGCGATGATCGCCGGTTCCCGAGTCGCCCCTCTGAGCGATCTACCATTTCATCCAGCACAAATGGCCCCAGATGCCGACGAGACTCTCAGGGCGCTTCACGATGAATCTCTTCCCGACAACGACGCGCAGAGTGTGCGGGCTGAAATCGCGACCGCACGCAAAGCGCTGTACGAGTTCATGGAAGACGTACGGAACCGGCTGAACCGATTCGACGCACGGATCGCGGAACCGACAGACGAGGGGGCGAACAGCGCGGAGCAAGATCTGGAGACAGTAATCAAAGAAAATCCGTTTGCGTTCGATCTACTCAACGATCTTCTTCAGGAGCCACATATCCTCTATGAGGAAGCGCGCTGCAAGGTCGAAATCGAGGAGACTCTCGACCAGAGAAATCGGTTGCGTATCGAGTCGGTCCGCAAAGTACTTGAAGCATTTCAGGAGCGATCGGCCTTCCTGCGAAGTCTGCTTGCAGAGGCCGAGCCGCTTTCGCAATGACGGAGTCCCCCATTCGGACGATTTCGAGCTGCCCCGCTTGTTGTCAAATTATTTTCAATGCTCCTTGCGTATAGATCAAAAGCATGATGGCGTCGCAAAAAGTCGGGAATACGGATTTCAACCCCCTCCTTGAGCGACCGGGCACATGGGTACCTGTATCTCCCCCAGGCTTGATGGCGTCGCAAAAAGTCGGGAGAGATCTTCTCCCTCTCCCTCTGGGAGAGGGCCGGGGTGAGGGTACGTTGCATTATCCG
>CAZTDD010000229.1:0-4596 GCA_964612675.1 uncultured bacterium
ACACGGCACAGCTCTACCGCTTTACGGACAGAGGGGCACCGAACGCTTCCGTCCGTTGTTACAGAATACTCGGTCCAACTTCCCAGTTGGATCGACTACAAGCACATCAACTACAGAAACACCAACTACAAAAAACACGTCGACTGCGTACGCACGTCAACGACAGACACACATCAACCGCATACTCACATCGACTCCAGAGGAGTAGACGCCGAACCATGATTCGAGTCACGGCAATGCACTGAGTGAAATATATCTCTACTTCAAAAAGATGTCAACAAAAAAATATCCCGAATACCGGGAAAAAGTCGTCGATAAACAAAGAGGAAAATGAATCCCGCGAGATTGTATGACAATTGGGGGATTTTCCCAAAATCAATAGTACAATCCCCCAGAAAACTGGGGGATTTTCCCGGGCCTGTAGTACAATCTCCCGGTTTGTATGACAAACTTCCGGTGCAATCAGACGCCATTGACGCAGATTGGTAGTCCACTTTCCAGATCCCGAGTGGCAGAGGTCCGGGAGTTCAAGTCCTCGACCGGCAATTCTCTTCTTACGAGCTCCGGAACCTCGGAACCGGTGATTTGAGAACGAAAACGCGGTCCCCGTTGCCGTCATGGCGAGCGAAGCGTGGCCATCTCGTTTTGTCCGATTCAACGGCGAGATTCCCACGTCGCTTCGCTCCTCGGAATGACGATTCGCAGGCGTTTTCTTAGAAGCGAAGCGTGGCGATCTCTTCGTTGGGTGTCTCAACGGCGAGATTCCCAGGTCGCTCCGCTCCTGAGAACGACGGATTCGGTCGCGTTTTCACATGAGAAGCACGCCCCTTCAAAAAAAACGGGAATATCCATCCCCTCACGGGCCTAATACCTGGTGAGAGGAGATGGAGATTGGTGGAGACGCTGGGATACGCTGGTACTCATACGACTTTCGGGAGCCGCGAGGGGACGTTCGAAGACCGATCCACCGGAGCGAGGAGTTCGTTCCGTCCGCCGAAAGGAAACAGGAGCCGTGAAAGGGCTCACGGTTCGCATGAACAGGACCTGCGAATCTCTGTTGAGTACCTGGAACACACGAGGCAAAATAGCGCGACCAATACAAAGAAACGGATCCGCTCGACAGTGGCAAGCCGCGAAGAAATAGCCCAGCTCGCTGACGCTTTCCGGCGGGGGGAGGTGTGGGCGTTTCGACGTGCGGCGGAGGAGTTCTTCGCTCCGATCACGAATTTCCTGGTCCACCTGACACGCGACCAGGATACAGCGCAGGATCTGGCCCAGGAGGCCTTTTTCGCGGCGTTTCGGAGCCACCACACGTTTCGCAAAGGAGCCCCGCTCGCTCCGTGGATCTTCCGTATCGCAAGGAATCTCGCGTACAAAGAGCTGAATCGAAGAAGCAAACGACCACAATCCTCTTTTGATGAACTTGTCGGCAAAGACGGTTTCGAGCCCCCATCGACGACTCCCACTCCTCATGAGAGCTCATCCGAGCAGGATCTTCGTAACCGGATCGACCGCGCACTGGCGAAACTGAAACCGAAATTCCGGGATGCGGTGATCCTCCGACTGGTTCAGGGCTACTCCGGCGAGGAAGCCGCGTCCTTGTTGGACGTCCCGGTCGCTACCCTGAACACACGCGTACATCGGGGAATCCGCCAGCTGCGAAAAACACTGAAGTATGAAGGGATCACCGAGAGCACGTTGGGCGTCTGAGAGAATACAGTCTGCTGGAGATGGATCATGAAGTGTCGTACCGCGAGAAAGAAGACGGAGGAATCGCTCATCGCAGGAGCGGAATCGCTTCCCGCCGATTTGCAGTCCCACATCGACACATGTGACGCCTGTGCCCGCGAACACAAAATCCTGACACGCACGCTCGGTCTGCTGAGGCGTGAGGACCCCTGGTCTCCACCCGAGGCTTTTTTCGACCGGCTGACAAGACATGCGATATCCGAGAAACAAAGGGCGGCGACCCGCGCGGATGCGGACAACTTCGCTACCAGACTGCGCGGCTCTCTGGAGTGGCTTTGGACACCCCGAACGTTCTCCTGGGGATGGGCGTCGGCTCTCGCCCTGTTTTTTGTCCTGGTTACGGGCACGTGGTGGGGCGTTCAAGATTACACGAGTCGTACCGGGTCCATGGACTATGTCGACGGGATGATTCATTCCGCGCAAGGGCTTTCGTCTTCGCTGGTCGCGGACGGTCAGGCGATCAAGAAAGGCAGCGCCCTGAGGACTGCGACGGATGCGGAAGGTATCCTGACATTATCGGACAGATCGGAGGTTTATCTTGCTTCGTTCTCCGAGCTGGCGGTTCAAGAAGAAAGGCACGTTGAGTTGCGCTCCGGTATGGCGTGGTTCGAAGTCGCCCGAGACGAGGAGCGTTTTACGGTGGATATTCCCGTCTATGGGCAGGTGACGGTCCTCGGGACATCTTTCGGTGTGGAAGTGGATTACGATACCAACACGTGCGTCGTCAGTGTGGCGGGCGGCCGCGTTAAAGTAGAGTCGTCGGGAGGACAGGAAATCCTTTCGCGAGGAGAAGAAGCGGTCATCACTTTGGGGAAGACGCCCGTCAAACGTCCGCCACAGAAATTGGCGAAGATGGTAGCGTTCCGGGAACGCCTAATCCGAGAACGCAACGAACACGATCTGAAGAAATACTACCCGTCGCTTGCGCCGTCCTCCAAGCAGACAGGAAGACGATGAAATGAAACGGACAGGATTCACGCTTATCGAGTTGCTCGTTGTCGTTGCGATCATCGGAATCCTAGCCGCGATTGCGGTGCCGAGGTATACAGGCGCTCAAGTGAAAGCGAGAGTCGCCGCGGCGAAGATGGACCTGCGTACGCTCTCGCAGGCCATCGACAATTATCGCATGGATCGCGCGCGATATCCCAATCCTCCCTTGGAACCGCACGGTTTCTTTGTTTCCACCGTCGTCACCGCATTGACCACCCCGATTTCTTATTTGAATACGCCGCCCGTTGACGATCCGTTTGGGCTCGTAGAACAAGCTCCCGAGATCCTTCAGCGTCCCATGCCCGAGGAAGATGCTACTTTTGCTCCGCCTGTGCCACGGAACAGTTACGTGTATGTTTCTTATCGTGTGTTCAGCGAATGGCAGGGCAATCCGCAACTGAAACGAGATGCGTATCTGGTCGGGAGTGTCGGGCCCGATCAGGTCGATTCTTCCTTGGTCTATTTGCCTTTCCCGGACCTGAGCATCCTTCCGATTCGTTCCATTCGCGACACGATTTACTCACCGACGAACGGTACAGTCAGTGCAGGGGATATCGGACATTTTGGCGGAGAGGTCCGTGTGGGGGGCACGGTGGGAGGGTAATTCCCTACTTTGCTTTCACAAATCCGAAGCGGGCAGATCCTGACCTTCGAAATTCACTCCGAGAATACCTTTGTCCGCCATGATGATGTCCCCGATACTGTCAAGTCCATTCGAAGCATCGTAGGCCATCCAGCTTGTCAACCGTTGGGGAGAAACGATGTACCATCGGTCCGGACCGGGACTTCGTGCCATATAGCGAGCGTTCGGGTCCGCATTGGATGACGCCGACTGATTGTTCACATCCCGCATCCACTGAATATTCCGGTAGTGATAGACGCCGACTTTTACCGATTCCCACGCGGCACCGCTGTGGGGGTTGTCTTTCGGAACAAAGGGATCGTAGAACGCACTGGAGCCGATGTAAGCCGTCGGTGTTGTTAGTTGCTTCCATACATCCAGTCCGCTGCCTTGACCGCCGACCACACCGATTTCAACCGGATCGCGGATCGGTCCGTTGTAATCGATAACATACATCTCCATCGCTGTGTTAATGCTTCGCAGGTCGGCGAGAGCGCGGGAGATTTTGGCGCGTACCTGAGCGTTGAGAAAATTGGGGATCGCAATCGCAGCGAGGATGCCGATAATCGCGACGACGATCAACAACTCAATTAGTGTAAAGGCCTTTCGATTCATAATCGCCTCAGGACCTCAATACTCGGGATTCCGCACTGCTGCCTCAACATCGTTGCGACGATTTCGTTATAAAAGCCTACTCTCTTTGTCTATGGACGTCAATTCAGTTGCGGAGTCGGTTGACGAGTCAAATTAGCGAGTGATTGACAGAAAGTAAGAGGCCGGAATCCTCACGAATCCCGGCCTCGTGTTCCGTATATATGAATCGCGTCCTTAGCGGACCGTGCCTCGACGGCCTCGAAATCCGCGTCCGCGTTCTCCGCGTTCCGCATCCGGACCTCGCCGGCCCCGAAACTCTCCACGTCGCTCCTCGAGCTGCGCCTTCTGTTCGTCAGTCAGTACGTTCATGATCGCTTCTCTCGGATCATCGGTCCCGGACTCCATGATGTTCTTGATTTCCTCTCTTTGCTCGTCGGTTAAATCAAGACCGCGAAGAGGACCGAAGCCGCGACGTCCGCGAAAAGCCGGTCCATCGCCGTGACCGCGTCCACGGAATCTTTCCTTCAGTTGCTGTTCCTGCTCATCGGTGAGGATATCCAAGATGGCTTCGCGAGGATTCTCGGGCTTGGATTCGAGGATCTCCTTGATGTCGTCTTTCTGCTCTCCGCTCAAATCGAGAT
>CAZTDD010000230.1:0-4577 GCA_964612675.1 uncultured bacterium
ACGCCGACCGGCAGCTCTGGAGGTAGTCGTCCCAGCTGCCGCCGCGGAAGACGCGGTACGAGCCGGATTGAGGGCCGGTTGGATCAACCACCTCTTCTGACGAATACAACCCGTACCTGTCCTGACACCACTCATAGACGTTCCCACTCATGTCAAAGAGCCCCCATGCGTTCGGTTTCTTCTGTCCGACTTCTTTGATTCCAGAGGCATTACTCTTATACCATGCGTAGTTTTTGGCCTGCGTCTCATCTTTTCCCCAGTAAAACGGCGTGGTAGTGCCCGCGCGGCAGGCATATTCCCATTCCGCCTCGGTCGGAAGCCGGAACTCGCCTAGGCCCATCGTATTCAACTTGTCGATAAACGCCTGGCAGTCGTTCCAATTGACATACACGACGGGTTTGTTTGCCCCCACATCGTCGGAAGGCGGATTGACGGGGCTGCTTCCCATAACGGCCATCCACTGCGCTTGAGTGACCTCGTAGGTTCCCATGTAGAACGGCTTCGTGATGGTCACTTTGTGGATGGGCCCTTCGTCATCGTCGGCGTCCAGCTCATCGTCGCTGGGATCGAAAAAGTCGAGTCCGGCTTTCTCAGCGCCCATCAGGAACGTGCCTGCCGGGATCAAGGCCATCTGCAGGGGTTTCGCTCCCTGATACAAACCGGGGAGTTCAACCGTGATGGACTCTCCCGGCTGCTGCTCCGGCTTCGGTCCCGGAATGTAGTTGCTATCCACGTCTACGTGATACTCGCCCGCCGCCCACAGTTCCACCTCTTTCAGGAGCTCTTCGTGCGACAGTTTCCAGTCTTTGTTGACATCGGCGCTGTGGGGTACTTGAGCCGAGGCGGTAAAGCACACCAAAGACATGAGCATTCCGAACACAAGCCGTTTTCCGTTGCTATCCATTCTCATTTCAACCATTCCTCCTGGCTGGATTTGTTTTTGACAAATACGAGGTCGTTTCTGCGGACGCTTTTTCACAGGGCTCCGCGTATTCGATTCACCCTGTAAGACGGGGGTTGCCGGAGAATCGGTCAGATTTTACTGTTTTTTTTGGGATGAGGCAATGTCATCGGCCGAGATTCGGCCGTAGCGCCCGGGGTGATCCCGGGCGAGTTGGGACCGTCCGGGGTGAACCCGGACGCTACCGATGGATGAGGGGAGGATTCTCAGTCTCCAGGGGCGCGTGCCCCTGGCTATGGTACGTGACCCCTTCGGGGTCGACTGATTAACTGCCCCTAACAACATAACTTACGGCACTAGATGCCGTTTGATGTGCCCGGCAGTGAATCACGGATTTCGCAGATGCAGACGCGGATGGCACGGAGAATGAGAGGCAGCTGTCAATCGTGTACCTCACGATTGGCTTCTCTCTTGGATCTCCCTTACCGCTTGCTCGAATGGGACGGCATCTTGCGGGCCGGATTTGGCCTCGTCGTAGGCTCGGATGTCATCGAGCTCCTCAAGTTCCTCGAGGATCTGTTCCCATTCTTCCAACGACAGGATCACCGACTTCCTATTCTGGTTTTCATCAACCACATAATCCGGATGGACTGTAACCATCATTCCTCCTTCACTCGGTATGGCCTAAAGTACGTTTCAGTCTTGCCAACAAGATATCATAGCCGCCTCCAGGCAAGCAGATTCCGACAAGTGTTCTCGTCGAGCCTTAAGCATAATTGCCTTCGAGTCAGGATATCGCTACCAGGCCTTCCTCCCGAGCACGTCGGGCATCGGGTAGTGCTTTCTGTTTAGACAGAATATGCGTCCGCTTCTTCATGGGGTTGCCAAGCAGAGTCGGCATGGTGGTGAAACCACCGTTACGGTTACAAGCACGCACGGGAAAACCGAGAGCGTCCGGCGGATTTTGCGCTCTTTGATGATCTGTCTTTTTCGTGGCTTCGTGATTCAACGTCCAGACTCCAGATCTCACCCAGACTTGGGGGAGAAGACCAACCCCTGGAGTAAAGCCCGGCAGCATGTACGAATTGAGACTAACTCGCGAAAACCATTCCTTCAATCCGGGTGTACAATGTATAATGCAGTAGGAGGTGAGAAACATGGCCATCATCGAACGCGGTGTGGTGCGTGGACCGAATATCGTTTTTCCACAATCCCTCTCATTACCCGAGGGAACAGAGGTCATTGTCCGTATCGAACCCGTCGGTGAAGCGGAGTCTCCAAATGCTTCTTTGAATGAGGCGGATTTCATGCAGCAACCCTGTTTCGGCATGTGGAAAGACCGTCCAGACATGGAGGACAGCGTCGCTTGGGTCAGAAGGGAGCGTGAAAGTTGGAATCAGCGGCTGGCAGACGGGGGCTGATCGATACAGACATCCTGATCGATGCGCTGAGGGACAGCGGGCAATCGAAGCGCTTCCTATTCGAGCAACACACGCAAGGCGGCATACAGATCAGTGTCGTTTCGGCCATGGAGTTGGTCCGGGGATGCCGGAATGCAGCAGAACTTGACTCCCTGCTAAAGTCAATGAGTACGTGGAACGTGTTGCCGGTCGGGCCGTCCGCGTCGCAAAAAGCCTACGAATGGATGGTATCGTTTTCTCTCAGCCACGGACTGGAGATTCCTGACGCTCTCATTGCCGGCACCGCAGCGGAACGCGATTTGATTCTATTCACCCGAAATACAAGACATTTTCAGATAATTTCTGAAATACGCCTTGAAAAGCCATACTGATTCACAGGTACACCCTGTCTCCACACGCAAGAGCCCTGCGGGGTAGGTTTGAAGTGGTTCGGCGCTTTTCTCACCGATACCCCTCAAACCCCGGCACGTGAGAACTCGGGGCACTGTACTCGATGATGGTGAGGGACTGCTTGGTTTCATTGTCCAGCAGGATCAACTCCGGGAAACCGTCATTGTCGGCGTCGGCGAACGCGGCGGATTTCGCAAGCGGGGCCGGTATCACCGCCTTCTCATTCAAATCCGCATCCAGAATCATAACGTCCGAACCGTCGCTCGAGGCCCGCCTGAGAAGCACCTCATGCTCACCGTCCGCATCCATGTCGGTCACCCCATACGGATAAAGGTTGATGGTCGGATCGCTGGTGTAGTCCAGTTCCGCGGTTTGTCCCTCATAGAGGTCGAATTTCAACATTCGAGGTTCTTCTAACAGAACGGCATACATACTATCCGTATTCTCGGCCGCGACAGCCATATTAAAAGAAAGCCCTTCTTCAAGGAAAAACTCTCGTACGATCCGACCGCTAAAAAGGTCGTAGACATGGATACCCCCCGGTGTGAGCGGGTCCCAGGCACGAATCAGCTGGTCGAACGCAACCGCCAGCTCTCGACCCCGGCTGTCGGTCGTAATGAACCCCCTGCCTCCCATGAACTCACCCCGCTTGTGATACCACTGCAAGGCCAACCCCTCGTTTTTGAAACAGGTGACATACGATTCTCGATCCGTGGTCTTAAACCCGTCAAGCATCGCCGAGACGTTGACACCCGGTGTGATCTCATTGTCCGGAGTCCACGGCACGAGAACCGTGTAGGTATCGCCGCTGGGAGTCGTCATCGTTGCGGTCTGATCGGTGGGTGTGGCGACATCGAACTGGCTTTCCAGTTTCCCCGTATCGACGTCGTATACCCGAAGCGCGCGCGCATGCAGATCGGGCCTGCTGTAGCTGACATTCGCAATGATCTTCCATTTGCCCGCTTTACTCCGGAAGGCGGCATTCATTGACTCGTAACGTCCGCTCCACGTCCCATCGCCGTTCACGTCAACGCCGCCCTCTCCAATAACGCTCGCCAGAACGGATCCCCTCGCGGGGGAAACGATCTGAAACATGGGTCGGGTGTCAGGCGCAATCACATAACAAACAACTTCAAGTCCCGGTGTTCCGTCATACTCGATCAACTGTACAGCCGCTACGCGCGGTGTACCTGCTATGTGAGGATTGGGTTCCAAGGGGACCGTGTACGAATCCCCGGAAAGAGGATCAACGATGAGAAGCGAAGGCGGATCTTCCACACAG
The DNA here is from genome assembly GCA_964612675.1 of uncultured bacterium. Lineage (GTDB taxonomy): Bacteria > Hinthialibacterota > Hinthialibacteria > Hinthialibacterales > JAKPRU01 > CAZTDD01. The sequence continues at coordinate 3,995 of CAZTDD010000230.1, forward strand.
AGAACAACCTCGATCGAGCCATTCCCGTCAACGTCACCAGTCATATATGAGTTTCCAACAGTTACCGGTAGATCGAGGGTTCTTGTCTCGGGCCCTTCACTCGTTCTGACAAAATCATCGGTTGGATAGAAATATGTCCAGCGTGGAGAACCGATTTGAATAAAAGCCCACGGCTGCACCTCACCGCTATACGCACAAGGACTACTCACAAGAGCGGCGAAAACCGTCAACGCTGCGACGAACCATCGTGTTGTTGGAATACCCATTGTTTCTCCTTCTCTGTGATGAACTGTTGTTCTCTGTCTACAAGGTGAATTAACCTCAGGATTGTGATAAAGTAAAGGTGTGAGCTGATTTGCCTGCTATTTTCTGCGATATCACCGATCTTGTCTGTCCGCCGGGAGGAAAATTGACCGAAACGCACCGCGTGGAACGTCTGTATATGCGGGAGTCGGGAGAGTTTTCCTCCTGAAGGAATGATGCGACGGCAGAAAGTAAGCAAAACGGATCTCAACCCCCTCCTAACCTCCCCCGATCTTCGGGGGAGGAAAAAGACGAGGCACTGAATCTGATCCTCGGGGGA
>CAZTDD010000231.1:0-4518 GCA_964612675.1 uncultured bacterium
TATCCGCTGACGTTCCTTTGTGTGTGACAGACCCCTGTCATCATCCAAACCCTTTGCCGCTGATTCATTTGCTGTCTCTGGCGAATACACAAGATAATCATAATACGCGAATCCAATGCAATGATCGCCCCTCACCCTAACCCTCTCCCGGGGGGAGAGGGAACTTCCGATACCAACTTTCGACTTTTTGCGAACCTGTCAAGCGGAGTTGGGGGTGGGGCCGGCGAGCAGGGGCTTGATCTATCAGCCTAATCGTAGATGATAGAGGATGTTGAACAAAAATCACACTGTGAGTAGACAAAGGAAAGTCAACGATGAAGATCAGATATTTGTATATCATCCTTTTGATCCTTAGCACGGTTGGGTTCATTGCGTCCACCGAAATACAGGCCGCCGCGGCGGAGGGCAGCAAGATGAAGGTTATTCTCGACACGGATATCGGCGATGATATCGACGATGCCTGGGCGTTGGCACTCTTAATCACCCACGAGCGGTTCGACCCACTCGGTGTCACGGTGGGATACGGCAACACACCTGCGCGAGCGAAGATCGCTTGTAAGCTGCTCCACGATACAGGCCAAACTCATATCCCCGTGGCCGTCGGCAGAAAAACCAGCGACCATCGATCCTATCAGTACACGTGGGCGGAGGATTTCGAAGGCTTTCAACCCATACGGCTTCCGGCACCTGAATTCCTCATCAACGCCGTCAAGAAATACCCAAAGCAAGTTACCGTTGTTGCCGTGGGGCCGATTCCGAATCTGGCCGATGCGATCAAGATGAGTCCCGCGTTCGAAGAGAATGTCAAAGAGGTCATTTTGATGAGCGGGTGTGTGTACGGTCGAGCAGGTCGGCCGGACGAGCCCGTTCCGGAGTGGAATGTACGTGCCGATATTGAATCCGCAAAAGTGGTCTACGGTTCAGATGTGAAGCTGACCATCGTACCGCTCGACTCGACGACCCATGTCCGGCTGAAACACGAAGAACGCGAGCGCGTACGGGATCATAGGTCTCCACTCACATGGTCGCTGGAGTGTCTCCTTCGATTGTGGACCTCCGGTCCGAACTCACGTATGACTCTTCACGATCAACTCGCCATCGCCGACGCAGCGGAGCCGGGCCGGTTCTTTCACAAAAAAGTCGAGTTACCGATATACGTTGATGACAAAGGATTCACTCGGGTGGACGAGGAAAAGGGAAGGCCGATCACAGTATGTCTCGAACCGAAACGGGATGAATTTATGGAGTTCTATGTCTCGCACCTGACGTCGCAACGTCTTGGGATGGAGAAGTAGGGCCGGGATAGGACTCGGTTTTAGACAATGCGGCTCGGCGGGAGCCTCGCCCTCCCTGGGACCCATGGAATGAGAACGGTACTCCGCTGAACTTCCGGTGTACGGCTATGCTATGATGGGTTTACCTGCTCAGCTGGGAGGCCTGAGAAGCCGGCGGCTGTGCGACTAGATAGGGAAGTCTGAAAAAACGCCTGCAAAACAGGGAAGAAAAGGAGAGTTCAAAATGACAGAGGAGAGACGTGAAAGGATATCTCGCCGTGAATTCGCAAAACGAGGCTCCGTTGCTGCGACAGCCATCGCCGGCTTCAACATTGCAAACAAAGCCAAGGCAGCCAATCCCCCACTGAAGATTGGCTTGATCGGATGCGGCGGACGCGGTCGTGGCGCAGTGGATGACGCGATAGACGCAAATGGAAACGTGCAACTGGTCGCTGTTCATGACATCGTGGAGGGCAAAATCAGGGGAGCATTGAACTGGCTCAAAGACAGACGCCCGGATAACATCAAGGTCGACGACGACCACATCTTCCCCGAGTTGGACGGTTACAAGAAGGTAGTGGAATGCGATTTGGATTATGTAATTCTAGCTACCCCCCCGGGATTCCGCCCGATGCACTTCGAAGCGGCGGTCAATGCGAAGAAGAACATTTTCACCGAAAAACCGGTGGCAACCGATCCCACAGGCATCCGCAAGTTCATGGACGCGGCCAAAAAGTCCGAACAGATGAAATTGTCCGTGGTTGCGGGAACTCAACGCCGTCATCACAAACAATACATCGAAACGATCAAGATGCTTCACGACGGTGCCCTTGGCGAGCTCGTTGCCGGACGAGCGTATTGGAACGGCACGCTTCCGCACGCTCGTGACCGAGAACCCGGCATGAGCGACCTCGAATATCAGGCCAGTCACAATTGGTACAATTTCTGTTGGATGTGCGGCGACAATATCGTCGAACAACACGTCCACAACCTCGACATCATGAACTGGGCTTTCAATTCACATCCCGTGGCTGCGATCGCGTCGGGCGGGCGTGCGTGGAAACCGAAGACGGAAAAATACGGTAATATCTGGGACAATTTCTCCTGCGACTACGAATACCCCAACGGCGTCCATGTGATGAGTTTCAGCCGCCATTGGAAAAAATCGTATAACGAAGTCTCCGAACGTGTGTTCGGGACAAACAAATCGCTTCGGAACGGGATCAGCACTTGCAGCGATATGGGACCTTCCGGCAGTTTCAAGCCCTATACGCAGGAACATGCAGATCTTCAAGCGAGCATCTCCGGCGACGGTCCATACCTCAACGAAGGCATCCAAGTGGCCGAAAGCGTGATGACCGCCATCATGGGACGAATGGCCGCGTACACCGGACAGAGACTGACCTGGGAACAGGCGCTGAATGACGATCTCGACATCTTACCGAAAAAACTCGGCTTCGATGTCAATATTCCGGTCAATCCAATTCCAGTACCCGGAAAGTAATTATTCCGATCAATCACTCGAGGGGGAGAATGAGGCAAGGCAGCTTGCTTTATTCTCCCCCTTGTTGCTATAGGAAGTCCAACATTGAAGATTACGAAACATTACCCGATCTTCGCACTGTTTGTTTGTCTCAGTTCTGTTTGTTCCGCCCAAATAACGTCTTTGCAAAAGGACCTCGCCGAAGTATTCGACGATCCGAAGTTCGAGCATGCTCTCTGGGGCGTTCATGTCGAGGACGCAGCGACAGGGGAAGTCGTATACGCTCGAAACAACGAGAAGTTTGTTATCCCCGCGTCCAATATGAAACTTTTCGTTGGAGCGGCGATGTTCGAAACGTTTGGGGCCGAGTTTCAGTTCGCGACAGAGATTCATGCCACGGGTCCCATTCGGGATGGAGTGCTGAACGGATCGCTCATCGTACGAGGCGGCGGCGACCCGAGCATAGGCGGTCGGTTCCATAAAAACGACCGCTTGTACATCTTCCGTCAATGGGCAGCGGAACTGAAAAAGAAGGGCATAGAGAAGATTGATGGAAACATCATCGGCGATGACGACCTCTTTGAGGATGCCCCGTACGGCAAAGGCTGGCAATGGGATGACCTTCCCTATTGGTATGCTGCCAAGGTCAGCGCACTCTCTTTCAACGACAATTGTATCGATCTCCTGATCGAACCCGGTCGAAGCGTTGGAGCGCCGGCGGTCATAAAAGCTTCCCCGAAGACCGACTACGTCACAATTGACAATCAAACAGTGACTCTCAAGAGGCGGCCACGGAGTGACAGAGAGCTGAAAGAGCTTGTATATCGGCCGAGCCCGGACGGTCGCTCGATTACAGTCAAAGGCCCTGTCCTCACCAGGCAAAAACGTTTTCAGGATTGGGCGGCGATTTCGAACCCGACCCTATATACCGTCAGTGTATTCAGAGAGGTTCTGATACAGCAAGGAATTGAAGTCACAGGAGATGCGGTCGACATCGATGACATCAAGAAGCCACTGAAAGAGGAATCACGACAGCTTGTGGTCGAATGGAAATCTCCTCCTCTGTCCAAGCTGTTGCGCGTTCTTCTCAATAACAGTCAGAATCTGTACGGGGAGATGTTCCTGCGCTATCTGGGAGCGAAAGACAGCGGCTACGGCACAGCAAAGGCAGGGGCCAGGGCGATCGCCGATCGCATGAAGAAACTCGGCGTTCCCGATGGGGAATACCTGGTCGCGGACGGTTCTGGACTTTCGCGGGAGAATCTTGTTACTCCAAGGGCGGTTTGCGCCTTGCTGAAAGCGATGCTTACGAGTCCTCACTCCGAGACATTTCTGAATTCGCTTCCCGTTGCGGGGGAACGAGGGAGCCTATCGGGCAGAATGAGAAAGGCACCAACGGTGGGCAATGTACGAGCGAAAACCGGGAGTATCAACGGGGTACGGGCGCTGTCGGGATATGTCGAGTCGGGGGATCGGGATCTATTTGTTTTCTCATTTATCGTCAATAATTACCAGACATCGGGAACATCGCCGACTCGGCTTCAAGATCGAGCCTGTGCGTTAATCGTGGGATTTAAACAATGACGGAACGGCAAAAAGTCGACGGGATGCGGGAAGTGAGGTGTCAACCCCCTCTGAATCTCCCCTACCTTTGGCCACGCAAGCGTGGCCCTCTTGGGGGAGAATACGCTGCAGACACGCTCGTTTCTTTTTCCTCCCCCGAAGATCGGGGGAGGTTAGGAGGGGGTTGAAATCCGTTTT
>CAZTDD010000232.1:0-4480 GCA_964612675.1 uncultured bacterium
TTTCCCTGAAAATCCTATACTTATATCCATTGACGACTTTTTGCGAACCCGTCAATCTTGGGGGCGAAGTGCCTTTTCTTACACTCTACCTGTTTTGACACAGCATCCTGCTTAACCGGTGCCATGCCAGAAGCGAGCGGCGGAGACCGCATTTCCCCCTCTTCCCGGCACTTTTTTTCATTCAACCTCATAATCCTACACTCTCATACTCCCCCCGCGAGCGCGGGCATGGTCCTCCCACTCTCCCCAGCTACAAAGAAAAACGCCGGCAATCTTCCGATCACCGGCGCTTTAATGGTCAATGTCAATTGGCGATTATTTGTAAAGGGTCCAGTCTTGGTCGACCTCAGAGGCCGCGAGAATCTCGACGACCAGCTTCGGACGCTGCCACGCCGTCGGGTTGTCGCTGGAAGCGAAGTTGTGAGCGCCCTGCGCCATCATGGCGCCGAGACCATCTTCGCCGTCGCCTGGGATATTGTTCGGCTCTTGCGAAAGCTTCACGCCATTGTTGGCGTCGGGATTTGCAACCCAATCCTGACACATATTGCTCACAGGAAACCACAGCCACATGCCCGGATCCGGTTTGAACCAAACAACACTTTCCGGCATCTCCGTGTCCGACGGTCCTTCGGCTCCGATAGCTTCCCACAGTTCCACACCGGTGTGGTTCCACGTCACAGCCGTGCCGTCCGGAGCATCCGCACCGTCAACGTTGTTGTTACCGACTCCACCGCCATCACCTTCGATCCACGGCTTGAGAATCTTCGCAGCGTAAAGCGGATGAGCGGTTTTGTGTCCGGCCTCGACATCGCCCGGTCCATCGGCACCGCCGCCGGCATTTCTTTCATAAACGTAGTAGAGGCCGAGCTTCGCGCTACCAACCACGGCGTCTTGTGGAATTGAAGAAAGATCGAACTTGATCAGCATGCATTTGCTGTCGAGATTTCCTCCACCGTAGTCACCTTCTTCAAACCACTCATGCGCACCCGTATTCTGGGGATCGCCGCCACCGGCGCCACCATCGTCGCTGGTTCCATCCGCATTTCGAGCCGTCTGATTCTGAGAACCGTCCCACGAAATAATGTGGGCGTCCGCCGTTCCTGCGTAATCCGGGGTCGGAGACACACCATCCTGGAACGTGATTACTTCGCCACTGGCTCCTATCGCCAGACCCATCGCCAATACGCCAAAAAAGCATACTCTCTTCATCATCGCATCACTCCTTGAGTTCTGGAATTTAACTTTAGCAGCATTATCAGTGAAACAATCCTATCTGTCAAGCGGCAAAATTAGGGTTTTGTGAAAAAAGGCCGTTTTTTTCTCGCCCGGTATCTACTGCGGAACACGATTGGCGCAACAAAACGTTACGTTTTTGCTGTATCTTAAGTCAAATCCTCGGCTGGACCAGGACCCGCTGGACCAGGAGTTGAACTCGCGGTCCATTGATCCTCACTCCCAAACCAGCTTCCACCGTGCGGTAAGGATCGGTTCAACGCGCGCCGCCGTGCGTGCTCTACGCTCCAAGGTAGCGCGGGTCTCTCTGTTCTCCGTGATCCTCGACTCGATTTGACCGTTGATCCGCTGGATTGCTTTGAGAAGTCGCGTTTCCTGTGCCGAGACCTGGGAACGCAGCTTTGTCCGCGCTGTGGGTTCATGGGACTCTCGGCGGCGAGCACGCAGATCGGAGAGCCTTTCTCTCATTTGTTCGACCTCCGCCTGGGTCTGCATGACCTCGGAATCCACGTAGGCGTCCAGAACTTCCAGTCGCGACTCGATCTCCGACTCACACCACTCCTTCACTGTTCGCTCGATTTCAGCGCTGCGCTTCTGAGCGACGTCCGCCGCCAGATCGACAATCGCCCGCGATGGCTGGGGAACCGCTACACGCACGGGATCGCTTTTTTCGGCGATTTTCCACAGGGCTTCCGTATCCTCTTGGCTCAAAATACGCGGCGAACCGCTCTCCTCCACAATGGCCACGTCCACAAGGTGTTCCTCATTTTCCAGCGACTCGACGGTTGCCTTGAACAAAAACCACCATCCCGTTGTGCCGATCAAGGCAGAGAGACGCTGCGCCTGGCTGCGATCGCGCGCGAGCTGCAAATGAAGCGGCGGCGGCAGGGTGGGCTGGTGTTCCCGAATCTCACGCAGGACCTGATCCACAAGAGGATGGCCGGGCGATAGGTGGACGCCGCCGTCAGAGCCCTGCAGACCAGTGCCGAACACCACATTCATTTCCGGTTCGATTCCCGGCACGCTCAGGAGGTACTCCTCTGAAATGCAAAGCCTGTATTCTCCGGAACGCTCGCCGGGTGTGTGATCGAATACCCCGAGCACAAGCTCTCGCAGAATCCACGCGCCCCGCTCCAATGTGTTGCGAACGGTCTGTCCGATGAGCCGAAACCGTCGTTGCACTTCATCGTCAAACCGATCAACAAGCAGCGACCGTGCGGTTGCCAAACGGCCTCGGAGCGAACGATCGAGTTCTTTGTGCAGCCGTTCGAACGCTTCGTCGATCGCCTCCGGTGTGCGGCAGGACTGGTAGATTTCGAGAACCTTCTGCTCGAACGCGACACTGTTCTCCAGCGCTCCCAGCGGTTCATCCGATGTACCGAAAACACCGTCAAACAAACGGAATTTCTGCGAAAGGACCTCATACACACGGCGGTCGGCCGCGTTTCCCTCAGCCAGAAAATTCAATACGACCACATCGTGGCGTTGTCCGTATCGATGACAACGGCCGATCCGCTGCTCGACACGCTGCGGATTCCACGGGAGATCGTAATTTACGACCACCGAACAGAAATGCAGGTTCAGCCCCTCCGCGCCTGCATCCGTGGCGACGAGGATGCGGCAATCCCGGCGGAATCGTTCCACAACGCGGTGGCGTTCGGCGGAATCGGCTATATCGCCCGACAGGAGGACCATGTCGTTCTCGTACCCCGCCGCCCGCAATCGTTCATACAAATATCGCTGCGTCCTGCGCGATTCGGTGAAAATCAGCGCCTTTTCGGGAAACCCATTCTCACGGGCCTGTTTGAACACGGCGGCGAGCGCCTGGACGAGCGCTTCCCCCTTCGCGTTTCGCTCGATCCGCGACGCCAAGCCGTAACATTCGGTGAGTTCCCCCATCTCCGCCTCGATCTCTTCACGAGAGAACTCGTCGAGACGGGACCGGCCCAACGACTCCACGGCACGTTCGGCGGCGGATTCGAGCAGGTCTTCCTCTTCCTCGAACGTCTCGATATCCGCCCACTCGTTCGAGGGCGCCGCCTCTTCACGTCCGTCCAAATGTTCGCGCAATCGTTTGATCAGACGAAGCAATGTCTGCGCGATGGCAAACGAACTGCTCGCCAGAATCTTTCGGTAAAGAAGACGCATCAGCGGCTGCTGACCGCTCCCGATCGCTGCGCTGCGCGTTCGGCACAGGAAGGCCGACACACGTTGATAGAGTTCCTTCTCTTCGTCAAACGGGGTAAAGGTATGAAGGCTGCTGTGGCGGCTTGTGAAGCGGATTGTGTCCGCAACCTGACGGCGCAGTGTTCGGATCATCGCGGAGGATATTTTCTGACTCAGTTCCTCCGAGTTGGTGACCTCCCATCCCCGGCTGTCCGCCACATAGGTCTCCATAAACGAATACTGTGTCCCCAAAAGACGGTCGTCGACAAAACTGAACAGGCCGAACAACTCGAGCAGCGAGTTCTGAAGCGGAGTCGCTGAAAGTAGGAGTTTGTTCCTGTCTTCGAACGCCGCCCGGAGGGTCCGCCCCATGCGATTCTCAGGACGATAGACATTTCGCAACCGGTGTGCTTCGTCGAAAACGATCAAATCCCAAGAGATTTCCGCGAGAGCATCCACCTCTCGATAGGCAAATGCGTACGACAAAACGAGCGGCCCGCGCTCGCACAGCGACAGAAGTCCCTCCGGCCCTTGCGCGACGATCTGCTTCCACTTCGATCGCTCGATGATGTGGGCCTGGAGATGGAAATGCTCGTTCAGCTCTTCAACCCATTGTCGGCGGAGACCGGCGGGGACGATGATGAGGATTTTTCGTTGCTTTTCGGCCCACAGTTGGGAGATCACCAGGCCCGCTTCGATGGTTTTGCCGAGTCCCACCTCGTCGGCGAGGATCGCCCCGCCGGAGAACAGTCGATTCAAGGCAAACGCAGCCGCTTCCACCTGATGCGGCAACAGGTCGATCGTGGCGTCTTCCAGGCTTCGCGCCAGACGGTCGCCGGTGCGGGAGGACCGCTGCAGAAGCAGTTCTTCCACCCACCTGCGCCGAACAAAAAACGGTCGTTGTGTAGACATAGGAGTGAAAGACGGTTTTGTACTTCCTCAGAATAGACGGAGCGGCAAAAGGTCCAATGATCGCCCCTCACCCTAACCCTCTCCCGGGGGGAGAGGGAACCTCCGATGCCAACTTTCGACTTTCTGCGGACCCGTTAATGCTAGTGGCCGACTCTCCCGGTGGGAGAGG
>CAZTDD010000233.1:0-4411 GCA_964612675.1 uncultured bacterium
AACAGGCTTTCTATTTCACGAATACCCCCCTCTTCTTTTCCGCAACAGGAACTAAACTAGACGCACGACCGCCAAAAAATCGGTCACTTTTTTTCTGATTTGTACGAAAAAATTCGATGAATCGGGAGGAGATTCGGGGAGGGTGGATCAACTACGGCGGTAATGAGGACCGATGAAAACCCCTACCGCTCCACCGGACAAAACTCGATAGCGGAATTCTCGGGAATCGTCAGAAAGAGATCGCCCGAACTGTGAAGGCCGTTTGTGACGTCGTATTGAAGGTAGTCACGCTCCAATGTTGGAGAAAACTCTGCGATATGCCTGTCCGGACCGCGGCTTGCAATGACACAACCCTTGCGATCGCTTCCCTGAAAAGGAAACCGTTTATTTATCCAACTTTTCCCACAAGCGATCAATTGTGCCTTCGACATGTCTGGAAACGGATCAAGGAAGATCTCAAAAGGAACATTCCGCGAAAAACTACCTTCGAAATAATGATAGGCCAGGGAAGGGGGACGAATTTCGTCTACAACGTTGTGGCTTCTTTGGACAGGTTCGGACGATAAACGATCTGACTCGAAAGGTAGCACAACCTCCGGCCTCCGGCCGGTGTCGGAAACAAATTGCACATAACAGACCGACAAATCCCTCGCTTTGCAGGCGAACGACGCGAGACGCGCACGCACAATTCCATCCCGGTAACTTACCGTACCGGCAAGCAGAAGAATCCCCAGGACCGACACGACCACCAACAACTCAGTAACCGTGAACCCCGCAGACCCTACAACGATTCGTGTTGGTCTCCTCTGTTCCACAATTCGCCCGACGTAGTTATACCAGATCTTGTGCAGATCATACTACATCGGGCGGTGCGATGTCTATCCCAAAACCACCCAAAACTTCCCGCAGATGTCACGTTCAATATCTGCTAGGATACTGCGTCCACGGAACGGCCGGCGACACCGGCCACCACGGGCGCTGATCTGCCGGGGCTGGGACCCTTTCTCCCCTTCCCGTCCCAGCTACCCGGCAGGCTTGCCCGCTCTTGACCCGCATCGCCTCGGAATTCGCCGTTGTGATCTCCACTGCTCCAGCGAAGACTGTCACCACCAACTCATCCCGGGCTACCGCCTCAAGAGCTGTCCCTACGGGTTTCACAAGCCCGTACGGCGTCCGGATCGTCCACTCCTGTTCCGATGCGGAATCGTGCCGGTAGAAAATGCGCCCTTCCTCGAACCCTAAGCGCCCTTCCGACAGATATTCCACACGAGTGCCTCGATCCAGAATTACACAGACCTGCTGCCCCAGCGCAATGCGAATCTGACTATTATTCGTTGCGAGGACAGAGCCTTCTGTTAGTTCAACAGCGCCTTCCGCGATGTTTCGTTCCTGTCCATCGAGAAGAATCAACGCATCTCCGGCGAGAACCTCGACCGGCAGCGGCGTACCGCGATTGCAAATCGTCACGGTCACGATGACAACCGCCACGGTCGCCACCAGAAATCCTAGACAAAGGCGCAATCGCTCCGGCGATTTCGGGCCGTCCTGCTCTCCGCGAATCGTACCCAGGACACGCCGGGAGACCGATTCATCGGAGACCTGGCTATCCAGCGCCTTGGTCAGTTCTTCCGACAGATTCTCATCTGAAAAACGCGAAATCTTCGATTTCATCGGTTTCTCTCCATTCTTCTCCGTACATTTCCGGCAGCAGATCCTTGAGCCGGGAACGCGCACGGCGGAGACGGCTGCTCACGGCCTCATCGCCAATGGACAGAACTTCAGCGACCTCGTTCATCTTCAGCCGCTCGACATACGTTAATATCAAGACCTCTCGTTCCTTTCGGCGGAGTTTTTCGAACGCCCGCATCAACGTCATTTGAAGCTGACCGTCTCGGTAACGTTCACACGGATTCGCGTCCCGTTCGGCTGTATGAATACCCAGCCGCAGCCAGTTCATCGCTTGACGTCGCCGCAGAACATCAATCGCTCGGTTTCTGGCGATTCTGAACAGGAGCGTCCGGACGTTGCCGACTCGTGTCCTTTTAAGGACATACTTCGTCCAGAAGGCCACAAATGTATCGTGAACGACCTCATCCGTGTCGATGCGGGAGAAGACAATCCCCCATACAAGCCGCTTCAGAGATCGCTCATGCCGTCCGATCAACTGCCGGAACGGCAGCTCGGCGCCGTCATACATCGCCGCCAAAAGGTCCTCATCCGAACAACTCTCGTATCCACACACATCCACGTTCAACCATCCCCATGCTGCAAACCATTCGCCACATACGGCTCAGCCAGGAGGTCTGACACCACTTCTTGTCAGTCTCTCCCATGATGAACCTTATCACACATATAGGACGAACGAGCCCGGTTTTTCGGTCACATTTTTTTCAGAAGTTATCGACAATCAGTAAGGGAGAATCTCAACCCCCTCCTCTACGGCTCTCATGTTTGCCTTCGGCAAGCCATGAGACTCCACCCCCGATCTCGGGGGAGGAAAAAGACAAGCCACTGAATCTGATCTTCGGGGGAGGACAAGAAAAGAGGCTGAATCAGGCATAGTCTGCGTTCGTTTTACTTGTCTCCCCCAAGACTGGGGGAGATTCAGAGGGGGTTGATACCTCACTTCCTCTACTCGCCTGACTGTCTCTGCTCCCATCGGAGCTGTCAACGCAACGCCCAGGAAGAAACCCCGGAAGATATCGGCGTCGGAGTAGGCAGCACCGGTGGATTCGGGTCGAAATAGGACAGTCGATGGGCTTTCGGGGTGCCGTCATTGCTGACAAACAACACCTCGCCGATCCCGTTCCCGTCCGTATCCCCCAAAATCGGCCGCCCCACCAGTTTCCCGGTGACCGTGAAGACATAGTTACTGGCTCTAACCGGATCGATATCGTCATTCAGCAGAAAGAATCGCACACGGTTGCCGACGATCTGAACGGCCGGATTGTCGGGCCAGGGATCGGTGTAGAGGCTGATCGCGCCCAGGTAATACGCGCTGAGCAGTACAGTCATGAAGCGATTCCGTCTGACGGAAAAGTCGAGCCGGTGTAAATTCTCAAGACTGTCCCGAAAAACGATCTCCATCTCCGGGTCGTCGTCCAGGTCGGCCACAGAAAGATCGACGCAATCCGCATACCCCGAGGACCCCTGCGGGTCGATAGCCATTTCATTCAGCAATGTTCCATCATAGGCCGAAAGTTCAATGATCGACGCTGGCGGATCGGTCTGTGTGTCCTGCCTTCGCCGCGTTCCGAGGACAAGCGTGGACTCTCCTGTTTCACTCCTCCCGACAGCGATACGAACCGGCGCCAGATTCGGCCGCAGATCCACCGACCAGACAGCTTCGGGAATGCTGCCGTCTCCCCGGATTAGAAAACAGGTCAACCGGCTGCCTTTGCCGTTCGTGGCAACATAAACCGACGTCTCACCGAAACCGACATCTTGCATCACAGCCACATTCGAAACATCCACTTCTCCTTCGAAAGACTTCCTAGTCTCGTTTACACCGCTTTCCACGTCATAGGTCGCCAGGAAACTGCTTCCATTCGTTCCGCCCCCTCCGAACGTGAGTACCTCCCGCGAGCCGTCGAAATCGACATCGAGTGCGGTGAACATCCATTCCGAATCCGCCCGGCTTTCTCCCTCAATCTCGGTCAGTAGCTTCTTTTTGATGACGCTGTATACTTTGTGACGTGTCTGGTTTGAACCGTTGCGGCTGGAGAAGAGAATATCTTTCGCCCCGTCGGAATCGACATCCACGAGGGCGCTGAGATGGAGCGTCTCTTCCGCATCGCTGCTTTGAACCACCGCTCGGGAATTCTCGTGGAGAAAATCAACGATGTAGATCGCGGTCCGATTGCTCGACAGGCCCGCCAACTCGCGATACCCGTCGCCGTTCACATCGGCGCACAGAAGATCGATGAGGTCGGTCTCCAAGGGCACCGTGTCAAGGTCAAACACGTCCTGGATTGAGCGGTCAATCGGTGGGAGAGGAACGTAGGCCTGCGCCGAGATCCCGCCGAAGGGATGCGACCAATCGCCGCCGTCCGCCCAGACACACGGTGACAGGAGCAGCGCCACCCACACAGCGACGCTTCTAGTTATCGGAAACTTGCTCACAATCCTGTTGCTCATCTCAAAATCAGGTCGGCGGGGCCTGGGCGCGTGTGTCAACACACACCACACGTTCACTCAGCCTTCACGCCACCCCTATTCATTCCTTGACGAACCGGCAAAAAGTGAGCGCGGTGGAACAAGAGGAGCATTCAACCCTCTCTGAATCTCCCCTACTCGGCCACGCGAGCGTGGCCCGCTTGGGGGAGAAAAGAGCGCAGATACGCCTTCTTCTATTCCTCCCCCGAGGATCAGATTCAGTGCCTCGTCTTTTTCCTCCCCCGAAGATCGGGGG
>CAZTDD010000234.1:0-4376 GCA_964612675.1 uncultured bacterium
CGGCTTTCCAACGGCGCTTCCGGCCGGCCTCTTCTCGTTTTTGCAACCATAGAGTCTACTCTGCTACGAGTCGGATCTGTGGTGCATTCGTCCACGAGTTTTGGTTGGAACCTCTTCCGGGCTTTTCATCTTCTCCGTACCCTTCTTCCACGCGATCGAAAGCCGGGCCATCGCCTGGTCCGCCTGCCTGCAGGATGGGCAGAGTGAAGCGCCGCCGGGAAGGGATATCCCGCACTGCCTACAGGTTCCGCTTCCCCGGTTCACGCGGAGTTTCCCTCGTCGCTCCAAATCGGAGATCATGTCGAATAGAAGCTGACGGGGGCCGGATTCGGATTCTCTTCCTGTGTTGAAATAGGAGAACAGCGTTTCCAGCGCCGGAATCGCCTGTTCTTTCTTCTGCTCTTCGCCCTTGTTATCTTCTTTCTCCTCTTTGTTCTTTTGGGGGGGGAGGAAGTAGTCGTTCGGCAGGGTTCCGACTGCGTAGATCGCCTCGTAGATCTGATTCCGCACGTCTTTGAAGACCCGGTTGCGAAAGATTCGGTCCGGCGATACAGCTCGATACTGAAACTGTTCATCCTCTGCGTGTTGAAATGCCAAGACATGCGCGAACCACGCTCCGGCCTTTTTCAACGAACTTGCATTGCGGCCGATCAGGCGAGCAAAACGCACGGGAAAATGATCCGCTACGAACGAGACGGCGACTTCACGATCGGGGAGAAAGGAGTCAGATTCTTTATCTTCAGGTTCGTCCGCGTTCGCGGCTTCCAGTAGGAGGCTGCGACAAATACGAAGAACCGCCGTATCCACATGAGAACTGCAGACCCCGCAGAACGTTCGTCCCGGTAGACAACTTTGGCCACAGGCGGGACACGATTCCGTTCGGTTCGATGGTCGAAACTGATTCCAATCGGGTTGTAATCCTGTATCCATGAATCTTTCTGACGAGTATCCGATCCACAAGGTATTCCGCTGTAGTAGTTTAACGATAGCCTCGGTTCAGCCAAGCCTGACTACTACAGTTCCACGCGGTCACGAGTCTTCTCAACGCTGTCTTACAGGAACCGGGCTGTTGAATGCTATTCATTTTTCGGTTTCTTCAGGACACTGCCAAGCGCGTTGATCCTGTTGGACCAGATCTCCCATTCCGTTCGGAGCGCGCGGAGAACCGCATCCCACTCACTCGCTTCAAGGTCGGGAGACCGACGATAGTTTTCCAGGACGCCATGGTAGAGATCCAACATTCTCTTCGCACAAGTTTCCATCGCGTATGGCTCGACGGAATGCCGTGCCTGTTTCGCGAGTTCTTCTCTCCGCTCCACCGTCCATGCGATCGCCTCGGCGAAGCTGTTTTCATCTTCGCTCGATATCAGCCGTCCGTTTTCTTCATCGCGGATAATGTCGCGCGTACCCGGTGCGTCCATGGCCACAACCGGGGTACCGCTCGCCATTGCCTCGACGAGGACCATTCCCTGTGTTTCACTTTTTGACGCAAATGCAAAGACATCCATCGCACTATACCCATCGACAAGAGCCTGATCTTTGCGTACACCGGCGAAGACACATCGGCCTTCCATCCTGCCATCGTGGACAATTTGCTGCATATCTTCCGCGCTTGGACCATCTCCGACAACGACGAACCAGCTTCCGGGGATTCGGTCGAGAGCGCGGACAACGCCGCGAGCGAGGAAATCGAGATTTTTTTCGAGGTTCAAGCGCCCCACATGACCGATCAGAAAAGCGTCTTCCGGGATTCCAAATTCCCGTCGAAACGCAGAGCCGTTTCCGTTTTCGTATTGCTCCAAATCCACTCCCGTCGGGATCACGTGAACGGGCCGGTTAACCCCGCACTCGCACAATTCCTGCTTGATACTCTCACTGGGCGCGATAACCGCATCGCACAAATTTGCGTGGCCGATATATAGATCGAACACATACGGTTCAAGCCAGGACATATTTCCGGGAACATAATGAATGTATTGCTCGTAGCTAGTGTGGTGAGTGACGACGATCGGCACGGCCCGTGTCGCCGCGACTCGTAGTGCGGTGTCGCCAAGAAAAAAAGGATGATGGGCGTGAATCAAGTCCGGCTGGAACGCGTTCATGGCCGGGCCGACATCGGTGGCGAGCGGGAGAGGTACAGAGAAATGCGTCGAGTTGAAATTCTTCAGCGCCGGGACTCGAATGACGTCCTCCTCCTGTTTGGGTTGGTCGTCATACTCCGGTGCGACCACCAATACATCATGTCCCGTGCTGCGAAAGAAGTCGGAAAAACGTTTGATCGAGATGGAAGCGCCACCAACAAGAGGCAGGTAGGTGTTCGTGAACATAGCGATTTTCATCGCGTATACTCCCTTACAGATCTCATCTTGCTATATGATCAGCAGCTTACCAAGAAATGTTCAAAACCGAAGAACCGGAGCGATTTGCCCGTGTCTGTTCACACTGAACGTTGTCGCTTCGCGGCGGTGTCTTCCCTCCATGCCTGCCAGTAGGTCGCAAACCGGTCGACAAGAGCACCAGGTTTTTGTGCGTAGATACGTTCTCCGATGGGGTGGGCCATCGACTGCAGTTCTTCCCGTCGCTGTTCGATCAATGCCGACAAGATTTCCATCTCCTTCTCGGAACCGCACATGTCCGGGGTGCGATGCAGGAAAGAATGTAATTCCGCTAAATCATGGTCATCGCCAAGGTGATCGGATAGAAGGTCCAATTCCTTCGCCAAGGCTTTAATCGGTCTCGGCCAGAGCGGTCTCAGGATGCGCACATGATACATAAAGTATTTCACACGTTTACGCCATTCGTGAAAGTTCTCTGCATTGGGTTCCGCATAGGCCTCCGCCATGGCCTTGCGTCCTCGTTTGTAAACACGATGGAGACCTTTCTCGATCAAACTGAAATCGTGATGAGAAAAGGACCAAGAAGCTACGCGACCCGCGGCGACTCGAGTCATGTCGCTGACCTCAGCGGGCGTATTCTTATCTTCAACCACTCTCTCATTGATGTTGCGGTTTCGATCGACGAGAGCCGATCGAACGTGGGCGAATGCATCGGGAGACAGCTGTTCTGCGAAATGCCGGGAGATTCCGTCCAGTGTTGCAACAAGAACCGTACTTTCTCGTGCTCCCGAAAGCCTTCGGCCTGCATCGCGGAAGCAGACATTCTCCCGTTGATAGGCCTCTTCGCCGATTTCGTCTCGAACGAGCCGAAGCACCGCGCGGATCCTTTTGAAACGTTTTCGTGACTCATGGACTCCTTGTGTCACGTTTTCTTCGGTGCGGTCAAGATCCCTCAACGCTTTGTCGATTTGTTCCTGAATGATACGGACGATTCCGTCCCCCAGAAGTTCCTCCTGCTCTAATCGATATCCCATGGTCTCTGTGTTTCCTCCCGTACCATGCGTGAAAGAGTAGCTGCTATTGAGCCCTTCGTCCGGTTAACGATGTTCGTGAACCGGTTCATGTTCCCAGTATACGGGGCGGCCGTGGAAGTCATACACACGTCGTTCGTACTCGCGGTTAACGGGAGCCGTTGGATCGAAGGTTGGACTGTTTTTCAGCTGGGTCGTTGTCAGGTCTACCCTGATCTCTCTTTCGTTCCAGATGATGTCTTCAACCCACTCCGTGGAGATGATGACTTTCTTACTCGGCAGCCAATTTCGGGTCTTGACAACCATATATCGCACAATCCACTCTTCGTCATCAACGATAAAATCTTCCACATGTCCCGTTTTCCCGTCTTCGGCTTCAATGTGATATCCGTTGACTTCCCGGAAGCTCCGCAGGTGAGAATCTCCCTCCGCGCTTTCCTCTTCCGGGGCGGACTCGCCCAATTCAACAAGAGGCGGGGAGACCGTGGTAGGAAAAGCTCCCGGGGCCGGAGCCCAATAAGGAACCCCCCAATCGTAATGCTGGAAGAGTTCAATTTCCTTTTGCCTGGAGATGGGCTTGTCCTCGTCGACTTGAGGGCTCTTCTCAATCTCGGCTTTGGTTACGCGTACGGGAAACCTACGTTCGGCCCAGTTTGGGAGGTCCAAAGCGCCTGTATAGATCAGCACAAGTTTTCCCGGCAGCCACTGCCCGGTATCGATTACCAGGTAGCGTAGGGTCCAGTTTCGATCGTCAAAGAAGAAATCATAGGCGCTCCCCAGGATGCCGTCTAAGGCCTCGATTTTGTACCCTTGGATTTCTTTCATCAATCGCAACATGATCCAAATCTCCTTCTTCCGTCGCCCAACGAAAGACGCACGGATATCGCGCCGAACATCGTGTCTACCACACTGTTTGCGGTATATTCTCCCTGTCAGCAACCACTTTTGTCCTTCGCAATTCACGTGCCACGAGGATCTGAGGCTGTTTTGGTGGGTTACGCTCCTCTGA
>CAZTDD010000235.1:0-4318 GCA_964612675.1 uncultured bacterium
TCACCCCGGCCCTCTCCCAGAGGGAGAGGGAGAAGATCTCTCCCGAGTTTTTGCGACCCCGTCAAAGTCTGGGGCAAAGCCCTTTCTCGCTTGCCGGCTGCTTCTGGCACAGGCTGCCTCTTGGGGGTGTTTGGTCCGGAAGAAATACAGGTCTGATCCGGGTATAACGCATCGCTCACAAAAGGAGGCGCAGTGTGTCTACAGACAAGAACAAATCGCTTGTCAAACGTTACTACGAGGAAGTTGTGAACACGGGCAATGTGGACAAACTGGCCGAGTTCGTCTCGCCGGATTATATCGAGGTGCACAACAACACAAGACATCCCGTCGGCCTCGAAGGGGCAAAACAGCATGTTTTGGGTGTCAGGAAGACCTATCCCGACCTCCATCTGACCATCGAGCAACAGATTGCCGAAGATGACTGGGTCGTAACCCGCGTCACGGCACGCGGGACCCATCAGGGCACGTGGCTCGGGATGAAGCCGACAGGGAAAGATCTCGAAATGAGTGCGGTGAATATCGATCGCGTCGTTGACGGTCGTATTGTGGAACACGGGGGAGCAGCGAATCTCTTGGAACCGTTACTGGAAATCGGCGCAATACGAATCGCCGAACCGGTGGACGATTAGTGCATCTTCCTTGACTTTCTCTCCCAATTGACGCGCAATTAACGAAGGAGTATCGTTCGGATTGAAAGGTCCGTCATTTGCATACCTATTTCCTAAACAGCCCGATCGCGGCGGTTTTGCAGGAATGAGCGAAAAAGACTATTGGAGGATACTATGACAAATGGTTCAAACCAGGGGAAATGCAGATCTCCTCATAGAGTCCGTATATCGGAAAATCTTCTTTGTTGCCTTGGCCTGTTGAGTATTTTGTGCCTCCCCGTTGCGTCGTCGGCGGCAGAGCGTCACGATTCCTATCCCCCTGAAGCTTCACTTGAAACGATAGAAAAAGTAGTTCAGCAGGTGCCGAAGACGCATCCGCGCTTATTTACAGATCGTGAAGGTCTCGAAGGATTAAGCAGTAAATGCGACCGGCATCCGGTAGCCCAATCCCTCAAAAGCCTTGTGATCAAACAGGCCAGCCGTCTCCTCGATGTATCTCCCATCGAGAGAAAACTGACAGGAAGAAGACTTCTCGGCAAATCCCGGGAGTGTATCCACCGCGTGATCCTGCTCAGCATGGCCTATCATCTGACCGGCGATACAAAATACGTTGAACGGTGCGAAAAAGAAATGCTCACGGCGGCGGGATTCAAAGACTGGAATCCGAGCCACTTTCTTGACGTCGGCGAGATGACGTTTGCATTGGCCATTGGGTACGATTGGCTCTACGACCAACTCGATGAGAAGTCCCGGTCGGTCATCCGAGAAGCGATCATTAAGAAAGGTGTGGTCCTTCCGTTTGAAACCAAGCACGACGGCTGGGTTCGCTCACAGAACAATTGGGGCCAAGTATGTCACGGCGGTCTCACCGCCGGGGCGCTCGCAGTATTGGAGGACGAACCGGAACTCGCAGCCAAAACCGTTCATAACGCCTTGCACAACGTGACCCGTTCCATGGCGGCCTATGCACCAAAAGGTAGTTATCCCGAAGGACCCAGCTATTGGTCATACGGAACAACCTATAATGTTTTATTGATTGACGCTGTAGAAAGTGTTCTCGATTCGGATTTTGGATTGAGCAAAGCGCCCGGCTTCAGCAAGACGGGTCAATACCTTCCGCTGGTCACAGGGCCATCCGGCTACACCTTCAATTACTCCGACGGGGGGGCAGGCAGAGGCCCCGAAGCCGCGATTTTCTGGCTCGCTTCAAGATACAATCGACCGGACTGGTTGAAGGATGAATATGAGTTGTTATCCGATACAATCGCTAGAGCGAGTGAATCCAGCAGGCCTACGTATGGGGGCCGGTTTCTTCCACTGACCTTGCTGTGGATGGGGCAAAAACCGGACCACGAGAATATTCAAATGCCTTTGGATTGGTCCAGCGGGGGGCATGTGCCTATCACCCTCCATCGGAGTTCCTGGACCGATCCGAATGCGGTCTTTGTTGGATTGAAGGCGGGTTCACCGTCCGCGAATCACGGACAGATGGATATCGGGTCCTTTGTTCTCGACGCGGACGGCATTCGTTGGGCGCTTGATCTTGGTGCCGAGGGCTATCATGGCATCGAGTCGCGGGGAATGAACTTGTGGAGCCGCTCCCAGGATTCCGACCGTTGGACGATCTTCCGCCAGCAAAACCACGGACATAACACGTTGGTGATTAACGACCAGCTTCAAGTTGCGAAAAACGCGGGCTCGATTATTGAGTTTTCCGACGACCAGGATTTCGCCTTCAGCATTGTCGATATGAGCCCTGTGTATGAAGGACAGGCGGAGTCCGTTCGGCGAGGAGTTGCGTTGTTACCGTCAAATGAAGTGCTGATTCGAGACGAACTGACGGGATTGAAGCCGAACGCGGAGGTGCGCTGGGGTATGATCACGCGCGGCGATCCAGGGGAAATGGACTCGATTTCTGTGAAACTCCACCAGGGAGAGAAGTCCTTACAAATGACAAACATGTCACCGTCGGAATCGTCCGATTGGAGCATCATCAATACATCGAAGCCGCGAAACGAATGGGATTCTCCCAATCGGGGAACGTGTATGGTGGCATTGGAGCAAACTGCGGCGGAAGACGGTACGCTGGTATTCTCGGTACTGCTGACTCCCGGTTCCTGCAAGCACTCGGTGCGGAGTAGTCTGCAAATCGAATCTTTAGGACAATGGAAAGACTGATCAAGAGGAGGAAACGATGATGCAGCGGATTTCTTTCAGTCTCGGTTTAATCGGAGCAATTCTCATGGTTTTTGTACAAGCGTCGCAGACGGAACAGCAATACCGACGACTGAGCGTCCGGGATTATCAGGACAAGATGAAAGCCGGATGGGTCGGACAGATGGTCGGAGTCGGTTGGGGCGGCCCCACGGAATTCAAATGGAAGGGGGAAATCATCCCCGAAAATGACATGCCGAAATGGAAGCCGGAAATGGTCAATCAGTTTCATCAGGACGATATTTATGTAGAGATGACTTTTCTTCGATCCATGGAGCTGCATGGCCTCAATGTTTCGATCCGGCAGGCGGGAATTGATTTTGCCAATAGCGGCTACAACCTGTGGCACGCAAATCGCGCGGGGCGCAACAATCTGCGAAACGGAATTGCTCCACCGGATTCCGGGCACCCAAAGTTCAACAGTCATGCGGATGACATCGATTATCAGATCGAGGCCGATTTTTCGGGATTAATCGCGCCGGGTCTGCCGAACACCGTTATTGAACTCGGGGAGAAATTCGGGCGACTGATGAATTACGGCGACGGAGTTTATGGCGGGCAATTTGTGGGAGGGATGTACGCGGAAGCGTTTTTTGAAAACGATCCTGTCACAATTGTCCAGGCCGGACTTCGCTGTATTCCCGAGGGGAGTCAATATGCGGAGACGATTCGCGACGTGCTGGCGTGGTACAGACAATATCCCGACGATTGGGAGAAAACATGGGATTTAATAAATGAGAAATACCATCTAAATCACGACTACCGACGTTTTTCCTGTACCGGCCCGGATGCCGATTTCAATATCGACGCCAAAATCAACGGAGCCTATATCGTCATGGGCTTATTGTACGGCGAAGGCGATCTCGATCAGACGATCTTGATTTCAACGCGGTGCGGTCAAGATTCGGACTGCAATCCATCGAATGCAGGAGGTGTGCTGTTCACGACAGTCGGTTTCGAAGACCTCCCGCCTCGTTTCACGTCTGCGCTGAACGAGGAGAATCGTTTTAGTCACACAGAATATAATTTCCCAAGCTTAATTAATGTTTCAGAAGAGCTGGTCCGTCAGGCGGTGTTAGCGGCGGGCGGTCGTATCGAGAAGGAGAGCGATGGTGAAGAGGTTTTTGTGATCCCGGTTCTTGAACCGAGACCGAGCCGACTCGAGCAGTGCTGGGAACCGGGCATGATCGCAAACAGCCGGTTTCTCGACGAAGAGAAGAAACAAATAACCGAGGAGCCGGCAGAGAGGTAAAGGGTAGCGGAACAGATCTCACCCCTCTCTGTATCTCCCCCGGTCTTGACGGGGTCGCAAAAAGTCTGGGATACGGATTTCAACCCCCTCCTAACCTCCCCCGATCTTCGGGGGAGGAAAAGAAACGGACGCAGCTGAGTCATGAGCGACCGGGCACATGGGTCATTTTCTCCCCCAAAGTTTGATAGCGTCGCAAAAAGTCGGGAGAGCTCTTCTCCCTCTCCCTCTGGGAGAGGGCCGGGGT
>CAZTDD010000236.1:0-4214 GCA_964612675.1 uncultured bacterium
TCCGCCTCGCCACAATAAAGTCATACCGGTACCTTTGATGGGTTCGCAAAAAGTCGTAAGTTGGCATCGGAAGTTCCCTCTCCCCCCGGGAGAGGGTTAGGGTGAGGGGCTATCATTGCACTCGATTCGGGTATTATTCTTCGCTTGTGTATTCGCCAGACACAGCAAATCAAGCGTAGGCAAAAGGTGTTTGTGATGGCAGGAATTCCTTAAATACAGAGGGAGAAATGACGCAAAATGCAAAGATCCCTCACCCCGCCCTCTCCCAAAGGGAGAGGGGGAAGAACTCCGTCCGACTTTTTGCGACACCGTCACCTTTGATGCCGTCGAGAAAAGTCTGGAATATGAATTTCGACCCCCTCCTAACCTCCCCCGTGAACGGGGGAGGAAAGGAAATGAGCATCTCTACGCTGTCTTCTCCCCCAAGAGGGACATGCTTGCGTGGCCGCAGTAGGGGGAGATTCAGAGGGGGTTGACGCCTCACTTCTCGCATCCCGCTGACTTTTTGCGACGCCGTCACCTTTGATCTCGAGGAGACTATGCACGACTTTCTTGAAGAGAATCTGGTTGTATTGAGACAGCATCATCCGCACGCAGCACATGTTCTCGAATCGACGGGACCTGTGTCTGCCGCTGGGTTTTCCTCAACCGGACCATTTCCCGAAGGACCGATAGAGGGAGCGGTTGTTTTGTTGGGAATGGGTACGCCGAATTTCCTGCCCGATCTATGGCGGGAACATGGGGAGACTATCGAACTGCTTGTTGTGTTGGAGCCAGACATTTCTCGTGCGAAAGCAGTTCTCAGCGATACGTCGCTCACGTCTATCCTTGCCGATGAGCGTTTTCGTTTCTTCGTTGGGACTTCTCCAGAAGACGTTCGCCTTGCATTCAAGCCCTTGCGTTATGAGTTGGGCAACGTGGTTCCCACGGTGGTCGATCTTCGACCTGTTTCAGACCACTTCCGAAGCATCGTGGAGCAGGAGTTGTTGTTGTTGCGCCAGAATGCCGAACTCATCATCTCAGAGAAGGGGCGAATGTTATTCAACTGTCTACGCAACCTGCCGGTAATTCTGACCGCCGCACCTGTGCAGACTTTGGAAGGAAGATGTAAGGGAGAGGCTGCTTTTGTGGTGGCTGCCGGACCGTCGCTCGACAAGAACATCGCTCAGCTGGCCACCGCCCGCAACCACGGTTGGGTTATCGCCGCCGACACGGCTTTCGGTCCGCTTCGAAATGCCGGGATTGAGCCGCATTTTGTCGTTACGTTTGACCCGAGCCCTCTGAACGAGCGTCATTTTTCCGGGTGGCCTCCGATGGGGCAGGCGATACTCGCTTTTCATCCGGAGGTTTGTGCTGAGATACCCCGCAACTATTTCGGCAAGAGCAGAACACTTGTCCTTCATGACGGCGAGAGCAGGCTGCTCTGTGAGCTCGGACTGTCGCCGATGCCGGGACACGGACTTGCTCGCGGGATGATGACCGGGCATTTGGCGTTCAACCTGGCTGTTTATCTTGGCTGCGACCCGATTGTCCTTGTGGGCATGGATCTCGCGTTCCCCGATACGGGAAAAAGCACCCACGCAACGGGTACCCGCCTGGCCCGGCAGGTGACCGGGCGACAGGGGCTGAAGGCCAGTGTCGGTCCGATATCGGAGCATCTTCCAGGTTTCGAAACGGACATCATTGAAATGCCGGGAATGTATGGCGGGAGTGTTTATGGTCCGCCGGTGTTCGGTACGTATTTGCGAATCATGGAACAGGAAATTGCGCGTTCCGGAAGGCGTGTGATCGATGCGACAGAAGGAGGAACTCGAAAAGAAGGTACCGAGGTCGTTCAACTGAGCGAGGCCATTCAGAAGGCGGCGGAGGAAACCGGCCCGGTGAATTCTCGTCCACGCTCGGAGCATGCGTACGATATACCACCCCTTGAGTCAATTCTCTCGGTGCTTTCCGAAGGCCGCACACGCCTGATTGATTTGAAGCAATGGGCTGCCGAGCCGCACGGGATGACTGAATGGAAGGAGCGTTTGACTCAGAACCTCGACGACTGGCTTATGCCTGTTTACGAGGCCCTTATCTATAAGCTCTATGATATTTCGCCGACTGGGGCGGACACGGAGAGAAAGCTCGACGATGTTGCCAAGGAACTTCGGAGTTCCTGCGAGCACTTCAATCTTTTCATCCAGGGAGCGGAACAGGAAATCCGTACTCTTTATGACCGCCTCGGGAATCCCCAGAATTTCAAATAAGTTCCTGAGAATGTTTTACTTATACCTCTCTTCTTCCGATTGAGTGTGAGTTTTTGGCAATTTTATATTGCAAAAATATTTAACTATTTTCTTGACTATTGCTAAATAGTGTTATAGAATGTGAGTAGAAGTTAAGAGAACACACAAGAGGATCTGGAATGCTGGTTTTCAAAAATTCCGTGGGCCCGCCCTGAAGGGCGTGAGTGAAATCAACCCAGGCGAGGGGGCCCGCTGGAGTACCGGCGGGCCCCTTATTTATTCCGGGATTCCGGGAGGGTGTAGCCATGATGAACGATGCAATTGAAAGACCGACATCTGAACTGACTTATGAAGACAAGATGGATCAACTGCTGGTGAAACTGAACACGGCGGCATCCAAGAATCGCAAAAAAGGCCGCGTGAACATCCTGGTGGCCATGGGAATTATGGTCGTTATCGGAGCGGCTATCTATTTTGGGCTGAATCAGGTATCCGGTACCGGCGAGTTCATGGAATTCATAACGCATCGATGACCTGTCAGCGCAGGAACCCTTTGCTGGTAAACAATTTGCTGTCTTCCACGAACCAATAGGGCAGTCATGACAACCTTGTTCAATGCAATGATCGCCCCTCACCCTATCCCTCTCCCGGGGGGAGAGGGGACTTCCGCCGCCAATTTCGGATTTTTTGCGACACCGTCTTATTTGCGGGTTCGTTTTCCGGCCCCCTTTGAATAGATGTTGGCGAATTCTTCCCATTTGGTATGCAGATGGTCTATGGACTTCATCCCACTGTGAATATAGAGACCGTAGATCAACTTCAGCGGCTTGTCCGAGGGAACGGCGATAGGGTTCTCGTGGGTGAGACACGCTCCCATCCAGCCGTCATTACGGACATGAAAGGGAGTGGGGAAACTCGGGTTGTTTGGATGGTCGAATAGTGTGATGCCTTCGGCATTTTCGTTTGTGATCAATCCAGAGTAGTCCACCCACTTCGCTTTGTTTCGAAAGATCTCTTTTTCGTTCACCTGGTCTTCCGAGTTACGGATTGTCCCGCCTCCATCGTGCACACCGATTGTTTTTGCCATCCGGACACCGATCATGCCGAACGGCGTGTCGCCGAGTATGACTTCTTTGTTCTCGGGGGCGCGGAATTCCAGGTAGATCATGAGGAGCCAATCGCCATCGTCGAGAAGTTGAACGGTGTTTCGGCGTATCTCTCGCAGAAGTACCTCATCATTCTCAATGTCTATCCATTCGTTCTCTGTGACAGTGTAGGCTTCGCGGGCTCCGTCCTCGAACTCGACGATCCGTTTGTGGCGGATTTTGCCTTTTCCTTGATCTCCCCAGAACACGACTCCGTTCACGTCATTGTGGGAGATCCATACCGAGTTGTGATGGCTGTGGCTTTCCTGGTCTCGTGGATGTCCCATGCGGGTCAGTGAGCGGCCCGAGGGGCCGACGATTGGATAAAGGAAGGGGCGATCGAGTGTCGGCCCGTAATGGTAGCGAGTCAGTTCAACCCCGTTCCGCTGAAATGAGGCCTGGTCATAGGGCAGGGGAATCACCTGTGTAAGCGGGATGGGGTTTGGAGCCGGGTAGCCGTTTTGGTCGGCAGCGTGGAGTGCGGAGTTCAACAGAAGATGAATAGATATCGCGTAAGTTATTAATTGAAAGTATGTTGAAGGTTTCATGATGTTGTCCTTTCCGAGTCTAGAAGGCTTCGTAACAGCTCAACGGGAGAGACTGTCTCAAAAAGTGAGAGGAACGAATTTCAACCCCCTCCTAACCCAATGTCATTAAGTTAGGAAAGGGGGAAGCCGTTTACTGGGAGGGCGAGGCTCCCGCCGAGCCGAAATGAAGAAAAATGCGGCTCACCAGGAGGTTCGCCCTCCCCTCGCTCCTTCTCTGAAACTTAACTTAATGACATTGCCTCCTAACCTCCCCCGATCTTCGGGGGAGGAAAAAGAAACGAGCGTGTCTGCAG
>CAZTDD010000237.1:0-4019 GCA_964612675.1 uncultured bacterium
CGCCCATTAAAGCGGTACGCGAGCTGGGTTCAGAACGTCGTGAGACAGTTCGGTCTCTATCTGTCGTGGGCGTAGGAGATTTGAGAGGGTCTGCTCTTAGTACGAGAGGACCGGAGCGGACGGAGCAATGGTGTACCAGTTGTCGCGCCAGCGGCATCGCTGGGTAGCCACCTCCGGACGGGATAACCGCTGAAAGCATCTAAGCGGGAAGCCCTCCTCAAGATAAGATCTCCCCTGCGCATAAGCGCACTGAAGGGCCCTGGAAGACTACCAGGTTGATAGGCGGTAGGTGGAAGCGCAGTAATGTGTGGAGCCGAGCCGTACTAATAGCCCGTGAGGCTTAGCAAACGTACTCGTCAACGCCGTAGTATCGTCCCACTACCTAAACAACACGACTTCCGATCTTGTCGGAATCCAATGCGTACGCTCCTCGCACCGCGGGGAGCGTTCAAACGATCTCGATTTTGGGTGACCATAGCGGCGGGGATCCACCTGTTCCCATTCCGAACACAGAAGTTAAGCCCGCCCGCGCCGATGGTACTGCCGGAGCCATCCGGTGGGAGAGTAGGTCGTTGCCCAATCTATATAAATCCTCGCCTCGTGCGGGGATTTTTTCTTGTATGGTGTATTGAACATAAGTTCAATTTTTGCTCTCGGATTTCGGGAGACGTATGTCTGATGATGGTGTATACTTCAACAGGTATCCAATGAACTTTGTTCATCCACAGGTCGGGAAATCCGTTGTGCAATGCTCTTCGAATGGGATTCGGAAAAGGCGAAACTGAACTATAAGAAACACGACGTGTCTTTTGAAGAAGCGGTGACCGTGTTCTATGATCCCTTATCGGCCACTTTTGATGACCCGGATCACTCCGTTGGAGAGCAGAGGTTGATCACGATTGGATTCTCATCGCACGGTCGGTTGCTTGTTGTATCGCATGCAGAAGAACGAGGAGTTTTGCGTATCATCAGTGCGCGACGGGCAACTGCGCATGAAAGGAGGAAACATGAGAGCTGAAACAGAACATGATAGAGATGAATTACGTCCCGAATATGACTTCGACTATTCGAAAACCGTCCGCGGGAAGTATCACAAACGGCTGCTGGAGGAAGGAGCTAACGTTGTTGTGCTTGAACCGGATGTAGCCAAGGCATTTCCGGATTCGACTGCTGTGAACGAGGCACTGAGATCGCTTCTCAATAGTGCCGGATCGAGTCAGCCAGAGAAACCGAGCTGATGGCCGACTGGGATCTGGCAAGTACAGGCGAAAACGTTTTCAAGATCGATCCTCTGAAGTAAGGAGGCATAACGTGAATCCGCGAGTTGAAAAAGTCACGCCCGCAGGCGACTATACTCTGCTGCTTGAGTTCACAAACGGCGAAACCCGAGTGTTCGACATGAAGCCGTATCTGAACACCGGCATCTTCAAGGAGCTCAAGGACATGCGAGAATTCAACTCCGTGAAAGTGCCTTTCTGGGCTCAGTACAATGGCGGAAGGGTCAGGATTTGTGCCCCGATACGCTCTATGAAGAAAGTGTGCCGGTCGTTCCCGGTTCTTGAAATGCGTGGGCCGTATTTGGCGTAGAGTGATGTTATCAACGCATTGAAACATTACTAGATAATCCATGCAGAGCAAATAAAACGCATCATCTTGTTTGTTCACGGGGAGAGATTCACGCAGAAAAACACGTAAAAATCACGCTCTATCACTACACATTGATCCTATTGCAGGATATAATACATAATGTAACTATTTGTTCTCAGTGAGGTTCGATAGTAGCTGAAGCCAGGAGGGATTGGGAATCGTCTTCGCCACATCGAAGGTTCCCAAGAGAACCACACACGCACGACGGGCCAACCTCACCATCATCCGTGTAAGACTCTCTCAGCCGTGACCGCCGGCCTTAGAAATGCTTCGAAAACTTGCGTCGTTCAGGATATTCCTGCTGGGAGATCGTTTCTGCGATGATGTCCTTTACTCTTAGTCCAGCTGAACCGGGGGGACGAAATTTGGCAAGTGGGCGAAACGGCAACCACGAATGCGAGATATGCGAGAAGAAAACGTTGACATCAGTTTTTTGTTGCGAGCCGGGCTGTTGGTTTTTCTCGGTGCCCTCGCAATCTTCGCCTGCTATACGGTGGTCGGCAGCCCTCCGGCGGAATCGCTTCCTGCGATCGATATCTCCTCGCTTCCCTTGGGAGCGTGGCAATGGCACTCGCGGCTTTTCCCTTACGATGTCAACCCTCCGCCTCGTTGCTCCACAATTGCGGACGATACAACCGGGGAGGCATTCATTCGTGTAGACATCGATGAATCGGATGTCTATTCCGGGTTCGGTATCCACCTGGACCACACCGTACCTCCTGATGCTTCTCTGGTTCTGCGTTGGCGGAGCGAAGGTCGGGCGGGATTCATCCAGATCGATATTACTGACGGTTCGACGGGCGGGAAAAACCCGGATGTCGGCGAGAATTTCATGGTCACCACGCCGCCGCCCGGGCCGGAATGGACTACGACCCGAATTCCTCTCGGTACGTTTGTGCGGAACGAGGTCCAGAGTGAAGGCGCTCCAAACGATGGGGTTTTCGACACGGCAGGCCTTCGTCAGATGCTCTTTACCATATATCCGGGCTCCGACATTACGATTGATATCCAGGACATTCGTTTTCGCTGGTCTTATCCCCGGTGGCAGACTCCGTTACTCGTTAGCTTCTTGGTGATTCTGGGGGTGGTACTGCTGTGGAGAACCAGGGGAGTGTATCTGACCTCGCAGGCGGGCAGGGACCTATATCCAGACACCTTTATATCCCGAGTGGGATTTGTTTTGGTCTCTCTCGCCGCCGCAGTACCTGTTGCGCTGGGGACATCCGATGCATTGCGCGAATCAATGCTGTGGATCTATGCGGGGTTCTTGGCGGTTTTAAGCATTGACGAATTTACCGACAGTGACTGGCTGCGCACAGGGCTGTGGCGAGCGCGCTATTTGCCGATCCTGGTTATCGGCTGGTATTTCAATGTCGCCCTAAGTCCGTTTGGACTGTTCGTTTTCCTTTTGGCTGCCTCTCTTCCGCTGGTTCAACAGCCGTCGCGTGTGCCGGTAGTGTGCGTTCCCGTCACAGCTTTGGTCTGTTTTTTTATCGACCCCGCTGTTTTTCCTGTTCGCTCTTATCTGCAAGGAGTCGCATTCATTTGTGCAAACGCGGCTGCGGCATTGGTCTTTCGGGAATGCATACGCTTTTATGCCGAATACAAGCGGACTCAGAATGCGTTGAAGGAGAGCGAAGAAAAATATCAACATTTATTTCATAACGCGTTGGTAGGGTTGTTCCGGACACGGATCTCCGATGGCAAGGTGTTGGAGTGCAATCAGACAATCGCGGGAATGTTCGGCTACGAGAGCTCGGCGGAATTTGCGGAAGGTCCGGGGCTTTTGGAGTACTTTGCCGATCCTTTGAGATCGGACGAGCTGGGAGTCGCGTTACAGGGAGAGGGGAGCGTCGACAACTTTGAAACGGAATTCCTTCGGAGAGACGGTTCAAGTTTTTGGGCGAATTTCTCGGCAAGAGCATTTCCCAGGCGAGGTTATATCGAGGGAGTCATTGTCGACGTGACAGAGAAAAAGCAGGTAGAGAAAGAACACGCTCTTCTGCAGGAGCAGTTGCTTCAGTCTCAGAAGATGGAGGCTGTGGGCCAGTTAGCCGGTGGGGTGGCCCATGATTTCAATAACCTGCTGACCGGGATCATCGGCAACATTTCCCTGGCGGAGATGAAGGCCCCGGAGAGCATCCAGCGGTATTTGACCGCCGCCAGCAAAGCGTTCCGTCCGCGTCGAACGACCGGTACTGATTATCGTAGTTCAAATCGAAATCGAAGAGTATTGAATGCGCTTTTGCGTAATAGGCAACTGGATCGACGCCGTTGATGTTGATAACCGAAAGCGAGTGTCCGGCCAGGCTGCTGCCATCCAAAACGATCAACGCACCGAAAAGGAGCGCTCCAAAAAGCCAAAAAGAGAC
>CAZTDD010000238.1:0-3852 GCA_964612675.1 uncultured bacterium
CGCCCTCCCCTCGCTCCTTCTCTGAAATCTAACTTAATGACATTGCCTCCTAACCTCCCCCGATCTTCGGGGGAGGAAAAAGATCACGCTCCAAATTCGATCTTCGGGGGAGGAAAAAGAAACGAGCGTGTCTGCAGCGTTTTCTCCCCCAAGAGGGACACGCTTGCGTGGCCAAAGGAAAAGGAGAATACAGAAGGGGTTGAATTCAATAGACTTACGTACTGAGTTTCGCTAAACGTACGACCGGGCTTTCTTCGCCTTGTACCGTTTCCGTTTCTTTTTCTTATCCGGTTCGGACGGTGCTTCCGGTTCCGGGACAGGCTCGTCAGACGGTGGCTCCTGAAGGTCGTGAATCAACCCCAACATCTTCTCCGGAAGACTGTCTTCACCGGTTTTGTCTTCCACTTGAATAACCACACTCTGTTTTTGAGTAGAGATCTTGAGTTTCAGATCATTTTTCCCGTCGAGTTGAAGAACACGGATCGGATTGAACTTTTCGGTCTGACTGGAATGGTAGACAAGGTGGCCGTGGTTCTTGCCCACATTGATTACTTCGATACCGGCTTCGTGACCCGCGACTCGCAACCGAATCGCCAACAGAAGCCGGTCGACATCCTCCGGTGGTTGCCCGTAGATATCCGTTAATTCCTCATAGAGTTCATCCACATCTTCCATCTTCTTAATCTTGGCTGCACGCTGATGGAGCGCCATCCGTTGACGACTGCTTTCGACATAGGACGGCGGAATGATTCCCTTCGGCGACATTTCGATTGAGGTTTCCCATTCTTCCACAACCTTTTTCCGCCCACGCAACCGAGCCACGGTATCCGAGAGCAGTTTGCTGTACATATCAAACCCGATGGCCGCGATATGCCCATGCTGCTGTCTACCGAGAATGTTGCCGATTCCGCGGATCTCCATGTCCCGGAGGGCGATCTGATATCCGGCCCCCAGTTCGTTGTGTTCCTGGATCGCAAGGAGTCTCCGCCGGGCGATTGAAGATAGCGTCCGTTTCGAGGGCACTAATAGATAACAGTAGGCCCGGTGTCTGTCCCGCCCGACACGTCCGCGCAATTGATACAGCTGCGCCAGGCCAAAATGATCGGCGCGGTTGATAATGATCGTATTCACATTGGGTATATCGAGACCGTTTTCGATGATCGTTGTCGCGACCAAAACATCATACTCACCCCGGATGAATCGCATCATGATCCCTTCCAGTTCGCGTTCCGACATCTGGCCGTGCCCGATCGCAACGCGAGCCTGAGGTAGGATTCGCTGAATCAGACTTGCCATCGAGACAATGCTCTCGACGCGGTTGTGAACGATATAGACCTGCCCGTCACGCGCCAACTCGCGAAGGACCGCTTTCTGAATAACGTCCTTCGACCACTCCATGACATAGGTTTCGATCGGTAAGCGATTCTTGGGTGGTGTGTTGACAACGCTCATGTCGCGGATACCGGACATCGAAAGATACAATGTCCGCGGAATTGGGGTGGCAGTAAGCGTGATGGTATCGACCGTCATCCGCAGTCGTCGCAAACGCTCTTTGTGACGGACCCCAAAGCGCTGCTCTTCGTCGATGACAACAAGCCCCAGACTCGGTATTTCAACGTCCTTGGACAGTATGCGATGCGTCCCGACGATGATGTCGATATTGCCCTCTTTCAGGTCGGCCAGAATCTGACGTTGTTCCGCCGGGGTGCGAAATCGCGAGAGCATTTCCACGGTCATCGGATAATCGGCGAGCCGTTCCTTGAACGTGTTGTAGTGCTGTTGCGCCAGAATAGTCGTTGGTACCAGGATGGCGACCTGTTTCCCATCGGTTACTGTTTTGAATGCGGCACGAATCGCCACCTCGGTTTTTCCGAAACCGACATCCCCGCATATGAGGCGGTCCATAGGCGTGTCGGCTTCCATGTCCTGCTTCACTTCCTGGATGGACTGCCACTGGTCGGGCGTTTCCTCGTAGAGAAACGCCGATTCGAATTCGTGCTGCCAGGCTGTGTCGGGTGGATACTCGTGCCCTTTCTTGACCTGGCGGGTCGCGTAGATTTCGAGGAGCTCTTCGGCCATATCCTCGATGGCTTGTTTTGCGCGGTTTTTCGATTTTTCCCAGGTTTTTGTACCAAGATGCGCTAACGCGGGCGGATTTGTATCGCTGCCGATGTAGCGCCCCACCCGGTCGACCTGATCCAACGGCACGTATAGAACATCGTGATTGGCGTATTCGATCTCCAGGTACTCGGCGGTTTTGTCGTTTGTTGTGATGGATTTGAGTCCACGGAATTTCCCGATACCGTGATCGATATGCACGACATAGTCTCCCTGGCCTAGGTCGACCAGGTCGACCACCGGCAACGCAATCCCTTCCCGTGTGGGCGTTCGGAAACGCCTGTATCTGCCGAACACTTCGCGATCGGTAATGATATCGAGACCAAATGAGGAAACCGAAAAACCATGGTTGATCGTGCCGATTAATGTCTTGGGGCGCGCCGAATCGTCCGGAAGGTGAAGGTTCTTGATTGCGGACAATGTCATCTCTTTGAATCGGTCTTCCTGGCCCTTGTTGTCGCAAATCACAAAGACCTTTCGGCCCTCAACGCTTCTATTGACCAGGTGTTTTAAACGATCCGTCGTTTCGTCGGTCGAAAACTCGATGGGCTGAGTATCGCAGTTGTAATTGCCGGGCTCCGGCGGGAGCGCAAATTCGGTGAGGGGAACGGCGCCGATCGCGCGGCAGTTCTGCATAAGATCCGCCGGCAAGGTGTAGATCTCATTCGGGGGGCGGAGCAAGTATCGCTCGTGGCGGTGGATTTGCTCTTCGCCCAGCACAACCTCTTCGTCGTCATGTCCATCGAGCGCTTCCTCGTATCCTCGTTCGACCAGCCGATAGTAGTTTTCCGCTTCATTTTCGATTTGCTCGGGTTCGTCCAGAAGAACGACAGGGTCGGGGAGTAGATCAGTCAGATAATCGACCAATGGATCCGTATCGTGTTGGAAAGCACGCGCGATCAGGAAATCCTCGTTGCTCGGTAGAAGAGAAACCTTGTCGATCCGAGAGACGGAGCGTTGTGTGGAGACGTCGAATGTACGGATTGAGTCTACCTCGTCTCCGAAAAACTCGATTCGAACCGCCTCGGGATACGAGAGCGGATATACATCTAAAATGCCGCCCCGGGTCGAGAAATCACCGCGACGGGATACCAACTCCCGGAACTCGTATCCCTCTTCGACAAGCCACTGCTTCGCCGCATCCGGATCGGCGACCGCGCCGACCTTGAACTCCAAGGCTTGTTCGGGGAATTTCGACGGATGCAAGCCTCTTTTCAAAAGCGCCGCAACACAGGTTACAGCAATAGTGGGGCGGCGTGGGGCGTCCGTTTTCCACCAATTCTCCCATGCCTGCCGGAGGACCAGCATTCGTTCGAGACGGACAGTCAGTTCAGGTTCCTGCGCCTCGTAAGGAAGTACCTCGGGATGTGGATACACCAACACATCAACCGGCTCTTCGTGCAAGAAGAAATTGAGATCGTCCAACAAGTGATACATGCCGGACTGTTCCGCAGTCACAAGAAGGATTGGACGATCCAGGGACTTGGTCAGGTGGGAAGCGAGGAAACCTTTAGCGGAACGGAAGAGTTGGCCCGCCGCAACGGGGGTTTTGCGCTCGGCGCACTTCGCCGTGATGGCACGGAAGCTCTCTGACTTTCGTACCTGATCGAGCGCTTTCCCAAATGAACTTCGGTCCTTCATTTAATTCAACTTACGTCGCCCTTGTCGCCCCGGATGAACCAGACATTTTTTACGGGCAATTGATTTTACTATGTATGTCATTTGAACCGGAAG
>CAZTDD010000239.1:0-3826 GCA_964612675.1 uncultured bacterium
AAAAGACAAAGAAAGAACGACTTGAAAAGAATCAGGATCTCAGGTAAAACACCGCCTGGGTGGGTCAAAAACTAATCGTTGACCTGGGTCAATTTCCAACCGGTGGCGCCAGAAGTAACTCACTACAACAAGTCCGCCGGGATTTTGTCTCCTCTCTTCACCTGATATACCTTCACTCCATCGATATACGTATCGGTTTCGAGGTCTCCGCAGATGATCTGGATCAATGGGATAACAAAGCCGGACTGGGATCGATGCAAAACAAGCGCTGTTCCCCACTTCTCGTCGAAGGATTTGCACAGAGAAAACTGCTCCAAGCCAAGGCTCCCGCCGCCCAATTCCATGTTGCCATTCTGATCCGTATCGGCCAGGCCGAATGAGATCCCGGCGGAATCGTTGCTACACCAGATTTCCGCACGTGCCAATACGAGTGAATCCTCCTGGACCTCTATCGGGTTCTGCATATCCAAGATGAAAAGCGATCCCTGCCCGGGGCGTACCAAGACATGAAGCGCATTGCCGGCGACATTCTCGTTTTCCTCCAAACCGGACGTATCGACTAAATCACTGAAGGATAAATCGAACAAACCGCCGAAAACGGGAATTTTCGTGACGTTATTTTCCGAAAGCGTATCTCCATCCAACATGTTCGAGTAAAGGAGATCCGGAATATCGCTGTGCGTGGGCGTCGGTGAGGCGATCGGTGTCGGTGACGCTGTGAAGGTCGGCGTATAGCTCGGCGTGACTGTCGGCAGAGGTGTACTCGTCCAAGTCGGCGTCAATTCACGAGTACTACGATACGCTATAACAGCGGTCTCCTCGATCCGTACAGCAGGCGTGCCGTCCTGTGGTATGCCGTAAATGATGAACCGGTAATCGCTTCCGAACTGCGGGCCGTCCGATTTCGCCGGTGAAACCATATCGGGAGAGTCAGCGCTCCACAAAAAGTCGGTGTCAGTCGTCTTGCCCAGATATTCTTCCTCGATGGGATCGCTCGTGCTGACATATACATGGTATTCCTGGAACCGGTCGTCCTCATTCCAATACAGGTAAATCTCTTTTGAATCACGGGGGTCGTAATCGGTGGAGCCGGTAAGGTCGCCCAATTGACTCGGTGAATCGCAGACATTGACGCCGGGTCTTGGCGTTGGACTTGGTGTAGGAGTTAAGGTCGGTGTAAACGTGGAGGTAAAGGTCGGTGTGGATGTTGGTATCGGTGTAAATGTTTCTGTGAAGGTCGGTGTTGGTGTTAGAGTAGCGGTTGCTGTCGGAAAATTACTAGTGGTTGAACTATATACCGTAATTTCAGACAACTCCACCGCTGGACCTCTAAGATACCCACTCTGCCACAAACAAATGCAGTTCAGACTAGGACTACCCAATCTATACCCAAACCGATCAGCCAACATAGAGACTTCTCCATCCTTTTCAACAGACAAAGAAAACTTCTGATCCTCTACATCTACCTCCAAATGGCAAGTGATAAGCCTACCATCTGTATAGCCAATAGGTTCTGCAGATACAGAAGTATAATCCCTACGACCTCTTCCATTACCGTTACATGCATCTATAATTCCGATATCAGGATTGAAACGAACCATTACAGATTGTTCAACCCATTCTGGTTCTACACCAAATTCTTCGGTGCTGCTTATGCAAAACCCGACATCAACATAATGTTCAATGATCGCTCTCCAAGTCCAGGTAACGGCCAAATACCCATCATTCTTAGAGGGAAACTCGTAACAAGTCCAGGTAAGACGACTGATCTGAGAGATAAGTAACGTTCCATTTTGAATTTGAAAAGGAACAAACTCCCAGGTTTCGGGGTTCCTGGAAGGATATATCCTCCACCCAAGATCTGAAATACTCGAGTCCCCAACTTCTTGGAAATTTGATTCATAGATTAATGAATCAGAATAAGACGCAACAGAACAAGATATCCACCATATTACAAGAATGATCTTCTTCATGATAACATTTCCTTTCCAACGAGAAGGCGCTGATACCCGACTTGTAGTTTCTTTTTCTAAGATCGTGCTTTCCTCGATCTTTAACGCCCCACTGCATTTGTCCTCATTCTCTCGCCCCACGCTCCGCTTGAGGCACGAATATCTAATGATGCTCAACTTCC
The DNA here is from genome assembly GCA_964612675.1 of uncultured bacterium. Taxonomy (GTDB): domain Bacteria; phylum Hinthialibacterota; class Hinthialibacteria; order Hinthialibacterales; family JAKPRU01; genus CAZTDD01. The sequence continues at coordinate 2,135 of CAZTDD010000239.1, forward strand.
TTCGCAATGTTCCTAGCGTTGTATTTCTTTCCTATGCCGTTTCTTTCCGATTCTATATAATTGAAGTTAAGTCTTCCGCGCTTCCATGGCATTGTAACTTTCACTTCGTCTCGCGATTTAATCTCAATAAGAATACATCTGCTCTCGAATGTTCCCGACCTCGTACCCTTCCTCCTGAGAGAACTGAATCTCTTTGATGACACACTCCACTTCGGAATAACACAGAGAATTGATGAGTACAAACAGGCAACAAGTCAATAGTCTTCGCATGGTATTTTATCCCCCTCTTTCACCTGGTAAATTTTCACTCCATCGATATACGTATCGGTTTCGAGGTCTCCGCAAATGACTTGGATCAGCGGAATAACAAAGCCGGACTGAGATCGATGCAAAACAAGCGCTGTTCCCCACTTCTCGTCGAAGGATTTGCACAGAGAAAACTGCTCCAAGCCAAGGCTCCCGCCGCCCAATTCCATGTTGCCATTCTGATCCGTATCGGCCAGGCCGAATGAGATCCCGGCGGAATCGTTGCTACACCAGATTTCCGCACGTGCCAATACGAGTGAATCCTCCTGGACCTCTATCGGGTTCTGCATATCCAAGATGAAAAGCGATCCCTGCCCGGGGCGTACCAAGACATGAAGCGCATTGCCGGAGACATTCTCGTTTTCCTCCAAACCGGAGGTATCGACTAAATCACTGAAGGATAGATCGAATAAACCGCCGAAAACGGGAATTTTCGTGACGTTATTTTCCGAAAGCGTTTCTCCATCCAACGTGTTGGAGTAAAGCAGGTCCGGAATATCGCTGTGCGTGGGGGTCGGTGTGTAAGTTGGTGTTGGTGTCTTGGTCGGTGTCACAGTTGGCAGAAGCGTTGGTGTCAAATCTAGCACATCACGATACGCCATGAAATCTGTCGCTCCAATCAGCACTGACGTACCTTCCTCTACCACCCCGAAGATCATGAACTTGTATGCTTCTCCGAACTGAGGTACATCGGGTTGTGCTGGTGAAACCGTATCAGGAGAGTCCAAACTCCACAAGAAATCATTGTTACTCGTTGTCCCCAGATACTCGTCACTCCTACCAATAGTCCTTACATACACACGGTACTTATCGAAATCCTCATCCACGTTCCAGTGTAAGTATATCTCTCTCGCATCAGCTGGATCATAATCCACGGAGCCTGCGAGATCCTCTAATACTTCAGCGGAATCATATATATTGATTTGAGGTGGCAAAGTTGGACTTGGAATAGACATCGGTGTCGGTGTGAACGTAGCGGTGAAAGTCGAAGTTGGAGGACAGATGTCTTCAATGGTGAAGATCTCAATATCATCAACCACCACACATGGGCCTCCGGCCCGTCCCCACGTCCATATTCCAATAGTATCTAGAGTCTCAGACCTTCTTCGAAATCCCCAATCATCGGCCAACAAATATGATCTACCAACCTCATCTTCCACCCGAAAATCATATCTTTGCTGATCTATGTTAATCACACACTCACACTGAAATGTATCCAATCCTCTATTATAGCGAGCAACATCGAGTGCTCGATATCTGTAACCCAAACCACTCTCTGAGGCAGTACCATCACAACTATCAATTCCGCCTCCCCCCAATCGAGTCATAACACCACACTCATGCCAGCAATATCGTCTCTTTACAACTCCCCTTATTGCCGGAACT
>CAZTDD010000240.1:0-3730 GCA_964612675.1 uncultured bacterium
CGGCAAGCCATGAGACTCCTCCCCCGATCTTCGGGGGAGGAAAAAGAAACGAGCGAGTCTGCAGCGGTTTCTCCCCCAAAGATTGGGGGAGATTCAGAGGGGGTTGACACCTCACTTCCCGCATCCCGATGACTTTTTGCGACGGCATCAAAGATTGGGGAGGGTTCGGGTGGGGTTGACAAGGTTGCAGTTAAATTATTTGGCTCTGAAACACGAAGATACGAAAGGGCCACGAAAACACGAAAAGAAAATGAAGAGGAGAATATATTTTGAATTATTGTTTTCGAATAATTGTCACGTTCTCGATTGTCATACCGCTTCAGGTGTTGGCGCAACAGGATAGAACGATTGAGCTGGAAGGGGCGCGTAACGTGCGCCATCTGGGGGGAATCACGACGCAGGAAGGACAACCGATCAAACCGTTCGTTCTCATTCGCACCGATGCTCTCGGTTGGCTGACGCCCCTCGGCTGCGAGCAATTCGCCGCTTTGAATGTCAAAACTGTCATTGATGTTCGGTCGGATTCCGAATTTCACAATTATCCCGATCCGCCCTGCGTGAAAGATATTGTCACGCATCTCCATATCCCTATGTCGACTTTCGGCAACGAGCCGACGATGGAGGACGCCTATGTCTATTTATTTCGTCATAGTTCGGAATCCATTCGTCGGTTTTTTGAGGTGATATCCGATCCGGATAATCTGCCAGCGCTGTATCATTGCCAAATCGGAAAAGATCGTGTGGGGATTCTGTCGGCATTGATTTTGCGTTTGCTGAACGTGAACGATAAGACTATTGTCGAAGATTATCTGATATCGCGTCAGACGGGATACGGGGCCGAACCCGAATGGATCGAAGCCGTGCTCGAAGAAGTTGACACGTCGGGGGGAATCCGAGATTACTTACAGTCCATGGGCGTTACGGATGAGATGATGGACCGTGTTCGTAGGAATGTTCTGGAAGAGCCTGCTTACGTAAACGGCTGGAAATCGTATACAAAAATCGGCCCGGAATAGACACTACACCCCGACTTCACAAAATCTGTGGGGACGAACCGAGTCTCCTTTTACTTCGATCTTAAGAAAAATTCCGCCACTCGAGTGTTCCCAGCTTTTTAAGGGCGTAGCCGACTTCTTTGAGATAGTCCCCGTACACGATTTGAGCGTGGAAACCTTCCATCTCTTCGATCAAGGCATTCTCATCCCCGTCAATTCGAATATCCATCTGCGAGCGGCACGCCGGGAGCGAGGGGCAGCCAAGAATCTCGCCTCGAAATCCCTTCCAGTTTGTACAATGCAAATTCGGGATCACCACGGTTACTGTTTGACCTCTCCGGTAATCGATCCGAGATGCCGCGCCGTAATCGGATTCGTAGTGCGTCATGATAGTTACCGGTTCATAATCGCTGCCGTTCATCCGCATTGGCGCCGCGCAGTGCGCCACGGTGAAAATTCCGTCATGTGGAAAGTGGGTGTTACATACAAATGTCGGTTTTCCGCTGATCCAACGGAGCAATACACCCGGGCAGGTATGGGTCAGATCGGTATGACAGTAGGCTGTGTATCCCGCATCATTCGCCAACGCTAAAACCAGGCAGGGCGGTGTATCGAGCATTTCGATCACATCTCGTCCCATACAGTGGTCAAAACCGAAATTGAATGCGTTTTTTTCATCCAGTAATCCCTTGCATACATTCCATACGAGAAAAGAATTCACGACAAATTTTCGCTCGGTTTTCAGCGTGACTGTCGGTCGGTCAAGAAAATCCTGTACTTGTCGTTCAACGTCGCTCATGATCCGGTCGTCTGAACGAGCGCTCGACAGGCGATGTGCAAACTCATCGCGGGACACAATTTCAATCTCGTAATCCCATACATTTCGCGCGTGGTCTGGGCCGAGTTCCTGACCGGGTCGACTGTATGCGGCGAGGCTGCCGATCGCCAGCATTTTTGTTCCTTTTGCATTTTTCAAGCCATAGACGGCCCGCATCCGCCACAGTACTTCATCGTAGTCATCGACCACGATATCGTCCGTGTCCATGTTTGGTTCGACGATCTTATCCTCGTTTCGCCGGAGAAAGCGCCAGTGTGCGATCTCGTGCCATAGATAGTACGGTTCTGTTTTATGGCGGATGAACATGACATTGGCCGCCTTCGATTCCGCCAGGTGGGCATAGAAAGACGCACCACCCCCGGCTGCGTACGCCAAAATCATATCGGCGTCGGTGCCGGCGGCCTCTCTTGCCTCCGCATCTGTTTGCACGAGAGTGACCGGCAAGAACTCAACCGGGAATTCCGCTTGTTTCGACAGGTTGTTCAGCTCGGTAGCGATTCGGTTCGCCTCCGCTTCCGCGCCGCTTTGCGTGCGGAGGCCGCCGTAACTTCGCCAGCTGGTCATCTCCCTGGGGGATTCGAGGTGATAGGCCAACACCGGAAGGATACGCAGTGGCTTACCCGGAAACAGCCCATTTGTTTTGGATCTGCCGTCGTTTGGAGTCTGCTCGGCGCGTGTCGTCGACGCGAGACAAAGTCCGGCGACAGTGCTGCCGAAAAATCCGCGTCTGTTCAAAGTGAACGATCCGGAGGGTTTATTCCCTCTGGAAGATGTCTTGCGGTTGTTGTCATTTTCTGTAGAACTCATCAAAGTTTCCTATGTGGCGGTCGTTGTTCTTATCGAAAGATATTCTCTTCAAGTCAGAAAATCGTTCCACCCGGTCCGAGCCACGCAATGACTCCCGCGGTGTGGAGCCCGTTGGAGGGCGCGTAATAGTTGACGTAGGAGGCGTGCGCCAGGCTCCAATCCAGCGCCGGTCCTGGGCTTCGAACCGTGTATTTGTAGTTCTCGCCATAGACGGACAGTGTTTGCCCCGTGCGGCTCTCGTCATCATAGACATAGCCCCCATCCCAAATGGGGCCGAGGTTTTGATTGATGTGTTGGGGAGTAGCGGTTTGAAAGGGATCGATGGGAACGGCACCGATGTAGGAGACAGGGGTTGTGAGCACGTGAAACCGATACGTATGTTTTTGCCACCATTTCGATCCGCCCCAGAAGCCCTCTCCACCGGGGTAGGTGTTGTTGTCGATTCCGTACATCTCGATCGCGTTTCCCAGCGCACGGAGATCGGCGTGCACGCGACTGACTTTGGCTCGCGTCTGTGCGTTGAGAAAATTCGGGACGGCGATTGCGGCCAGGATTCCGATAATCGCCACAACGATAAGGAGTTCGATCAGCGTGAAGGCGTGTCGTGATTTCATGTTTACAGACTCCGTTCGGTTCCAGCGGAATCCCCTGTAGCAAGGGGCAACTACTTGGATACGACTCTATTTGAAAGATCTTGATATGTCAATTTCTCGGGTAGGCCCCCGAAGGCTTCTGTCGGAGAGGGCTTATGGGACGTTTTTGCATACGGTCCCGTGGCGTCGGGAGGCCGAAATCTGTAACAATCGAAGGTACGAAAATCGAACGAGCGTATCGTCGCCAATATGACGGGGCGGCAGAGAGTCGTCGCGATATGGGAAGTAAGATTTTCAACCCCCTCCTCTACGGCTCTCATGTTTGCCTTCGGCAAGCCATGAGACTCCACCCCCGATCTTCGGGGGAGGAAAGGAAACGAACACAGCTGGTTTGTGAGTAACCGGGACCATGGCTTGTTTTCTCCCCCCAAGATTGACGGGGTCGCAAAAAGTCGAAAGTTGGCATCGGAAGTTCCCTCTCCCCCCGGGAGAGGGTT
>CAZTDD010000241.1:0-3714 GCA_964612675.1 uncultured bacterium
AATCCGTATCCCAGACTTTTTGCGAACACGTCAAGACTGGGGGATGTGTAGGAGGCGGTTGACTCTTTTCCGTACCCCAACGCCAAATGCGGGTCGACTGCGCCGTTGCTCGACGTCACCGTATACATCGGCAAACCATACAGCGTCATCGCGGAAACAACCTTCTCATCCTCACCGATATTATTCCGAATTTCCGCATCGGATAAATTCGAATTTCGTACACCATTATGTTCGTTGATAATATACTCGCGTTTGGCTTCCCGAATCGCTGTCCCGACAGTACACGACTCCTTCCCCGCCACAAGCGAATGAACAAACCGGCTCGCAAAATCCTCCGTAAATCCAACGCTCGAATTACTCGATCCCGAAAACGCTGTCGTGCCGATATACGCTCCCGTCCCTTTCGCCGCAAAGGTCTCCGGAAGATCTTCGTTTCCGTTCTGGTAATCCTCGTCCATGTTGAGCCCGCTGTGGCTCCCGAAATTCACCAACACCGAACCGCGCACACTGTCCTCCGAGACCAATTCACGCACCGCGGACGCAGTTAACGGCGACTCGCCGCCTCGACGATAAATCGCTTCATGATCGCCGTGCAGGCCAAGCACATTGAGCGGATTGCCCTCATTGAGGCCGTTGCGGATTTCAAGCGGGTCTCTGCCGTCTTCCGATAAGCGCGTCACCTGTCCCAGGTCGGATTCCACGATCTGCTTCACTCGATCCGCCCCGTTCGAGAACGTATCGCTTCCGGCGACAAACGCTCGGTCAAAATGGATTTTTCCGTCAAGCGCCAGATAGGCATCGAGGACGGCACCCATTTGCTCCGGGGTTTCAACCAATCGTCCTACTTTGAAATCGGGTAGATAAAACTCGCGGTCCAAAATGGCGTAGGATTTTGGGGTTGCGTCGGCATAATAATCGTCAATTAAAATGTGGTTTGTGCTCAGCGCCGCGCCGATCGGGTGAGTAGGATCGACAAGCCTTTGGGAATAACGAGATTCCGTATATTTAGGACGCGACAAATCGGGCAGACGATACTGTGGAATCATGTCGTCCCCGCCGATCAGAAGGAGGTATTCCACCGACTCGTTGCGAACCCGGTCGCGCTGATTGCCGATAACGGTCTTAATGCCGGTGGCAATTATATTTGCTTTGAGCACATTATCGAGACGGTCCGACTCGGTGGCGCCGGCCAGTTTATTGGTGCTTGAATCCCATCCCTGGAACAGATTGCGCAGGGATGGGTTGAGATCCAGGTCGACCAATTCGCCGCGCACCGATGGGTGTTCAATCAATTTCATCAGTTTTTCGAGAAATCTCGCGACCCGGTCCGCACCGTAGCGCCTTTCGAGTCGCGACTGCGATATGACGATCAAAGTCAGGTTGCCTTGGGGAACGGGGGATGGGGTCGGTGTGTCTTCGATTACAGGTGTTGCGGTGGGTTGTGCTCCAGAGCGGTAAATCGGGATAATTTTCGAAGGTTTATCCTCGGAGACCTCTACAGAGACGACCGACGGTTCATACCCCGTCTTTGTCACTGTTACGCTTATCGTGCCCACAGGCACACTCTCCAGCAAGGCTGCGCCGTTGTCGTTTGTGCGAACCAGAAGCGTTGGTTCTTCTACGACCACAACGACTCCCGAGATCGGTTCATATGTCTCTGCATCAATTACGGTGACTGAGAAATCGATCAAGATGGGCGTTGGAGTGTTCGTGGCTGTCGGTGTTGGTGTATGAGTCGGTGTATGCGTGAGTGTCGGCGTGTTCGTCGGTTTCGGTGTTGGCGTGTGGGTAAACGTTGGTGTTGGCTGAGGGGTTGGCGTGGTTGTCGGGGTCGCTGTATTCGTCGCCTGTTGGGTAGGCGTTTTCGTTGGACTGGATGGCTGAGATGCGGAAAGCACGATTCGGAAACCCACGTGGTAGCCTGTGTGATCAGGCGTGTTCTGGCGGCGGCTCGCCGATCGGCAGCTCGGGGCGCCGTAGGCCCAATCGCCGCCGCGAGCCACGCGGTACGAGCTACTCTCTTGACCAATTGGGTCAATTACTCGATTTGAAGGATAATCGCCGTACCAGTCTTGGCACCATTCCCACACATTTCCGCTGATATCGTACAGCCCCCATGAGTTGGGGACTTTCAAGCCGACCGTCTGCGTCCCATGTTCATCCGCGTGAGGATGTGACCACTGGCCGAGATTAGCGTTTCTGTTATACCAGCAATACTGTTTTACCACATCCTCTGTGTCGCTGTCTCCCCAATAGAACCGCGTCGTTGTCCCTGCTCGGCACACGTACTCCCATTCGGCCTCCGTTGGCAAACGAAAACTCGCCGAGACCAATTCCATAGCGTTCAACTTCTCGATGAATTCCTCGCAATCATGCCAACTCACGTAGTAAACTGGGTAGTCATTGCCCACACCGTAATCGTGCGCCAAGTTGGTGCCCATCACCGATTCCCATTGCGCCTGGGTCACCTCATATTTACCCATGTAGAAGCGCTGACTGATCGTTACTTCATGGTGTGGCCCTTCGTCATCGTCACGACCGACTTCATCCTCCGGTGAACCCATCATGAATGTCCCTGCCGGAATTAAGACCATATCCAACGGTTTCACACCTTCCGGGAGCCCTGGAATATTGACACGGATCTCTTCGAGGCCGGTGTCTGGATTAATGCCGAGCTGAGTTACCGGCTCATCGGGAGGAGGGAGAGTAGGCGTAGCAGTCGGGCTGGGAGTTGACGGGGGAATAGGAGTCGGAACGGGGGTAGCGACGGGTAGTGAACCTTCGTACTTCCTCAAAAGTCGAAAGCCGCGAAAATCGTAATATGAGTTTGGCGAATTCTGGGATCGTGAAGCCGATCTACATTCATTAGGGCCAGATTTCCAACCCCCGCCACGGGCAATTCGGTATGATCCACTCGAAGGGCCGGTTGGATCGATCTTGGTGGCACTTGTACCGTAGTTCTTACCGGTGTCAGTCCAGTCTAAGCATGAATCTTGGACGTTTCCACTCATGTCATAGAAGCCCCACGGATTCGGCAGTTTCTGTCCGACTTCTTTGGTGCCATAAGGTCTGTTGTTCCCGCCATACCAGGCATAGTTATCGATTTGCGTAAGGTTTACATCATCGCCCCAATAAAAGCGGGTCGTCGTCCCCGCGCGGCATGAGTACTCCCATTCGGCCTCAGTCGGCAAACGGAATTCCCCCAAATCCATCTCGTTGAGTTTTCTGATAAATGCTTGGAATTCATTCCAAGTCACCTTCTCTAGTGGTTTATCGAGGCTGTCTCCGGACTGAAACTGTGACGGGTTGCTCCCCATCAGTGCCTGCCATTGTCCTTGAGTTATTTCGTACTTTCCCAGGTAGAATGGCTTCGTGAGAACAACCTCATGACGAGGACTCTCTTTGTCTGAGTGTCCGAGTTCATCCTCAGGAGAGCCAATGAGGAATCTGCCGGGCGGAACAAGGATCATATCGAGCGGTTTCGCATCGGCGGGGAGGTCAGGGAGATTCACTCGAATCTCTTCGAGGCCGGTGTCGGGATTAACGCCAAGGCTGACAACATCCTGGGCGACCGATGACGATGAGATGACGGCTGCGATAACGAGGCAAATGGAAAAATGTTTCATAGCATCCCCTCTGATTTGTGAAAGACCGTGTTGTGGAAGGCAGAGGCAGAACAGCACACAACCCTCTGAGAAAACGCTTCCGGGTAAG
>CAZTDD010000242.1:0-3390 GCA_964612675.1 uncultured bacterium
GAGGTTAGGAGGGGGTTGAAATCCGTATCCCAGACTTTTTGCGACCCCGTCAAGAGGTACCGTGGAATTATGCCTTCGCTAATTCACTTGCGCCTGCTCGGATTTTGCGGATGGCTTCCGCGATATGGTCCATGGCTTGTCGATCCGCGAGAAGCATGGTTTGGAAGAACCATACCGCTTCATCGTTACAGAGACGTTCGTTTTCGGGACACTTGTTTTCTTTCATATAGCGGTCGATGCGTTCCTTCGAGTAGATTGCTTGGAACGCTCGGGAACCGAGTGTCTCTTCGATAAACGAGTGCTGATTGAGCGGTGAGTACCCGCCCGAACAGGGGATTCCTTCCTTTCGCAGCGCGTCGAGGAATTTTCCCTTTGGTACCCCGGCGAATCGGTCCCTATCGTAGCGGAACATGTAGAGATGATACGCGTTGCGTGTGCATCCGTCATACATCTTCGACGGTGAAATCCCCGGGATTTCCTCCAGCTGTTTTGTCAAGTACGCAGCGTTCTGTTCGCGTATTTTGCTCTGTTCTTCCAGCCGCTGCATCTGTTCCAGAAGAATGGCCGCTTGGAATTCCGTCATACGGACGTTTGTTCCGTTGTGGGCGTAACCGTAGGCGCCCGGTATGGATTTTCTCTCGCGGCCGTTGGAATGGAACGAGAAGCACCGGTCCATGATCTTCTCGTCGTTGCAGAGAATCGCGCCGCCATCGCCGCAAGGGAGGTTTTTGGAGACCTGGAAACTGAAGCAACCTGTTTCACCCAGGTTTCCCACTCTTGTACCGCGCCATTCCGCGAGATGCGATTGGCACGCATCCTCGATGACGTACAAATCGTGTTTCTTCGCGATACTGAGAATGGTATCCATATCGGCCACATTGCCGCCAAGATGGACCGGGAGAATACAGCGTGTGTTCTCGGTGATCTTTTCTTCAATTTTGCGGGCGTCCATCTGGAAGGTTTCCGGATCTGTATCCACGAATACAGGGAGAGCGTGTTGAAGGAAAACGACATTGACTGTGGCGACAAATGTGTAGGGAGGAACGAGGACTTCATCGCCGGGGCCGATTTCGATTGCGTTCAGGGAGGTAAAGAGGGCATTGGTGCCGCTGTTGACCGCCAAACATTCTTTCGCGCCCATCAATTCAGCATATTTCTTTTCGAATTCACCGGCCTTCTTGCCGTTGAAGCGGAACCAATCTCTCGCGTGGAGCACATCCAGCCACATCTTTTCGGCGTTTTTGCCGGTGACCGGCCAGGATGGAAACGGCTCTGTGCGAACCGGTGCGCCTCCAAGAGCGGCGAGTGTCCCGCTACTTTTCGCAGCGCTCGAGGGCATCGCCGTCGGTCCTGCGAGAGCGATGCCCGCAGTGCTCGCCGAGGCTGTTTGCAGAAAGGTTCTTCGTTTCATCTCTCGAGCATCCATGATGATTTCTCCTTCGTTCGGTTCGAGGTGAAGATGGTGGTTATCTTTTTATTTATTCTACACCCGTCTGGGTGAATTGTCTGTGGAGTGGTTAACAGGCCTGTTCGGAAGGGGTGGATCGTTGGAGTGTGAACATGATCTCGTTCCCTTTTTCGTTGAATGTGACTTCTGTCATGAACCGTCGTATCAAGAATACGCCTCGGCCGTGCGTATCGTGGATATGATCGTCTTCCGTTGGATCGAATAGGGTATTGATATCGAATCCGTTCCCCTCATCCCGGATTCGTATTTGAATTGTGTTCTTGCAGGCGTTGAGATCGACGAAAACGCGTTTGTGCTCGGACCCACCGTTTCCGTGCATGATGGCGTTGATCAGGGCCTCGTCCATTGCGAGGCGTAGACTGAACAAATCGTCATCGCAGAAACCGAGAGAGCGGGCGATCGATAGAATCTTCTGTTCTAAGGGATAGATGCAGTCAATCCGGCTGGAAATTGTAAAGCCCTGTATCACAGTCATGGATGACGGGAAGAGTGTCATAGTTATCTGAGTCATGCCTATCTGAAGGCGACCGATCGACAGACATACAATTTCATATTATCCCAACCCGCCGTCTAGTCAAGACTCTGATAAGTTAAAAACAGTATGACCCTCGGCGGCATAACCTCAGTCAATGCAGATACCTTACTAAAGCGAACGCTCGATCCGATGAGGTTGATGGTGTTGCAAGATCATCGCCGGGAGAGGGGCTTACTCACACGTCCCGGGGCAGCCGAAATCCGCCAGTGTGACGCCTGGATACTGCCCTTGGGTGTATGGATAGCCGGTACCGCCTCCGCCGCCGAGTGGACGGTAAATCGTGCCTCTGCTGATTAGACCGTTGCTGGCGTCATACGGCAAGAAGAACTCTTGTCCGCCGACGACATTGCCGTCTTTGTCCGGACCGACGGATTTTGTGAAGAACGCCGCGTTTCGATGTGTTTGCCAATACTCCGGCGCGGCAACACCGATACGGCCTGCACCTTCCACAGCGGCCGGTTCTGCGTGATATTGTCCGCAGAACCACTCCCACGTTTTGGTTTCATGTTCCGACTGGAAAGGATCGTCGATGCTGCTGGAAAGGTAGGCGACAGGAGTGGTGACGAATTTGTGCTGGGCTCGGCATCGGTCGGCGTGTGGGGGCCAAGCGTTATTGTCGAGCTTGTACGTTGTGTAAGCCTCGTTAATGGTTCGCAGTTCCGACTCCACTTTTGCGATTTTCGCTTTCATCTGCGCATTCAGGAAGTTCGGAACGGCGATCGCTGCGAGGATTCCGATAATGGCGACGACAATCAACAACTCAATCAGCGTGAAACCTTTCTGCATGACTCTCTCCAATATACGTAGAAAATGAGACGCGTCCGAGTATCTTCTTTTTGTAACTTAACGCGTCAGCCTGGGTATAATAGTATGATTTCGGCGATTCTGCCTACCCCCGGGTTCAGATGTTTTGTTCTGTATCAGAATCCGAGTTGTTTTGAGCGGACCGGGTCCAACTCCCTTGCAGATGGGAGGGACATGTCCGGTTGGTTTCAAAGGCACAGAGGTCGTCAACACGGGACCCGGGACAAGGATCGACAATCCACCGGGCATGCGGCAGCGATGCGCAGAGACTGGATGGAGTCTCAACCAGCGGCTTCGCCCTCAGGGGGAGGTGCGGGGGACTCCGCTTGCGCTTCTTCCTTCTCGATCCCTTCATTCATGAGGTCGATGGCCTTTTTGAGTTCAGGGAACAGATCGGAGGTCAGCGTGATGCCTTTTTTTGTGGGTTTCCATTCGCCGGAGACATCTTCGTAGAAAATGCGGATACCGACAGTCTTTCGTCCCCGGAACTCTCCGATCGTGGCTCGTACGATCTCGCCGGCTCCCTTCTTGAATTCATGGACAATCTGCTCGTTGGCCACAATAGCCCTCCTCGGCTGCTGCG
>CAZTDD010000243.1:0-3227 GCA_964612675.1 uncultured bacterium
GCATTCGAACAAGCCGAGAAGATCGCAAAGGAGGTGGAGACGATGGCTCCCTACCTTCTTACTTCACATCCCTCAGTCTTCGATTCGCCGAATGAAGTGTATTTGACGTCGACTTCCCAATCGGGTACGGCCAACGTGGACTTCTTGGTCCGGATACACCCCGACGATTCGGACAAAGCTCTGGTGATTATCACCAATGATTCCGGAGAGGAGGAATTCGGGATCTATCTCCATTTCCCCTCGTCCTGGCAAATTGACTCCGTGCAAGGTATCGATCCTAGTTACGGTTGGAGTTATGTTCTCAACGATAATGTGCTCGGTATCGGCGTGGGCAAATGGTGGGGCAGGGCATTCATCCTCACTAAAGAAGAGTGAATTGCCTAGGAATTCAAAGAGAAAAATGCTGCCCAATACGTGGCATTGATGAGAGGTGAAAACATGAACAAGACCAAACAAGCAAAGATCGTTTTTTGGAGCTGTTTCGTTGGTGTCGTTTTTGGTTGTATGGCGGGCTGGGGGCGCGATTTGTATGTGTACAATTTGTCCGCTCCCATATTGGAAGAAGACGAGTGGGTTCCCCTCACCACGCAGTTTCCGGATGACCGGACCGGCCTGCGTCTCGCCAGTGCGAGTCCGGATCTGAGCGTGGCCGTTTCTCGGGGAAGTCCGTATCCTCTGAGCGCAGCACGCGATTCGGCGATCGAGATCCACTTTCTTGAAGGTGGCAAGGTCATCAAGTCGATCCCTCTTCATGAGAAGGAAGCGGATATCCGCTCCATTTGCCTATCCCGCACGGGCAGTGCCGTGGCCTATGTGGTCGAAGAGGAAGGGCAGAATTTCGATATCTATGCAATCTATTGGCGAAAACGAATAGAGGGAACGCGTGAATTCTCTCCGTCTCAGGTCATTTATCGCACGCAGCATCCGACTCTCTCGCCTGATATCATTGGTGTATCCGACGATGGTGAGACGGTTCTCTGGTGTGAGCACCGGTTCGGCGGGAGTGACGCAGTCGTTGTCATGCGAGATCTCTCCTCAGGGCGATTCACGCCGGTGCAGCTGTTCGGAGGAGGAGAAGGGGGAAGTATTAGACACACCGTGCATACTCTGAGCGGTGACGGGACTTGGGCCTTCTTCTATGTGGACGAGACACCACTCTGGAGTGACGTCGAAGAGGATGCAACATTATGCTCGCATTACGACGGCCATTCCTGGAGTGCGGCGGAACCACTGATCCTCGACGGAGAAATTGGACCATCCGTAGCCGAATGTAACACCGACGCCACGTGGCTGCGATCAGGCACACGAGTGTTCCGGAGGATTGGAGACGAGTTCCGAACGGTCTGGGAGTTTGAGAGGACACACAGCAACGTCTGGCCCGCGCAGATGTCCGAGGACGGGAAGATTGTCGCGTTCACGGAATATGATTACGAAGGGGCTCCGCGTTCGGGGGCGGACTCAACCTTATCGCAGTTCTTCTTGAAAGTGGCGCGCTATGACGACTCGGGAGAGACACCAACAGTGACTATCGATCTCCTTTTTGTTGCGGACGCCATCGACTTTCGCATGACAGAGGACGGGAGCAAGATCTACTGGACCTATGAGGACCTTCCGTCGATCATACCCGGCGTCAATGACTGGCGGGAGCGATAGACGGATAGGAACAAATGGGTTGTGGAATTTATCCACACGAATTCTCCACCGCCTGGACTCCGATGGCTCCGATGGCGCTTTGGATAACTAAGATGCACACGCGCTCGGGATAGGCACGCCGTATGAGCAATGTGAACGCGGGCAATGTCGAGGTTGTGCAATCAGTCTTAGAGTCCTGCTCGATACCTGAAAAAGAAGATACCTTTTCGAGCGTTGATTCGTTCAATCAAGATAGGATCTTTTGTGTCTTGCGAAGTCCATGCCTGCCGATGGTCAGCACAGGCGAGTTGCTGTGGAACATGTTATGAAATCGATAATCCTGCTTATTATTGTCACACTCGGGAGCGGGGTGACTTTGCACGCATGCGAGCCGACGGCCGTCTTCGTGCTGTCCGATTCAGCAGAAGTTCTGAGGATTAGTCTTAACAAAGCGGAGGTCGAGGCACGACGGAGTATAGAGGAATCTCGTTACACCCCCCACATCTATGCTGATTCACACGCCGGCACATGGTTGTGTCTTGAGGGCGGCATGGAGTTCGGGGGCGCTGCTTTGCTCTTCCTTGATCCTGTATCGCTTCAGCCGTTGGAAAAATGGTACCCACCCATCGATGAAACTGAATGTCGTCCCCGCACAGACACGACAGCCTACAGCGGGACAGTGGTGGTCCCTCCCGGCGGCGACAGGCTGTATTATCAGAGCGTGAATCCTGTGTACGGTCGACTTTTCGAGATTGACCCTGGGAATCGCGCTATGGTCAGGTCGCTGGGACGTTTTCATGTCCTGCCGCACAGTCTCTACATGTCGAACGGCCATGCGAACATTCTGGTTAGACCCCTTCCGGCAGAGGCCGTCGACTATCGTATGTATGTCTTTGACACCTCAGAGGACGAGATGGGAGGTATGATTCACGGCCCTGCTGCCTATGCCGAAATGCCTCCACAGGCGGTGGTCGGCAATCCAAGCGGAAAGGGATTCTTGGCCGTTACTCTGAACAAAGCGGCGGAGCCGGGCAAAGACAGGCCTGTAGCCCTCATACAGGTTGTTCCCGAATCTGAGGTATCGGAGGTAATAATCAACGATTTGAGGGAGTCGATTCCCGATCTCGGAGAATTCAGGGCATCCGACCGGTCTCATTTCCTTTTCACTCCCGATGGGAATTACCTTGTTTGCCGGTCTCATCCAGACAGAATCTACATTATGAATTTGATAACGAAGGATGTGAAAGACGTTCCATTCACGAACTACGGGGGAAGATCCGGGTGGAGCTTCGCTGACAAGAGAGGACCCTTTATGTTCCCGGCGAACAACAAAATGATCCATGCGCTTGTTCAAGACTATCGACGAGGCAGCTCACGCTCATCGCCCGGTTGGAGCATAGAACAAACGACAGCCGTGGATCTCCTGGTAATCGATATACCAAGTGGGACGATCCAGCAGGTTATTCACATTCCGAACTGTGCAGGGCTCAGAGATCTCGCTTTTCTGGGCAAAACCGAATGAGGTGAGAATGCTACGACCTTGGACATCGAGTGCGGTTGTTTCGGCACCTCGGATGCCGAACGAGTGGGGTGGA
>CAZTDD010000244.1:0-3170 GCA_964612675.1 uncultured bacterium
TCCAATGAAACGAGAGGGATACACGATTCATTTATGGCTGGATAGAAAACTCAGGATTAAGACGTTGATAGGCGCCGAACGCGATAAAAGACATAACGATTCGGCTGAATACCTTCTGTTAATCGGTTCCGACGAGATTGTTCCGCACTATCGCTTGAAGGATTGTTCGTCAGGGAACCATAAAGAGTCCGCCTACCCGGGCGATCTTACAAATGCGGCAGGGGCCGCGATGAGTACGGGTCACACACTAGGGGACGGTTTCTACGGAGATGCGAAACCGATGCTATACGAGAAGCGCGGGATCGAGTTTCCCCAGCCCGACTTGAAGATCGGTCGTCTGGTCCAGACGCCTGAGCAGATTGGTGAAATGATCGATGGGTATTTGTTGCGGGAAGGGACGATCTATCTTTATGATTCTTTTGTGGCGGATACAAAGGATAGTCTCGCGAAAGGTCCGGACAGCAAGATTGCTTCCGTAGGGGAAGTAGACAGTTACTGGGATGGAGCCGACCGAGTGAAAACCATTCTGGAGGCCGATTACCTGGAAGTGAAGTCTTTGTCTGAACGAGAGGTGGATGCGTTTAGTCTTGTGGATCATTTGAATGAAGGGAGCCTCTTGAACGTACTTGCCCTGCATGGCACGCATACGGATATCAGTCTGGGAGCGGGAGAAACGCCCTTAACCGCTGACCGTATCCAGAAGAATGTTAATAAAAACGGGCTGCGTGGTTCGATTGTCTTGAACCTGGGAAGTCATGGGGGACTCAACCTGGATGGGAATGACGGCACGGGGTATGAAAATTCGGGGAAACGTGGCAAGAAGATCAAGCAAGCCTCGGAGACGGATGATTTGGTGGACGCATTTAGCGCGAAAGGCGCACTGGCGTATATCGGCACGACGGCGTATGCAGGGTCGAGCCGCGCCAGCGTCGGGTTCACAGAGGATCTGGCGGGGCGATTCATTTATGCGTTGGTCTCCGGCAAAGAATCGACCACAATCGGCGAGGCGTTCCTGCAAGCGAAAAGCGGGTATTCCCTTGACGACCACACGGAGCAATCGGCGTCCTCGGAGGACGAAATCCGTACAAACATCGGCGATGATCTGAAGGTACTCTCCGGTCTGACCTTGTATGGTTTTCCGATGTTGGAAGTGAAGTCGTTGGATGGTGAGGAGCCTCCCCATCTGAACTATGCAACCTGTGGAGAAGGGGGGAGACACAGAGGCCGGGGTGTTGAGAGCGGGGAGCGTGTCTTGTGGGCGGAACCGGAGGCAATAGGGGAAGGGCTCTTACGGAGTGAGCGGACAGAATGGACGTATGATGAAAAGTCTGGAGAGACGTTTTTCAGGGAACACGAAACGACCTTCGGCCACTATTATTCATTCAACGGGATGACCCAAACGAATCTCGACGAGCCGCTTCAGCCACGTGGAGGTTATATTACAGGGGCGGAGGGATTTTTCCCGAAGGGCGCGGTATTGGAATCGGCGAAGTATCGGGTGATCGAAGATTTCGATGCGGTGGTTGAGGGGGATCAATGGGGAGTCACCGAGTCGAAGGAAGGCGTATTTGAAAAGAAAGGGTTCTTCCCGGCGATACCGTTTACGGTGAATACAATCCCAGCCCGGAACAATCTGCCGCCGTTGCAGCGGTTCGTTTTTGTGTTGGGGCAATATAAGCAGGAAACCAGGCAGGAGCGGCTCTATGATGAGCTCTGCTATAGCACCTACTACACAACGAACGAATCGGACGACACACCGCCGACTGTCGGAGATCCGTCGCTTGTGGTTCAAGGCGAGCGAGTTCTGGTCAGCGTTGACGCAGAAGATGTGGACGGCGATCCGTTGTACCGCGTTGTTGTGTTATGGACGGACGGCAAGGGTGAATGGAATGCGGAGGATTTAGAACAATCCTCTTCGAATCCGTTGACTTGGGAAGGCGAATTAACAAAAGTCGCCGGACTCGAGTTCTTCGTTCAGGCAGTGGATACGCTCGGCAATGTTTCGTACGCGGATAATCGGGGACGGTATTATCGACCGCTTGAGGGCGGCGAGGAGCCCACGCCGACACCGGTCCCCGAGAATGTCCTGGCACACATCGGTTTTGATGAATTTTCTGTCGAGGAAGCCGGTTTCGTTCGGAGCCCGGCAACGGGTTTTGAGGCTGGTTCGATTTCTATCGGCGATGTTCCCCCGGGGCCGGGGACGGATGGACGCGGGTTGATTATGGAAGCACAGCCGGGCCAAGGAACGTTAGCGATTTCGAATGTGCCTGTTTCTGTCGGAGAGGGGGTTGTGATGTTGTCCGTGAACGTGCGTGCCGATGGTGAAGGCTGTTCAGCGGCTCTCGCCGCATTGAATTCGCCGATCGATGGGCAGTTGGGTTATTCGAATGCGAGTGGGCCAGACGTGCCGGTCGGTGAGTGGGGCCAACTCGTGGTTCTCTACGATCCACCGGCGGATGTGTTACAGCCCGGTTTACAGGTTGCGTTGCCGGATTCGGCAGCCGGCCCGGTGAAAGTCTATTTCGATAATCTAATTATCTCTGAATTGCCGGAACTTGAATTAGAGGAGGTTGTACTGGATGTGGATGGGTCGTTTGACGGGGATACGTCGGGATTGTTGAAAAATGTGATGGCGCAGAGCGGCGGTTCTTCCGTTCAATTCCCCGATACAAGCGGCGGCAACAACATGTTCTTGTCTCTCTCCGCTGCCAATGATGCGTCAAACATCGGTATATCTGCCAGCCGGCTCCAGGGGGGATTTCCGCATGTTTTGCAGGCGTCGGTGGACGTGCGGTTGTTTGATGGTTCCGGGGGTGTGACGGCGTTGGTGATGACAAACGGGAACGGTGAGGTCGGCGTTTTTGTGAATAATTCAGGATTAGCCGGAGATGAATTTCAGGAAATTACCGTCGGCGGCGGATTTACGGCCGAGGATCCGGGCTTCCCGGTTTTGTGTGTAGTTCAGAATGGTGGGCCGGGGGTCGAGTCGTCAGTGTTGGTGGATGATTTGGAGTTGAGGAGGGTTGTTGGGGGGATGTAAGGGATCGCTGAACCGGTTGTTTTCTACCCGAAGTTCGTGGCGAGGAACAGGCTCTTCCTCTCCCCCAAAGATTGATGCCGTCGCAAAAAGTCGAAAGTTGGCATCGGAAGTTCCCTCTCCCCGCGGG
>CAZTDD010000245.1:0-3044 GCA_964612675.1 uncultured bacterium
AATTCATTAAATACAGAGGGAGGGGTGACGCAAAATGCAAAGATCCCTCACCCCGGCCCTCTCCCAGAGGGAGAGGGAGAAGAACTCCGCCAGACTTTTTGCGAACCTGTCAATCTTTGGGGGAGATACCGCTGCAGACACGCTCGTTTCTTTTTCCTCCCCCGAAGATCGGGGGAGGTTAGGAGGGGGTTGAAATCCGTATTCCGGACTTTTTGCGACGGCATCAAGCCTGGGGGAGACGACTGATTTTTTGGTCGATTCCTGTTCGATTTCGATCAGCAGTTTACCGGTCGTATCGGCCGTGTTCCTGAGAAACTTCGTGTAGCGCTTCGAGGTTCTCGGGCGGAACGCGGGGCGCAACCGAGCAGGCGGTTGAAAGGATATATCCCCCACCCTCTTTGGCGATGTCGATGCGGTTCCGAGCGTCTTCTTTAACTTGATCGATTGTGCCCGGCAGAAGGACATTCACCGAGTCGATGTTTCCTTTGATGAATACCTTCCCTTTGGTGATTTCTACGGCGTCCGTGAGTTCCACGTTACCGATAGGCGGCGGATCGAGACACTCGATACCGCAAGTGTTCGACGCGAGGAGCAGATCCAGGCGGTCGCCGAGATTGCCGCAGGTATGTGTGCAGCAGAACGCTCCGGCTTTGCGCATGGCGTCGTTCAGTTTTCTCTCGTATGAGAGGACGAATTCTTCATAGTGCTTGCGAGAGATGAATCCCCCGCCGGCATACGGAGATGCCAATGTCATCGCGTCGAGTCCTTCGCCGATTTGTTCGAGCGCCCACTTGATGCAGAGCTCGGCATACCCTTCAAGAACCGCGTGGACTTTGCCCGGATCTTCGACGGTAGCGATCATCCCGTCCTCCAGGCCGAATGTTGCAAGATGGTAGTCCCAGGGACTGAAGACCTCGCCGTGAAGGCTGACCTCACCGTTCGTCATCTTTTGAACCTGATGGATGCTGTCCAAGCGAGAATCGGGCAGGACCGGATATTTCATGCTTTGGGTAACCGGCAGCCACTGCAGGAAATCGGGGAGGTCTTTCTCGGGATCGAAAGTGGCAAAGTCTTCGAAGGGTTCGCCTTCGGGCCAGACATTGTACGGAAGTTCATCGCGCGGACAGATCGTCTGTCGATAGCCAAACACACCGGGCTTCCAATGGATGATCTGCGCTTTGTCGTTTTCCTCGATGCGGTCGATGTAGTCGAAGATGTTGCGGTCGGGACCGCAAAGATTGAGCAGGATGCCATCGAATCGATAGCGCCGCTGCATCTCGACCCACGCGCGCGCGCAGCCTTCGGCAGTGAACCACAAATCCACGGGACTAACATCGCTGTTGAGGAGAATGTGACCGATCGAGAGTTGACACATGACGGGAACACGGTCGGGTTCGGTCAGGCTCATGGCGGCGATCATGCGTTCCCTGCTGTTCATTGAGCGATTACCTCCTAGGACAGAGCTTCGAAACACAGTAGCATCATACGTGCAGGAATGAGAATCCGGCTCAGGGGGAGGCGCGGCGTCAAGACAATCCTCTCTTTTCCCTCACCGCTGCTGGTTTAAGGTGGGGTTAATAAGTTTAATGGTTTCAACCCCCTCTGTATCTCCCCCAGTCTTGGGGGAGAAGTCCTTTTCTGTTCATTGGGGGAGAAGTCCTTTTCTGTTCATTGGGGGAGAAGTCCTTTTCTGTTCATTGGAGGAGAAGTCCTTTTCTGCTCAGTTGTCTTCTTTTTTCGTCCTCTCTTTTCGTTTATTCTCTTCGCTTTCTCTCTTTGCTTTCTCTCGTTGTTTTCTTATCTCTTCTTCGTTTCATGTTTTTTTCTGTAGCCGGTTTTCAGCAAGCCTGGGGAAGCTCGCCTCCCGCGAAAAGCCGATGTGTCGTTAAACTGAGGTCATAGGGAATAGACTCGGGAGCTAGGATGAAACACATCGCCCGAGATAAACCCGTGCGCTACGATAGGAAGGTGTACGAATATCGATGCCCACGAGGCGGCACATTCAAGTCAGGCTTGTCGCGTTACTTTTTTGCGTGCTTGGAGCGTGGGGAGTGTTTACCATGATCCGTATGCCCGGGAAAAGCTATTCAGGACCGTTTAAGCCACTGACGAGCGAAGAACAGGCCTATGAGCTCGCGCTTCGGCGCGATCTGGAGATTCTCGCAAATGATATCGGCGAGCGGAATCTAACGATATATCCGCGACTGAGCAGAGCTGCTGAGTTTCTGGAGAATTCACTCGGTGAGGCAGGATACGAGGTAAGAAGACAGGGTTTTCAGGTAGGCGGCAAAGAGTGCGTCAACCTTGAAGTTGAAATCACCGGCACGGAGAAGCCGGAGGAGATTATTGTCGTCGGTGCACATTACGACACAGTCCCCGGCTCACCAGGGGCCAATGACAACGGGACGGGTGTGGTGGCGGTATTAGCGCTGGCCCGGGCTTTCGCCGAGGCAGAGATCGCACGCACGCTGCGTTTCGTTGCGTTCGTAAACGAAGAACCGCCGTATTTCCAGACCGCACAGATGGGAAGCCTTGTTTATGCAAAGGAATGTCGGGAACAGGACGAGAACATCGTGGCGATGTTCTCCCTTGAGACTATCGGCTACTACAGTGATGAGGAGAACAGTCAAGATTATCCCTTCCCCTTAAGCCTCTTCTATCCAACGACCGGGAATTTCATCGGTTTTGTCGGCAACCTGGCGTCTCGGGGGCTTGTGAGAGATGGAGTCGGATCGTTTCGGAAGCAGGTGGAGTTTCCGTGCGAAGGGGCGGCGGTTCCGGGTGGAATTCCGGGCGTGGGGTGGTCGGATCACTGGGCTTTTTGGCATGAGGGCTATCCGGCTGTGATGGTCACAGACACGGCGCCGTTCCGATACCCCTATTATCATACGGCGGAGGATACAATCGATAAGATCCGCTTTGACCGTCTGGCACGGGTTGTTCGAGGACTGGAGAAGGTTCTGAGAGACTTGAAGGGATACAATTAGTGACGGAACGATGGAGGAAAGGAATATGGAATTGACAGCGGTCTTTCAGAAAGTGTT
>CAZTDD010000246.1:0-2969 GCA_964612675.1 uncultured bacterium
CTGATTCATTCGCTGTCTCTGGCGAATACACAAGATAATCATAATACGCGAATCCGATGCAATGATCGCCCTCACCCTAACCCTCTCCCGGGGGGAGAGGGAACTCCCGATGCCGACTTTCGACTTTTTGCGACCTCGTCAAGGTTGAGGGGCTACATAGGGGATGGAAAAAACTAAACTTATCAACCCCACCCGAACCCTCCCCAATCTTGGGGAGGGAAACAGAAGGGAGTTTTAACCCAGCCTATCCGGTTGAGGGTGGCTCAGTTTTACCATCAGGCTTCGGTACCTGAAATCAGTTGCAACAACGACTTCGCTGCGTCGAGCGGTCCCGATGTTTCACAGCCCTGAAGTCCCAATCGGGTCCGGATTTGCCCAACGAATACATTCGCGCGAAACGCCGCTTCAAAGGTTTTTTGAGCCAATTCTTCGTGAATCTCGCGGTATTGCGGGGGACCGAAAATGTTGGCGAAATAGCTATGGACAAGGCCCTTCGAAGTCGTAGTCCCTTTGGCCATCGCCGCACCTTCCCGAAACACATGCAGAGCTGCCTCGGCGTTTTCAAACCGCTCCACGATCGGGTGTTCGTCGTCCACTTCTTCGTAATTGTTGGCATAAAGCAGGTAGTCTAGAGGATAGCCGTGCAATACTTCTTCCAACGTGGTGACCGGAAGAACCACTCGAGCGTTCACCTTTTGCGGACTCATAATAATCGCCCGGTCGATCTGTTCGAATTCATACCCTTTCTGTAAATCATCCAAACGAACAAACGCGCCGGTCTCTGTCCCGTAGGCGATTACTTGACCGTCCGGTGTTATATCCAGCGAGCCCATGTCGTCTGCGATAATACGCATCTCCCGGATGTAATCCCTGCCCAGGGTCCGAAAAGCTTCCAGTGTTTCGGATTTTCCGGCCGCCGTATCCCCAATCAGTAAGATGTTGGCTTTGATGTCATTCTGGAGGCTGATTCGGGTCATGGCCCCGTGGAACGGCATTCGGCCCAATCGCATCACTCGAATGTTATGAAGAGTGAGGATCATTTTCTTCAGATATCCGAAATAGCCGTACTGATCTTCTCCCGGCACCGCTGCCACAAGGAGATTGTTCCGGGTGTCTTCGTGGAAAACTGTGGGGAGTTCACCGAATTCGGCCATGATTTCGGGAGGGGCTCCGTACGCATAGATACTGTCGGGACCGGCGGCGATCTGCTCATCGGTCGCCAGTTCAAACAGGTTCGCTAACGAACATCCCAGACTGATGAAACACTGATGGAAATAAATGAAAACCACCAGCGGGCCGACCTGGGCGGGATAACAGAGCCATTTCTCCCGCTCCCACTGAATTTTCTCCAGTGGATTTTCCGATACTTTTCGGAATTGGCCCGTCCGTCGGTTCATCGGCGGATCGAGTATCAACGGTGGATAAACCAGAATCTGTCGGATGAACGGAATTTCTTTGAGCGCGTCCCCGTATGGCGATTTCCATTCTTTCGCCACGGCGATGATGCCCGTGTTGCATCCCGAGCGGACCTGTCGGTAAATGCGCGGGTGATTTCCTGTGATGTTCTCGCGGATGTCCCTGTACACCCCTCGAACCATGTGTGTCAGTTGTTCCACGGTCGCGTTAAATGTGCGGAACGGTCGACGGTCGTGCGCGGTATGGCCGCTTTCCGAATGACATATCACAAACCGATCGAATTTTCGCCAGAAATCGTAAAGGCCTTCGACAAACTGGTCCAGCGCTTTGCGGTACTCGGGAGTGTCCTCAATGACCGGTGCAATCTTCAACGCCTGATCTAAAGAATTCACCGCAAGAGAACGAAGTAGCTCGAGCAACTGTGTTTTTTGTTCATCGTTTCCTTTCAAAAAGGTCAGGACGTCCAGAATCGGCGAGTCTTTTTCCTGGAGCGCCTGTATATACAGATAAACGACACGTTTGAATGCATCGCTCTCCAGTACCTCCCGCGGGGTGTCGCAAATAACTCCCTCCGTGTGGAGGATCACCTTGTCGCCGTGCCGGTCGAATCGCATGGGTTCCATCACATTTTCTCCTTCTGCTGGGCTGCTCGCGTCTTCCCATCCGCAACCCGAGTAGTCCTTTATATTATTAAGACAATGAATGCTCTTTCGAGATCAGTATCGGTATATGCGATTTCTCCCGTCATTGTACCCATATCAGCCCCGTATTTAATCATTTCAGCGGTTTTATAGTAGGGCATATCGCCAAGTTCAGGTCGGTGCCCGACGTAACCCGAGCCTGGTCTTGCGCGATCCGGTACCCCAGGCGGCCACGTCTCAACTTCCCAGAGACAGCGCACTCGTCAATTGGTTGACAGTTACGACAACTCCGACTGCTGTACTACAATGGCGGATATTGGATTTGCTAAATAATGTTTCTCTTCAAGCCTTTGGTCATGTCGAACGAAGAACAGCACCGGCGGCGAAGCAAGAGCAAACCTGATCGCACTTCCGGTTCGGCAGGTTCAAACCGGGAGTGCCTTTGGCCTTGCTGCCTATGCTCATGATCCAGCCGGCGCTTTTGAGACCGTTGCTCGGGTTGTAATGGATCCAATTGCCCGGCCCCGGTCCCTGGCGGATAATGTATTCAGCGCCGCTCCATGAACATCTGCCGGTCCTCATCAAGGCTGAGTTTAGAATCCGAATGCATCAGCCACTGGTAATCAGAGGCTTCGGGGGCCTCCAGGTCCTTGATGATGGAGATGATGGATGGCCGCAGCAGGAGGACATGACGCCTACACTTGTTCAGCTTTCCCGCATAGGCAGGGGATGCCTCCATCTATGATCCGGAACTGCTCCCATCACGAACGCCGCCGCTGCTTTCTGGTTTGACGGTTACCACGATCCTTCGATAACTTGTCAGATTAGGACTCCCATTATCCGTTACCTCAAGAATGATGTGAATGGGCTTCGGCGAGCCGACATCTGGCGCTTTGAATTCGGCATTCCTTG
>CAZTDD010000247.1:0-2963 GCA_964612675.1 uncultured bacterium
TGGAAGATCTTGAAGACCGTCAACGACGTCCCTTAAGACAGAATGATGGGGGTATCCTGACCAGTTCACTGCTTTCGTCCGTGATATCGGATATCGTGAGCGACATCCGTGGCTACATCAATACCGGCGTATGGAGGAAACCAACAATACAGGCCGAGCCGATCCGTTGAAGATTGGCTGGTGACGGCAAGGATTCGTGACGTTGTGGTGGAAGAAGGATACCGGGTGTACTGACCTGCCGACCGCGGATTGCCTCTTGTGGCTTCGCCACCCCGATTGACAAGCAATCGGGGGCACCCGTTCGCGTAATGCCGGTAGTGCCTTAAGAGGATCCACATGTTCTCTAATAGACATGTCTGTGTGTTGCTGGTCAGTTTGCTTGTCTCTCAGTCCGCATTGGCGGCAGAGAGTGACTCCGCTGTCCCCCGTAAGCCGCTTTTCCCTGCCAGGCACATCGAACGTATCGACTCCATCCACAAAAAACTCGAGGCAAGTGTCGCAGACGATGAGCGTGAGCGCCTATTGAAATCTATGTCTTCGGCGCTTCAGGCACCCGTTTTATTTGGATGGGGGGACCGCGATTTCAAAAGACAACTACGGGAGATTGAGAAGGAGGATCCCAGGCAGGCGGTTTTGTTCAAAACCTCATACTGTCATAAGAGGCTCATTGAGGAACTTGGAGCGGAGAGGATGGAGCGCCTTACCTCCACGATGTGGCAGCTGGCCAAGGATGAGAACCCAAGCATCAGGTTTTCAACTTATGAGGTGCTGCTTGAGCGTCTTTACGTCGCCGAGGCTGAAGACGTTCTTGAATGTATGTTGGACAGTCCCAGCGGGTACGACCGAGGCACTGCGGCTTATTATCTTGGGGAACGCTATAATGAACGGGCGATTCCGGTACTGAGGGAGGAATACCTGACAGACGATCCTTCGCGTTCGTTTTTTGCCGAGAGGATTCTTCTCCAGATGGGGCATCGTGACGGTGCACCTGCGATTAGGAGTGCTGTCGTATCACCGGGGAATAAACAGGTGGCCGCAGTGGAATGTCTTGCAGAGCATGGAAACGAAGAGGATTTCCGGTTTCTGTTTGAGTCTCTCGCGTCGGGCAAACTCAGCGACGAAGCTGCACTCGTCTGCTTTAGCATTCTATGTGAGCAGGCGGACAAACTGACCCGGCCCGAAAAGGATCGTCTCCTCGCGTATTGGGAAACCCATTCGCCCGTGTTCAGTGAAGACGCGGATAAGGGTTTGCAGAGTCTTGCTAAGACGGGGGTGAGAAGGTATATCGTCAACTTGCGAACATTGGGCGGTGAAAAGGCGAGCGATCTCATCGCTGAGTTTCTGTTTCATCCGGAGCCGACCGTCGTTGACAGGGCTGTGGCAGATCTGGGTCACTTGCGGGATCATCGATACGTTGGTCTGGTCGCTCCTTTTTTGGACAGTCCTGAGGAGAGGCAAGCCCAGAGTGCGGTTCTTTCTATGGAGCGGATGCTCGCTCCGGAAGGCAAACGAGTGAGGTTACGGGAGATTCAGGAGAGATACGGACCGCTTGAGAAACAAGTTGCGCACTGGAAAAAGTGGTGGAGTGAGCATTCGCATGAATATCCCGTGCCGGAGAAGTTCGAGAGTCGTGTGGACGAATTGCCGTAGTAGGAACACGGGGCACATCAGAATGTGGATACGAATCCCGATCTTCTTCATGTTTTTCCTGTTTCTTGCAGGAATTACCGTCTCTTCAAATCAGGAAACCAAGAATACCTCACAGAAGCTGCAATGGGCGAGAGAACGCTTCGAAGAGAATCGACCTTCATTGTCGGCTGAACAAACGCGTATTTGTCAGATTTACCTCTCTGTTCTGGCCGCCAGACAGGACGATGCAGACAAGAAGCTAATTGAACTCTATAACGATCTCTATAAATCCTCGGTTGGGGACCCACAGGGTCCCGGACATACGCTTTGGAAATGCTTCGGGATCGACTACACAGGAATTCCTTTACTCGTGGCTCAGGTTTGCAGAGATTCGGATGCGATGAGTTACGCAGAAAAACTGAGGGAAGTCAACGCGCAAGCTGAGAAATCAAAAGACTATCGGATTGACCGAATCGTTATCGATTTGTTATTCGATGGCGACGATTTCCAGGAGGCGATTGCCTATTGTGAAAACCTGACGGAAGAGGACCCCTCCCGCGACGAGTACAAGTATTTTCTTGTGGAGGCGCATCTGCGTTACAATGAATATCTGTTCAATATAGCAAGAAAAACCCAGGGGATAGAGATGGATCAAGTTATCAATATGGGCATTGGGATGGTAGAATTTGAGCACCGGGAATTGGATAAGGCGATTAAGATCGCTAAAAAGCACATTCAATCGACTCCGTCTTCGATCAAACGTTATGCCAAGTTGATATCTTTCCAGACACATTTTACGGATTATGTGCTTGATCCATACAAAGTTCAGGCTTTTAAGAAATACTGCTTATCGGTTCTTCAGCGAAACGGCGATCTGGGGTCGAACTTGAAGGATAGTGAAGGGGATCCTGTCATAGACAAGATTCGAACTCATATCAAAGAAATCCGTGATCACTATATGCCGTCGCGATAGGACTTGCCCTCGCCGGAGTTGAACTCCGGACCGCCACTAGGGTTAATAATGAAGACCTTGGCCGCTTCATTCTGGATCATTTTCTTCTTGTCCACGAGCGGCACTTGGGCTGACGCGCCCGACCAGCGAGCGCTGAAAGCGAGAGAGGTGTTAATCGAGCATGGTAGAGAATTAACAATTGACGAGCTCGCTGCAAAAAAACAGGAATTCGTGCAGCTGTTGAGCAATGACAGGCTGGAAAGCGAGGCGGCGAGGGAGCTCTTGCCGACGTATTACTACGAAGGAAGCGACCTGTTTGAACGTGGAAACCCAGCGGGTTCTGTGCCGGTGTATCTTGTTGCCGGGTTTTGCTCGAAAGCGA
>CAZTDD010000248.1:0-2835 GCA_964612675.1 uncultured bacterium
GGCCAAACGATTTCGTGTACATTCGCAGCAGCGAATATGGCACGACCTCACAGCGGCCCAAGCTGATTGTCTCCTACGATCACACCCGCTTCGGCGCAGATGCGGGGAATGCGTGCGGCGGCGTAAACGACATCGATTCCCGACAAGACGCCATGAAGGAGGACAACCTTGACGTCATCCGTTTCTTCACCAGTGACGCGACTTTCGAGCAGCTTGATGACTTCATGAGCGCGGCTTCCGGAAACGACATGCACGTAATCATGGAAATGCCGTGTGGCCCCATCAGACCGTCAGGCGTTTTGGACGACGGTTATGATGAAAAGCAGGTGGCCGCGTGGATCGACGATGAGAGACCGGGCGGCGGGACCGGCTATGCGAGGACTGCATCAGGCTATGCTGAATGGGTTGAACACCGGTTGGACGCGGTCTCCGGCTATATCGACGGAACAACCAGCAGAACGATCATAGGCGTCGAGATCGGGAATGAAGAGGATGCTTATTTCCCGGCAACTGTGAGTGGGGTAACCCACACATGGGTCAGATGGCCCTCCGACACACCGGCGGCTTCGGAGATCGACTACGGCTATCCCGACCACGTCGACTGGGCTACCTCGACAATCTGTTATGAAGGAGGAAAGGATTTCGCCGAGTTCTACAAAGCCGCGAAAGACCGAATCGATGACAGATGGCCTAACTTGTATGTCATCAGCGGCGGAAGTGTCGTGGATTATGATACGCTGTCTGCGCCGGATGATGATCACACCGCTGGTGTTGGTCGCCATGCAGGCGCGTTCATTGCGGGTTTCATTGACGGCGTGACGGAACAGTCGGGAGGGGCTCTCAGCAAACTACCGGATTTCATTGCCATACATGGATATACCGATCTCCTTCCCGCAGAAGGGCAACACCACACCGGCCTGGATGGCGATAGAGAAGAATGGCTGGTGCAGCTGGATTACCTGTCCGACCGATGCAGCCGGGGCGGATATAGTCCGGACTTTGCTGTCACGGAATCGGGTTTCATTCAAGGTGTCACTGAGACTCTAAAGCAGCCTGTCTATTACATGCGACGATGTCTGATTGATGCAACCAACCGATCTGGCAGCACGGGACCTCCTTATCTGCACAGTCTGTATTTTCATCATCCCAAAAGTCCTTTGTGGGCCGGGGGGCTCGGAGCGATGCACGACTCTGATGGCAATCCTCGGGCGACGCGAAAAGTCGCGAGGATGCTCCAAGCCAAGGCAAGCGGGCAGAATCCATATCCGGAGCTCGGTCTCGAAGGAACCGAGATTTGGATCCCCGCAAAAACAGACAGAACCGGCGGCGACGACGGCGAAAACATCATGACCTGTGGCTGGGAGACCGAGTCCGGTCAAAAATGGGGTGCAATTTGGCGATATGTGAATAACGACCAAAGCTACTGGCAGCCAGCGACTGGAGAAGCTAAGAATTTCGTTGTCGAGGGTGAAGACCTGAGGCCCCTGAAGGCCTATCGCTACCAGTTCTCCGGCCTCAGCAGCTACTCGACAGTTTCATTTGGGATTGTCAGTCAGACTGGAATAGACGGCACGTATTCCGGGGGGAATACGACGTATTCTATCCCGAACGTAACAGAGAATCCGACGTTCCTCAGATTCGCTGAGTAGGCGGCAGCGCCACAGCACGAGGTCCGAATCAACTCGCGAGACTTTCGCAGAATCGAAGATAAAGGAGGAAACAAGATGTTCAAGATGATCTCAATCTTCACAATAAACTTAGCGTTGATCGTCTGCGTTTCCTATAGGACCTATGCGCAAGACGATTTCCAGACCACACCCATACGAGAATTCCAACCTGGGGAGGGGTCGAGTTCTCGGTACCGAATCTATGAGGTTGACGTGTCTCAAGATGGTTGTTTAATATTGATTACGAGTTCAAACACGGCGGTAGTGTGGGACATGCAGAACGGAGTTGAAATGTCCCTGGTGGAGAAGCATGGAAGGATAATTCCTTCGGCTGCATTTAGCTATGATGCCAAGCACTTCGTAACCGGAGATGAGTACGGGTGGTTGACGGTATATGAAACACAGAGCGGAGAAAAGACGTTTGATGTGTTTGTGCCACCCAGGGACCCACATATTGGTCACCCGATGCCTGTGGGCATACTCGGCGTTGCATTTTCGCCGCACGGGGATAAGATAGCGGCTTTGCGGGATTACTGTTTGGTAGTGTACGACCTCATTTCTAAAGAAGAGACGATTCGTGTCCGCGTAGGGAGCACGCGTTCGTATGTCAGTTTCTTCCCGGACGGGAGGCGCGTTCTCGCACGTGGTTCCGACAGCAGGGCAGAACCTATTGGCATCGTAGTCGATTCGATAACGGGAAATGTTCTCCGCACGTTCGAAGGGGCACGTGCGACACTTGTTAACTCTGGTAAGGAGGTCGTGACCAGAAGAACAGAACACCTGGATTCTCCCAATAGGTACGGGACATACATGGCATACGTCGCCTTAAGATGGGACGCGAACACTGGGGAGCTCATATCGACCTCTCCTCAGCTTATTTGCAGTACCGCGCCCTCTTCGTTCTCTCCTTCCGGCGACATGGTCTATGTGAGGGACGAAGACACGTCCGTTGGTCAACTGGTCGATCTTCAGACCGGGGAGTTTATCCGCACATTTGATCCACCTGGGGACAGCGAAATCGCCTGGTCCTGTTTCTTCTCACCGGACGGCAACAGGCTGGTCACGGTCAGCGGTGACACGGCCCATGTCTGGGACATCAGCGATCTGGTCACGGCTGTCGAGAATGCGGCGCTGTACGATCAGAAGAAGTAGTCAACGAAGCCAACGT
>CAZTDD010000249.1:0-2786 GCA_964612675.1 uncultured bacterium
TGAATTTGATTTGAAACACCCCGGATCTATCAATGCTGCTTATAGTCTGGCTCGTATTCTCCTCTTCGAGGAGAAAAGGCCTGAGCAAGCCGAACAGATTTTGCTGCGCATCGTTTCTGAGACATCCTACCCCATTTGGAAACGGGCCGCCCAAAAGGACCTGGTTCACATCAGAACGGAACGAGGAGACCCACCGGAGAAGATTCTGCCGTTTGTCGAGGATTTGAGAGAATCAGCATCGACAGAGGGGCAGAGAATGATGTGGGACTGGCGTGCCAGTCAACTCAGGGATGATTCGTGAACACAGTGGTAGAGAAACTTGCGGCCAATTTGCTGCTGACGCGTGGAAACTCACCATCTTCGCGAGGCGTGCCTGGCAGGAATCGAAGGAATCATAGACCCCAAAACGGACACGGGGAAGGCGACTGATGCAGATACATAGTGCTTGCGATCTTAGGGCAGAGCAGGGTTGTTCACATCGTGGTGCCCAAAGAATGTTACCGTATTCAGAGAACACTAAACCCCAGGGGATTTGCCGCGTAACAATCGTCTTTTGTGCGGCGGCAGGAATCTTGGTGTTCTCGGTTGCGGGAAGGCTCGACTACCTTTCGATGTCTTTCGCGTGTCCTATAATCAATTTCAATATTGGGGAAGTCCATGATCGAAGTTCCCGGGGGTTTGACGTTGTAAACTACCACAACCAAGGTGTCGCTCAGGCAAATTCGCTGATCTTTAGCCCGAAGCTCTCGATGGAATTGAGAACCACGGGAGCGTTTCACCTTCACCCAGGAGAAGATCCGCTGACAGTCAGCCTAAGCGATACTGCGACACTAAACGCACTGGCCATGCAATACGGAAACAGATGGAAGGATGATACTGTTAATATATTATACGTTAACAGCATTATTGGTTCAGAGGGCATTTTTGTGCCATACAAAGACGGGAACGATACATACAAGTTGATTATCTTGCGGAGTGACTACGCGACGTCGAGTACACATGCAATTACGATGTCCCACGAGCTTGGGCACTGTGCACGATTGAATCACGTCGATGACGCGCAGAACGTAATGCACAAGCAATATGCTGGGGGAACGTACGTGTCAACCGACATCTTTGAGATCGATTCCGGTGGGTTGTATGCATTGCCTCAGGAAGCCCATCGTAACCAATGGGATGCGTACCGCAACTGGACGAGTAGTAACGACGAATTCAACAATCTTAACTAGCTGAGGAGGATCGTGATGAGAGTATGGGCCTTTGTATTCTCTACAGTGTATCTCTTACAGGCAGGCGTGGCCGACACTGATGACACTTTTCAAAGAACTGACACTATCTGTCTGGAGGTCGGAGAGCCAACCAGTCGTGTCATGGTGCGGGATTACGGAAGGAAGCTGACTGTAGCTGAACTCGATGATCTAAAACAAGGTCTGATCAAGATAACAGAGGAAGAATCGCTCACTCGGAGCGATCTCCGCCGCATTCATATTGCACCTGCTGCATTGGTTTCCGGGCTTGTCGAACAAGGTACGCAGGAGTTGCTGGAACTGGTACTCGACTTTGACTCTTCGGCACGCAGCGAGCTCATACAGAGAGTTAAGCACGGCCCCATCGATTCCAAATCAGAACCTGTACTCGACAAAAAGTTCATTCTTTTTGGGACCACAGTTGCGGAAGCGTTGGAGGTGGCCTTCGTTTGTAAAGATAAGGATCTATTCTGGAAATTGGCCACGCTAAGCCTTACATGTCCCCGCGTTTGGATACGCAACCACGGAGTCTATTGGCTCGAGAAGTGGATTTCCGACAGGGGCTTCTATCCTGCTCCTCGGAAGGAACTGCGGCAAGTTATCGCCAACGTGCGCGGGAGGGAAAAGGAATTGAACAATCCTGACCAACCATTCTACGACCCGGTTCTTTCAGAGCTTGTCATTGAGCGTCTAGGAGAAATACTTGACGATATGAATTAACCGGAGAGAACGCGAGGGATAGTGCGGCATCCCAGCTCGTCCGTCCTCGGGCTGGTTGAATCAGCAGTTGACTTCACTGTCATAAAGCAATGACAAATATACACCCTCTCACGCCGGAGTTGTACGGCGGGGCTTTAGTAGGTTCATGATGAAAACGTCGTCCGCGTTATTTGCGATCATTCTTCTCGCCTCTGCGAGCGGTAGCTGGGGACTTCCGCCCGACGAGCGATGGTTGAAGGCAACAGAGGTGTTAATCGACCATGGTAGGGAATTAACAATTGATGAGCTCGCTGCAAAAAAACAGGAATTCGTGCAGCTGTTGAGCAATAACAGGCTGGAAAGCGAGGCGGCGAGAAAACTCTTACCACCGTACTATTATAAAGGAAGCGACTTGTTTGAACGTGGAAACCCAGCGGGTTCTGTGCCGGTTTATCTTGTCGCGGGATTCTGCTCGAAAGCGACACCCGAATTGTTCGAGTTTTTGGGAGATTTGGAGGATGTGCTGCGTAGGCGCGCAAAAGCCGATCACGAAACCTCGGTGAGGCAGAGCAGCGAGGTCTACTCTCAGGCGTTGCGAGTCGCACGAGAATTGACATACGAAAAAGGAGACCTGCAAACGTGTTTGAACGTTGTACGAATGGGGTTGCGGTCGCCGTGTACTCAAGATCGGTGTGATAACGTAAATATGTTGAAGAAATTGATCAAAGAGACACCGGGAAGAGGTGTTGGGGATTTGCTCTCGGTTGAAGAAATCCTATCGCTCCTGGAAGATCTTGAAGACCGTCAACGACGTCCCTTAAGACAGAATGATGGGGGTAT
>CAZTDD010000250.1:0-2765 GCA_964612675.1 uncultured bacterium
GGTTCGCACAGGCTTTTGAGGCCGCAGGAGTACCTCGAGCGCGGGCATGGAACCCTTTCAGCAGAGGTTATTGCGCCAGAAGTTCGCTGGTCTGTTGATGGCCCGTCAGCGAACTACGGATGGCACGGATCAGCCACGAAGAACACGGAAAATGAAAAGAATCGAGTTCTGTCCGTGAAGGTCCAGGAGTCCAACGCCTGGACCAGCGAGGAGCGCAGCAGCGAGAGAAATCTGGTCCGTGAAATCCCTGTGTCGCTCCGCGTGATCCGTGATTCACTATACTGGCAGCGCGTCGTTCCAGTCCGTCGGCACCGCCATCACCGGGGACGAATCGGGCGGCGAGACGACATGGCAAATCCCGGGTGTCGACGAGAATCCGACGTTTCTGTACTTCGAGAAGTGAGACTAGCAACCAAAGAATGAAGGAAGAGTAATATGTTTACGTCATGTATCAACCTCTATCAAAGAACTCTAATTGGCTTATCTATCATTGCCGTCCTCCTGGCTGGCACAGTCACGGCATCGGCGCAGTTCGATCCCTCAATGACGATCCGTGTCGACCCACATCCCAAGATCGCCTCGGTAGATTTCTCGGCCGACGGGGAAAGACTGGCCGTCGCGGGTGATGGAGTAGCGGTGTGGAACGCAAATACTGGCGAAAGGATTCGCGCATTACAGACTCCTACGGGGGGCTACGGGGATGTTACTTTTTCTCCGGATGGGAAATGGATTGCCACAGATAGAGGTAGCTTCTCGGCCACTGTTTGGGATGCGCGAACAGGAGAGGAGGTTCGCACTGTTCGCAATCCTGAGCCGACTACATCTCGCTACCCTTCTCCAGCGGCATCTTATGTGTCCTTCTCTCCCGACAGTCAAAGCCTGCTTGTTGGCGACTTTGCGGGAGGTCTGGTGCTGTGGGATGTTGAGACGGGCGCAATGCTCCGCAATTACTCCGGTCGGTTCCATGATCGATTCCCCGGGTTGCGCCAAGTGGAGTTCTTGCCGAACGGCAGACAAGCGTTTGTTGCGGGCAACCCATTCGGCCTTGTAGACCTGGATGCAAACGAGATCGTGTACCAAAGAGACGGGGGCTTGGCTGTCTCGCTCTCGCAGGACGGCAAACGGGCGCTCACGTATTACCATTGTTGGCCGAAAGTGTTCCATGTCCAGACGGGGGAGGTCATTCGAGAATTCGAGTTGGGCGATGTCGTGGCAGGCGCACTCTCTCCCCACGGGAAGATCGCGGTCATTGGAGGAAGCGGCCCGGAGTATCCCAGATTGGTCGTCAATGTCGACACCGGCGAAGTACTCCGATCGTATCCGGTCACGTCGTCCGAGGATGACCACCCAGCGAGCAAAGATGACATCATTGCGTTTGCTCCCGATGGCAGACGTTTCGTGACAGTGAACGGAGAGGAACGCCACGAGCTCCACGCCCTTCATTTCTGGGACATCAGCGATCTGGTCACGGCTGTCGAGGACGCCGAGCTGTACGATCACAAGGAGTAGTGTTCAGTTTTTGGAGTGCGGTGGCCCCGACACCGCTTTGGATTCTTGGGAGTAAAAGCCAAAGCGGCGTCAGCGGATCGGGCTCGATGGTCGAATCGTAATCGCCAGCCGCCGCACTCCATGAGCCGAATCGGCCGGTTTTGTGGTCCGAATGAAAAGGTTTCTGAACATGAAAGGCAGCGCCTCTGCAGCTTTTCCGGTCCCGGCTTACCACGCATGAAGACAGTTCTTCAATGAGGAGGTCGTCTCAAGATGAAACAAAATAGTCGAGCACGAAGCACCATTGGCATATTCTTGTTCTCACTTGGGGTTCTGTGCGTTTGCGCGGAAGCACAAGTTGAACCTTACCGAACGTTCACTCATCCCAGCCCGGCCCAGATCTATGCCGCGGCCATCTCTCCGGACGGATCGAAGGTGGTGACAGGCTGTGCAGGAGCGAAAGTGTGGGACGTCGAGAGTGGCGAATTGTTGGTCACCGTACACCAGCGTGGTAACTACGTTTGCTCGGTCGCCTTTTCTCCAGACGGTCAGCGCTTGGCAACCGGAGACTGGGACGGCAGAGCTATGATTTGGGATGTGAAAACCGGGGAGCTTCTCTGGAGCTGTGATGTTGATCCGGAGCACAGCGGAACCAGTGATGTTGGATTTGTGGAGTGTGTAGTGTTTTCGCCAGACGGAGACAGACTACTTGCCGGTCATGCCAACTCGTCGAATCCAGAAACCAAAGTCTTTCGAATACCATCCGGGGAACTTGTCTTTGAGGTGGGAGTACGTTCTCCGACGATGTTCGCCCGGTTTTCCCCCGAAGGAAACCGGATTTGTATTACGCGAAATGTTGACGTACAAATCTGGGACTTATTAACAGGGGAGCTCGTTCGTTCTTTTCCAGGATATGGAGGAGTCATGTCGGCCGATTTCAGCCGGATTATCACGCGTAGGAGCGGTAGCATCTATGACGTCTACGACGCGAAAACAGGCGATATCATCCGCACTTTTGAGTTTCCTTTGCCACCGCCGGGTCTCGCATTCTTCCCGATTGCCTCTCTTCTCGTCCGGGGTCCGCGTGGGAGATCGACTGTTATGGACATGGAAACGGGCGATGAACTTGGTTCGTTTACATATAATGGAACTCGCCCTCTGTTACAGGCGTTTTCGTCGGACGCGCGCTTCCTAGTGACCATGGGCGGTGACACGGCCCATGTCTGGGACATCAGCGACCTGGTCACCGCTGTCGAGAATGCGGCGCTGTACGATCA
>CAZTDD010000251.1:0-2707 GCA_964612675.1 uncultured bacterium
CGGAGCAGATCTCTCCGACGTTGGCTTCGTTGACTACTTCTTCTGATCGTACAGCTCCGCATTCTCGACAGCAGTGACCAGATCGCTGATGTCCCAGACATGGGCCGTGTCACCGCCCATTGTCACTAGGAACCGCGCGTCCGACGAGAACGCCTGTAACAGAGGGCGAGTTCCATGATATGTAAACGAACCA
Organism: uncultured bacterium; assembly: GCA_964612675.1. Lineage (GTDB taxonomy): Bacteria > Hinthialibacterota > Hinthialibacteria > Hinthialibacterales > JAKPRU01 > CAZTDD01. Next base: position 194 of record CAZTDD010000251.1, read on the forward strand.
AGTTCATCGCCCGTGTCCATGTCCATAACAGTCGATCTCCCACGCGGACCCCGGACGAGAAGAGAGGCAATCGGGAAGAATGCGAGACCCGGCGGTGGCAAAGGAAACTCAAAAGTGCGGATGATATCGCCTGTTTTCGCGTCGTAGAGGTCATAGATGCTAGAGATGCCATAGCTCCTACAGGTGATAATCCGACTGAAATCGGCCGAGATGACTCCTGCATATCCTGGAAAAGAACGGACGAGTGCCCCTGTCAACAGGTCCCAGATTTGTACCTGATCACCCGACGTAATACAAATCCGGTTTCCGTCGGGGGAAAACTTGGCGAACATCGTTGGACAACATAGTCCCACCTCAAATACAAGATCGCCGGATGGTATTCGAAAGACTTTGGTTTCTGGATTCGACGAGTTGGCATGACCGGCAAGTAGTCTGTCTCCGTCTGGCGAAAACACTACACACTCCACAAATCCAACATCACTGGTTCCGCTGTGCTCCGGATCAACATCACAGCTCCAGAGAAGCTCCCCGGTTTTCACATCCCAAATCATAGCTCTGCCGTCCCAGTCTCCGGTTGCCAAGCGCTGACCGTCTGGAGAAAAGGCGACCGAGCAAACGTAGTTACCACGCTGGTGTACGGTGACCAACAATTCGCCACTCTCGACGTCCCACACTTTCGCTCCTGCACAGCCTGTCACCACCTTCGATCCGTCCGGAGAGATGGCCGCGGCATAGATCTGGGCCGGGCTGGGATGAGTGAACGTTCGGTAAGGTTCAACTTGTGCTTCCGCGCAAACGCACAGAACCCCAAGTGAGAACAAGAATATGCCAATGGTGCTTCGTGTTCGACTATTTTGTTTCATAATAACGGGTCCTCCTTATTGGATTTTCTTGGGCTTGTATGTAGTCGCCATCATGTCGCTGTGCTCTGGCCAGCACATCACTGACCAAACCGCAAGTACACGGGATTCTCGTCGACTGTTTCAATACTGTAGCTCGTTGCATTCCCAACCAACGTTCCGGACACTGTGGACGAAGCTTGGAACACTACGTTCGCATACGCATCCATGCCGGAGAATTTATAGATCGTGGCATCCCCCGGGTCGGGATCAGAGATAGGGATCTCAAACTCGCGAGTGTCCACGCCAGGCATCCAGAAATCGCTCCGACGTTCCCAGAATCGCCAGATAGCGCCCCATTTTTCGCCATGAGAGTTTACCCATCCACACCGCATGGTTTCTTCACCATCAAGGGCAGGATTCTCAGAACTATCGTCTGAGTGATCTTCGTCGGTAGCAGCTGCTATCCAGACCGTGCATCCCTCTGTTCCTAAACCCGGTTTTCCACTCGCGGGATCGTGCAGGGTCTCTGCCACCTTCCGAATCACCCGCGCTGTGTTGACTGAAGAGTGCATACCGAGAGTCGAATCGACACTGTTGTAAGGATGGCTGAAATATAGACTGTACCGCCAATGATCGTTGCCCGATTCCGCTTGAACCGTGCCATCGATCAGAGCGCGACGCATGTAATACACTGCCTGGGCACGCTCGTTGAAAGTACCATTTACAGCAAAAGCATTCTCCGTCTGGGCGTAATCGGGAGAATAACCACCGCGATCACACCTATCTCCAAGTTCGCGTAGACGCCAGAGCCAAGTTTTTCTGCCGCCTGCATCTTCATGCTCGCCCTCCGGTGGCTGAGGATTGACGTAGCCATGAATGGAAATGGTGTCGGGCAGCTTGCTGAGTGATCCTCCGGACTCCTCCGTCACGCCATCGATGAAACCGCTGATAAACGCACCTGCCGTCTGTCCGATGCCGGGGAGTCCATTAGTGGGATCGGGGTGATCCCCGTATGAAAGGGTCTTTTGGTCAATGACGCTTCCGCCGCTGAAGATTTCCAGGTTCGGCCAGCGATTATTGATATTGTCTCGTGCCGCCTCGTAGAACAAGGCGAAATCCTTGCCTCCCTCGTACATTTTCCATGCTACCTGTTGGTAGTTCTGCGTAGCGCTCCGAGGCCAAGGAGACACGGGAGGATCTCCAAACGGTCCGTCTTCCTCATTTCCGATTTCTGCAGCGATAATCGTTTGGCTAGTGGTGCCGTCTATGTACCCCGCCACCGCCTCCAGCTTGTCCTCGACGTATTCTGCAAAACCGCTGGGCGTCCGATCATATGGCGGATCCTTGTCATCAATCCACGCAGCATCAACGCCCGAGCCCGCATCCCTAACGGGACCGCATCCAAAAACCATGATCACTTTCATGGCATTGTTGTATGCGGCACCCATGAAATCTTGGAGATTACCGGGGGACGCATCGTGCGCGAAAAAACGGATGATATCAAGATGGTCGTTCTTCATCCGTTGCTGCCGTGTGGTAATCGTCGGGTTCGTATCAGTTGAATTCCCCGCATCTGCGCCGAAGCGGGTGTGATCGTAGGAGACAATCAGCTTGGGGCGCTGTGAGGTCGTGCCATATTCGCTGCTGCGAATGTACACGAAATCGTTTGGCC
>CAZTDD010000252.1:0-2703 GCA_964612675.1 uncultured bacterium
TGAATTTGATTTGAAACACCCCGGATCTATCAATGCTGCTTATAGTCTGGCTCGTCTTCTCCTATTCCAAGAGAAAACGCCGGAACAAGCCGAACAGATTCTGCTGCGCATCGTTTCTGAGACATCCTACCCCATTTGGAAGCGGGCCGCCCAAAAGGACTTGGTTCACATTAGAACGGAACGAGGTGACCCGCCGGAGAAGATTCTGCCGTTTGTCGAGGATTTGAGAGAATCAGCATCGACGGAGGGACAGAGAATGATGTGGGAGTGGCGTGCTAGGCAACTCAAAGATGATTCGTGAAGAGAGTGTCAGAGCAACTTACCGGAGACCGCTCTCTCGGCCAGCGAACTCCACGATTTCGTAGGGCACGGGCGACGCGGACGAGAAACGACCTCGAAGAGGGGAGGGAGTAGAGATGAATCGAGTATTGCCTGTGATGAAATCTTCAAACAACACACCGCATCAACCTCAAACACAGGAGTATCGTCGTAAAGGCCGTCAAACACGCCCACCTACTTTAGCCCGCGTCTCTCTGTCTTTCTTTTGGGTCAGCGTTCTTTTGATCGTGCTTGTCGGCATGGACATCTCCTTTATTGGGTTAGACACGTGCCGTGCGAATGATCCGGAAGTGCGACTAGATCTGGCGGTATACAACCTCTCATCCTACTCAGATGCGGTCCTGTCTGCTTCGCACAGCGCGATAATCTCTTATATTCAAAGTCAAGCGCTCGACGAGCACAACTTGGTACTCGATACGGCCGACGGGGTACAGAGTTCAACGTATTCTGATATTGATTTTGATGATAATACCGCTCAAGGGGTAGACATAGTGAACGCTTACGCTCGGAAGTGGAAAGATGATGTTACACCCGTCATATACGTAGACCAAATCGTAGGGGGCACGCCGGCCATGTGTGTATTTCGTCACACTCCTGCCGATAGTGCGACCCCTACTCAGAAAATCGCTGTCATCCCCGTGCGAGACGATGAAAATGATCTCTACACGACCGGTGAACTGGGTGACCACTTATTGCACGAGATTGGTCATATGATTTCACTTGGACATACTCAATGTACTTGGTCATGGGAACGGAACGTCATGGACTTGAATTTCGCATGTGAAATCATAAGACTTGCCACGGAAGTTGATGCGGATTCTAAGCCATATTGCCAAGACCCGGAAGTGATTGATCAAGTGGATCGTTTTAGGCAATACACAACCTGGAACAATATCTTCAACTCGTGGGAATAGACTCGGAGGCTAAAATGCTCAGATCTACTCTTGTTATATCGCTGATTCTCGCAGGACTTATCATCGAGGCACAATGCTGCGCTGCGATGTCCTCAGACGCCGAAAACCAACGCCTGTCACAAGATGTAATACCCTGGTGGAAGATCCCCCAGTTGAAAACGCGAGCGCTGCACGATTACGGAAAGCAGCTGACTTTAGAGGAATTATGTCGAAGGAGAGAGAAACTGATCGATTTGAGTGAAGAAAAGAACATTAACGACCAAGCTAGACAGAATCTCTTGCCGGATTCCACTACTCCTAACGGGAACAGCGCGTTGTTCGAAGATAGCTCCGTATTTGGTGTAGTGCCGAGGTATCTGGTTGCGGGATTGTGCGAAAAGTCAACAGCCGAACTTCTCTTGACCTTGAACCGTTTTGAGGAAGCATTCTTGACAAACACACGCCGGGATCTTTTTGCCCAAAAATCTACCATGTACTCCCAAGGCCTCCAAGAAGCATTGGCGATCACATGGGACAACCGGGACCTTCAGACCTGTTGGGAGGTAGTGCAGATAGCGTTGCGGTCTCCAATAACACAAGAGCGAAATCATGGAGCCGAGATGTTGTACAGGCTGCTGAGGGACGCTAAGGCTCTTTCGAAGGAGGTAGTCGATGAAAGGCGAATACGGTCAGCCTTGGCGAAATTGAAAACAAAAGAAAACGAAGCGCTTGCCGAAAGCGACGCAAGCAGATACGCCAGTACAGGAACATCGAAAGTGAATCTGAAGATAACCCAGGAAATCCTTGATTATCTCGAAAGCGGCGATTGGCCGAAAAGGAAAACTGGTTGGGTCACCGAAATAGTACCTTGATAGCTGCCTCTCCACCCCCAAGCGGAGAAGCTGTGTCATAAAAGAATTCTCGGCATTTTTCGCAAAATGAGACGCCCGTATTTACTCTGTATTGAACGATCTCTTGTCGAGGCGACGAAAATGACTCCTGAAAATGGTTGTTTTTTGAATTATGACACAGCCTCGGAATTGGGGGTGGCACACGGTGTTTTCTTACTGTAGTAGTTACATCAATTGGAACGAGCCGTTTATTTTTGTGAATTACACTGTTCCGCGAGCTAAAACGGGGGAACCGGACAGGTTCATGATGAAAACGTCGTCCGCGTTATTTGCGATCATTCTTCTCGCCTCTGCGAGCGGCACTTGGGCTGACGCGCCCGATGAGCGAGCGCTCAAGGCAACAGAGGTGTTAATCGACCATGGTAGGGAATTAACAGTTGATGAGCTCACTGCGAAAAAACAGGAATTCGTGCAGTTGTTGACCAATGACGGGCTGGAAAACGAGGCTGCGAAGGAACTCTTGCCGACATACTATTACGAAGGAAGCAATCTCTTTGAACGCAGCAACCCAGCGGGTTCTGTGCCGGTGTATCTTGTTGCCGGGTTTTGCTCGAAAGCGA
>CAZTDD010000253.1:0-2696 GCA_964612675.1 uncultured bacterium
GAGATGGCCACGCTTCGCTCGCCATGACGGCAACGGAGACCGCGGTTTCTTCCTCAAATCACCGGCTCTGTTGGTGCGGGCCTCGCCATGAAGCCGAAAAGCGACCTTTCGGGTCGAGAAAAGCGTGATCGAAGAGATTCACGATTAGAGTTTTGTTTTAAGGCACCCGTTTCCGTTGACACGGAGGCATTCCCCGGAACACAATCGATCGTCTCGTCTACAAATTGCGTGACGCGTCTTCTGATCTGGACGAAGGAGCGCTTCCTTCCGGGCGTTTTCCTTGCTGTGTTATGAGTGTGTGTTATGCGTGTGTGTTATAAGTGGTGGTTGAGGAGAATTCCTATGTATGGGGGTATGCCGTGGATTTTCGTGGGAAACCGCGTGAGCTACTCATCGAAGAAATACTGGCCCTTCGCAAGCAAACTGAAGAATTCGCCAAGGTCGATTCAGATCGCCGTTATGCCGAAGCCGCGTTGAGAGAGAGTGAGGCACGATTTCGCGGGAGTTTCGAACTCGGGCCGATTGGTATGGTTCTATTGACGGGTGATCAAGAGTGGATTCAATTCAATGATCGTTTCTGCGGAATTCTCGGCTACACGCGCGAGCAACTCAATCGTACGAAATGGTCTATGTTGATTCATCCGGACGATCGGTCGGCTGTTCAGGCAACGCTAAAAGGCCTTCTAAACGGGGAAATCGACAGCTACTCCGGCGAAATGAGATTCATCTGCAGAAAAGACAGAGTTATTTTCGCTCACGTATGGATGCGATGCATCCGCAGGGAGGACCGGTCGATCGATCATTTTATCCAATTGGTCGAAGACATTACGGAGCGGAAAAGAGACGAAGACGAAATTCGCCGTCATCGGGACCACTTGGATGAGTTGGTCGCTCAGCGAGCAGCGGAGTTGGAGCAGGTGAATGCGCGGCTCCAGGAGGAAATCGCAGAACGTGAATATGCGGAGAATGCCCTCCGGGAAAGAGAGAAACAACTTCGAGCACAGTTGCTTGAGTTGGACCAGGTATACAAGTTCGCGCCCGTCGGGCTCTTCCTTTTGGACCGCGACATGCGGTTCGTTCGGGTCAACGAACGCATGGCGGAGATTAGCGGCAAGCCGGTCGATGCGCACCTGGGCAACACGCTTGATCAGGTACTTCCCGAAATCGCCGATCATCTGAACGAGGTTTTTCGTCCCGTTTTCGAGGAGGGAGAACCTGTCGTCGACATAGAAGTCAGCGGAGTCGCAGAGGACAGTTCATACGTACGCCGCGACTGGTTGGGCAGCTATTATCCTTTCAAGTCGCATGACGGCGACATTGTTGGCATAATCGGAGGGGTGGTTGAAATCACCGACCGGAAACGGCTTGAATTGCAGTTGCGGCAGGCCCAGAAGATGGAGGCTGTCGGTCAACTTGCCGGCGGAATTGCGCATGATTTCAACAATCTTCTCACAGGCATTATCGGTAACTTGGGATTGGCCGAACTGGACGCCCCGCAGGAGATACGGGTTTTCCTGTCTGCTGCCGTGGAAGCCGCGGGCCGAGCGGAGCAGCTGGTGAGGCAACTGCTGGCTTTCAGCCGCAAATCCCCCGTAGAATTGACGCAAGTGGATTTAAACGAGCAAATTGAAAGGGTCAGCCATCTTGTTCGGGAGGTTATTGATAGACGAATCGATATCGAAGTCCATGCGAAACCGGGTCTTCCATGTATCCTTGCAGACGCTACACAGATCGATTCCATTCTCATGAACCTGTGCGTCAATGCCCGAGATGCGATCAACGATGTGATCGAGAAAGAGGCGGTTCCCGGCCGGGAGGGCGATCGGTTCGTCATCAGCCTGGAGACCGGCACGATGATCGTAAACGGGGAGTATTGCCGAACTCATGCGTATGCACGACCGGGAGAATTCGTTGTACTGTCTGTGTCCGATAACGGAGCCGGGATGGATCTGGAAACGCAACGGCACATCTTTGAACCGTTTTTTACCACGAAACCGCTCGGAGAAGGTACCGGGTTGGGACTCGCAAGCGCCTATGGAATCATCAAGCAACACGGCGGCTGGATCAATCTGTATAGCGAACCGGGCCGGGGGACGACATTCAAGATTTATCTTCCCATTGCAGAACGCGATCTGCGGGAAAACGCAGCGAAGGGGATCTCCGAAGTTCGAGGGGGTGACGAGACGATTTTACTGGTCGATGACGAAAAGATGATACGGGAACTCGGTAAAACCGTACTCGAAAAACACGGGTATACAGTTCTTCTCGCTGTGGATGGAGGAGAGGCTTTGGAAATATTCCACCGGGAGGGAGATCGAATCGATGCAATTGTATTGGATCTTTCGATGCCTCATCTTTCGGGCTATGAGGTTCTGCAGCAGCTGCGATCTGAAAGTACCCGTGTAAAGGTCATTGTCAGCAGCGGATATGCAGAAAACGGGCAGACGAGGAAATTGCAATCATTGAATCCCTCGGGCTACATCACAAAACCTTACAGGCCGGAAGGCCTACTACGAATAATCCGTGAGGTTTTGGATGTGTCCGACGAAGAATCGTCGAAATGAAAAACTGTCCGGCTAGAGGTGATGGCGCCGCAAAAAGTCGTCGGGAGAGTTCTTCTCCCTCTCCCTCTGGGAGAGGGCGGGGTGAGGGCACGTTGCATTATCCGCTGACGCTCCTGTGTGTGTGACAGACCC
>CAZTDD010000254.1:0-2641 GCA_964612675.1 uncultured bacterium
AGGGGGTTGAAATCCGTATCCCCAACTTTTTGCAGCGCCGTCAGTCTTGGGGGAGCTTAGGAGGGGCTTACCGAAAAGCGATTATACGGTGAGCTTCCGGCCGTCCCCTCGCACAATTTCCTCCCCCTCATCTATCCGCTTAAAACTCCCGGAATTCTCCGCCTTCTTGTGCCTTCGATTCGGAATTCACCGGATGCATGGGCTGAGGCAATCGGTTGGTGGCGCGATCCGTCCTGGAACGAGTCATCGGTTGTTCCTCACGATGTCGAGGAGCCTCAAATTTCGCATACCCACCGCCCTTGCCGTTCCCGTTTCCGTTCGATTCGATTTGAAATTGTACGACCATTTCCTGCATACTCTGTGCCTGCGACGCCAGCTCTTCGCTCGCGGCGGCTGTCTCTTCCGAAGTGGATGAATTCTGCTGTGTCACCTGGTCGAGAGTGCTGACCGTTTGCCGGATCTGATCCGCACCGGAGGATTGTTCCTCGCAGGCCAGCGTGATCTCTTCCACCAGCTTCGCCGTCTGCTGGATATCGGGTACAACCTGTTGAATGATTTGTCCGGCTTCTTCAGCCGCGTCTACGCTGTGATTTGCGAGTTCGCTGATCTCTTTCGCCGCCTGTTGCGACCGTTCGGCCAACTTCCGTACCTCAACAGCGACTACAGCGAATCCTTTTCCCATTTCGCCCGCACGGGCCGCTTCAATTGCCGCATTCAACGCCAGAAGGTTGGTTTGATCCGCAATGTCGTCCACAATCGCGATCTGCGCGGCGATCTTTCGCATCGCTTCGACTGTCTTGAGTACGGCCGAGCCGCCGTTCTCCGCATGTTCTGCCGCTTTCCGCGCAATCTCATTCGCGTTCTTCGCATTGTCTCTGTTTTGATCGATCGATGAGGCCAGTTCTTCGATAGATGCGGATGTCTCCTCGAGGTTCGACGCCTGCTCGGTCACGGCGCTCGATAGATCTTGAGCCGATGAGGAGAGCTGTTCGCTGCTCGATAAGACCTGGTCCGACGATGTCTGAATTTGGTTCATCACTTTGGACAGCCTGTCCGACATCTCGTTCAGACTGCTCGCGAGCTCACCGGTTTCATCACGGCTCTTTATCTCCAGCCGTTGAGTCAGGTCGCCTTCCGCAATTCTCTTCGCCAGTGCGACGCCTTCACGAAGCGGAGCCACCAATCGAGCGGCAAAAAGGAATATGAACACAAAGGTGGCAAGTGCGCAAATTAAGATCGTGCTCACGGCAACATACTCAATCTTCTGTACAGGAGCCAGGAATTCTTGCGTCGTTGCCGTCGCCGCCACGATCCAATTCTTCAGCGGAAATTCGTCGAATACCGCTATCTTTTCCTCCCCTTTCCAAATATACTCGTGAGACCCGCTCTTTTGCGCCAGAATTGTTTTTCCAAAATCGTATTCTGAGACGTCGATTTGCAGAATGTATTCCTGGTTCTGATGGGCCAATGTGACGCCGGAGTTATCCACGATGTATAGATATCCGGTCTCTCCGATCGTGATCGGTTGGACGACATTCTTGGCAAATGCTTGCAATTCGATAGGCGTCCCCAAAACACCGATCAGCTGGCCCTCTTCCAAAATTGGAACGGTAAGGAGAGAAACCGGCCTGCCGCTGGCGGGCGATTCGAAAGCATCCCCGATATAGGCTTCTCCTTGGTTCGCCTTATCGAAATTGATGCTATAGGCGGGAATGGACGGAACATCAATACCCACGGTGTTCGCTTCGTTCACTGCGGCCAATTGGATGACACCCTCCGGATCGGTGATGAAAACGTTTTCATAATCTCCCAGCTCCTCAAAAAGAGCCAGGAGCCGTTCTTTCGCCGCGTCCAAATTCTCTCCATGGCACGCTGCGATCAGGTCGCTGTCTTTGCTCAATGTGTGCGCCGTGGCAAGACGTGTCTGAAACCACGACTCCAATTGCCTTACGACACTTTCCACGGTGTCTCTCATAGCCGTTCTTTCATTTTCAATAACCGTGTTCGAAGCCACACGGTAAGAAAGAAATCCTGTAAGGCTCAGCCCCACGACCAATATCGGAAGTACGACAAGAAGAATTTTGTTTCGAACATTGAGTTTCATTGTGAATCCTCCCTCTGACAGTTGTTTATCCTCTGTCTTTCCCATCCAAAGTCAGTTGTTTTTCCTTGGAAGTTCGATCTCATGAATCGCTCCATATCCTCTACTGAGACCCTAAGGCCGCCGCGACGCCATGCTTTCTTCTATAAGCTCGCTGGGAAATGGCTTCCTCTCCCGGGAACCTGTCTTGGCAAAAAGCAGACCAACCCTCTTTCTCCCGCACGGACAACGACGTTGGACGCGGCCATGCAGAATCGCTTCTTTTTCCCATGGCCAATCTAAACTCTTTGAATTTCGTGGCTTGGCGGGATTGGAGATTAGCGGATTCCAACCTCGACACACACAAGAAACCAGCGTTCCGCAGCCTTCGGCTGGAACATAAAAGCGTCGGCGCGACTTGCTCCAGTCCCCTTTACGGGTGTTGCATGCAACAGTTCTGCATAGTGCAAATCTGCACAATCCTTTTCCTCCCCCGAAGATCGGGGGAGGTTAGGAGGGGGTTGAGAGCCGTTCCGCCAAGCTTTCACCGCATCGTAAAGA
>CAZTDD010000255.1:0-2588 GCA_964612675.1 uncultured bacterium
ACGCCCATTTCAATGTTGGAGGATTGTAATCGGGTTTTCCCCAGGGAGCAAGCACTTTCAGCAACTTTATCCCCACACACGGTCGCTGTAGTCGGGGCGCGCCCAACATAAGCCGTGCGGCCCGGCCAGATCGGCGTGTTGCTTCTCGAGTGCGCGTCGCCGCTCGCAGTATAGAAGGCTTTTCTCAATACCCGCGAATCCATACTGTCTCGTCAGCCGAGCGTTCTCCTCAAGCGTTTCCGACCCGATATGACCGACGACCGCCGTCTGAACGCCGTCCATCTCCCAGACATATTCGAGTAGCTCTTTCGGAGGTGCTTTCTTATTGACAATGTCTCTCATCACCTTCATCGCCATGACACCTATGTTTTTCTTTTTCGCGGCGGGGACGGCGATTTTGGCGTTATTGCCGTAGGCGGTTGGATTCAGCGTGAGCAGTACAACATCGAAATCAAGGGCCTCGATGCATTCGCGTGCCCGGAAAGCGGAATTCATACTGGAGAAACCGATGAATCGGGCGGTGCCCTCGTCCCTGAGTTTCACCATTTCCTTGTAAACGCCTTCTTCCAGTGCGCTCGGTGTGTCGCTGTTGTTCACGTCATGAATCAACAGAATGTCGACATAGTCCGTTCTTAACCGCTGCAGGCTTCGCTCAAATTCATTCATCGCCACGCTGGTGTTGCGCGAATCGAACTTTGTGGAGATGAACACACGGTCTCTGCAGGACGAGAGGATCTCGCCGTACCGCTCCTCACTCGATTGTGGATGACTCCATTTGTAGCTGGATGCCGTATCGAAGAGGTTGACTCCCGCGTCGAGCGCCTGCTGCATCAGGGTTTCCCATTTCCCGTTTGGATTCGCAAGGAACTGAGATCCCCCGCCGAACGACAACAGGGACACTTTCAATCCCGTCTTGCCGAGCGTCCGTGTCGGCATTTTATTCTGGGCGGCAGCATGGAGCGGCGAAGCCCCTGCGGCCAGACCGGCGATACCGGCGGCTGTGTGTTTCACAAAATCCCTGCGGGTGACGCTATTTGTTGGTTCTTTCATCTTAGGAAATTCCTTTTGAACGATATCTCAAATTGGTCTTGAAATAGCGTCCGGGTTGATCCCGAACGATTGACCCCTACTTCCCAAGATAGTGCACCGACCCAAAAGCGTCAACGATCTCATACCGGAAGCGTTGGAGGATTCGCACGGAGTTGTGGGATCGGAACTCATGGGGCGCCGTACCCGATGCTACAGTCAGCCGGTGGATTTGGGTTATAATCGTGGTGTGTTGAAAACGGACTGGTAAGGAGCCAGCCATGCATAACAAGCAACATGAACAAATCGCACTCTCTCGGCGCACATTTCTCGCAGGGACCGCAGCGGCGGGAATCCTTGGCACAAACTTGACCTCTCTCGCCGGCGAGTCGAAGAAAGAGACTCCCAAGCCACCGGTCGTCCTGTTCACGAAACATCTCGGTTGGACCGACTATGATGAACTTGCCGACCGTATGGCGGATCTTGGCTACGACGGTGCGGACTTGACCGTCCGGGGCGGCGGCCACGTGGAGCCCGAGCGGGTCGAGGAGGATCTGCCCAAAGCGGTGGAAGCGATACGGGAAGTCGGCCTTGACGTGATGATGATTTCGACACCCATCTCCGACCCGGATCATCCGCACACCAAGCCGATTCTCAAAACCGCTTCCGCGCTTGGTATCCCGATCTACCGAATCGGATCGTGGAGGTACGAAAAGGATCGCGGAATCTTGGAACAGCTCAATGAATACAAGCCGAAAATGAGGGATCTCGCTGCGATGAATAAACACTACAATCTCCGTGCGGCGTATCATAATCACTCCGGACCCCGGTACATCGGCGGCGCGATCTGGGACTATTTTGAAATTGTCCGGGACATCGATCCCGAATGGATCGGTTCGAATTTCGATATCGGACACGCGGTGGCCGAAGGCGGATGCGGCGCGTGGGAAACCGGGTTTCATGTGATAGCGAGTCGAATCAAGAGTTCGGCGATCAAAGATGTTGTTTGGAAGAAGGATCCGGAACGCGGGTGGCGGCGCGAGTATCCGCCGGTGGGGCAGGGCATGGTCGATTGGCATCACGCTCTTGGCTTATACAAAGAAATCGACTTCACCGGACCGCTTTCGATGCATTTTGAATACCACGTTCACGCGGAAAGTGAAAAAGAAGAAAGAGAAAAACTTGTCGCCGCAATTCGACGGGATCTCAAGGTGTTCCGGGGATATTTAGAAGACGTCGGACTTGCATAATTCCATACGTTTTTCGTGTAAGCGATAGATAGCTGCTGCATATAGTAGGTTCAAGCCCCTCTATATCTCCCCTCACTGTGGCCACGCACGCGTGTCCCTCTTGGGGGAGACAACTGAAAACAAACACACATTGGGTATGATTCAGCTTCTTTCTTTTGCCTCCCCCGAGCTCGAGGGAGGTTAGGGGGGAGATCCGTCCCGCTCACTTTTTGCCGACCCGTCACACTTCATCCTAAAATCGGCAGTTGAAACCCGAACGCGGTTCCTGAGCCCGTCGAAGGGCCGCACGGGTATTGGTGATCGGCCTTTCGA
>CAZTDD010000256.1:0-2535 GCA_964612675.1 uncultured bacterium
CATCTCGTTTTGTCCGATTCAACGGCGAGATTCCCACGTCGCTTCGCTCCTCGGAGTGACGATTCGCAGGTGTTTTCTTAGGAGCGAAGCGTGGCGATCTCGCTGTTTTCGCCGGACATCACACTAGACAGACTGTCCCCTCTTCTGTCGCTTGCCGGAAATCTGATACGCTTATCTGCAGGTGTGGGTGGGTTAGCGACATGACCTAATTACGGTTGACGAAGCGACTTTCGAGGAGCGTAACCCACCGAGACCCCGATCCATCGACTCAGATTGCTTTTGCTTGAACACAAGGAGATGAACCATGCGGAGATTCACCTCTACTACAATGAAATGCGCTCTTCTCGGGTGCATGTTCGTATCTCTTCTGTTAGCCGTCGCCTGCGGGCAACGACAAGAAACCGAAACCTCCCAGCGTCGAATTGCCGTCGTTCCAAAAGGAACCGCTCACGTCTTCTGGCAAACCGTCCACGCGGGCGCCAAAACCGCCGGCCAGGAAATGGACGCGACAATCCTCTGGCAGGGGACCCAGGACGAGACCCAGCGCGAACGGCAGATCGCGATTGTGGAAGATTTCATCATCGATCAAGTGGACGGGATCGTCTTGGCTCCGCAGGACGCCGACGCATTGGTGCCGGCAATTAACAAAGTCGACCGGGCCGGTATTCCTCTCGTCCTGTTCGACTCCGGTGCGAATACAGACAAATATGTCAGTTTCGTAGCAACCGACAACTACCAAGGCGGCGTCCGGGCCGCCGAGAAAATGGGGGATCTGCTGCCCGGCGGCGGAACAGTGATCGTCATCGCTGTGAACCCCGGAAGCGAATCCACAACGCAACGGGAACAGGGCTTCGAGGATACGATCAAAAAAGACTACCCACAAATCGAAATTGTGGATAAGCAGTACGGGTACAGCGACCGCGAACAGTCGCGCGCCGTCACGGAAGACCTGCTGACCAAGTATCCTGATGTGGACGGGGTCTTCGGCCCCAACGAATCCAGCACATTCGGCGCTCTATTGGCCTTGCGTGCGCAGGGGTATGCGGGCAAGAAAAAATTCGTCGGCTTCGATTCATCTGCGGAGTTGAACAAGGCCCTCGAAAACAAAGAGATTCACGCGCTGGTACTGCAGGATCCATTCAAGATGGGATACCAGGCGGTCAAGGCCGTGATCGACCACCTGAACGGCAAGGATGTCCCGAAACGCATCGATACCGGCGTCCGAATTGTGACGCCGGAGAACATGAACACAGCCGAATTCAAAGAACTCCTCGAACCGGATCTGTCAATCCTGAAAGAGGAGCGATAGTCTACTTCGGCCCTGTCCACGGCCCATATTTCTCCTTGACCCATTCCAGCCACCACAGGATCCCTGCGTCCGGCTGGATCTCGGTGACGTCTTCATTCACATTCGGATTTAGCGCCCGGCCGCCGACATTCATGAACGGTCCGCCGATCCCTTCGTGCGGGGCGCACTGAATCCACGTCGAGGCGAATATATACCCCGAATAATCCTCGACGTTCTTCCGCGTCGCCTCGATCTGGCTTTCTTTCATTTGGTCCAGGTAACGGCCAATGCGAATGTAGTTGTAATACCCGTCCCGCTTGCTAAAACTCCCCCAATAACCACCCGGTGTATCTCCCGGCGAGCCCTCGCTTTCGATATAAGGCCGTTCAGCGTCTTTCGGACTGTGATGGAGCAGAATATCCGCGTTATCCGGAGGCGGTTCTTTCAGGTTGTACCCGATGATACAAGAAGGACTCGCCTCGTGGCCTGCCTCGATCATCTTCTCGATACTCCATCCCGTCGCTCGCGAGGCCATGCCTTCATTGTCCGGATCGACAAGAACATTCGTAAACTTATTCTCCTTCAGCCATTTCACGGTGTTCGCCACCGCTTGATTTGCATCTTTTTGCTTCCAGTGAGAAAGATCTTCTTTCGCACGCGAGTTGCTCCAGTACAAACACCCCACGAGGACAACCATACCTTCGTCATCTGCGGCCTTAATGATTCGTGCCATCCGCTCGGCATAAACCGGGTCGAGCGAGGCATCCGGACGATATCCTTTCACATCTCCAAAGCGGGACCCCATGAAGTAGACGCTGACTGTATTGACACCGAACAACTTGAACACATCCAAACTGACGATTAATTCGTCTGTATCGTCGTCGGAAATTAGGGCGTTTGAACAGCGTAGACCGATGACCTTAAACTCTTCGCCGTTCAGGCAAACTTCATCATCCTGAACAGAGAACACGTTGTCTCCGGCTTCCGTCGAGATCACAATTGAACAAATGATACATAGATTGACAAAAAGAATCCACAACAACCGTGAGGTTCGATTTGCATCGAGATGGTGATCCATTGTTTGTTTCCTTTCTCAAACGCCACTGAGTTACGCTCTTCGGCGAAGCGAAGGGAGGGCGAACCTCCTGACGCTGTCTCAGAACTTCTTTTTCTTTCCCTCCCCAAGACTGACGGCGTCGCAAAAAGTCGGGAGAGATCTTCTCCCTCTCCCTCTGGGAGAGGGCCGG